>NZ_JBQFYB010000011.1:0-120425 GCF_056541275.1 Ruegeria sp. AI2
CGGCAAAACGCTCCGGCCACCCGTCCCATAATCGCCCTCAGCGAAGGCAACGACCCCCGCATCACAAAAGGGGCCATCAACGCGCAGAGGGCCAATCTGGCCGATATCATTCTGGTTGGCCCGTACGCCGAGGTCGAAGCAGCCCTGAAAGATCAAGGGGCTGCTGCCTCTCGGGGCGTTGAGATCCATGACCCCAAGACTTCGGACCTGACCGAAGAGTTTGCCGAGGCCTTTTTCGAACTGCGCCGGCATAAAGGCGTCGATCGGGCCAAGGCCCGTGCCGCCGTTGAAACACCCCCCGTCTATGCCGCCATGCTGGTGCGCAGCGGACGTGCCACCGGCACCGTAGGAGGGGCCGTTCACACGACCGGCGAAATCGTCCGTGCGGCGATCCAGGTGATTGGCATGGCCCCCGATGCAGGAATGGTGTCGTCTTTCTTCCTGATGTACCCGCCGGAAAACGCTCAGCCCGGGGCGCGGGCGATGCTGTATTCCGATTGCGGGCTGGTCATCAATCCGACCGCGAGCGAGCTGAGCAAGATCGCCATCGCATCCGCCACATCGGCCCGGACGCTGCTGCAGGTCGATCCAAAGATCGCGATGCTCAGCTTTTCCACCAAGGGCAGCGCCAAGCATCCCGACGTGGACAAGGTGATCGAGGCCACTGAGGCGCTGCGCCAAGCCGCGCCGGACCTGAATGTCGACGGTGAATTGCAATTTGACGCCGCCTTTGTACCTTCGGTTGGCGAGCGAAAATCGCCGGGATCGTCTGTCGCCGGGCAGGCCAACGTGATGATCTTTCCCAACCTTGATGCTGGTAACATCGGCTACAAGATCACCCAAAGGTTGGGGGGCTACACCGCTATCGGTCCGGTTTTACAGGGACTGGCCAAACCCGCCAACGACCTGTCCCGCGGATGCAGCGCCGAGGATGTGACCCAGATGATCGCCGTGACCGCGCTACAGGCAAATGGACTGTAACACTGAATTTACGCACCGCCACCGGAACGATGTTCTAAAATACCGAGGAAACTGACAATATCCTCCCGCAATAACCAACTGGACCCGCAAATGACCCATCAGCAGCCGATCCTTGATACGTCACCGAAAGTCTCGGACGAAATCCGCAGGACCACCTGCTACATGTGCGCTTGTCGATGCGGCATCAACGTCCACATGAAAGACGGCAAGGTTGCCTATATCGAAGGCAATCGCGACCACCCGGTGAACAAGGGTGTCCTGTGCGCCAAGGGGTCTGCCGGGATCATGCAGGTCAACGCCCCCTCGCGCCTGCACAAGCCACTGAAACGGGTCGGCCCGCGTGGCTCGGGTGAATTTGAGGAGATCAGCTGGGACGAAGCGCTGGAACTGGCGGTCAGCTGGCTGGAGCCAATCCGCAAAGACAACCCGGAAAAGCTTGCCTTTTTCACCGGCCGGGACCAAAGCCAGAGCTTCACCAGCTTCTGGGCGCAAAATTTCGGAACCTGCAACTATGCGGCGCATGGTGGCTTCTGTTCGGTCAACATGGCTGCGGGCGGCATTTATACGATGGGTGGCGCATTTTGGGAATTCGGCCAGCCTGATTGGGATCACACCAAGCTGTTCATGCTGTTTGGCGTGGCCGAAGACCACGACTCCAACCCGATCAAAATGGGTATTGGCAAGATCAAGGCGCGCGGTGCGCGCGTTATCGGCGTCAACCCCATCCGCAGCGGATACAATGCCGTCGCCGATGATTGGGTCGGCATCACACCGGGAACTGACGGGCTGTTCATCCTGTCGTTGATCCATGTGCTAATGAAAGCCGGAAAGATCGATCTCGACTATCTCAGCCGCTACACCAATGCCCCGGTTTTGGTGGACGCGTCCGAAGGCGCCGGAAAGGGCTTGTTCCTGCGCGACGATGACGGAAAGCCCCTGGTCATCGACCGGAATACAGGCAAGCTGACGGCTTTCGACACGCCTGGCGTTCGCCCGGATTTGTCGGCGGTCTACGAAAACGACGGTGTCGTTCATCGCCCTGTATTTCACTTGATGGCGGAAAAATACCTGTCCGAGGAACACGCGCCCGAAGCTGTTGCCGAAAAATGCGGTATCCCCGCCAATCGCATTCGCGCGATTGCAGCGGAACTGGCGCGCGTCGCCTTTGACGAGGCGTTTGAGCTCGATCACGAATGGACCGATTTCCGGGGCGAGAAACACACCAAGATGGTTGGCCGCCCTGTTGCAATGCATTCGATGCGCGGCGTTTCGGCTCATGCCAATGGTTTCCAGACCTGCCGCGCGTTGCACGTGCTGCAAATCATCCTGGGCACGGTCGAGGTTCCCGGCGGCTTCCGCTTCAAGCCCCCCTACCCCAAACCGGTCGAGGCGCATCCGACACCGCATTGCAAGGTGACGCCCAATTCTCCGCTGGATGGGCCGCACCTAGGGTTTGTCCGCGGCCCGGAACACCTTGCACTGAAGGAAGATGGCAGCCCCGCGCGGATCGACAAGGCGTTCACCTGGGAAAACCCGATGTCCAGTCACGGGCTGATGCATATGGTGATCTCGAACGCACATGCGGGCGACCCGTACAAGATCGATACGCTGTTCATGTACATGGCCAACATGTCGTGGAACTCGACCATGAACACCAAGGGTGTTATCGAGATGCTGACGGACAAAGATGAAAACGGCGATTACGTGATCCCGCGCATCATCTATTCGGACGCCTATTCTTCCGAGATGGTGGCCTACGCGGACCTCATCCTTCCGGACACGACCTACCTCGAACGCCACGACTGTATTTCGCTGCTGGATCGCCCGATTTGCGAGGCGGATGCGGCCGCTGACGCAATCCGCTGGCCTGTGATCGAACCGGACCGCGACGTGCGCGGGTTTCAATCAGTATTGATCGATCTCGCTAACCGCATGAAACTTCCGGGTTTCACCCATGAAGACGGCAGCACAAAATGGGTCGATTACGCCGACTACATCGTCAATCACGAACGCAAACCGGGTATTGGCCCGCTGGCCGGATTCCGCGGTGAAAACGCCGACAAGGAAGGGCGCGGAGAGGTCAACCCGGATCAGTTGAACCGCTATATCGAAAACGGTGGCTTCTACGTGGCGCATATCCCGCAAGGCGCGGATTACTACAAACCGTGGAATGCAGCCTATCAGGAATGGGCCGTGGGCATGGGGCTCTATGACAGCCCGCAGCCATACCTATTCCAACTCTACTCCGAACCGATGCGCAAGTTTCAGCTGGCAGCCGAAGGCCATGGCGACCGACAGCCGCCTGATCATTTGCGCCAGCGGATCAAAGACACGATGGACCCGCTTCCGATCTGGTACGAAACCGATCAGCACGGCAACGACGGCTTCACGGTCAACGCGCTGACCCAGCGCCCGATGGCGATGTATCACAGCTGGGGCACGCAAAACGCCTGGCTGCGGCAGTTGCACGGGCGAAACCCGCTCTATGTTCCGACCTGGCTGATGCGCAAGCACGGCCTGAACGACGGAGATTGGGCCAAAATCACATCCCCTCATGGTGAGATTACGGTCCCTGTGATGGAAATGGCCGCGCTGAACGACAACACCGTCTGGACATGGAACGCCATCGGCAAACGCAAAGGCGCCTGGGCCCTGCAAGAGGACGCGCCCGAGGCCACCAAGGGTTTCCTGCTCAACCACCTGATCCACGAATTGCTTCCGCCAAAAGGCGACGGGCTACGTTGGGCCAATTCCGACCCCATTACTGGTCAGGCCGCATGGTTTGACCTGAAGGTGAAAATCGAAAAGGCCGACGCGCCCGCCGATGCCCAAAGCCAGCCTCATTTTGACCCGATCAAATCACCGGTAGGAACCGGCCCTGCGAATTTGGCGTGGAAGGTGGGCAAATGACCCGGATCCGCACTTCATCTGGCCACAAATATCCCGGGGGTGAATTGAGCCGCAGGCTCAAGAGGGGGCTGGCCCCCTCACCCGTCCTCAACAGCACAGGTACCCTGACATGACCCAGCTACCGAACTCCACCGAGCGCAAGATGGGTCTGGTGATCGACCTGGACACCTGCGTTGGTTGCCATGCCTGCGTGATTTCCTGCAAAGGCTGGAACACGGAAAATTATGGAGCGCCGCTGTCCGATCAGGATGCCTATGGCGCCAATCCTTCGGGCACTTTCCTGAACCGCGTGCATTCCTACGAGGTGCAACCGGCGGAAGGGCACGCGCAACTGATCCATTTCCCTAAATCCTGCCTGCATTGCGAAGAAGCGCCCTGTGTTACCGTGTGCCCGACCGGGGCCAGCTACAAGCGGGTCGAAGATGGCATCGTGCTGGTCAATGAAAGCGACTGTATCGGGTGCGGCCTGTGCGCCTGGTCCTGCCCCTATGGCGCGCGTGAACTGGACAAGGCCGAGGGGGTGATGAAGAAATGCACACTCTGCGTCGACCGGATCTATAACGAGAACCTGCCCGAGGTGGACCGGATCCCCTCCTGTGTCCGAACCTGTCCGGCGGGCGCGCGGCACTTTGGCGATCTGGGCGATCCGGACAGCGACGTCAGCAAGCTTGTTGCGGACCGCGGCGGAATGGACCTGATGCCCGAAATGGGCACCAAACCCGTCAATAAATATCTGCCGCCGCGCCCGAAAGACACGGTGGAAGATCAGATCGACATCCTGGCCCCCCTGTTGGCACCTGTCGCTGAAGAGCCCAAGGGCTTCCTCGGCTGGCTCGACAAGACGTTGGAGAAACTCTGATGCATCCTGCACCCTCCGTCATCCTCTTCACCACCCTGTCCGGTCTGGGCTTCGGTCTGCTCTTCTTCCTTGGTCTTGGCTTTCCGGCTGTCTCGGGTTGGGTGGCCTTTGTGTTCTTCGCCATTGCTTACGGCCTGGCCGTCGGAGGGCTGATGGCCTCGACCTTCCATCTCGGCCACCCGGAACGGGCCTGGAAGGCTTTTACTCAATGGAAAACGAGCTGGCTCAGCCGTGAGGGCTGGTGTGCCGTGCTCGCCCTGGTCGTCATGGGGCTTTACGCGATTGGCGTGGTGTTTCTGGATCGGCAATGGAGCCTGCTGGGTTGGATCGGAGCGTTGATGTCACTGGCGACCGTGTTCACGACTTCGATGATCTACACGCAACTCAAGACCATCCCGCGCTGGAATATGAACCTGACCCCCGCCATGTTCCTGAGCTTCAGCCTGGCAGGTGGTGCGTTGCTGGCTGGCCAGACACGGGTTGCCATTCCGCTTCTGCTGATCGCCGCTTTGGTTCAAATCCTGTATTGGAAGAAAGGCGACAAAGCGCTGGAAGCATCCGAAACGAATCTGGGCACAGCCACAGGTTTGGGTAACCGGGGTACCGTCAGAGCGTTCGAGCCACCGCATACCGGTACCAACTATCTACTGCGTGAGTTTGTTCATGTGGTCGGGCGCAAACATGCCGATAAGCTAAGGGTGATCTCGTTTGTATTGGCCTTTGTCCTTCCGGTTCTGTTGCTCGTCCTGCCATTCAACCATTTCCTGGCCCTGCTGGCAGTGGCATCGCATCTGGCAGGTGTCGCGGCCTCTCGCTGGCTGTTCTTTGCGCAGGCCGAACATGTCGTGGGGCTTTATTACGGCAAACGCTGAGGGGGCTCTGCCCCCGCCGCGGCAAGCCGCGGCTCCCCCGGGATATTTTTGGCCGGATGAAGTTTGGATCCTGAAAACCAAGAAGGCGGCACTCGGTAGTCGAGGCCGCCTTTTCCGGTTTCTGAAGGCCGGGTTAGATGAGGCCCGCGTGTGCCATTGCCGCATCAATCGCGGCTTTTGTGTTGTCTTCCAGCTCAGTCAGAGGTGAGCGGACTTCGGTGCTGCAGAGACCCAGTTTGCTGAGCGCGTATTTGGCGCCGACCAACCCGGGTTCTATAAAGATCGCTTCGTGCAGCGGCATCAGCTTGTCCTGGTATTCCAGTGCCTTTGCATAATCGCCCGACAATGTGGCCTGCTGGAATTCGGCGCATAGCCTGGGAGCCACGTTTGCGGTGACTGAAATGCATCCGACACCGCCATGGGCGTTAAAACCCAGTGCAGTGGCGTCTTCACCGGATAGCTGGCAGAAGTCCTTGCCACAGATCGCACGCTGCTGGCTGACGCGCGCCAGATCGCCCGTCGCATCCTTGACCCCGACAATACGCGGCAACCGGGCCAGTTCGCCCATGGTGGCCGGGGTCATGTCGATGACCGATCGCCCGGGAATGTTGTAGATGATGATCGGAATATCCGCAGCCTCGTGCAGGGCTTGGAAATGCGCGATCAGGCCGCGTTGAGTCGGTTTGTTGTAGTAAGGCGTGACAACCAGCGCCGCATCGGCACCAACTTTTTCGGCGAACTGAACGAACCGGACGGCTTCGACCGTGTTGTTCGACCCGGCACCGGCAATAACCGGAACACGGCCAGCAGCCGTTTTGACCACTTCTTCGATGACCGTTTCGTGTTCGTCGTGGCTGAGCGTCGGGCTTTCGCCGGTGGTTCCAACAGGCACCAGCCCGGTCGAGCCTTCGGAGATCTGCCATTCGACCAGATGTTTTAGCGTCTTCAGGTCCAACTCGCCGTTGTTGAACGGAGTGACGAGGGCTGGCATCGAGCCTTTGAACATGACACGCTCCTTAAGGTGCATAGTGCGGTTTTTGCGCCTCGGCCTCTCACGTTTCCAGCTTTGTGAGTTGATCCCGCCGGCGCAAGGTTTATCCTCACAGGCTCTATCCTCGGTTGGTTGGGAAATGCAAGGGATGACACGCTTTCTGGTACTGTTGACTGGTGTGATTCTATACGCAGTGACGACACCGCAAGCCGCACGCGCGGATGCGGCCGGTGATTTGCGCGTCGGGCTTTATGAAATGCGCAAGGGCGACTGGAACGCGGCGCTGCGCGTATCGGGCCAGCGCGGCTCGGTCTCGCGCGATGTCATCGTCTGGCACTGGTTGCGTGAGGGGTTTGGTAGCTCGGGCGATGTGCTGGTGTTTCTCGAACGACGCCCGGACTGGCCCGGGCTGGATTGGCTGCGCCGCAAGAGTGAGCCGGTCTTTACCGGGGCCGATCCCGACAGAGTTCTGAAGTTTTACGCTGGCTTGCCCCCTCAGACTGCTGAAGGCGCGCTGAACTATGCGGTGGCCCTTAAGGCCAAAGGGCGCATTGGCGAGGCGGAAGCCGATATCGTGACAGCCTGGCGTACCATGCCGATGGGGTCGGGGTTGCAAAAGGACTATCTGGAGAACTTTGCCAAACTGCTGAAGCCGCACCATGCCGCGCGGCTGGACCGGATGCTGTGGGATGGCCATTTGGTCAGCGCAGAACAGATGCTGCCCCTGGTCAGCACCAACGAGCGCAAGTTGGCCGAAGCGCGGATCGCATTGCAGAAACGCCAGCCAGGCGTAGACGGCAAGGTGGCGGCGGTGCCGAAGCCGCTGGCAGATTCGCCGGGGCTGGCATTCGACCGTTTTGTCTGGCGGGACAAGAAAGAACTGGATGACAGCGCCGTCGACCTGATGCTGGCACGGTCAAACGGACCGGAAGCCCTGGGCGAGCCTGACAAATGGGCCGAGGGTCGCCGCCGTCTGGCCCGGCTCGAGATGCGATCGGGGCGGGCAGCGCGCGCTTATGACGTAGCGGCCAAGCACCATATGACCCCCGAAATGGGATATTCCTATGCGGATCTGGAGTGGCTGGCCGGGTTTCTGGCTCTGCGCAAACTGAATGACCCCGCCACAGCCGTGCGGCA
This sequence comes from Ruegeria sp. AI2, assembly GCF_056541275.1. Lineage (NCBI taxonomy): Bacteria > Pseudomonadati > Pseudomonadota > Alphaproteobacteria > Rhodobacterales > Roseobacteraceae > Ruegeria > Ruegeria sp. AI2. The sequence continues at coordinate 7,751 of NZ_JBQFYB010000011.1, forward strand.
CTTCCAGAATTTTTCGAATGCCGTGCAATCGCCGATCTCGAAAGGGCGCGGCGGCTATTGGCTGGGGCGGGCTTACGCCGAGCTTGGGGACGCAGACAAAGCCTATGAGGCCTACGCCATGGGCGCGGATCATCAGACCTCTTTTTATGGTTTGCTGGCGGCGGAACGGATCGGACGGCCATTTGACAAGGAACTGGCCAATCCGCGTCGCGCCCCGCATTGGCGTCAGGCAGATTTCGCCGATTCCAGCGTTCTGGAAGCCGGGCTGCTGTTGCTCAAGGCCGGCGAAGACAACTTGTCCGAGAGGTTCCTGACCCATCTTGTCGAAGGTCTTGACCCTGTGCAGGCCAATCAGTTGGGCGACCTTGCGATTGAGCTGAAACAGCCGCATCTGGCCGTGATGATCGCCAAGCGGGCAGCGACCACGGGCACCGTTTTGCCTGCGGCCTATTACCCGGTTCATCCAGTGGCCGACATGCGTCTGCCAATGGCCAAGGAAATGACGCTGGCCATCGCGCGGCGCGAAAGCGAATTTGATCCGGTTGTCGTCAGCGGCGCGGGGGCGCGCGGCCTGATGCAAGTGATGCCTGCAACAGCCAAGCTGGTGGCCGGAGAACTGGGGATACTCAGCGGCCATCAGACCGGTCGGTTGACGTCGGACTGGCAATACAATGCCAAGCTTGGCGCCAACTATCTTTCGGGCCTTGCAACCGAGTTCAACGGGAATGTCGTCATGATGGCGGCCGGATACAATGCCGGTCCAAAGCGCCCGATCTCGTGGATGGAACGCTATGGTGATCCGCGCACCGGTGAGGTGGATATCGTAGACTGGATTGAGACCATTCCGTTCAATGAGACGCGCAATTATGTGATGCGCGTGACCGAAAGCCTGCCGGTCTACCGCGCCCGTCTGGGGCAGCCCGCCCTGCCGGTTCCGTTTTCACAGGAACTGATCGGATCATCGCTGGCGGCGTTCGCGCCATAAGGTAAACAGACCTGCGGCCACAACAATCGCTGCGCCCGTGACAACTTCGGGGCGCAGTTTTTCACCAAAGATCGAAATCCCCAGAATCGCGCTCCAGACCAGGTGGAAATAGGCGAAGGGTTGGACGGCGCTGGCTTCGGCCATCTCATAACATTTGATCAGCAGCCAGTGCCCCGTTGCCCCGCTGACGCACAGCAACGCCATCCACAGCCAGTCGCTGCGGGCCATTGGCTCCCAGAACCACATTCCAAAAAGGGTCATGGCGATGGCACCAACAACGCCGGTCCAGAAAAAGCTGGTGGCCGTGCTGTCCTGACGTGCGACATAGCGCGTCAGCAGGCCGTAAATCGCAAACAGAAACGCCGAGATCAGCGGTATGACGGCCCAAGGATCAAAAACACCAACGCCCGGCTGCAGAATGATCAGAACACCAATGCAACCGACACCGATCGCAACCCAGCGCCGCCATCCAACCTTTTCACCCAGAACCGGCCCGCTCAGCGCGGCGACAAGCAGGGGATAGCTTATGAAAACGGCCATACTGTCGATCAGACCGAGCACTGTGAAACCGAACACGGCGACGCAGATCTCGGTGGCCAGCAGCAGGCCCCGCAGTATCTGAAGCCCCATCTGGTTCGTCTGCATGGCCGCCCTTAACCCGCCGGAAGATCGCGCCGCCAGTGCAATGACAAAGGCCGCAAAGAACCAATAGCGGATCATCACCACCATGTAGGTGTTATAGGTTCCGGCCAAATGGCGTGAGATACCGTCCTGCAAGGCAAAGACAATCGTCGCGCCCACCATCAGGGCGATACCCGCACCTGCATTGTTTTTCTGCGTCATGCCTTGAGCGCCCGCGTCATGTGCCGCTTGCGGCCATAGCCGGATGTACGGGTGACGGTGAAACCGGCATCCTGAAGCCCGCGTCGAACAAACCCGGCGGCTGTATAGGTCGCTGCCGTGCCATCGGTAGCGGTATGCGCCGCCACTTGCTGCATCAGCTCTGCCCCCCACAATTCAGGGTTCTTGGCAGGAGAGAACCCGTCAAGGAACCAGACGTTGGCCATGCCTGCCCATTGCGGCAGGCTGTTGCGCGCATCGCCGATGATCACTTCGCATTGAAGGGTTTCAAGATTGCAGGCGTGACCTGTCCAATGGGCCAGAAACCGGCTGCTCCACGGGTGTAACTCGGGGAAGGCCTCAAGCGCGCGACGCATATCATCCGTGGCCATGGGAAAGGCTTCGAAACTGGTGAACCGAAGCGGGCCTGTTTGGCCGGATTTCTCCCATTCAGACCAAACCGTCAGCAGGTTCAGACCGGTCCCAAAGCCCAACTCGGCAATATGAAACCCCGGCGCAAAGCGTTCTGGCAGACCATTGCCTGCCAGAAACACATGGCGCGTCTCTTCCAGCCCGTTTTGCAACGAGTAGTAGGGATCGTCGAAACGGTCCGAGACCGGTATCTGATCCTCGGTCCACGTCAATTCGGCATGCTGGTCTGCCATCGGGGAATCCTGTAGCTAAGCGGCGCGACACTGAACAAGGAAAAGGGAATTGGCAATGGTCGATGTGACGGTTCGCGGGGCAGGAATTTTCGGCCTGTCCATCGCCTGGACCAGCGCCCGGCGGGGCGCGAAGGTACAGGTTGTCGATCCTTTTGGGCCGGGCTCCGGGTCCAGCGGCGGCCTGGTGGGGGCCTTGGCCCCGCATGTGCCTGAAAACTGGAATGCCAAGAAAGCTTTTCAGTTCGACAGCCTGATCATGGCCGAACCCTTTTGGCAGCAGGTCGAGGGTACCGGCGGCGTTTCCCCCGGCTATGGCCGTCTGGGCCGTCTTCAACCCATTCCTGACGCCCGCAGCCTTGATCTGGCCCGGCAACGCGAAGGTTCAGCCGATCAGCTTTGGCAGGGGCAGGCAGAATGGCGGGTGATCAAAACATCGCAGGCCGGATCGTGGTGCCCGCCCAGCCCCACCGGCTTTGTCATCCGCGATACACTGACAGCGCGCATGCATCCCCGGCGGGCCTGCGCTGCGTTGGTTGCAGCCCTTGAGGTAATGGGCGTTCACGTTGTCAGTAACGCTGATGATAAAGGACAGGTTGTCCACGCCACGGGCCTAGCAGGATTACTGGAACTTAACGACGCCTACGGAAAGACCGTCGGAAACGGTGTCAAAGGTCAGGCCGCCCTGTTGCGCTTTGATGCAGGAGAGATGCCACAGCTATTCGCAGATGCGGTCCATATCGTGCCACATGCGGACGGAACGCTGGCAATCGGATCAACGTCTGAACGGGATTATGACGACCCGACCAGCACAGACGGTGCTTTGGACGATGTCATAGACCGCGCCACGCGCGCACTGCCGCTTTTGCACGGGGCCGAGGTGATCGAACGTTGGGCCGGGGTGCGTCCCCGCAGCAAAAGTCGCGCCCCGATGTTGGGCCTGCATCCGTTGCAACAGGGCCAGTTCATCGCCAATGGCGGCTTCAAGATCGGATTTGGCATGGCTCCGAAAGTGGCAGAGGTCATGGCCGATCTGATGTTGGAGGGTCGGGATTCGATCCCCGATGACTTTCGCCCCGAAGCCTCACTGTGATAGGGCCACAGCCTTCATGCATTGCCGCCCGTCCGGGCCGCGCACCCACATGTCCTGACCGTTCCGGCACAGCTGGGCAGTCTCGAAATGCATCAACGGTGAGGTCGCACGGAAAGAAAACGACTTGAGTGGTCCGCCAAGATCAACTGCAAACAGCATCAGAAGCTGCGCCAGAAGTGGCCCGTGCACAACCAGCCCTTCATATCCTTCCACATCGCGCGCATAGTCCAGATCGTAGTGAATGCGATGGCCGTTGAAGGTCAGCGCCGAGTAGCGAAACAGCAGGGTGGTATCGAACGCAACCGCGCGGACATCCGTTTCATCCGTGCGCGATCGGGGCGGCGTTTGAGTCATCACACCCGGCGTGGGGTCTTCACGATAAACAAGATCCTGCCATTCGGTCAGACAAAGTTGGCCACTTTGCCGTATCTCGTGCCGCAAAGTGACAAAACCCAACGGGCCGGACCGCCCCTCTTTTGTGCTTTGGTTATCAAGAACCGATGTCCTGTCAGCAGGTATACCCGCGATCAGCGGTGCATGAAATTCCAATTGCCCACCGGCCCACATTCTGCGGGGCAATCCCATATCCGGGATCAGGCCACCCACCTTGGGATGCCCATCCCGCCCCAGCGCAGCAGGCGGTTGCGGCGCCCAGAAATAGAGCTGATGGAAGAATGGCGGCAGAGCTGAACCATTGGCAATTGTTGGCTCAGAGCCTAACGCAACCTGAAGCGATGCGGCACGGGCCGGATCAAGGATATCGCTTTGACGCTGTTCCAACATATGGGCAGTCCAAGCTTAGAAACCGGCCTCGGCCCTGAGTTTCTGCATCAGCATGTGCAGCGAGTTTTCGTATCGCTCGGACAACAACCTACCCTGATCGTCGAACTCATTCGAGCTGTCAGCAAGGTGAATTTCCGGACCCTGCAAGATACGGGGCTGAAAGGGCACCATGCAGGCGCGCAGGATCATCTGTGCCCTTTCCCCGCCGGCGCGGCCACCCGCAGCCGACATTACAGCAACCGGCTTGCTCGCCCATGGATTGCCTTTCGTCCGGCTGACCCAGTCCAGAGCGTTTTTCAGAACACCCGAAGGCCCTTTGTTGTACTCGGGCGTCGAGATGATCACCGCATCCGCCTGCCCGATCTGGTCGGCCAGCATCTGAACAGGTGCCGGTATCCCTTCGGCATCCTCCAGATCGCCATCATAAAGCGGCAGGTTCAGGTCTGCTTCGGTATAGCTGACAGGGTCGAACAACCGGGCCGCTTCGCGCAGCAGTTTGCGGTTCGTCGCGCCCTTGCGCAGGGAGCCGGACAGGCCAAGCAGGGTCGGTTGAGACATCAGGGACAACTCCGTTTCAGTGTTTCCCAATAGTTAGACCGAGATTGACCCTGACCAAACCCCCATTGACGCACAGTCATTGCGCAACAGGGGCCGGGCCAGACCGGTCCTGCGTTTCAGGATCACGCGTTTCCGCTGGGGACCACAACAATCTCAACTCGACGGTTTTGCGCTTTTCCTTGCGGCGTCAGGTTGGACGCGACCGGGTTGTTTTCACCCTGACCGTAGGTTCTGATACGGCTGTAGCTGACACCATTGGCTTGCAGGATATCCGCGACCGCGTTTGCGCGACGCTCGGACAAACCCTGATTATAAGACGCGTCACCATCGCTGTCGGTATGACCGATGATCTGAACGTTCGAGTTGGGATAGTTGACAAGGTTCTGGCCCACTTTCACCAGATCCGCCCGCAGCGCCGGGCGCACGGTCGAGCTGTCTGTGTCAAACGTAATGTCATTCGGGACAGTCACGATCAGCCGGTCACCCGCATTGACGATTGTAATCCCGTCATTCGCCAGTTGTTGGCGCAACTCGGCAGCCTGCTTGTCCAACTGGTTGCCGATCAGACCGCCACCGGCGGCACCAATGGCGGCGCCGGCCAGCGCCCCAAGACCCGGGTTCGAATTATTGGCAATCGCGCCGACACCCGCACCGATAAGGCCGCCCAGAACCGCACCCTGCTTGGTATTTTTGTTGGGGTCGTTCTGAACGGTCAGGGTGCCCGGATCGGTACAGGCCGTCACGGCCATGATTGAACACAAGCCTGTCGCCAGGAAAAACTTTGAAATCGTCATGATATCACCTTCTGCTCCGGTACCCGTTCTTCGGGCTTGATCCATTTCACCCAGTATATCACTGCGCTTGCTCACAGGCTCAAGCAACAATGCGGTGAAATCGGCGAATACCCGCCAAAGGTCATTCATACCGGTTCCGCAAAGGTGCCCGCGAGTTGTTGCTCCTGCCAGAGATCGCGCAAAGATTTACCTTGCCCCAGAAATCCTTCGTCAGTGAATTCACTGGACCAGATGCGATCGGTTCTGAAATGGCGAAAGCCGTTTCGCATCTCGCACCACCCTGCCAGCAACGTACATTCGACATGATAGATCAGCGCCAGTGGGCGCACCACGCGGATGGTTTGTTCGCCTTCACCATCTATATAGGTGATACGGATTTTCCGTTCTGCCCGAATAGCTTCGCGGTAATGCGAAACAGAAACACACCCCTTCTCGGGATCATCCGCCGGAGCCCCCCAGGGTGAAACCTGCAACCAATCGGTCGGGCTATGCAGAGCATCGATCTTCTGACAGATCCGACTGGCGGCGCGCTGCAGGTGGCTGTCACCGGTGCGCGCCAGAAGAGACAGGCCAACCCACAGGGCTTCAACCTCTTCTGCGTCGAAATTCAGCGGCGGTAGATCGTAACCGCGCCGCATCATGTAACCGACACCGGCCTCACCTTCGATGGGTGTTCGCTGGGCCTGCAATTCGGCAATGTCACGATAGACAGTGCGGATGGACACCTCTAGCCGGGTGGCCAGTGCTTCTGCCGTGACCGGCGCACTTGCGGCCCGCAAGATCTGGATGATTTCAAACAAACGGGTCGAACGGCGCATCGCATTCTCCTGACACTCTGCTGACACCCTAGCACACCCCACTGACAACATGCTGTCAGCGGTGACGCGCGATAATGGGTGGATATCACACAAGGAGCCAAGAAATGCCGCACCTCGACAACCACGTCATGATGACACTGAAACTTGGCCAATGGTCACAGGACCACACACTGCGTGCCTTCGAGATTGAAGGTGAGATCGCGCAGGAGCGCCATCGCCGCCAATCGGTTTCGACGAAACGAACAAGACGCATTTCGCTGGGCAACCTGAAGATGCTGTGGGCCAGAATTGCCTGAGATCAGAAATCGGGCTGGGCGCGAAACTTCATCGAATGCCCGCCCTCAGGATGCTTCAGGCGCAATTCTTCGGAATGCAGCATCAATCTGGGAAACTCCCTCGCCGCACCTGTTGCATAGAACGGATCGCCCAGGATCGGGTGACCCAATGCCTGCATATGAACGCGCAGCTGATGAGACCGCCCGGTTTTGGGAAACATACGCACGCGAGAGGTCTCGCCCTCATGTTTCACAACGCGCCAATCGGTGACCGCAGGTTTGCCCGTATCATGACACACCATTTGTCTGGGTCGGTTGGGCCAGTCCACGATCAACGGCAGGTCAACCGTGCCGGTCTTTGGCTCCATCCGCCCCCAGAGACGGGCAATATAGGTTTTCCGGGTCTGCCGCTTTTCGAACTGCATACTCAGATGCCTTTGCGCATGAGGTGTTTGGGCAAAAACCATGACACCTGATGTGTCCCGGTCCAGTCGATGCACAAGCAACGCCTGAGGGAAAGCCGCCTGCACGCGTGTCAGAAGGCAATCAGCCAGATGATCGCCCCGCCCCGGCACGGAAAGCAGGCCCGACGGTTTGTTCACCACAATCAGCTGCGCATCTTCGTGTAGTACGTCCAGCGCGGTTTGCGGGGGGGCATAGGTTTCGCTCATGCGGGCCTGCCTATCTCAGCGCGCACCTTCCCGCAACGTCGTCCTTGCGCGCCCGGTCATGTTCGGTGAACTTCTGCGCAGGAGGACAGGACATGCACCCGACAATTGAACGACTGCAAGAGGTTGTCGCCAAGGGCGATGAGGCGCTGATCCACGATCTGCTGGCCGAAGATGTGCAGTTCCTGCCACCAACCTATTACAGCACGTGGACCGGGCGCGCACCTGTCGCGGCCGTACTTGGCCATGTCGGGCAGGTCTTTTCCGACTTCCGGTATCGCCGGATTATGGGCGCTGGCAACGATTGGGCGCTGGAGTTTCAATGCAAGATTGGAGATCTGGACGGCATTGGCGTCGACCTCATTACGCTGAACGAGGACGGTTTGATCCAAATCTTCGAAGTCGCCATGCGCCCCTACAAAACAGTCGGCGCTTTGCGCGAGGCGATGATGGCGCGCGTGATGACTGACGCTCGTTTTCTGGAATTCAAAAACTCCCTGACGTGACCTGATGATGCGCACCCTGATAGCACCCGACCAGGTTCTACGTGTGCCCTTGTTGCCCGTTCTGGCCACGCAAGCCCTTTTGGTGCGCCGCAACGCCCGGCTTTTGCCAGAGCCAACTGGCCCGCGAGAGGGCCGAACAGGGCGTGGCCCCCGCCTGCGTCTGCTGATCACCGGCGATAGCTCGGCGGCCGGAGTGGGCGCGGGAACTCAGGCGCAGGCCTTGTCGGGGCAGCTTGCGGACCGGTTGGCCAGACATCACACGGTTGAGTGGCAACTTGAGGCCACCACAGGGTACACGACGCTGGATACGATTGACCGCCTGAGGGGCATAAAGGGCGAATTCGATGCGGTGGTCACGGCTTTGGGGGTGAATGACGTCACCCGCGCCGTCTCTTGCCGCACATTTACGGATCGTCAGGCGCAGCTTATCAACATCCTGTCAAACGAACTGGGGGCGCGGCGTATAATCATCACCGGCGTTCCGCAAATGAACAGGTTTCCGGCCCTGCCACATCCATTGGCCTGGGTGCTTGGCCGTCAGGCTGCACGGCTGGATAATGCGTTGCAACAGGTTGTGTCCGTCCATCCCCATGTGCAGCACCTGAGGCTTGATCTGCCCGACGACCCGGCCCTGGCGGCACCGGACGGCTATCACCCAAGCCCCCGGGCCTATGCGCTGTGGGCAGATGCCGCAGCACGCCTGTTGCTTCAGGCCTGAGCCCGCGCCTGCCGGATCAATGGGATCGAGTAAATGACCAAAGCCACCCAGATCAGAGGGAATGCGATCATACGTCCTGTGTCGATCTTCTCACCGAACAGAGTGATGGCTGTAATGAAAATCATAGTCGGCGCAATGTATTGCAGGATGCCCATGGTCGACAGGCGCACCAGCTTGGCTCCGTTCGCATAGACCAGCAATGGCACCGCCGTGACGATACCGGCGCAGGACAACAATGCGGTATCGGACATCGCTGCGCCGAAATGGCCTGTGCCTTGCACGCCCAGCCAGGTGACATAGGCCAGGGCCGGGATCAAAAGGATCAGGACCTCAAGCAGGAAACCTTGGTTTGGTCCAATCGGCAGTGAACGTTTGAAAAACGCGTAGAACCCCCAGCTTACCATCAAACCCAGCGCCGCCCAGGGAAGTCGCCCAGCCTCAAGCACAAGCACAAGAACGCCCAGTGCGGCAAGCCCCACCGCAAACAATTGGGTCCGCGTCAGGGGCTCACGCAGCAAAATCGCGCCCAACGCGATACTGAACAGCGGGTTGATGTAATACCCCAACGCCGCGTCCAGCGCGTGCCCTGTCGAGATCGCCCAAACATAAATCGCCCAGTTCACGGAAATCAGCGCCGCCGTCAAAGCCGCCATGGCCAGCATCCGGGGATTGCCCAGTGCAGCTTTCAAGTCCCGGGTGCGCCCCAGCGCGACCAGCAGCAAACCTGCAACCGGAACAGACCAGATAACCCGATGCGCCACCACCTCGACAGGTCCAATGTGATCCATCGCCTTCATATAAAGCGGCAGGAATCCCCACATGACGTACGCTGTGACAGCCAAAGCCAAACCTTTGGGAGTATCCACATTCTGAGGTGGTAATGGCGTGGGTGTCACGAAGGCTCTCCGGTTGATACCGGTTCCGTTTACGGCAGAACTGAACGGATTGAAAACTCTGAAAACAGTGAAGTGTCACATAACGATTTGTGATAAGTTTGCTGACCGCAGCTGTTGCCGCCAAAATTGCGAGGCTCTGCCTCGCGCTCCGGGATATTTAGAGCCAGGTGAAGCAAGGGATCCGCACTTCATCTGGCCCAAAATATCCCGGGGGTGTTGCCCGGCACGGGCGGCGGGGGCAGCGTCCCCTACCCTGTCTGTCAGACCTTCACCCGTTCGGATTTCGGGTCATACATCGGTTTAAGCGATGCTTCGGCTTTGACCTTCACGCCGCAAACATCGATCTCATAGGTTGAAGCCAGAACGTCTGCGGCCTTTTCACCTTCGCACGGGACATAGCCCATTCCGATGGCACCACCGAGGCTATGACCGTAATTGCCGGAACTCAGGTAGCCGACATATTCGCCATCACGCACGATCGGCTCGTTGTGGAACAACAGCGGTTCAGGGTCGGTCAGACGGAACTGTACCAGACGGCTTTTCGGGCCGCTTTCTTTTCGTGCAATCACCGCCTCACGCCCGATGAAATCACAGCCTTTGTCCACCTTGACGGCAAAGCCAAGACCAGCATCAACCACATGATCCTCACAGGTGATATCGTGGCCGAAGTGCCGGAAACCTTTTTCGATCCGGCAGCTGTCCATCATGTGCATACCACACAGCTTCAGCCCCATGTCCTGACCAGCCTCATGCAGGGTCTCAAAGACGTGGCCCGCCATGTCTGAGGAAATATAGATTTCCCACCCAAGCTCACCTACATAGGTCACGCGATGTGCACGGGCCAGGCCCATTCCGATCTCGATCTGCTGGGCAGTACCAAAGGGGTTGGTCGCGTTTGTGAAGTCGTTGGGCGAGACCTTTTCCAGCAGAGCCCGAGCGTTTGGCCCCATGACAGCGAGAACGCCTTCACCCGCTGTGACATCTGTAATGACCACGTTGAAATCCCCGACATGGCGCATCATCCATGTCTGATCCGCCAAGCGCGTGGCTGCGGGGGTTACGACCAGATAGGCGGTTTCGGTCAGGCGGGTTGCGGTGACATCCGCTTCGATCCCGCCTGTGCGGTTCAAAAACTGCGTATAGACGATCTTGCCGACAGGGACCGAGTAGTCACCCCCGCCGATGTAGTTCATGAACTTTTCGGCATCAGGGCCTTCCACACGAAGCTTGCCGAAGGAAGACATGTCATACATGCCCACATTCTCGCGCACGGCTCGGTGCTCGGCAGCGGAATTCTCGAACCAGTTCTGGCGCTTCCAGCTGTACCGGTATTCGCGCTCCTGCCCTTCATTCGCGTACCAATTGGCCCGTTCCCAACCTGCGATTTCTCCAAAAACGGCGCCCTGTTCTTTCAGGTGATGGTGGAACGGGGTTCGGCGCACACCGCGTGCAGTGGCTTTCTGGCGATAGGGGTAGTGGTCGGCGTAGAGCAATCCCAACGTTTCTTTTGAGCGTTCAAATAGGTACTTCTTATTACCCTGAAACGGCTGCATCCGACCGATATCTACGTCGCCCAGATCAAAGGGCTTTTCACCGGTATCCATCCACTCGGCCAGCGACATGCCCGCGCCACCGGCGGACTGGATACCGATCGAGTTGAACCCGGCCGCGACCCAAAAATTGTCCATCTCGGGCGCCAGACCCAGGTGATAGGCGTCGTCGGGAGTAAAGGATTCGGGGCCGTTGAAGAAGGTGTGAATACCCGCCTCGGACAGCATTGGCATCCGGTTGCACGCCGCTTCGAGGATCGGTTCGAAGTGATCGAAATCCTCGGGCAGTTGGTCGAACTCGAAGTTGTCGGGAATACCGTTCATGGCCCAGGGTTTGGCATTGGGCTCGAATGCGCCCAACATCATTTTGCCCGCGTCTTCCTTGTAGTAGGCGCATTCATCTGGCACCCGCAGAACCGGCATTTGGCTCAACCCTTCAATGGGTTCAGAGACGATATAGAAATGTTCGCAGGCGTGCAGCGGCACATTCACGCCGGCCATCTTGCCTACCTCGCGCCCCCACATTCCCGCGCAATTGACAACCATATCACAGGCGATATGCCCTTGGGATTGCCCGTCATCACTGACCCAGTCGACACCGGTCGCGCGCCGTCCGTGCCGGGAAATCCCGGTCACCTTCACCCGTTCCTTGATCACCCCACCGCGTTGACGCGCACCCTTGGCCAACGCCAAGGCAATATTAGCAGGATCCGCCTGGCCATCGGTTGGCAACCAAACGCCACCTGCCACGCCGTCGAGGTTGATATGCTCATATCGCTCTTTGACTTCGGTCGGAGAAAGCTCTTCGACCGGCACGCCAAAGGCGCGGGCCATTGCCGCATTTCGGTGAAGCTCCTCCAACCGCTCACTGGTCAGGGCGACCGAAACGGACCCGACCTGACGCAGGCCGGTGGCGACACCGGTCTCTTCCTCAAGGCCCAGATAGAGCTCTGCGGAATAGCGCGCCAATTTGGTCATGTTGGAAGACGCGCGCAGTTGCCCGATCAGGCCCGCCGCGTGCCAGGTGGTGCCGCTGGTCAGTTGCTTGCGTTCTAGCAGAACAACATCGGTCCAGCCCTTCTTGGTCAGATGATAGGCGACCGAACATCCGATGACGCCGCCACCGATGATGACCACTCGGGCCTTGCTGGGAAGATCAACCATCCTGAAATCTCCGCTGTGTCAGGTTTGGCGTAAACTGCCACGGAAGATCGACAACAAATGCACCAAAAACGTCACAAGATCAGCAGTTTTCACCGATGTGTCGAGGCCCGCTTTTCCCGCCGAACGACAAAAGGCGTGACCCCGAAGAAGCTTTTGTAAACAGAGGAAAACCCGTTCGGAAAACCACAGGCCAATCCGATTTCGCGAACGCTCATAGTGGTGTTCAGAAGCAGGTTATTGGCCTTCGCCAGCCGCATTTCGCGATAGAATCCGTTGGGCGTGGTGCCAAAGAAGGTTTTGAACTTACGCTCAAGCGAACGGTTCGACAGTTGTAGCGAATCGACGATCTGATTGATCGGCAGAGGGTCTTCGATATTGGCCTGCATGAGCTTGATGCACTGATCCAGCTTCACATCTCCGGTCGCGGTCAACTTTACCCCCGAAAATGGCTGCATCGAGGCGAAATCCCGGATGTTTTCATGCAACATGATGTCCGCCACGGTCATCTTTGCAGGCCCTGAGATATGGCGACCGATCACTGCCAGCGCGATATCTGTTGTCGCCTCCATTCCGGCACAGGTCACAACAGCGCCCTGTTCGGTTGCAATCGACAGCTTGGCTTCAAACCGGGCCCCGCGTTCCCGCAGGAACGAGGCATTCTCCCAATGGGTTGCCAAATCGTCTGAACCCTGTTCGTCGATATACCGGCTGGCCGCTTCCGCCAGCAGAAACACCTTGGCATCGCGGAAAGTATAGTCCGACACCACCCGCCCCAAAGACAAGTCTGGGTGATCCGGGTCAGAATTGCCGATCACGAAAAGATAATTCGCCTTGGGCTGGTTCTGCACGGGTTCCGTTTGCACCACCGCGTCGCTGCTGCTGGAGATCGGGCCACCTCTGAGCGACCGATAGGCAAAAGTGAACGGCGGCTTCGGACACACACGATTTGCCAGCCTGAGAACCTCGACCAATGAGGCCAGTTCAAGCAGCACAAATCCGGGTGCGACCAGAATATCGAAATGTTGCTGTATCGCCTGCGGTGATTCAAAAGCAACTTTCCTCATCGTTGTCACCTTAGACGATCTCGTGCCCGGCAGCACGCAACCGCTTGGCCAGCGCTTCGATGTGGTCCGGGCCAATTTCGCAGCACCCGCCGACAATCGTAGCCCCCTGATCGACCCAACGCATGACGTGATCCGCATAGGCATCGGGACCAAGATCATGGCGTTGATCCAACGCATCCACTGTCGGCGCGTCCTTTAGAAACTCATCCGAAATATGTGTAAAGCCGTTGGCGTAAGCGCCATAGGGCTTGTTCATGCCGGACAGGATGCCCAGAGCAGCCGGGATCGCTTCGGGGCGCGAACAATTGATCAGCAGCGCGTCAGGCGAAAACTCTTCAACCAATGGCGCGACATCCCTGAGCTGTTCGCCGGACCTGAGGCGACTGCCATCGTCGTCATTGACCGTGAATGACAGCCAGACCGGTTTGCCACATCCGGTCGTTCCACGCAGCGCGCCCTCGGCCTCCTGCACCGAGGACACTGTCTCGATCAGAAACAGATCGACGCGCGCAGCCATCAAAGCCACAAGTTCAGCAAACTTTTCCGCCGCGTCTGCCGGGTCCGGGTTCAGGTCGGGTCGGTAAGATGCCAGAAGCGGCCCCAGAGACCCGGCGATCCGCCCCCCGGTCGAAATACGGGCACGTTCGGCCTGTGTCAGGGCAGTGTCGACAAGGGCGGGCATCTGGTCCTCCATCCCCACCCGTACAAGGCGTGAGCGGTGGACTGCATAGGTATTGGTGGTGGCAACCGTGGCACCACAACGGAAATAGTCGCCATGCACCGCGCCGACCAGATCAGGGTGGTCGATCATCACACGCGTGGACCATAGCGGCGTCGCCCGGTCTCCGCTGCGTTTGACCAGTTCCTGTCCGATTGAACCGTCCAACAGAGTGATCTTTGTCATGTCCTTACTCCTTAAGGCAGCAGAACGAGTTTACCCGGAAGGGTCTTTGCCTGAAAATCAGCCTGTGCGCGGGCGATATCCTTCAACGGGTAGGTTCGGGAAACCAGTGGCTTGATCCGTCCGGAAATCATCAACTCCACAAGGCGGCCAAAGACTTCGGGTGCCTGATGCGTGCAGCCGTGAATGGTGATATCGCGCAAATAGATGTCCCGCAGATCAGCCTCGACAATCGGCCCGGCGATTGCCCCCGAAACGGCGTAGTGCCCGCCGGGTTTCAGGGCAAGGATCAGCGATGCCCATGCGGGCCCGCCAACCACATCTATGACCGCGTCGAACATATCCTGCGGCGGCAGCTCATCCCGGCCAAATGTGCCCAACGCGCCTTGGGATTTGACGACCTCTGCCTTCGCTGCCGCTGTCGCACCCCAAACCGACGCCCCGCGCAGCGCAGCAAGCTGCACCGCCGCCAGACCGACGCCGCCTGACGCACCGGTGATCAGAACCTTTTGCCCTGCCGTCACGCCCGCGCGCGTCAGCAGGTTTTCGGCAGTACCAAAGGCACAGGGAATGGCCGCAATTTCCACGTCTGAAAGGGGTGAAGCACTTACGTCATACAGGTCATTTGCTTCAACCAGACAGTATTGGGCAAAAGCCCCATCAATCTCAGACCCAAGCGCCATAAAGCCCTGTGGGTAGCCAGGGCACGGACGCGGTAAATTGATCGGGCAAGTCACACGCTGGCCCTTTTTGAACCCCGTGTTTGACCCGACCTCTTCAACGATCCCGCACAGATCGCCGCCCTGAATGCGGGGAAAGTTCAGTGCACCGCCCCACCCTCCGGCTTCAACATCCTGATCGACGGCATCCGTCCCGCCGGTGACATTCGATGAATACCAGCCGATCCGCGTGTTGATATCCGTGTTATTGACACCTGCCGCGGCGACCCGAACAAGCACCTGCCCCGGCCCAGGGGCCGGGACTGGGATATCGTCGCGCCATTCAAGCGCCTCTGGCCCGCCATGGCCGGTCAGATAGACGCCGGACATGGTCGCCAAACGCGTCACGCCCGCAACCGCTCGTTCTCGGGATCCCAGAGCGGTTGATCCAGCTCTACAACAGCGCGGCATTTCTGACCGTAGATTTCGACCTCAAGCTCAGTTCCGGGATTGGCAAGCTCGGCCCGGATCATGCCCAGCGCGATGGATTTACCAACACGGTAGCCCCACGCGCCGGATGTGGTTTCGCCGACGATCTCATCGCCTTGCCAGATGCAGGACATATACGGCGCGTCACAATCGCCCGCATCAACGGTCAGGGTGACGAAGGACTTTTTCACGCCTTGCTGCTTTTCGTTCAGGATTGCGGCCTTGCCCGGGAAGTCCTGCGGTTTGTCGAGCTTGACGAACCGTTCCAACCCGCCTTCAAGCAGGGAATAGTCGGTCGACAAATCGCCTTTCCAGGCGCGGTACCCCTTTTCGATTCGCAGCGAGTTCAGCGCATACATCCCGAACGGCTTGGCACCGGCATCGATGATCGCGTCGTAGATCGCAGGCATGTGTTCGTTCAGTGCATGCACCTCCCATCCCAGTTCACCGGCAAATGAAACGCGGATCAGATAGGCGGGTTGGCCGGCGACGGTGGCGGACTGATGGGTCAGCCATCCCGACGTCAGATCGGCGTCGGCCATAGACGACAGGATCTCACGCGATTTCGGGCCGGTCACAATCAGAGTGTCGCGTGTGGTGGTGACATCTTCGATTGAGACCCCGGCAGGCAGTGCCTTCATCAAGATATCACGATCATGCCATTGCGCAGTTGCCGCCGTGATCATGATAAACTCTTCTTCTCCCAGCCGGATGCAGGACATTTCGGTCAGGATGCGGCCACGGTCGTCCGAGATATAGATGAGGTTCATCCGGCCAACCTTTGGCAGCCCGCCGGTTGCGAGGCCGCGCAGAGCTTCGGCAGCGCCGTCACCCTTGACCATGAACCGCGAGAAGCCCGGCAGGTCCAACACGCCACAATGATCGCGCACGGCCTCACATTCTTCCTTGATCCGCTGTTCCCACGGACCGGACCGTCCCCAGGTGTGGGTCGCGTCGAGCGAGGTGTCATCACCGGGCTGTGCAAACCAGTTGGCGCGTTCCCAGCCGTTATAGGCCCCCATGACACCGCCGTGCGCGATCACCTTGTCATGCACGGGCGACAGCTTCTTGTTTCGTGCGGCAGGCCATTCATGGTGCGGGAAGTGCATGGCATATTCGTTGCCATAAACTTCCATGCCTTTCTGGTTGCAATAATCCTGATCGGTGTAATCGGTATAGCGGCGCGGATCGACGGCCCACATATCCCATTCGGTCGCGCCATCAACGACCCACTCGGCCAGAACCTTGCCTGCGCCACCGCCCTGCGCGATGCCGAAGGTGAAAGTATGCGCCTCGAACGCGTTTTTCACACCGGGCATCGGGCCGATCAAAGGCAGCCCGTCAGGCGCGTAGGGGATCGGCCCGTTGATGACGCGTCCAACGCCCGAGGTTGCCATCAGCGGCACCCGCTCCATCGCATCGGTGACGATATCTTCGATGCGGTCCAGATCGTCATTCCACAGCTGAAAGCTGAAATCATCCGGCATCGGATCGTCTTCGGTCATCCAGTGGCCCTTGCAGTTGGGCTCGTAAGGACCAAGGTTGAAGCCATTCTTTTCCTGCCGCAGGTAGTACGAAACATCCACATCACGCAGCAGCGGCAGTTTGGCACCGCTTTGCTTGGTCCATGCTTCGATCTCGGGGATTTCATCGGTCAGCAGGTACTGGTGGCTCATGACCATTGCCGGAACGGTGCGGCCACCGAAGGGCTTGAACCATTCGCCCACGCGCTGCGCATAGTACCCGGCTGCGTTCACAACATAGTCACAGGCTATATCGCCTTTGTCCGTGTGCACGGTCCAGGTGTCGTCATTATGCTGCGTCACGCCAGTCGCCGGGCAGAAACGGATGATCTTCTGCCCCATATCGCGCGCGCCCTTGGCCAGCGCCTGGGTCAGCTGCGCCGGATCGATATCACCATCCGTCGGGTCGTAGAGAACACCCTCAAGATCGTGCGTTTCCAGGAAGGGATAGCGCTCTTTCGCCTCTTCCGGGGTCCACATTTCCATCGGGATACCCTGATAGCGGCCCATCGCCATGGCGCGCTCGAACTCCTGCACACGTTCTTTCGAATGCGCCAGTCGGATCGAACCGGTCTGGTGGTAGTTCATCGGGTAATCGACTTCCTCACCCAGACGCGCATACAGCTCGGTCGAGTAGCGCTGCATGTTCATGATCGCCCATGAGGTCGAAAAGGTCGGAACGTTCCCTGCAGCATGCCAGGTCGACCCGGCAGTCAGTTCGTTCTTTTCCAGCAGAACACAATCGGTCCAGCCTTTCTTGGCAAGGTGATACAGCGAGGAAGCCCCCACCACACCGCCTCCGATAATGACCACGCGGGCTTTTGTTGGAAAATCACTCATGCGTTTTGATCCTTGTTACTGCGCCTCTTGAGGCAGATCGTCCGTAATGTCGTAATAGTCGCCCTTGTCAGCCACGAAGATGTGCTTTGAGAGCTTTAAACCTGTGGGTGCGTCCAGCGCGCCCATGGAAATCGAAATCGTGTCCTCTTGGTTGTGTTGCCAGAAGAGGAACGAGCCACAGCTGCTGCAAAATCCGCGCCGGGCGATGTCAGACGCGCGATACCAGCTGAGCGTGTCGCTGGCCGAGAAACTCAGGTTGTCCTGACGGGTCGAAGCCGAAGCCCAGACATGGCCCGACTGTTTGCGGCATTGTCCGCAATGGCAGACCGAAGGCGGCGACATGTCTCCGTTGATCGTGAACGCGACCGAGCCGCAAAGGCAGGATCCCTTGTGCATCTGACTACCCCCTTATTGCGGGTGTGGTGCTGGTTCCCAACAACACACCGTAGATGACAAAACAGGCCGCCATGATCCGGCGCACCCAGATATTGAACACTGCGCTCAGCGCTGCCCTGCCCATCAAGGCACCCAGCGCCGTAAAGCCGGTGTAGCTGAGTGTGGTGATGACCAGCGCGGTCGGCATGATAACCCCCATCTGCTGCCAGATCGGGACCTCGGGCTGAACGAACTGCGAAAACGCGGCCAGGTATCCGGCGACGCTTTTGGGATTGATCGTGGCCACTGCAAGCGCGTGCAGATAGACATGTCGCGCAGGACGCTCGGAGGCTGGTGCAGGTTTTGTCGCATTCATCCAGCCGCGAATCCCCAACCAGATCAAAAATCCCGCACCAATCAACTTGGCGACAAAGAACCCGGTCGACGATGCGGCGATCAGGGCGGTC
Organism: Ruegeria sp. AI2; assembly: GCF_056541275.1. Classification (NCBI taxonomy): domain Bacteria; kingdom Pseudomonadati; phylum Pseudomonadota; class Alphaproteobacteria; order Rhodobacterales; family Roseobacteraceae; genus Ruegeria; species Ruegeria sp. AI2. The sequence goes on from NZ_JBQFYB010000011.1 coordinate 26,379, forward strand.
ACACCCAGCGCAGACAGGATCAGAAAGGCGCTGGCCTGCGTGAGAATAGCCAATACGCCTAGCATCGCCTTTGGAAACGGAAGGCTCATCCCGTTCGAGATGCAATTGACCGCGTTCGGACCCGGGGTGGTCACGAAAACCACCCAGAACAACGCGAATATGGTCCAGGCCTCGAACGACATCAATAAACCGGCGGGGCGATAACCCAGATGGCTACAGCGGGCTCATCATAAGGGTTGGCCCATTGATAGGGTTCATGTCGGAATCGAAAGCTGTCACCCGGCCCAACCGTGAACGCGCGTCCCCCGATTGTCAGGTCCAGCTTGCCCGAGATCATGTATCCGACTTCCTGTGTCGGGCGATTGGCCGGTGTCTGCATCTGCGAGTTGGGTTTGAAGGTGGAATGCACCATTTCAAAATCATCGGTCAGATCCGGCGAAAGCAGCTCTTCGATCAACCCTTCCTCGCCCGACCCCATGGGGCGGCGCGAGCCGGCACGCACGACATATCCCTGCTCGTCCGCCGGTGCCGCCGAATGCGCAAACAACATCGACATGGGGACGCCAAGGCATTCCGCGATCTGCCTGAGGTCCGAAATCGACGGCTCGGACATGTCACGCTCAACTTGGCTGAGCCAGCCCACAGACCTGTCCAACCGGATCGCAATATCACTCAGCGTCAATCCTCGCGCCTTGCGCAGCGCGCGGATATCAGCACCGAGTGTCGCACTTTGCGGGGCCTGACTGTTCAAGGATAGCTCCAACGTTCGTGAAAATTTCACCTCTTTTTTCACGATGACTCGATTTCATGAAATTTCCAAGCATTTTTTCACGTGAATCCATATTTCGGATTGGCAATGCCCTGACGGCTCGGTCACTCAGCTAATATGGTAAACATAAATATCGGCGGTGTCCGAGGCGCGCTCCGGCCAAAGCGTAAAGCCTGTTTTTTCCAGAACGCGGGCTGAACCTGGATTGTCACGCCCGACCCCGGCAATGAGACGCACGGCAGGCCCAGGCGTCAATGCGTCCTGCAAGCCTTGCAGCAACTCGGGGGCGTAACCATTCCCCCAAGCGGTTTGAGCAATCAAATAGCCGATGTGAAGGCTTGGAATTGCTTCAGTGTCAGAACTCATGGCCAACACCATGAGGCCGATCAGGTGGTTACCGCGGCTTTGGCGCGCAAGCAGAATATCGCTTTCAGCACGTCTTTCATCAATCCAGTTCGAAATCTCCCGGCCCTGCAACTGCATCGGGGGCGGCAGGTGTTTCAGGACCTCAGGGGTCAGAAGCGCTGCAAGATCATCTTCAAGCCGAACCCGCAATCGCGGATCGGCGAGTTCAACCTTCCAGTTGCGAACCGAGAGGCGCGGAGTTCGGAAATGGCCTGGGACCATGGTTAATCCAATACGGTTCGGGCTTTCCTGTTTTATCAAACCCCGAGCGAAATCGAAAAGAGGAAACCGGTAGACGCACCTTGTACAGACCGAAAATCAATCAGGCTTGCGCGAAGGTCTTTGACAGGATCGCGGACAGGTTATCCGCGTCTTCGGTTGAGAACGCGTCGGGTTGATTGCTGTCGATGTCGAAAACTGCAATCAGCTCGCCCGATGCGTTCCGGACCGGCAGAACCAATTCGGATCGGGTGGACGAGGCGCAGGCGATGTGACCCGGAAACGCATCCACATCAGGCACCAGTTGCACTTCGCCGGTGCGCGCTGCCGCCCCGCAGACGCCGCGTTCGAACGGGATGACGAGGCAGCCATGGCCACCCTGATACGGGCCAATTTTAAGCAAGCCCGGTTCTGTCACCCGGTAAAACCCGGTCCAGTCGAAACGGTCGTCGGAATAGTGGACCTCGCAAGCAACGGTAGCCATCAGGGCAACCTGATCGTTTTCGCCTTCGGTCAATGCTGCAATTGTACTTGCCAGCGCGCTGTAATCGACGGTCATAGGTCCCGAACCCCTTGGAAAACTCGGGGGCGCCGCCCCCGAACCCCCGGAGTATTTCGAAAAAGATGAAGGGTCAAATGCGTTCGATCGCGATAGCTGTTCCTTCACCGCCGCCGATACAGATTGCAGCAACCCCCCGCTTGAGATTTCGTTTCTCGAGCGCGTTCAACAAAGTGACCAGAATACGGGCGCCAGATGCGCCAATAGGATGGCCCAAGGCGCAGGCCCCGCCATTTACGTTTACCCTGTCGCGCGGCAATCCCATTTCGTGCATGAAAGCCATCGGCACAACTGCGAAGGCTTCGTTGACCTCCCACAGGTCGACATCATCCTTGTTCCAACCGATGCGGGACAGAAGCTTTTGCGCCGCCGGAACTGGTGCAGTCGTGAAAAGTCCGGGCGCTTGAGCATGGCTGGCATGTCCCAAAATCCGGGCCCGAACTGTCAGTCCTTGCGCTTCTGCCGTTTCAGCCGATGCCAGAACAAGCGCCGCCGCGCCGTCGGAAATTGACGAGGAATTGGCGGCGGTCACTGTCCCGTCCTTGCGGAAAGCCGGTTTCAGTGTCGGAATTTTCTCGGGACGGGCGGATTTGGGTTGCTCATCAGTGACCTGTACGACCTCACCCTTACGCGTGCGCACTGTGACGGGGACGATCTCGCCCTCGAAAGCACCGCTTTCTTGCGCGGAAAGTGCGTTGGACAAGGATTTCAAGGCATATTCGTCCTGCGCTTCGCGGGTGAACTGATACGCCTCGGCGCAATCTTCGGCAAAGGTTCCCATCAGGCGGCCCTTGTCATAGGCGTCTTCCAGCCCGTCAAGGAACATGTGGTCGATCACCTGACCATGACCGATGCGCGCGCCACCCCGCATTTTCGGCAGCAGGTAGGGCGCGTTGGTCATGCTCTCCATACCTCCGGCGACCATTGTATCTGCATGACCCAATGCGATCTGGTCGAAGGCCATCATCGCCGCCTTCATCCCGGAACCACACATCTTGTTCAGCGTGGTGGCGGGAACCTCCTCACCCAAGCCCGCCGCGAAACCCGCCTGGCGCGCCGGAGCCTGCCCCTGACCTGCGGGCAGGACACATCCCATCAACACCTCCTCAACCGTCTGCGCCCCTGCCTGCTTTAACGCGGCACGAATCGCTGCGCCGCCAAGCTCGGATGCTGCGACACCGTCGAACATGCCCTGAAAACCACCCATTGGTGTTCTGGCAGCACCTGCAATAACAACATCTCTCATCCGGATAATCCTCCTGTCGTCCGGCCCTTGAATACCGAATGGTAAGAATTCGCGTCTAGCGTATTTCTACGACTCATTTTCAGATTGGAGGCAGCCGGACCATGGGGCTGACCAGCACATCAGACGGAACGACACAGATTATCACGGTTCACTCTGACCGGATCGACGCTGCGATGGCCATTCAGTTCAAAGAAGACATGCGCGCAGAGACCGAGGCCTGCGCCGATCGGGTTGTCCTGGACCTTTCAGGCGTCGAGTTCATCGATTCAAGCGGACTGGGCGCAATCGTAGCGTCCATGAAACAACTGGGGCTGAACCGAAGGCTTGATCTGGCAGGCCCGCAGCCCGTGGTGGAAAAGGTCTTTCGCCTGACGCGCATGGATACCGTGTTCAGGTTGTTTGCAACACTGGATGACGCCCTGTCGGAACCAGACAGGTGACAACAGTAGGAGTGCGACAACGTGGAGCCCATTTGTAACGCGACCTGCCTGGAATTGAGCTTTCCCGCAACGGAAACAGAAGCCAGCGCGGGGATTGCGAAACTCAGCGCCGGACTGGCGAAACGAGGGTTGCCGCCGCACAAGGCGGACGATGTCAAGATCGCACTGGCAGAAGCAATCAACAACGTTGTGGAACATGCCTATATGGGCGTGGCCCCGGCCGGGGTTCAGGTGACATGCCGATTGGACAGAAACCAGCTGGACATTCTGATTTCGGACACGGGCCATCCATTGCCCGGCTACGAACCACCAGACGGAACGCCGGCACCACTGGGAACCCGCATTCAGGATTTGCCCGAAGGCGGGTTCGGCTGGTTCCTGATTCATCAACTGACCAGCGATATCTGTTATGAGCGTCGCGACGGGTGCAATCGGCTATCCCTGCGATTTAACTTTGACAAGAACGGGTAATCAGCCGCAATTGGCCACAATAACGCCATTTTCGAAACATTGTCGCGCCGCAAATCGCCGCCATACAGTGACTCGTAGCTCAGATAGCTTCCCTCGGCGCCAATTATCACAGCCCCCACCCAGTGAACGGCGCCGAGGATCTCCCCCCCAACTTGAATTGACTGGACAACCGGCAATCAGAGAATAGCTTTCCCTTGTTTGAAGGAGAAAGAACCCACCATGCGTGATTTGCACAAACCTGGCCGGTCGGAAGTTTTTGCAACGCGGGGGATGTGCGCAACGTCGCACCCGCTAGCCGCTAAAGTGGCAATCGATCTTCTTGAGCGCGGCGGCAACGCCATGGACGCCGCGATAGCAGGCGCGGTTCTGCTTGGCATCTGCGAACCGCAGATGACCGGGTTGGGGGGTGATTGTTTCGTTTTGTTCAGCCGTGCGGGCGAAAACCAGATACGCGCATTGAACGGATCGGGTCGCGCACCGGCCGCCGCGCGGGCGCAGCCCTTGCGGGAAATGGGCCTGTCATCTGTACCGTTGAACGGTCCGGATGCAGTGACTGTTCCCGGTGCCGTGGACGCCTTCTGTCACCTTGCAGAAACCGAAGGGCGATTGGGGCTGGGCGCGATTCTGGAACCCGCAATCCACTATGCCGAGGCTGGCGTTCCGGTGGCCCCTCGGGTTGCTTTTGACTGGAAAACGGGGGCGGCCACATTGCAGGGTGCTGCGCGTGACCATTATCTGATCAATGGGCAGATACCAGCGATCGGGCAGATCTTTCGCGCTCCCGGTCAGGCTGAGGTCTTGCGCAGGATCGCCAGTCAGGGACGCGACGCATTTTATTCAGGAGACATTGCCGAGGATATGATCCAGGCCCTGTCCGCACGCGGAGGTGTCCACACCACCGAAGACTTTCACTGCACCAAGTGCACTGAAACACAGCCCATGCGCGGGGCCTACAAGGGTGTTGATCTGGTCGAACACCCCCCAAACGGCCAAGGTGCGACCGCGATCCTGTTGCTGAACATTCTAAAGCAATTCGATCTGGCCAGTATAGATCCATTTGGAGCGGAACGGGTTCATATCGAGGCTGAAGCCACCAAGCTGGCTTATGACGCGCGCAACCGGTTCATTGCGGATCCCGATCATGTCGCACGGGCCGAGCGGTTTCTTGATTTGGATGTTGCGGTCAGGCTGGCTGCACTGATTGACCCAAAACGCGCAATGCCCGCAGCAGCACCTTTGACGGAAGCCATTCACAAGGACACGATCTATATCACGGTGGTCGATCGCGACCTAATGGCTGTGTCGCTGATCTATTCGATCTTTCATGGCTTTGGATCAGGGATCGCATCCGAGAAATACGGTATCTTGCTTCAGAACAGGGGCGCAGGGTTCACACTTCAGCCGGGTCACCCCAATGAACTGGCTGGCGGCAAGCGCCCGATGCACACGATCATACCGGGGATGTTGACCGAGAATGACCGTGTCACGATGCCATTCGGCGTCATGGGCGGTGCTTATCAACCGACCGGGCACGCGCGTTTCGTTTCGAACCTTAGGGACTTTGGGCTGGAGCTACAGGAAAGCATCAACGCGCCGCGCGCCTTTTTCGATGGGAATGTCCTGAAACTAGAGCGGAGCTATTCCGAAGAGGTAGCGAAACAATTGTCTGAAATTGGACACAATATTGAAATTCCAGAAACGCCAGTTGGAGGAGCGCAAGCGATCCGAATCCGAAAAGACGGTGTTTTGGAAGGTGCCAGCGACCCGCGCAAGGATGGGTGCGCCCTTGGATACTGATCAGCGGCAGTACAATGCCGACCGGTTCGCCAAACCTAATTCAGTTGGAAATGCAGAGGGTAAGCACCGTCTTCGAACGGGCCGAACATGTTGGAGATATCCGGGTGTTCAACCGGCTCTCCAGAATAGTCTGCAACCAGATTTTGTTCTGAAACATAAGCAACATAGAAGGATTGGTCGTTCTCTGCCAACAGGTGGTAGAACGGCTGTTCTTTCCGTGGACGGCTGTCTTCCGGAATGGCCTGATACCATTCTTCTGTGTTCGAAAACTCCGGGTCCACGTCAAAAATCACCCCTCGAAAAGGGTGCTTCTTGTGACGGACCACCTGGCCCAATCCGTATTTCGCGCGTGTCTTTAACATTGTTTCGGCCCCCACCGCATTTACTAACGGTTTTTGGCCCGAAATGCCAATCATTGATGTGAAATTCAGGGAAACAGTCTGTGAACCTAATACTGACAGTGTTCGAAATCGTGGCCCCGGTTTTTCTCTTGGCGGCCATTGGCTTTACGTGGGTCAAACTGGGGTTCGAATACCGGCTGCAATTTGTGACACGCTTTGCAACGACGCTGGCAATGCCCAGTCTGATCTTTGTTGCACTCATGCAAACCGACATTCCGGGCGGAGATTTGTCGCGTTTCACGTCGGCAACTCTGGTCGCAAATCTTCTGCTGGCTGGGGTGTTCTGGTTAATTGTTCGCGGATTGAAACTGGATCAGCGCACGTACCTGTCACCGCTGATTTTCGGCAATACCGGCAATCTTGGCCTTCCGCTATGTATCTTTGCGTTCGGGCAAATTGGTTTGGGTTACGCGGTCATCTTTCTGTCTGTAACCGCGCTGTTTTCTTTCACCTATGGGATCTACCTAGTCGCCGGAAAAGGCGCATGGGGACAGGTCTTACGCCAGCCGATGGCATGGGCGACCATTCTGGGTGCGGTGTTTTTGTGGCAGGGGTGGCAAACTCCGACATTTCTAACCAACACGTTAGAGCTTTTGGGGCAAATGGCTGTTCCGCTGATGTTAGTCACGGTGGGTGTGGCAATCGCCCGCCTGACCTCGCGTAGTCTGGGGCAAGCGCTCTGGCTGTCAGTCCTGAAACTTATCGTCTGCTTTGCGTTGGGCTGGGGGATTGGGGTGTTGTTTGATCTGGACAGTGTCGCCTTTGGCGTTCTGGTATTGCAAATTTGTACACCGGTCGCTGTGACCTCATACTTGTTGGCAGAACGATTTGAAGCCGATTCCGATGCCGTTGCCGGCATGGTCATGGTGTCCACCGTACTTTCCGTGGCGGCGTTACCCATAATTCTTGCCGTTGTTTTATAGCGATTGTGATTTCCTCAGAGCTCAATCTGCGCTAGAATAAACAAAAAAAGGCATGAGGCACATGAGCAGAATTCTTATCGTACTCTTCGGGGTGCTGCTTTTGGCATCCTGTGGCGGCGGGTCAAAACAACCGCCCAGCAAACTGAACGACGCGTGCAGCATTGCGCACGAACGACCGGATTTTATCAAGGCTTTCAAAAGCACCGAGCAGAAATGGGGTGTTCCGGTTCACGTTCAGATGGCCACGATTTATCAGGAAAGCCGATATCGCCACGACGCGCGTACCCCGCACCGTTACGTACTGGGCGTGATCCCGATGGGGCGGCAAAGCAGCGCCTATGGGTTCAGCCAGGCACTGGACGGCACCTGGGATCAATATCAGCGCGAAACCGGCAAGCGCCGGGCCAAGCGGGATCGAATCCGCGATGCCTCGGACTTCATCGGCTGGTATATGAACAAAAGCTATGAGCGCAACGGCATCCACCCCGGCGACACACGCAATCAATACCTGGCCTATCACGAAGGTCACACGGGGTACGCTCGCGGCACCCACAACAGCAAGTCGTGGTTGTTGAGCGTGGCCAATGACGTGGACGCGCGCGCGCAACTGTATCAGGCACAGTTGGCGAACTGCCGGTATTGACCAGCAAAAAGCGGGTCAGCGATTGACTGACCCGCGTCTTTCCTTGTTCGAGAAAAGACCCTGATCAAGACCATTGCTTTCGGTCAACGCACCCAAAAGAACGGTGGTCTGGCTGCCGGCGTTGTCATGGATCACCCATTTGCGCAGCTCGACTGGATTATCGGTGAACATCAGTTCAATCCGGCCTGCTTCAGGGTTCTTGGGGTCTTGCGCGGTGACCACTGTGGCCGTGCCGTCAAAGCTGTGGCCGACAACCATATTGGCCTGATCAAGATTCACGTTGCGTGCCAGCACAATGGATAGAGGCGTGCGCTTCAGCGGGTATTGCTCGGGTGGCTGGTTCGATTTCGGATCGAAGATCTGAACACTGCCTGATCGCGCCAGCACCACAGCGCTGTTGGGCGGGTCATATTCGAACCGCATCTTGCCCGGGCGCTGCATCCACAGCTGTCCGGTGCTCAACGAGCCATCATCGTTCACCTGCGTGAACGTTGTCTGAACCGTTTTCAAACCGTTCAGGTAACCTGAGATTTGCGAAAGCGGCAGTTTTTCCGCCGCCCATGCGGCGGGTGAGGCCAGTGTCAAAGCAAGGGCAAAAGCAATCTGTTTCATACCGTACAGATAGGCTGTCTGCCCTTGTTATTAAATATCCTATTGCTCGGGGACGAGGATTTCGCGTTTCCCGACATGATTTGCTGACGAAACAACACCTTCGTCTTCCATTTGCTCAACAAGACGCGCCGCCTTGTTGTACCCGATGGCGAGTTTTCGCTGAATATAAGAGGTCGAGCATTTGCGATCCTTGATCACAATTGCCACCGCCTGATCGTACAGCGCGTCCTCTCCGGTCGTGTTGCCGCCAGTGTTCAGCCCCAGAACGGCGTCAATGTTGTCGACCTTGTCCTCGGCCGGTCCGTCCAGAACGCTGCCCACGTAATCGGGCGGACCGAATTGTTTCAGGTGGTTGACGATCTCCTCTACCTCTTCATCCGACACAAACGGTCCGTGGCAACGGGTGATTTTGGCGCCACCGGCCATGTAAAGCATGTCGCCCTGCCCCAGCAGTTGTTCGGCGCCCATCTCGCCCAGAATGGTGCGGCTGTCGACTTTCGACGTCACTTGGAACGAAATCCGCGTAGGGAAGTTGGCCTTGATTGTGCCGGTAATCACGTCAACCGAGGGGCGCTGTGTGGCCATGATCAGGTGAATGCCCGAAGCCCGCGCCATTTGCGCCAGACGCTGAATGCAGGCTTCGATTTCCTTGCCCGCGACCATCATCAGATCGGCCATCTCATCGACGATGACGACGATATAGGGCATCGCTTCGGGCGCGAATTGTTCCGTCTCGAACGTTGGTTCACCAGTTTCATCGTCAAACCCGGTCTGCACCGTGCGGCTGAACAACTCGCCCTTGGCCAGCGCGTCCTTCACCCGGCCGTTGTAGCCCGCAATGTTGCGCACGCCCATCTTGGACATCTTGCGATAGCGGTCTTCCATTTCGCCCACGACCCATTTCAGGGCGACAACCGCCTTCTTTGGATCGGTCACAACGGGTGACAGCAGATGCGGGATGCCATCGTAAACCGACAGTTCCAGCATCTTGGGGTCGATCATGATCAGACGGCATTCATCCGGCGTCAGCTTGTAAAGCAGCGACAGGATCATCGTGTTGATCGCCACCGACTTACCCGAACCCGTGGTCCCGGCGATAAGCAGGTGAGGCATCTTGGCCAGGTTCGCCACAACGGATTCACCGCCGATATCCTTGCCCAACGCCAGCGGCAACGCCTGGTTGCCATCGCCAAAGTCTCGGCTGGCGAGGATTTCGCGCAGAACCACCATCTCGCGGTTTTCGTTCGGCAGTTCGATCCCGATCACCGAGCGGCCCGGCAGGGTCGAAACCCGCGCCGACAGCGCCGACATCGAGCGCGCAATATCGTCTGCCAAACCGATCACACGGCTGGCTTTCAGGCCCGGGGCGGGCTCCAGCTCGTACATGGTCACGACCGGGCCGGGGCGTACGCTGACGATCTCACCCTTGACGCCGTAATCGTCCAGAACGTTTTCCAACATCCGTGCGTTTTCTTCCAAGGCCTCATCGCTCAGGTGATGGCGCTGGATACTGGCGGGGTTGGACAACAAGCCCAGAGGCGGAAGTTCGAAGTCAGAGTGCCGTTCCTCGAAGGACAATGCTGGTTGCGCTTCGGCCTGCGCACGACGAGACGGCAACGGTGTCCGGCGCACGGGCTGCGCCACCACAGGCTTGCGCGGTTCAGCCACGGGGATCTTCATCGCCTGACGCGGTTGCGGCGCGGCGTTGGTGACATCCTCAAAAACCGACTCATCATCGATATCCAACTCGGACGCGTAGTCGTACTGTTCTGTCCCGGCCTCATAACCCATCAAAGCAGGCTCTTGCGCCTCTGGAGTGTCACCAGCGGATACCTGCGGCTCGGGGCGCAGCCCATACGCTGTCATCGGCGGTTCGGGGGGCAGTTCGGACGAGGGATGCTGGTTCAGGATCAGCGGATCGGGACGGCGTCCACGACCCTTGGTCAGCGGCAGGTCGGGATCCGGCTCGGGTGTCATTTCGCCCACGGCAACCTTGCGATTTCGCACGGCGGCCGAGATTTTGGAGCGGATGCGATCTTCGCCGGGCATGTCGTCAAAGCCCGCGATCGGATCAGGATCCACCAACTCAGGCTCGGGCATTGGATCAGGGCGCCGGATAAGTGACGGCATTCGTGCCAACAGGCCTGATTTGACCGGAGGTTCAGGGCGCCCCAATTCAGGTTCTTCAAAAACAGTGTCGGCATAGACCAGTTCGTCGTCAAACATCGCCTCAGCCGCTTCAGCGCGGGCGAGCTTGCGTTCTTCCCACTGCGCCCGGCGATCCCGCGCCGCTTGCGCGGCCGAGGCCGCACCACGCCCCATCAGCGTCATCAGCATGTCATAAGACATCACAAGGCCCAGGATGAAGGCGCGGAAGCCGCGTTTCACGTCAGCCTTGGTGAAGCCCAGCACAAAAACACCCAGCGTGGTCATGCCGACGGCCATGGCCAGCGACATCATTTTGACCAGAAAATGCGAAGAGATCGGCACCAGCGTCAGCAACGCGCCCATGACCGTGTCGCCGAACAAACCGCCCAAACCGTAGCTATGCGTTGCACGCCACTCGGCACCGGGAACAAGGGTTGCGGCATAGACCGAGGCTACAGCGATCCAGATCGGGGCAAAGATCAGGCGGGCAATGGCCCGGTCTTCACCGAAATGGCCCGCAAAACGCAGACCCCATCCGACCAGAACAAGCGCGATGCCCCAGCTTCCCCAGCCCACGATCATGAACAAGGGGGCTGCAATAGACGCGCCGACCCGTCCCATCCAGTTTTGCACCGGCGCGTCGGTCGAAACCATCCAATTAGGATCATCGGGCGTATAGGACCAGATCATCGCAGCCGCGGCCAAGCCCAACAGGATCAGCGCGATACCGATCAGTTCCTTACTGCGTCGCTCCAGGGCTGCCTGTGTTGTGCTGTCCAGCAATGGGTCGCGGTTTCGCGCGTTATATGATGCCATTTTGCCCTCGTACCTCACGTATAGATGCAGTCGCGGAGTGTGATCAAACCGCGCTGCAACTCTGTTTTTGGGGCTACCAATGCAACCCGGATAAAGCCTTCGCCCGGGTTATTTCCCGGATCACCTTGTGAAAGATATGCGCCCGGAAGAACCCGAACCCCGGTTTCCTTCCAAACCTTCAATGCTGCGTCCTCGCCATTCTCGACCGGCAACCACAGAAAGAACCCGGCCTCTGGCGACATGTAGCCCTGCACGCCCGCAAACACCTTATCGGCAATGGCGTATTTCTCCTGATAGAGTGCGCGGTTTTGCTCGACATGTGTCTCTTCCGCCCAGACGCGCGCGGCGGCGGCTTGCAAGGGCAAAGGCAGTGGGGATCCGGCATAGGTGCGCAGTTTTTTCACCTGGTTGATGGACTTTCGTCCACCTGCAATCAGGCCCGAGCGCAAACCGGCCAGATTCGAGCGTTTGGACAGGGAATTAAACAGCGTGATCCGTTCGGGATCAGCCCCCAGATCCTGCGCAACGGTCAGAACCCCCGTCGGGGCTTGGTCACGGTAAATCTCGGAATAGCATTCGTCGGCGAAGATGCGGAAATCATAAGCCTCGGCCAGACGGATCAGGTCAGCCCAATAGTCGCGCGACGCGACTGCACCCTGCGGGTTGGCCGGGGAACAGATATAAGCCACCGCGGTTCGGTTCAGCACATCTTCGGGCAGGCCGGAATAATCCGGCAGATGACCTGTCGCGGCGGTTGCAGGAACAAAATAGGGTTGCGCACCCACCGAAATCGACGCGACCATGTAGACCTGATAAAACGGGTTCGGGCACAGGATGATCGGTTGTTTGCCGTTCTTCTGTTCCGGGCACAGCGCCATGGCCGCATTATACAGCCCCTCACGTGTGCCGTTCAGCGCCATGACGTTGGCGTCAGGGTCCATTTCGACCCCATAGCGCCGCTTGATCCAGCCCGAGATTGCACCGCGCAGGTCTTCCGAGCCTTCGTTCGGCGGATAGCCCTGAAACCCGGCCGCGTTTTCCATGATGACATCCGTCACCCAGGCCGGAAAATCATGCGTGGGCGCGCCAATCGTCATATGAACGACGTCACCGCCCGGTTGATGGTGATCCAACAGGGCGCGCAAACGCGGGAATGCATATTCCGGTAGGTTCGAAAACCGCTCGGGAAAATCCATGTTACTGCCTCAATATCGGGGTCATTTGCGCCCCGTTTTTTTGGCAGATTACAGTCCGCATACCTCTTCGTCCAGACAAAGAGGTTCCGAATCAGTGGATTGTGGCATTCAGGCCAATGCCGATTCTGCCGCTGACCCCAACCTCAACAGGGCCTCTTCCGAGTTCGGATACCCCATCATCATCAGCCCGCAACTGGGCGTTCCGGTGGGCAGGGTCAGCGCCGCAAGCCCCATCAGGTTGCCGATCCGCGTATTGCGAAGGGCCAGCAGGTTTTCAGTCACGTAATAGTCGTGATCGGTCATCAACCGGTCCAGATTGGGCGGTAAAATCGGTGCTGTGGGTGCCAGAACCGCATCGAACCCGGCAGTTGCCGCATCCCAGGCACTGCGGCACGCCTTGAGCTTGGCCCAGGCCGCGACATAATCGGGGCCGGAATATCCCATACCAATGCGGAACCGTTCCAGGATTTCGGGATACATTGCCTCTGGGTTGGCCTCGATCACATCGCGCCACAACCCGTAGGCCTCGGTCGTGTAAACGATGCTGGACAGGGTCATCGCCTCGTTCAGCTCGGGCACGTCCAATGGAACAATCTCAGCGCCTGCATCCGCAAGTTTCGCAATGGCCTCGTCATAGGCTCTTCGCGGGGCATCGCGCAGGTCGTCCTTGGCAATGTTCTGCAAATCAGCAAAACGACGGCCTTTCAGCGAAGCGCCTCTCAGGTCCGCAGGTGCCCCGCCCTCTAACAGGGCCAGCATATGTGCTGCATCTTCAACGGATCGCGCCAATGGCCCAACAGTGTCAAACCGCAGGCAGAGCGGTACCACGCCTTCAAGGCTCAGCCGCCCGGCCGTGGTTTTCAACCCTACCAGATCATTCCATGCCGCTGGAATTCGCACCGAACCGCCGGTATCGGAACCGATCCCGCAAGCCGCCAGCCCCCAGGCAACCGACGCGCCCGCACCAGATGAAGACCCGCCCGGCACCGCCGTTTCATCATGGATACAAGGGGGCGTTTCGGTGATCGGGTTCAAGCCAAGGCCGGAAAAGGCCAGTTCGCTCATATGCGTCTTACCCAGACAGACCGTCCCCATCTGCGTTGCGTTGCGTACCACAAGCGCATCCGCATCAGGCACCCGGTCTTTCAAAAGTGCCGACCCGGCCTCGGTCGCGGTGCCGGCAGTGTCGAACAGGTCTTTCCAGCTGATCGGAACCCCATCCAGCAACGATCGCCGCAATCCCATTTTCGCACGTTGCTGCGCGGCTTCGGCTTCGGCGCGGGCGCGGTCATGGGTGACGCGGGCATAGATGCGGTCGCGGTGCGGATGGGCGTCTATTGCGGACAGGTAGGTTTCCGTCAATTCAACCGGATCGATCTGGCCCATCCCAATGCCACGGCCCAAATCACACGCCGTCATGGTCAACCAATCCTGCATCCTGCCCCCTCCTGTTTTTTGGCTTGAAAGAACGGTAGCGACAGGACTGCACATGGACAATCCCGAAAGGGCGCGCATATTGCAGGGCATGACACAGGCATCTGACATTCTGATCGTGGGCGGCGGGTTGAACGGCCCGGCTTTGGCATTGGCTCTGGCACAAACCGGACATTCGGTCACAGTGATTGATGCGCTGGATGAGAAGGTCCGCAAGAATGCGGCGTTCGACGGGAGAGCCTATGCCCTGGCCTTGGCATCACAGCGCTTGTTGGCTGCCATCGGCGTCTGGGACCGTGTTGCGGAACACGCACAACCGATGCTGGAAATCAAGGTCACGGACGGTCACGCAGGTACAGGCCCGTCACCGTTTTTCATGCATTTCGACCATGCCGAAATAGAAGAAGGTCCGATGGGGTATATGGTCGAAGACCGTCACCTGCGCCGCGCCTTTATGGACGCTATGGCCGAAGAGCCCCGCATCACTCAGCTGAGTGGCAAGACTGTTGTGTCGCAACAAGCCGACACCACTGGAGTAACCGTGACGCTGGACGATGGTTCGACGATGAACAGCAGACTGCTGATCGGGTGCGACGGTCGCCGCAGCGGCACTGCGGACCGCGCAGGTATCAAGCGCACCGGTTGGGATTATGGCCAGACCGCACTGGTCTGCGCCATTGAACACGAGTTGCCGCATCACGGCATTGCCCATCAGTTCTTCATGCCGCCGGGCCCCTTGGCGATTCTGCCGCTGACCGGCAATCGCAGTTCCATTGTATGGAGCGAACGCACCGAGGCCGCGCACCAGATCAACGCCCTGCCTGAGGATGAGTATCTGCAAGTGCTACGCCCGCGGTTTGGCGATTTCCTCGGTGACATCCACCTGGCTGGTGATCGTTTCACCTATCCTTTGAACCTGACCATCGCCAATTCCTTTATCGCTGATCGTCTGGCACTGGTCGGGGATGCTGCCCACGGGATGCACCCGATTGCCGGTCAGGGCCTGAACGCCGGTTTGCGTGACGTCGGCGCGTTGGCAGAGGTTCTAACCTTGGCAGGACGGCGCGGCGAAGACATCGGATCGCTTATGGTGCTGGAACGCTATCAGGAATGGCGCAGGTTCGACACCGCAGCTCTTGCGATGGCAACGGATGTCTTCAACAAGCTGTTCTCGAACGACAACCCGTTGCTGCGCATTGGGCGCGACGTTGGTATGGGAATTGTCGGCGCACTGCCGGGGTTGCGGCGCGGTTTCGTCCGCGAAGCCGCGGGTTTGACCGGGGATTTGCCCAAGCTGCTGCAAGGGCAACCAATTTAGTCCAGCTGCCGTGCCTCGTCGACCAGCATGACCGGAATGCCGTTGCGGATGGGAAAAGCCAGCCCAGCGGCCTGTGACACAAGTTCCTGCCTTTCGGCGTCATAGCGCAGGGTCGTTTGCGTCTGCGGGCAGACCAGAGCTTCGAGCATACGGCGATCAAAGGCGTGTTCAGGGTCAATCATTGCAGTTTCTCCTCATTCGATCCGCCTCGCATTGCGAATTCTATCAATGTCATCAGCGTCTCGCGCCGTGTGCGCAGGCAAGGGGCCTCTAACAGGGCCTGTTTATCTTCCGGGTCAAAGTCCAACAGCATGGACAGTGAGTTTACCAGCAATTCATCCTCGGCATCTTTCAGCGAATCCCAGTCAGTGGACAATTGCCGGGACGAAAAGAAGCGTTCCAGCAAAGCCAGGAACTTGGTGCGATTGAACCTGTCGTCGTGTTCGGCCTTGCCAAGATCCCTGTCAAAGCCGTCCCACGAGACTTCGCATCGCCGGTATGGCGTGAAAGCGTCCAGCTCTGACACCACCCGGAACCGGGACACACCGGTCAGCGTGATCAGATAACGGCCATCTTCCGTTTCGGAAAACTGGGTCACGCGCCCGACACATCCGATGCGGTGCAGTTTGTTCTCATCATGGGCCGAAGGATTTGGCTGGACCATCGCGATCAGCCGTTCCTTGGTCTTGAGGGCATCGTCCAGCATCTGCAAATAGCGGGGCTCGAAGATGTGAAGCGGCAAGCGCGAGCGGGGCAACAACAGCGCCCCGGGCAAGGGGAAAACGGATACGGTGTCCGGCAAGTCGGCGGGATGCATCATGTCCCAATTCTAGCTCTGATCAGAAATTAGGCAAATATCATCGAGCTGAGTTTGCGGCGACCGTTCAGAACGATCGGGTCATTGGGCTTGAGCGCGTCAAAGATCGTGAAAAGCTGGGTCTTGGCGGCGCCGTCATCCCACTCACGATCCCGACGGAACAATTCCAGCAATTGCGCCACGGCTTCTTCCACTTCGCCGTTCGCGTGCAAGGCCTGCGCCAGATCAAACCGGGCCTGAAGATTTTCGGGGTCTGCTTCAACGGCCGCTGTCAGATCCGCCACCGGACCTGCATCAGCCGCCTGCTTGGCCAGCTGCAATTGCGCATGCGCAGCCTCGACCTCGGCCGAGTTGGATATTTCGGCGGGTGCACCGTTCAGGATGGCCTCGGCATGTTCCAGATCGCCAGTGGCGATATGTGCCCGCACCAGCCCGCCATATGCTGCCGCGTGGTTCGGGTCTTCGCCAAGAATGGCGGCAAAAGTCTGCGCAGCATCTGCCGCTGCGCCGTCGCTCAGCATTTCTTCGGCGGCTATTACGGCATCTTCCAATTGGCCACCCGGGCTTTCCCCACCTGACGCCTCGATCACGCGGTCCACGAAAGCCTTGATCTCGGACCCCGGCAGCGCGCCCTGAAAACCGTCCACGGGTTGCCCTTTGAAAAACGCGTAGACCGTTGGAATTGACTGGATGCGCATCTGCGAGGCGATCATCTGTGCCTCGTCCACGTTGATCTTGACCATCTTCACCGCGCCTTTGGCGGCGGTAACCGCGTCTTCCAGCATCGGGCCCAGCGTCTTGCACGGGCCGCACCAGGGTGCCCAGAAGTCAACGATAACAGGCGTTTCCTGCGAGGCTTCGATCACATCGACCATGAAAGTGGCCTCGGTCCCGTCCTTGATCAGATCGGTGGCTGGGGCGGCTGCGCCGTTCAGGATGTCCATGGCAATCACTCTTTCGTTCGAACTTGCGCTCTATATGCAATCGCTTGTCGCAGAAACCAAGGGCAGAGTTTCAGTTCAAATGTCGAAAGTCGCAAAGACCGGCGCATGATCGCTGGGCTTTTCCCACCCACGCGCGTCGCGCAAAATGCGACTGGAATGGCCCGCGTTTGAAATATCGGGCGTGGCCCAGACATGATCCAGCCGCCGCCCCTTGTCTGCCGCATCCCAGTCGCGGGCCCGGTAGGACCACCAGCTGAAAAGCTGCCCTTCGGGAATATCCTGCCGGGTGATATCGACCCAACCACCTGCGTCCTGGGTCTCGGCCAGATGTTCCACTTCAATCGGAGTGTGCGAGACGACCTTGAGCAATTGTTTGTGCGACCAGACGTCATCCTCACGAGGGGCAATGTTCAGATCGCCGACGAGGATGGATTTTTCCGGCTTTTCCGCGTGGAACCAATCGCGCATGTCCGTCAGATAGTCGAGCTTTTGGCCAAATTTCTCATTCACTTCACGATCCGGCACATCACCGCCAGCGGGGACATAGAAGTTGTGGATCGTCACACCATTCTCCAACCGACCGGCTATGTGGCGCGCGTGACCGAGATCAGCGAAATCCTTGTCGCCCACCTCTTCAATTGGCAGGCGGGACAGGATGGCGACGCCATTATATCCTTTCTGACCACGGGCAATCATGTGGGTATAGCCCAGCGCCGCGAACCCTTCGGTCGGAATCTTTTCAACCGGAGACTTGCATTCCTGCAAACACAGAACATCCGGCGCTTCTTCTTCCAACAGTTTCAGCACGATTGGTTCGCGCAGTCGGACCGAGTTGATGTTCCAGGTGGCAAGTGTGAAGGGCATGGTCAGGGAATCCTCTGTCGCGGTTGGGCGGAGGTTAGCGTGGTGTAGTTTGGGGCACCACGAGAAAAGGACGCCGAACAGACGCGGAATGTTTATTGTCAGCTTTGCGGACTTTTCAGTCATTCAGTCGAAACGTGTGAAGGCAGAAGAATGGATCAAGTCGTAAGATGGGCAATTTGCTCGCAGTCACAATGGGTGTTGCAAGAGCGATCCTGGCTGAACCTATTCGGGTACACGTAACCATCGAACTGAAGCTTGTCACACGAACCGCAAATAGTGGCCTCAGCAAAGCGCAGAGCTTAAGCGACACTTTCAATCCAAATATTACTCGACCTGTGACCAATTCGTGTCTGGATCATAAGCAGAAATTTCAGATGCAATACTGAGTGTCTCCGGGCCAAAATCTGCCTCGTAGACTATGCCGTTTTCGCCTACCAGAAAGGAATGAATACCAGTTTCTCCGTAGTCTGCCGGTATTGCCAGCAAGGCATGTCCTGCAACAAAGTGATCCCCGACGAAATAGGGGTAGGCACCCCCTGGAGCGTTAGGGCCCTGCTCTTGCAGGATTGTGTAATAATAGCCAAGAAACGGTTCGGCTTCATAGTCAACCTGACCGTCACTCCACCCCGAAGCTGCGGCGCGGGCAAGCGCTGCACCGACAAAGCTGTCTTTTCCAGGCCAGAAGAGACCGTTCTGCTCTTCCGGATCGGAAATGATCGTCTGAGCGAATTCCATAACGCCATTCCCGTTATGGTCCACAAGCCGGAAAGCTGCCTGCAGGTCAACATAGGCCTCAAGCAATTCGATCACTTCCAACTCATTCAAGCCTATTTCACGAGCTGAAAGTTCCTCGATCCCAGCCTCCAGGTCAAAGCGCCAACCGTCATCTGTACGCAGAATTGGGATAGGAAAAGGCCAACCGTCTTCACCTAGAAGAAGTACAACGCCATCGTCCTCAGGCCGGAAACGATACCCCTCGGCATACATGCCAAGCACTTCCTGCCTTCTTTCTTGATCTTCCGTCGGATCACCCGTTCCAACCAGATCCTCGGCTTCAGGCCCGAAAATTTCGATCAGCTTGCTCTGATCATTAGCCTTCAACGCATCAACAAAAGCATCCAGTGCGGTTTGCGGCGTATCAAATCTGGCTCCTTCAGAGAGGGCCGGGCTTGTGGTCGCGGCAAGCAACAAAATTGAAAATAATGATCTACGCATCTTACCGTCTCCGCTTGCCTTTAGCGGCGTGTCCACGCTTGGACGCGCTTTGAGTTCTGCCGCCGGACGCCGTTTTCTTCATCGCTTGCCCTTTGGATGCCGCGGGCTTGCGCTGCGTCGATGCGGCTTTCTTCGCCTGCGGCTTCTTGGCGGTCTGCGGTCTTTGTGCGACTGGCTTTTTCGCTGAATCTGGACGTTTGGTGCGATCAATGGCTTGTTGCTTTGCGGCAGCCTTGTCCCGATTAGCGTTGTTCCGGTTCGCCAAGGCACCGCCTGCTACAGCCCCTGCACCCGCACCGACTGCGGCTGCAGCCGCCCCGCGGTCCCGGCTAATATCTGCAGCACCGGATTCTCGGCTCAACTTTGCACGCAGCTCATCCGTGCGACCGTCAGGACGGTTAACCGGCAAGTCGCTACGGCCACCTTCGGGTCTTTTGTGGTCCGCTATTTTGTTTCGGGCCTCCTGTTGCCGGTCAGGATCGGGGTTCCATCCGATATCCGTTCGGTCACCTAAATCTATATCATTGCCGATATTGACGTTGCCATCCACGTCTATGTCGATGTCTGGATTTCTATAAATCGGACCGCCGCCCCAGCCACCGCAATTTCGGCACCCCCAGTAGTCGTTCCAATCATCGTCGTCGTCAAAAATTTCGTCGATCAGGGCAACAGCGCCAAAAGTCAGTAGTGCGGCGCCCACAACATCCCCGGTTGACGGGCCAGTATAAATCGTCTCGGGATTGTATTGTGGAACGTATACCGTCTCGGGTTCTGTCGGTGTAATTACTACGTTGTCGTCGTCAGACACTTCGACAGTTTGCTCGGGCCCTGAAACAAGAGCGCCGCTGTTAATTGCCTGATCCCGCATGACCTGCACCGCATCCATCACATCGTCGGACTGGGCCAACATGGCAGTGCCAACTGTCTCGGTCCAGTCGATATGGGTGGCCATCTGACCAACAACTTGGGGGAACGCCGTTGCCAACACACTGACAGAAGGATCCCATCCCATTGCATCGATTTCCGGTTCCAGTTCAACAGGGTCGCGGTCGGCGTTATCGAGCAAATACCGTTCAGCCTTAACAATTTCCAATGGCTGGGTTGCCGCGACAAATATCTGTATGAGTAACGTGTCGGGATAAAGAGCAACCGGGGCGACCAATGTCTGCAACTCAGCGTCAGTTAGCAGACTGGACGAGGTCGCCGAGGTGTCATCTTTTGCCGCTACATCTTCAGACGACTCTTGCGTTAACGCTGAAGTAGATACGCAAATACCGAATGCAATTAATAGAAACCTAAACATATTGCGATCCTTCGATTTCTTGAAGGATCACCTAAGACTGCGATTCTGGCAACCGATCAGTCAATAAAACGGTTGTGGGATAATAATCGACACCCAATCAAGATTGAGCGAGTGTCCGCTTTGGGCGGCGGGTTCAATGGGTCGACGCAACACTTCACTTTGAGAGCAAAGATGGAGTGTTGGGATGGGATACCGTCGTCGGATTTATTTCACGGAGCAGCAGAAGGCTGAGATTTGGGATCGCTGGCAGCGTGGAGAGTCGATGCGCTCGATCGGACGGCTGTTCGATCGCGGCTCATCGTCGATCTATCCACTGCTTGCGAGAACGGGCGGTATTCGTCCGCCGGAGCGGCGAAGGTCACGACTGGCGAAGACCCTTGCGGAGCGGGAGGAGGTGTCGCGCAGTCTGAGCGCCGGGCTATCCCTGCGGTGCATTGCGAGGCAGCTTCACCGGGCGCCGTCTACAATCAGCCGAGAGGTACGGCGCAACGGCGGCCGGCATATCTACCGAGCCGCCAGTGCTGACCAAGCGGCCTGGGATCGGGCGCGTCGCTCAAGGCCTTGCAAGCTGGCGAACAGGCCGTGGCTCTGTCAGACAATAGCAAAGAAGCTTGTGTGCAAGTGGTCCCCCCAGCAGATCGCGGGGTGGCTGAAGCGCGAGCATCCCGATGATGAGGACGCGCGGGTGTCGCACGAAACGATCTATCGAAGCCTGTTTATCCAGGCGCGGGGCGTTCTGAAGAAAGAGCTTCTGACGCACCTCCGGGCGACCCGCGCCATCCGCCGCTCTCGGCACGCCAGCCTGAAGCGGGACGGCCTCGGTCAAATCAAGGATGCGATTTCCATCCGGGAACGCCCTGCCGCCATCGAGGACCGCGCTATCCCCGGCCACTGGGAAGGCGATCTCATCGCGGGCTCGAAGAACAGCTTCATTGCCACGCTGGTCGAGCGCCGGACCCGCTACGTCATGCTCGCCAAGGTGAGTGGCAAAGAAACACAGACCGTCGTGTCGGCCCTCGCCAAACAGGTCCAGCATCTGCCGAGAGAGCTTCGGCTCTCGCTGACCTGGGACCGTGGCAAAGAGCTGGCCGATCACAAGAGCCTATCGTTGGCCACCGAGCTCGACATCTACTTTTGCGATCCGCACAGCCCGTGGCAACGCGGCACCAACGAGAACACCAACCGTCTTCTTCGACAGTACTTCCCGAAAGGCACCGACCTTTCCGTGCACACCCAAGAGCATCTTGATGCCGTCGCCCGTGAACTCAACGAGCGGCCCAGAAAGACCTTGAATTACTTCTCACCCGCAGAGAAGTTCGAAGAATGTGTTGCGTCGATCGGTTGAATCGGCAGCTCAAAGCGGACTTCAACTCGCCACCCCTGACAAAAAAAGCCGGGCCATTCGGCCCGGCAGTCCAACAGGGAGGTGCATGTCATAACCCGGACATGCGCGGGTTGGGAGTAACCTAATTATGAGTACAGGGTATCACTTTGATCCAAGTCAATCCACACCCAGTTAAGACACTAGCCTATATCCACCGGATTCTGTGACCAAAAGGCGCGCATTTGACGGATCGGGCTCAATCTTCTGACGCAGGCGGTAGATGTGGGTTTCCAGCGTATGCGTTGTAACACCAGCATTATATCCCCAAACTTCGTGAAGCAGCACATCCCGCGCCACCACGCCGTCGGTCGAGCGGTACAGGAATTTGAGGATGTTGGTTTCCTTCTCGGTCAGGCGGATTTTTCTGTCCTCTTCCGTGATCAGCATCTTCATCGCCGGTTTGAACGTATAGGGGCCAAGTACAAATACAGCGTCCTCGGATTGTTCGTGCTGGCGAAGCTGCGCACGGATACGTGCCAGAAGCACCGGGAACTTGAATGGTTTCGAAACATAGTCATTCGCGCCGGCATCCAGGCCCAGGATCGTATCGGCATCGCTGTCATGACCGGTCAGCATCAGGATCGGGCTTTTGACACCCTGTTTGCGCATGAGGCGGCACAGTTCGCGCCCGTCGGTATCCGGCAGACCCACATCAAGAATGACCAGGTCATAGATCGCTTCGCGCGCGCGCTCCATGGCAGAGTGACCGTCTGACGCCTCGAACACGTCAAAGTCTTCGGTCATGACAAGTTGCTCGCTGAGCGCCTCGCGCAGGTCCTCGTCATCGTCCACCAGCAGGATTTTCTTGAGTTGAGCCATTTCCCGGTCCTCCAAACGCTTTTCCATCACTTGCGCGTGGAATATGCAATCAACAAGATTTGCTGCAACCGTTTCACGCCTTCGTGTCAGAGTTCGCGGAAATGTTTCACATTTCCTTTCGAAAGGGCTAGGAGAAAGATTGAGCGTTATAGGGTAACATTGATGAGTCTCATCCCCGATATCACGGAACTTCTCGCCCGGGCTCGGGCTGATCTGCGCATGGGCGTTCCCGTTGCGCTGACCGATGACAGTGGCTTCAGCGTGCTTGCGGTTTCTGCAGAAACGCTCAGCCCACAGCGTCTGGCCGACCTGAAAAAACTAGGGAATCCGGTGGTGGCCATAACTGGGCGACGTGCTGAAACCCTGAAAGCGCGGGCGTACGACGGGGATCTGGCGCGGGTTTCGATCCCGGCGGATGCAGATATCGCATGGGTACAGGCGGTTGCTGATCCTTCCGACGATCTGAACGCGCCCATGAAGGGCCCGTTGATGACCGAGCGGCACGGCAATGCCAATCTGCACCGTATCGCAATTGCATTGGCCAAATCCGCGCGCATCCTTCCCGCTGTGGTCGTGGTACCTGTCGAGGACGGCAGGGCATTTGCCGCTTCGCACGGTTTGACCTGCATTGATCACACGCGCGCCACGCCTCATCTTGCGGATCGCAGTACTTTGCACGAAGTCGTCGCGGCCCGCCTTCCGATGGAGGTGTCCGAAGCCGGTCGGTTACACGTATTCCGCCCTGAAGACGGTGGTGAAGAGCACTACGCCGTCGAGATCGGGCGCCCGGACCGCGACAAGCCTGTGCTAGCCCGATTGCATTCTGCCTGTTTCACCGGCGATCTGATGGGAAGCCTGAAATGTGACTGCGGCCCGCAACTCCGCGGTGCCTTGGAACAGATGGGGGCGGAAGGCGCAGGCGTTCTTCTGTACCTGAATCAGGAAGGGCGCGGTATCGGTCTGGCGAACAAGATGCGCGCTTATTTCCTTCAGGATCAGGGTTTTGACACCGTTGAGGCGAACCACAGGCTGGGTTTTGAGGATGATGAGCGTGATTTTCGGCTTGGGTCGGACATATTGAAGTCGCTGGGTTTCAACTCTGTCCGCTTGCTGACCAACAACCCGGCCAAAATCGCCATGATGGAACGGACAGGTATCGCAGTAACCGAGCGTGTCCCTCTGAAGGTTGGCGAAACCTCTCACAACCGGGGATACCTGGCGACCAAGGCCAAGAAGTCAGGGCATCTGCTTTGACCCCAAACGATCTTGTTCTAACCCCACGAGGCATCCGGTTTCTTGGCAGGGTGTTTCCCTGTTCCGTGGGCAAAGGCGGGTTGAGCAACGCAAAACGCGAAGGCGATGGCGCGACCCCCACCGGATATCATCGAATCGTCGGCATGCTATACCGGGCCGACCGAATGGCCGCCCCCAGCAAATGGGCCCGTGCCATTGGCCCACGAGACTTGTGGTCTGACGACGTGTCTGAAAGCAGATACAACCACATGGTCAGCGCACCCTATGCATTCAGCCATGAAAAGCTGCGCCGCGCCGACCCGTTATATGACCTGATTCTGTTAACCGACTGGAACTGGCCAAACGCCGTTCCGGGCAGAGGGTCAGCGATTTTTCTGCACCAATGGCGCAGACCCGGTTATCCTACAGAAGGCTGCGTTGCCTTTCGCCGGGACCATCTGCACTGGATATCACAGCGCATTGCACCCGGATCATGGCTGATCATTCCTGAGGTTTAACCCGTTCGCCAAAGATGGCCGAGCCAACACGGACGTGGGTTGCGCCCAAAGCGATGGCCTGTTCGAAATCGTGACTCATCCCCATAGACAATCCATCAAGCCCGTTACGTGCAGCGATTTTGGCCAATAGCGCAAAGTGCAAAGCAGGCTCTTCATCGACCGGAGGAATGCACATCAATCCACGCACGGGCAGATCCAACGACCTGCACTCGGCAATGAAACTGTCCGCGTCCGCAGGAAGGATACCGGCCTTTTGGTCTTCCTCACCGGTGTTGACCTGAATGAACAGGTTCGGGCAGTTTCCCATTTCCTGTGCCAAACGCGCCAGTGTGTTGGCCAGTTTGGGTCGATCTACCGAATGGATCGCATTGCACAGTTCCATTGCGTGACGAGCCTTGTTGGTCTGCAACGGGCCAATGAGGTGCAGATCAATACCCTCGAACTGTTCTTTGAAAGCGGGCCACTTGCTTGCCGCCTCCTGCACGCGATTCTCGCCAAAACATCTGTGCCCTTGCTCTAGAACTGCCTGCACCCTGTCATTCGGCTGCACTTTGGACACGGCAATCAGTTTGACGGAACCCGCCGGTCGGTTCGACTTTGTTTCGGCTTTGGCGATACGTGCGGTGACGTCTTGCAACGACATGGGACCCTCATCCTGTTTTGCGCAGAAAAACACCAAGTCGACACAAAAGAAAAGGGCGAGTCCGAAGACCCGCCCTTAAACCTTGCGGTTCAGATCAGCTTAGAAGTTGAACTGAGCACCGAAGTCAGCAACGAAGGTCGAGTCTGTGCAGCTGTCACAGTCGTTGACACCGATACCACCGCGCAGCGATGCACCGCCGCCCAGGTCGTAGATCGCGCCAAGAGCAACCTGCTGAGTATCAGCAGACGCGTTACCGTCGCCGTAAGCGAAGATCAGGGTTGTTGCGGCGCCAACGTTGTAGGTTGCCGACAGACCCCATGCGGTGCCGTCAGTTGCTGCAACCTGAGTTGCGTCGTCTGCAACAAACAGAGTACCGCCGAAGTCACCCCATTCACCACCCAGGGTCAGAACGGTCAGGCTCGGATCGCTTACACCAGCAACACCAGCGTCGGTCTGGCCGTAGGCCAAAGCAGCTGTGATGTTGTTGAAGGTGTAGGTTGCGCTGATGTCCCAACGGTCAGCGTCAACAGGTGCACCGTTCACAGCTGCAGTCGCTTGGTCGTACGATGCGCCAAACGAGAAGTCACCAACCGAGTACTGGAAGAACACGGCGTTCGAACCCGAACCGGTCGACGAGTAACCCAGGAAGCTGTAGTTAACGCCCGAGTACTGACCTGCGAACAGTTCCAGACCTACTTCGTTGCCGTAGTAGTTTGCCAGGTTGTCGAAGGCACCTGCAACGTTACCGGCGTCAACACGCAGGCCACCGTAGATGACCGAGAAGCGTGCGCCGTTCAGACCGGCAGAGTTTGCTTCGCCGTTGCCGCTGTTTTCGTCAGCTTGCAGACGAACGCGGCCTTCGAAACGAACGCCACCGTCGGTTTCTGCAATGCCGTCGATGTTCAGACGGAAGCGCGAAACCAGGATCGCGTCGTCAGTTTGAACAACAGCAGTACCAACGCCTGTCGCGGTACCGGTTGTCTGGATGTTTACAACGGTACCGCTACGATCTTCAACGTAACCAATACCAAAGCGGCCATAACCGCTGAAGTTAACTTCAGCTGCTGCAACGCCTGCGGTCGCAATCAGCGCCGTCGATGCGAAGAGAACTTTTTTCATCTTGTTTCCCTCGGTTTCAAAAGAGTTATCTACTCGACATATGCCTCGGCACATGTCTCAGCACGGACACCGTTTCGCTCTTTTTGCCCCCTTTGCGCAAGCTTGGCATAAAGACGTCGGCGTCATTGAGGTCAAATTGGTGCAAGGATGCCACAGTCAGTTTTCGCCCCGATGCAGCTGATACACTTACATTTCAGAAGAATGGGCTTGTTGCAGCGGGGGTCCTTGGCTAGGAGTATCCCCTGAATACTGTAGAACAAGTGAAACAGGACCTGTTTGCAATGCGCCTGCCGACGATTTTGGGAATGATCCTGCTGACCGCTGCTCTTTCGGCATGTGGGCAGAATCGAAACGCTTCGACAACATACTCCCCCAACATCGCTGGCGGCAATTCGGACGAACAAGAGCTGAATGACCCCGATCGGGCAACTATCTGGGATATCTTTGACCGCAGCACCGCCGAACAGACCACAAACGTAAACCGGTATCTGTGGGCGGCTTCACTGGATGTACTGAGCTTCCTGCCTGTGCAGGAGGTTGATCCGTTTACTGGCGTAATCGTAACGGGTTACGGCACACCTCCGGGCGGCGGCCGATCCTACCGGGCTACTGTTCATATCAGCGATCCGGCGCTTGCCGCGCGCTCTTTGTCGGTTGCGCTGCAATCGAGCGGAGGGGCCCCGGTAAGCGCTGCAACATCCCGCGCAGTCGAGGATGCGATTCTGTCCCGCGCCCGACAGCTACGCATAGCGGACAACAAGTTCTAGCAACCCGCCGAAAATCACAATATTACCACGCCGGGTTCCTACCCGGCGTTTTCATTCACGAAGGACCGCAAAATGTCGCGCTACTCGGCCACCGAAATCGAAGCAAAATGGCAAGAGGCCTGGGACAAGGCCGGGATCTTCACCGCCAACCACAAGGCGGACAAGCCGAAATACTATGTGCTTGAGATGTTTCCGTACCCGTCTGGCCGAATCCATATGGGGCATGTGCGCAACTATACGATGGGTGACGTCATCGCGCGGCACAAGCTGGCGACGGGCCACAACGTGCTGCACCCGATGGGCTGGGACGCATTCGGGATGCCTGCGGAAAATGCCGCGATGGCTATCGGGGGTCATCCGAAGGACTGGACCTACAGCAACATCGCCGACATGCGCGATCAGATGAAACCACTTGGCCTGTCCATCGACTGGTCTCGAGAGTTCGCGACCTGCGACCCCGAGTATTACGGCCAACAACAGGCGCTGTTCCTCGATATGCTTGATGCCGGGCTGGTCTATCGCAAAAACGCTGTGGTGAACTGGGACCCGGTCGATATGACCGTTCTGGCCAACGAGCAGGTTGAAAATGGTCGTGGCTGGCGTTCGGGCGCACTGGTAGAGCGGCGCGAACTGACCCAGTGGTTCTTCAAGATCTCGGACTATTCCGAAGAATTGCTGGACGCGCTGGAGACTTTGGACAACTGGCCCGCCAAGGTGCGCCTGATGCAGGAGAACTGGATCGGCAAGTCGCGCGGTCTGCAATTCGGCTTTGAACGCACTGATGGCGGAGAGCCGATCACCGTTTATACAACCCGCCCCGACACGCTTCTGGGCGCATCTTTCGTTGGCATCTCGCCCGATCACCCGATCGCAAAACAGCTTGAGGCCGAAAACCCCGAAGTGGCTGAATTTGTGGCCGAATGTCGCAAAGGTGGCACCACGGAAGAGGCCATCGAAACTGGCGAAAAGCTGGGTTTTGACACAGGCATCAAGGTCAAGCACCCGCTGGACCCGAGCTGGGAACTGCCGGTCTGGATCGCCAATTTCATCCTGATGGATTACGGCACTGGCGCAATCTTTGCCTGCCCTGCGCATGACCAGCGCGACCTCGACTTCTGCCGCAAGTACGGCCTGCCTGTGGTCGACACATTCTTTGCGCTGCATGACGACACGCCGGTCGACAAAATTGCATTCGTCCCGCCGAAAACCGAGAAAGTTCGCTGGGTGAACCATTTTGCAGGTTTGACCGAGGCGACAGGTGACGAGGCGATCAACGCCACCGTCGATTTTGCTGAAAAAGCGGGTTGGGGCGAGGGTGTCACCAAATACCGTCTGCGCGACTGGGGCCTCAGCCGTCAGCGCTATTGGGGGTGTCCGATTCCCGTCGTGCATTGCGAAAGCTGCGGTGTGGTGCCCGAGAAGAAAGAAAACCTGCCGGTCCGCCTGCCCGACGATGTGACATTCGACAAACCCGGCAACCCGCTGGATCGACACCCGACCTGGCGCGATTGCGCCTGCCCGTCTTGTGGCGCACCGGCCAAGCGCGAGACCGACACGATGGATACCTTCGTCGATTCGTCGTGGTATTTCGCGCGCTTTACCGCTCCGCGTGCGGAAACACCCACCGATCTGGCCGAGGCCGAATACTGGATGAATGTCGACCAATATATCGGCGGCATTGAACACGCGATTCTGCACCTGCTGTATTCACGCTTCTTCGCGCGGGCGATGAACCTCACCGGTCACTTGCCCCAAAAGGCCATCGAGCCGTTCGACGCGCTGTTCACACAAGGCATGGTGACGCATGAGATCTACCAGACGCGCGACGCCAACGGCCGCCCGGTCTATCACCTGCCCGAGGATGTGACCGACGGCAAACTGGCCGATGGTACTGAGGTCGAAATCATCCCTTCGGCCAAGATGTCGAAATCCAAGAAAAACGTGGTCGATCCAGTCAGCATCATTTCAGCCTTTGGGGCCGACACGGCCCGCTGGTTCGTGCTGTCCGATTCGCCACCCGAGCGAGACGTGGAATGGACGGCGGCAGGGGCCGAAGCCGCCTATAAGCATCTGAATCGCGTTTGGAACCTATGCGACAGGATCGGCGCTATGGACGCCGATGTAGCGGGCGAAGGCGATGAGGACTTGTTGCGCGAGATGCACAAAACCATCCGCGACGTGACATTGGGTGTCGAAAGCTTTGGTTTCAACGCCGCCATCGCCAAGCTTTATGCTTTCACCAATACACTGGCAAAATCCAAGGCCGGTGCGGCGGCTCAGAAACAAGCGATCAAAACTCTGGCCCAGTTGATGTCACCGATGACACCACATCTGGCGGAAGATATCTGGGCGCATCAGGGCGGTGAGGGCCTAGTGGCTGTCGCCCCGTGGCCCGTCGCGGATGAGGCGATGCTGGTTGATGACACCGTCACCCTGCCCATCCAGATCAACGGCAAGCGTCGCGCGGAAATCAGCGTTCCGAAAGATATGGACAAAGCCGAGGTTGAAAATATCGCGCTCAGCACCGAAGCTGTCCAAAAGGCGCTGGATGGCAACGCGCCGAAGAAAGTTATCGTTGTTCCGGGCCGGATCGTGAATGTCGTTGTTTGATCGCAGAACATTGCTTGTGATGCCGCTGGTACTGGCTGCCTGCGGCTTTCAACCGGTTTATGCTCCGGGCGGGTCGGGTTCTGCCTTGTTCGGCCGGGTGGCGGTGTCTGCGCCAAATACCGTCGAAAGCTATCTTCTGGTTCAGAACCTTGAACAGCAACTGGGCCGCAGCGCGGGCTCTGTCAGCGATTACACTCTGGATGTTCAGGTCTCGACCGAAATCCGCGGCGCGGCCATAACCACGACGAACGAGACAACGCGGTACACGATTGATGGACGGGCGCAATACGCGTTGAAATCCAACGAAACCGGGCAAGTCGCGGCGTCCGGCACCGTAACCGATTTTGTGGGCTATTCTGCTTCGGGTTCCACCGTGTCGACGCTGGCTGACGAACGCGATGCGAAAGAACGCCTGATGGTAATCCTGTCCGGGCATATCGTGAACCGCCTGTATTCTACGCCGGGCTTGTCCAAATGAAGTTGAGCCCGCGCGAGGCTGACGGGTATTTCGCCAAGCCGGATGCGGACAAGACCGGGCTGCTGATCTATGGTGCGGATGCCATGCGGGTGGCGCTTAAGCGGCAACAGGTTCTGGCCGCACTGCTTGGTCCCGGTGCGGAAGAGGAAATGCGCCTGACCCGCCTGCCGGGCGGTGATTTGCGCGGCGATCCGGCGTCTCTGCTGGACGCTGTCAAGGCAGTTGGGTTTTTCCCTGGCCCGCGCGCGGTGTTTGTGGAAGACGCCACTGAAACAGCCGCGCCTGCGATTCTGGCCGCGCTTGAAGATTGGGTCCCCGGCGACGCTCAGATCATCGTGACGGCTGGTCAGCTGAAACCAAACTCGAAAATCCGCAAAGCGTTCGAGGGGCATCCTGCGGCCTATGCGATAGGCATTTATGACGACCCGCCATCGCGCGCAGAGGTCGAGCGGGTTCTGACCGAAGCGCATCTGAAAAGCATTCCCCGCGATGTCGTGTCTGCCATCAGCGAACTGGCCAACAGTCTCAGCCCCGGTGACTTCACCCAAACCGTTGAGAAACTGTCGCTTTACAAGCGTGGTGACAACTCTGAGCTGACCATGGAAGACATCGAAGCCTGCGCCCCGCGTTCGACCGAGGCGGCGCTTGACGACGTGCTGAACGTGGTGGCCGAAGGCCGCACCGGTGAGATCGGGCCGCTGATCCGGCGGTTGCAGGCGCAAGGCACCAACGGGGTAACCCTGTGCATTGGGGCAACCCGGCATTTCCGCACACTTTATGCTTGCGCCTCGGATCCGGGTGGTGCTGCGCAGGGTATCGGTAAGTTGCGTCCGCCAGTTTACGGGAAACGCCGTGACCGTATTCTGCGTCAGGCACAGGGCTGGGGGGCGCCCAAGCTGCAAACTGCTCTGACCGTTCTGACGGATATCGACCTCTCCCTGCGATCCGCCGGACAGACAGCCCCTTCAATGGCACTGGTCGAGCGCGCAATGATTCGTCTGGCGATGCTTGCGCGGTCGCGCTGAGTTATCTGACCTGATCCAGCCTGTCGGCAGCGGCCCGACCGGCCCAGCGACCCGTGGCAAGACAGGCCGTCAAAAGATAGCCCCCGGTTGGCGCTTCCCAATCCAGCATCTCACCTGCGCAAAATACACCCGGAATGGTTTTCAGCATCAACCCGTCATCCAGCGCGGATCGTTTCACGCCGCCTGCCGTCGAAATGGCCTCATCCATCGGTCGCAGCCCCGCGTGCAGGATTGGCAGTTTCTTGAGAGCCTCCACTTCGCCGGGCAGCGGCAACTGACTGCGTTTTGCCATCTCGTGAAACACGGCAATCTTCTGCGGTGACAGGTTCAACGATTTTCTCATCCATTGCGAAAGCGTGGTTTTCGACTTCCTGGACGACCATCTCGCCCGCAAGGATTGAAGGTCCAGATCAGGTGCCAGATCGACATAAAGTGGCTGCCCTTTGCGCAAAGCAGGGGTGAGGGTGTAAAGCCCGCCTCCCTCCAGCCCGGTTGCCGAGATTGCGGCCTCACCGCGGCTACCCAGGTCACCGGCCATCCACCGAACCGATTTCAGCGCCGCCCCGAAATGTGGCTGCATATGAGGGCTCCAGTCCACAGACAGGGCTGAATTCGCAGGTTCGAACCATGCCAGTTCCACGCCCCTGCCGGACAAGATTTGCGCCCACTGACCATCCGACCCAAGGCGGGCCCAGCTTGCCCCGCCCAGCGCCAGCACGGTTACAGAAGCAATCAGGTTTTGCGGCCCGTCCGGGGTCTCAAATACCAGCACATCAGCTTCCCAACCTTTCCATCGCCAACGGGTTTTGATCTCAACCCCGGCTGCGTCCAGTCGCGCAAGCCATGCGCGCAACAAGGGCGACGCCTTCATGGTCTCGGGAAAAACCCGCCCGGTGGAGCCCGTGAATAATCTCTGGCCCATTCCACGCGCCCAGTGCTGCACGGCTTGCGCATCAAAGGCGGTGATCATCGGGCGCAACCAGTCCGCCGCACCGGCATAAGACCGCATCAGTGTCTCAGGCGGTTCGTCCTTTGTCAGGTTCAGCCCCGATTTACCTGCCATCAGAAGTTTGCGCGCAACCGAAGGCTTGGCTTCGGCAACCAGTACCGAATGCCCGGCCTCAGCCAGTTGCTCGGCCGCCATCAACCCTGCGGGGCCTGCTCCGATCACCACTGCCTGCACCATTCGCACCCTCTTGCCTTCGCCATCCATCGGCGCAAGTTTCAAACCATTATGACGAACACCGATCCGATCTGCCCGCTCTGCGACCGCTCAATCCCCAGCGGGGGTGGCAGCCTGCATCATCTGATCCCAAAACTCAAAGGAGGCAAGGGCGGACCCACCGTTCTTCTGCACCAGATTTGCCACAAAGAGGTCCATGCCACCCTGACCGAGGCCGAACTGGCGCGCAGTTACAACACGGTCGCAGCCTTGCGCGCGCATCCCAGGCTTGAGAAATTCCTGATCTGGGTGCGTAAACGCCCACCCGGATTTCGGTCGAAAGTTCCGGGCAAGCGACGCAACAGGTGATCAGCCAGGCAGGACCGGATCGCCAAAGGCGTCTTTCAAAGGTGCGGCCAACCCCTCGACTTCTATTCCCTGGTAATCCGGTACGGGCGCAAACTGCGCACCCGCAAGATGCTGGAACTCCAATGTCGTATACGGTCGCTTCCACAACCATTCGCGATTCTCGACGGCCCACAAATCGGGGTTTGGAGGGGTTTCGTCGGTAAAGGCGTAGAAATGCAGATCAAAGCCATGGGGGGCCACCTCCTGCATCGACAGCAAGGACATACCTTGCGCGCGCCAAAACGCGTCTTCACCTGCGATATCACCGGTCCGAAGGGTTATCTGACCGATCCGGGCCTGCGCAAACGGAGCGTCCCGGTCCGCCGCCTGCGCCGGTTTGTTACCTTCGAAATCATGTTGCAGCAATTCGATGACAAACCCTTCGGGATCAGCCAGATGGCACATATACCCGATATCCAAAAACTGGCTCGGCGTGCTTACCGCAGTACCCAGCGCGCGCAGATGCGCTGCCGCAAGATCGACATCAGGAACGGTAATTCCGATCTTCCAATATCTTTGGCCCCGGTCATGGGTGTATCCGCCACCAACCGGCAAAAGCAGAAGGTCCGCATCTTCCGAATTGTAGCCGACGCGGTAACCTGATCCCTGCCGGTCAACCCGCATACCCAGAACGTCGCGATAGAATACGGCCAGTCTTTCCGGGTCAGCGACCCGCAACCGAACGGCCGAAATCCTCATGAACACATCCTTGCGATGTCCGCGGCGACAACGGGGTCAGCGTTCACGCTGTCTGTCACAAAGTCACGCGCGGTTTGCATCAGGTGATCGGGCTCGACGATCCGGTCAACCAGACCAAAGTCATACGCCTCTTGCGCGGTGATCTTCTGACCTGCCATCAGGATCAATTTGGTTCTGGCCGGGCCCACCAAAGCCGCCAGCCGTTTCGGATCGGACGGTTGCGGCAGGAACCCCAGCTTCATCACCGGATAGAAGAACTTGGCTGTTGGCACCGCAATGCGAAGGTCACAGGCCAAAGCCATGCCATTGGCCCCGCCAGCCAAAGTTCCGTTCAACGCGGCAATGGTCAGACAGGGCAATGCGGCGATGGCACCGGACAGTCTTTCCCAGACGTCAGAGGTGGCCAGACCGGCGCGCGCCTCGTCCAGATCGGCCCCCGCGCTGAACACTTTGCCCGCGCCCGTCAGGATCAGCGCCCGCGCACTGGTTGCGGCCTCGGCAATCCCGACCAGTTCATTCAGCATCGCTCTGGTCAGGGCGTTTGCCTTTTCTGGATTGTTGATCGTAACGACCCACAGGCCATCCTCTTTCCTCAGGTCGATCATATCAACCCGACCCTTTTTCGGATGTCTTCCAGACGCAGCGAGATTTCCGTTCCCAAATACTCATCCGCGTCCTTGGAACACATCCACAACAAGGCACGTGCTGGCCAGTCTGCGGGAATATGCGCGTCCCAATCCAGTTGACTGACCGGATTGATACCGCTTGCCTTGATGGACCGCTGCATATCCGTGGCAACCGTCCCCGGCGACAGCCCCATGGCGCGAATGCCGTGTTGGGCTTCTTCCAGATGCAGGCATTCCGTCAGCATTTTTGCCCCGGCCTTTGACGCGCAATAATGGCTCCACGCCTCAACCGGGTTGGACGCCGCGCCGGACGAGACGGTCAGAATGCTTCCGCCCCCGGCGGCCCGCATCACCGGCAATGCCGCACGCATCCCGTAGAAAACACCTTTGAGGTTGATGTCGATGGCTTTGCTCCAGGCCTCAGGATCGGCGTTGGTAAGATGAAAGATCGGATCAATCACACCGGCATTGCCAATCAGAACATCCAGCCCACCGAACCGATCCACACATGTGGCCACAGCTTGCTCGACCTGCGCGAAATCGCTGACATCGCAGGCCAGCGCGATAGCCTGATCACCCAGTTCAGCGACCAAGGCGTCAATCTGATTTCGGCTGCGGGCCACTAATGCGACATTGGCCCCGGCTGCGGCAAAAACGCGCCCCGCTTCGGCCCCTATGCCACGGCTGGCCCCGGTTATCAGAACTGTTTTCCCCTGCATTCGCCTCTCCTCACGCATTGTTATCGATCCCGGCAACAGCCGTAACGCGGAAACGGGGAAATGGTCCAGCCCTTGCCCCCTTGACGATAGGTGCCGCAACCCCGACCATGCGCCGCAAATTGATCAAGAAGGGTTACCTTATGTCCGTTTTCTTCCACCGCAGCTGCGGTGCTGTCCTGGCTTACGCCGTTGCGACCCAGGGCGCGTTCGCCGACCTTACTGCAAATGATGTCTGGTCCGACTGGCAAAGCTATTTCACTTCAATGGGCTACACCGTTACAGGTGACGAAAACATCGCCGGTGACGTCACCACTATTTCGAACATGACACTTTCTTTGACCTTTCCGGAAGAAGACGGGCAGTTCCAGATGGTCATGCCTGAAATGACGCTGACCGAAAATGGTGACGGAACGGTTTCCATCGGACTGCCCGAAAGCTTTCCCATGGATGTCACGGGAAAAGCCGATGATGAAGAGTTTGCAGCCAAAGTGATTTATTCGCACAGCCAACTGAACATGGTTGTTTCGGGTACACCCGAAGACATGACCTATGACTACTCTGCTGACAAACTGGGCATTTCACTGGATTCGATTGAAGTCGATGGCGAACCGCTGCCGAACGAGGTTTTCAGCATCGCGGTCGAGGCAGGTGATCTGGCCGGTCGTTCGCGGATGCAAATCGGCGAACACCGAAACATCACCCAGACATTCAACAGCGATACACTGACCTATGACCTGAACTTTCAGGATCCGGAAAACGGTGAAAGCGGGCTGATCAATGGCCAACTGGGCCAACTGGCCTTTGAAGGCGAAAACGTGATCCCGCTGGATTTTGACATGTCTGATCCGCAGGCGTTTTACCAAGCGGGTTTCGCCTTTGATGGCACGTTTACCTATGCATCCGGCAGCACCGATCTGAGCGGGACCAGCGAAGGCCAGGCGTTCTCGATGAACAGCACCTCGGAAGGTGGGCGCTTTGCCGCCAGCATCGACGCCGAGCGTATCGCCTATGACATCGCGCAGAACAGCACCAAACTGGCGGTTACAACGGCAGACCTGCCATTCCCGATCGAGCTTTCCATGGCCAGTGCAGGGTTGAATTTCGAATTCCCGATCCAGCAATCGGACGAAATACAGCCCTTCGCCTTTGGCTTCAACATGACCGATTTCACCATGTCTGATGTCCTGTGGGGCATTTTTGACCCGGCAGGCGCGCTGCCCCGCGATCCGGCGACAATTGCGCTGGACACGACCGGCACGGCAAAAGTTCTAATGAACATCTTCGATCCAGAAATCGACGTCGAGTCGGACGAAGCTCCGGGTGAGCTGCATTCGCTGAAAATCAGCCAGCTTCTGGTTTCGTTGGTTGGCGCCAAACTGACCGGCGATGGCGATTTTGCCTTCGACAATTCGAACACAGAAGAGTTTGGGGGAATGCCCAGCCCAAGCGGCGTGGCAAACCTGCAACTTGTTGGCGCCAATCAGCTGATCGATACACTGATCGGCATGGGCCTCATTTCGGACGACGATGCACTGGGCGCGCGGATGATGATGGGTCTGATGGCGGTCCCCGGCGATGAGCCTGACACCCTGAACTCGACCATCGAATTCACCGAAGACGGCCAGATTTTGGCGAATGGCCAGCGTATCAAGTGATACTTATCTGAAAGGGCCGCGCAGTGCGGCCCTTTCCATTCCTGGGAACCTTGTGCAAAACTTGGTAGCGGCATGGATTAATCACGATCCACACAGCACAATCCGGTCACAGGTCTTGCGGGGCGGGCAGTGCGAGGCTAGGTCCTTGGCAATCAACCCGGAGACCTCATGACCCGCACACCAGAAGAAATCAGCCAACAATTGCTCGATGTTGCTCGCCGGGCAGGCGCAGAGGCAGCAGATGCCATCGTTCTCGAAG
Organism: Ruegeria sp. AI2; assembly: GCF_056541275.1. Classification (NCBI taxonomy): domain Bacteria; kingdom Pseudomonadati; phylum Pseudomonadota; class Alphaproteobacteria; order Rhodobacterales; family Roseobacteraceae; genus Ruegeria; species Ruegeria sp. AI2. The sequence continues at coordinate 63,043 of NZ_JBQFYB010000011.1, forward strand.
GGTCCTCGGTCTCGGTCGATGTGCGGGGCGGCGCACTGGAACATGCGGAACGCTCGGAAGGCGCTGATCTGGGTTTGCGCGTGTTTCTGGGTAAACGCTCAGCCATTGTGTCTAGCTCTGACAGCCGCCCGGAAACCCTTGCGGCGATGGCCGAACGCGCCGTGGCCATGGCAAAAGAGGCGCCCGAGGACCCCTATTCCGGGCTGGCGGACAAAAGCCAACTGGCCAGTGACTGGGATATTAAGTCACTGGAATTGCTGGACTCTGACCCGGCCCCGTCCGCGGAAAGCCTGATGCAGGATGCGCTGGCCGCCGAGGCCGCAGCACTGGCGGTAAAAGGCGTCACGCAGGTGTCGGATGCTGCTGCAAGCTACGGAACGCACCGGGTGCATCTGGCGGCTACAAACGGGTTTTCCGGTGGGTATGAGCGCAGCAGCCGATCCATCTCATGCGTTGCGATCTCGGGTGAAGGCACCGGGATGGAGCGCGACTATGACGGTGACAGCCGGACGTTTCAATCCGACCTGCGCGACGCGGCTGAGATTGGGCGCACCGCTGGGGAACGCGCTGTGCAACAGGTTGGAGCGCGCAAACCGGCGACCGGCAGTTTCCCGGTGTTGTTTGATGAACGTATCTCGTCTTCGCTGATCGGGCATCTGCTGGCCGCCAGCAATGGGGCCGCTATTGCGCGGGGCGCGTCTTGGCTCAAGGATTGTCTTGGGCAGGATGTTCTGCCCGCGCATCTGTCGCTGATCGAAGATCCGCACCGCCCGCGCATCTCAGGCTCGCGCCCATTTGATGCTGAAGGCTTGCCGACGCAGCGCCGGGTGATTGTGGAAAACGGTGTCCTGACGGGGTGGACGCTGGATCTGTCGAGTGGCCGCAAGCTGGGCATGGACTCCACGGGCAACGCTGCGCGCGGTGTGTCCGGCCCACCCTCGCCCAGCAACTGGAACCTGGGCCTGACGCAAGGGGCCCGCAGTCGCGAAGATCTGCTGCGCGATATGGGCACCGGTTTGCTGGTCACTTCCATGATCGGATCGACGATCAACCCCAATACAGGCGACTATTCCCGTGGTGCATCAGGGTTTTGGGTCGAAAACGGTGTGATCACGCATCCTGTCAACGAATGCACCATCGCAGGTAATCTGCGTGATATGTTGCGGCGGATCATTCCCGCCAATGACGCGCGCACATATTTGTCGCGCGTGGTCCCGTCGCTGTTGATCGAAGGAATGACACTTGCCGGCAACTGATCTGCCCCTTCTGATTGAGGCCGCGATTGAGGCCGGCAAGATCGCTACACGCTACTCCGGAACGCAAGCACTGCGTTGGGACAAACCCGGTGGTGCCGGTCCGGTGACCGAGGCCGATCTGGCCGTCAACGCGATGCTGGAAGAAAAGCTGTGCGCTGCGCGGCCAGGCTATGGCTGGCTCAGCGAGGAATCCGAGGATTCGCCCGAGCGCTTGGACCGCAGCAACACCTTTATCGTCGATCCGATTGACGGCACCCGCAGCTTTACCGAAGGCGCGCGCACCTGGGCGCATTCGCTGGCTGTTGCCGTGGATGGCATTGTGACTGCCGCTGTAATCTACCTGCCGATGCGCGACTTGCTTTATGCTGCGGCGCAGGGTCAGGGCGCCACTCTCAACGGGCAAAAGATCACGACGTCAAAAACGCCTGAGCTATTGCAATCTCAGGTTCTGGCCGCCAAACCAAATCTGGACACACAGCACTGGCGCAATCAGAATGTTCCAGCCTTCCACCGCGCATACCGTCCTTCGCTTGCCTATCGCATGGCGCTGGTCGCACAGGGGCGGTTCGATGCCATGCTGACCCTTCGCCCCAGCTGGGAATGGGATATTGCCGCTGGCGATCTGATCATCCGAGAGGCAGGCGGCGTCTGTTCAGACCGTTTGGGTCAACCGCTGATCTTCAACAATGCCCACCCCAGACTGAATGGCGTAATCGCCGCCAGCACCGCGATCCACGGGCAACTGTGGGCTCAGCTGGACCCGATCGGGCCCGGAATCGGCGCATGAGCAAACCGCGCTCATTAAGCCTTGCCGCTTATCGGGTGCTGTCCTGGAGAATGCGGAACGGCGTTGGTGTAAAAACCGACCTGCCACGCCCCGAAGGCGAGGTCGTGTGGATGCACGTCGCCACGTCAGACCGCCTGCGGGCGGTGAGTGATTTTTGCCGCCGGTTGCTTCAGTCCCGATCCGAGCTGCACTTTCTGCTGACCGCCCCGCCGGACGCGGATCTGTCTGCCTGGCCGGAATGCAGTTTTCCCCTGATCAACCTGCCTCAGGAGCAGAGCGGGGCCGCGCGTGACTTTATCGAATACTGGCGCCCAGGTATCGGGATTTGGGTTGGTGGTGATCTGATGCCCAACATCATAACCCGAGCTGATGAACAGGCCGTACCCTTGGTGTTGTTCGACGCCCAATTTACCGTTGCACTGTCCCGGAACGCGCGCTGGCTGCCAGACATAACCAGAGTGACCTTTAGCTGCTTTCGCAAGATACTGACTGCAAATTCTGAAACCGCCCGGCACATCCGGAGACTTGGCATCCCGTTTTCAACAGTCGAAGAATCGCCACCTTTGCGCATCAGCCCAAATCCAAGACCTTGGCCAGAAGACGAGCTGATCGAAACCAACCACACGCTGGCAGGGCGGCCTGTTTGGCTGGCTGCCTGGGTGCAGGACAAAGAGTTCATTTCGGTTCTGACAGCACATCGTCAGGCATTGCGCCTGTTGCACCGGCTGGTTCTGGTACTTCACGTCGCCGACGTTCACGAGGCTGCCCCCCTAAAACGGCGGCTGGAGACGATGGATTTACGCTGTGTCAACTGGGACAATGGTGGCTTGATCGAAGACAGCACGCAGGTCGTTCTGACTGCCGACCCCGAAAATCTGGGGTTGTGGCACCGGGTGTCGGCAGTGACGTTCATGGCCAGTTCACTGGAACGCGGCGCAGGTGGTCAGGACCCGTCCGACGCAATCGCGCTGGGGTCCGCCATAATTTCTGGACCATTCGTGCATCGCCATCACGAGCTTTACGCCCACCTTCAACAGGCCCGCGCCGCCAAGGAGGTCAAGTCAGCAACCGAGTTGGGCGATGCCGTCGTACAGCTTCTGGCACCAGACCGCGCCGCTGACATGGCTTTGGCTGGATGGCAGATAATCACCGAAGGTGCGCCGCAGGCAGACACCCTCATCGAAATGGTGCAGGATATTCTGGACCAGCGGAGCGCAGATCATGCGGGCACCTGATTTCTGGAACACACCTCCGGACCAGCCGGATCTGAGGGCGCGGCTGCTGGCCCCGCTGGGCCGCTTATATGCCGTAGCGACAGCCCGCAGGATTGCCTCGAAATCAGGGGAAAATCCCGGTGTTCCCGTGATCTGCATCGGCAATCTGAATGCAGGTGGAACCGGGAAAACGCCCACCGTCATCTGGACCCTCGAACAACTGGGTAATGCCTGGCACAAGCCCCATGTCGTGACACGAGGACATGGCGGGTCACTGGAAGGCCCGGTGCAGGTCGATCCGGGCAGGCACTCCGCCGCCGAGGTGGGGGACGAGCCGCTGTTGCTGGCGATGTTTGCCGAGGTCTGGGTTGCCAAGGATCGGGCGGCAGGCGCGCGTGCAGCGGCCGCAGCGGGGGCAACGGTGATCGTTCTGGATGATGGCTTTCAGAACCCTTCGGTCGCCAAGGATTTCTCGATTATCGTTGTGGACGCCCAGCGCGGATTTGGAAACGGCTTATGCCTGCCAGCCGGTCCATTGCGAGAGCCCGTCGATACCGGCCTGCAACGGGCCGATCTTGTACTGTCCTTGGGGGAAGAGGCGGCGCAAAAGGTATTTGCCGACAACTGGAAACGCCGGTTGACCGTTCCTCATGTCACCGGGGCGGTCGAACCCCTGCAAACCGGTATGGATTGGTCAGAAACGCGTGCGTTGGCGTTCGCAGGCATCGGCTATCCCGAAAAGTTCTTCCAAACCCTGCGGCGGCTGGGTGTTGATCTGGTACGCGCCGAGGCGTTGGACGATCACCAACCGTTGACACAGGCCCTGATGACCCGACTGGAAAACGAGGCGCGTTTGCTGGGCGCTCAGATGGTCACCACCGAAAAAGACGCCGTTCGCCTGCCCCCCGCTTTCCGAAGCAAGGTGATCACTTTGCCGGTTCGGCTTCAGATTTCAGACGCCGACAGGGTCAGGGACATGCTTTTGAAAGCCGCCCCTTCACCAAAGTAAACCAGGCTGGCCCCCGGCGGGGCCAGCTGGGGTCGAGTCAGCTGCCGAGCTCAGCTTCAATCAGCTTTTTGAAGTCCGCGTAGGACTGATTGTCGACTTTCTTGCCATTCACGATGAAGGACGGGGTCGCCTGAATTCCATCGCGTTCAGCGTTTTCCTGATACCATGCGGCCAATGTTCGCGCCTTGGTGCCATCCTGCAAACAGGCCTCAAGCTGGTCGCCATCAATACCTGCCAGACGACCGATCTTGCGCAGTTCATCGACGATCTCGGCCGGACCTCCTGCGCGCGTCCATTCTGCCTGACCTTCATAGATCAGATCGGTGATGCCAAAGAATTTCTCGGGACCGGCGCAGCGGGCCACCATCGACGCCCACAGACCGTAGCGATCAAAATAGACCTCACGATAGGTGAACTTGACCTTACCAGTATCAATGAAATCCTTCTTGAGCTGTTTATACGCGCTCTTGTGGAAATTCGCGCAATGCGGGCAGGTGTAGGATGCGTATTCGATGATTTCGACAGGCGCGCCCTCGGCGCCCTGAACCATGTCAATGATGGTGGATGTATCCAGGTCCGCCTCTTGCGCCTCGGCGGCACTGACCAGCGGAAAACTTGTATTGGAATTTGACAGCGACACCCAATAGCCGCCAGCGGCCACGGCGACGGCCGCACAGATTACGGTTGCAATACGGCTCATTCTCAGCCCTTTCTCAGCGTTTCTGTTTGGATAAAACGTTGCGCCCAAGACGTTCAAGGGCCGCGCGCAAATCTTCATCATTTACACTGCGTGACACTTTGTCTGCCTCGGCAGCAATTTCAGGTGCAATCTCGGGTTTTGCTTGCTTCGGTTTATGGTCGAAACTGGCCTGCCCCTCGGCAAATCCGGTCGGAGCGGTCTGAGTAATGCGGACACGGCTGATGGCATTGTAACCGTAAACCGCGTTCACTTTACCACGCAGCTGTTCCTTCTGCATTTCCAGCATCGGGGCCTGCGGACCTGTGGTCAGAACGGTCAGAGTCGCGCCGAAACCACCTTTGCCATAGCCGACACTGACTGGGCGCGCGATGGCGGCGGTATCCTGACCCACGATCTCGGCCCAATGGGTCAACAGACGTGACACAGCAAAGCCCCGGCTTTCCCCGGCGCGCCTGATCTGGTCATTCAGCAAAGACGCGGTGCGCTTGAACCCGCGGGTTGACGAACGTCTGCGTTGCATCTGGTTTCCAACTCCTGCACCGCTATTGTAGTAGGCAGAACACCGGGTGCCAGCGAAACCTGACAGGGAGACGAATAAAACTTGCGTGATTCCTTTGAATTCACCGTCAGCGCTGCGCTTCTGGAGTGGTATGACCACAACGCTCGCGCCATGCCATGGCGCACAGGACCGGCAGAGCGCGCCGCCGGGGTGCGCCCTGACCCTTATCGGGTCTGGTTATCCGAAGTGATGTTGCAACAGACGACTGTAGCAGCGGTGCGGGATTACTTTCTGCGCTTCATGACACGTTGGCCTACGGTTCAGGCGTTGGCAGCCGCGCCGGATGAGCAGGTCATGGGGGAATGGGCCGGCCTTGGGTATTACGCACGTGCGCGCAACCTCTTGAAGTGCGCCCGCGTTGTGACGCGGGATCACAATGGTCAGTTCCCCGAAACTTATGATGCGCTGCTGAATTTACCCGGAATCGGCCCTTATACAGCTGCGGCAATCTCGGCCATTGCCTTTGATCAACCTGAAACGGTTCTGGACGGCAATGTCGAACGCGTCATGGCCCGATTTTACGACATTGATGCGCCGCTGCCCGGCTCGAAACCCCTGCTGAAGAAAAAAGCTTCAGCGCTGACACCTTCTAATCGGCCCGGTGATTACGCTCAGGCGGTCATGGACTTGGGGGCCACAATTTGTACACCGAAATCCCCGGCATGTGGCATTTGCCCGCTGCGTGATCCATGCCAAGCGCGGTTTGCGGGAACACAGGCCGATCTTCCCCGAAAAACACCGAAAAAGCCCAAACCCACCCGTCACGGTCACGTTTACATCGCGCGCATGTCAGATGGGGCCTTGCTGCTGGAGCGCCGACCGGACAAAGGTCTGCTGGGCGGAATGCTGGGCTGGCCCGGATCGGATTGGGCTGACGATCCGGTCGAGCACCCCCCGCTTGCGGCAGATTGGAAGATGGTGCCGGGCGAGGTGCGCCACACTTTTACGCATTTTCATCTGATTTTAAGAATCTGGACCGCAGAAACCACCGGTCAGTATGTTCCTGATCATCTGATCGCAGTGGGAAAGCACAGCTTCAAACCCAGCGACCTGCCCACGGTGATGCGCAAAGCCTATGATCTGTGGAAAGGGCAATAACACCGCTGTGCATTCCCTGGCCTCGCGGCTAGGCTGTCCCCATCTAGTAGGAGCACCAGAGATGAGCGCAACAGTCTCGTTGGCACGCTGGCAACCGGCATCACCCTTCTGGGTGTCCCTGCTGTTGATCCCACTGATCTGGTTCACTGCTTTCGCGGGCGGATGGTGGGTTCTGCTGATCCCGATCTCGACCTGGTGGGTCTTTGCCGTGCTGGACCGGATCACCGGGCTCAACGTGGGAAATGCGGACCCTGAGACGCCAGACGATGCTCTGCAACGGTATATCCTGCTGACCAAGCTTTGGGCACCCCTTCAGTTCCTTACCCTGTTTGGCCTGATCTGGTACGCGAGCCACGGCAGTCAACTTTCGACGCCTGAGAAAATCGGCCTGTTCTTTGGCATGGGTGTTATCTCGGGTACGGTCGGTATCAATTACAGCCACGAGCTGATGCATCAGAAAAGCCGTTGGGAACGCTGGCTGGGCGATATCCTTCTTGCCATGGTGCTCTATTCTCATTTCCGGTCCGAGCATTTGCTGGTCCATCACCGTCATGTGGGAACGCCACGCGATCCGGTGACGGCGCGATACAACGAAGGGTTTCACCGCTTTTACCCTAGGGTGTTGCGGCAAAGTCTGATCTCGGCCTTCAACGCCGAGCGCGGAAAACTGGCCCGCAAGGACCGCCCCTGGACCGACCGCTCCAACCCGTTCTGGCGGTACTGGGCGTTGCAAGGGGGGATGCTGGCACTGGCGGCCCTGATCGGAGGATGGTCCGGTCTGGCCCTGTTTCTGTTGCAGGCCGGTGTCGCGATCTGGCAGCTGGAACTGGTCAACTACGTTGAACATTACGGGTTGACCCGGAAATATCTGGGCGACGGGCGGTATGAGCACGTCCTGCCCCGGCATTCCTGGAATGCCTCGCAGAAAGCTTCAAACTGGTTGCTGATCAATCTTCAGCGCCATTCGGATCACCACTACAAGCCAAACCGCCGGTTCCCGCTGCTTCAACACCACACACCCGAAACGGCACCGCAACTGCCCTATGGCTATCCCGTCATGACTGTGGCTGCGATGATCCCGCCGCTGTGGCGACGGGTCATGAACCCGCGGGTCCGGGAATGGCGGCGCCAGTACTACCCCGAGATCACCGATTGGCACGCCTATAACAAGGCCCTGAACCCCGCACCTGATGCGTAACCGATGCACCGCCCGGCCCATCAGGCTCGGCGCTTTGGGTACTGTTCTGGCGGGGCGTAAGGTCTTCAGCCTTTCATCACCCAGATATCCATCGGTGTTTCCACGCCGCGCACGGATTGATCGGTAAGCTCTGCAAAACCAGTCATGGCGACAGACGCAGACTGGTTTTCCTCTGCAATCCGCGCGCGCACAGCGTCACTGACCACGATACGCGCCTGCAAAGCACGCGTCAGCGCCTCGAGCTTGGCTGCGACGTTGACGGCATTCCCGATGACCGCGAATTCAAGCCGGTTCGCACCAATGTCGCCCAGCACGACCGAGCCATAGTGCACCCCAATCCCGACGCGGATTTCAGGCTCTCCCGCCCGGCGGCGGTCCAGATTCCATCGGTCGATCACGCTGACCATCGCGCGCGCACATCCCAGCGCGTTGCTTGCGTCCAACGGCGTGGGCACCGGGGTACCAAAGGTCGCCATCAGCCCATCCCCCAGATACTTGTCCAGGGTCCCGTGGTGGCGAAAAACCTCGGTTTCCATGCGGGCGTGAAAGCCCCGCAGCACTTCGATCACGTCATAAGGGTCACGACCGGCGGCGTATTTCGTGAACCCGACGATGTCGATGAACAGAACGGCCACATTCTCTTTTCGGACCTGTTTCAGCGGCTCGTCATTCTGGCTCAGCTCCTCTACCACGTTGGGCGAGAAATAGCGTGACAGGTTGGCCCGTTCCCGTTCCAGCCCTGCATTGCTCATCAATAGCCGGTTCAGTCGTTGCATCGAAAGGCCCAAAGTCACGGCCACCATCATGAAAACGATCGCCTGCTGGATGCGCTGAGGCGCCATGAAACTGTTCGGATCCAGAAGCTCGGCAACATCCGGGTAGTCTTGCAAAGCGGTCGCAACTTTTTCGCTGATCCCGGGAATGGGCGTTGCGACCCACCAGGCAACGATCCACCCGATCGTCCACATCATCGCCGTCCAGGTCCCTATGGCGATCACGGTCCGCCAGGAATAGGCCAATGTGCCTGCCGCCAGAATGATGAAGAAGTACTGAAAGTTGTCGAACCGGTATTGCATGGCCAATGGCCTGACATCATCGCTGAAGGGATTGGGTACGATCATCCCAAGTGTCATGATCAGCAGGTCGACGAAAATCAAAAACAACTCGCCCCGCGATTGCCCGACACGACCTGCACGGCGGATCAACCACCCGTTGCCGCAGATCAGCAGCAGAATGAAGTGATACCAAAGCACCTCCCATTGCGGGTTCAGAAAAACCAGCAGCACCGCAGTCAGCGCCATCGCTACCCATCGCGCACGCACAGCCAATTCCAGACCCTCGCGCTTGTGCCGTTCCAACGCGGCCTCGGTATATTTGTTGTCCAGATCAAACGCATCGGGCTGGGTGAAAAACAGGCTTCGGCGGGGCTGTGCGGTCGTCTCGGTCATGGCCGTGGTCTTTCTTGCGGAGGCTAGGCAGCCTTATGCAATCACTGTTGAAGGCAAAACAAAAGACCCCGCCGGTTGATCGGCGGGGCAAGGCATAGTGCCATGTGTCAGGCCACAGGCACCGGCGGTGTTCGTGAATTCAGTTGTGCATCTCTGCGCGGATCTGTTGCCGCAAGATGTCAATCGGTACGGTCTTGCCGTCCCGCTTGAAGCACCAGTATGTCCAGCCGTTGCAGGACGGGGCGTTTTCCAGATGCGCGCCGACCTGATGGATTGACCCTTTGACATTGTCACCCACCAGCGTTCCATCCGCACGCACCTTTGCCTTGTGGCGCTGGTTCATGGAATAAAGCTCTTCACCCGGGCGCAACATCCCGCGTTCGACCAGTTGGCCGAATGGCACGCGTGGCTCGGCACGTTTGCTGGCACTGACTTCCAGAGCTTCGCGATCAAACTTGCGGACCTTGGCGATGCGTTTTTCAGCCACCTTGCGATAGCTTTCCTCTCGCTCGATACCAATAAACTCGCGCCCCAGCATCTTGGCGACGGCCCCGGTGGTGCCGGTGCCAAAGAACGGATCCAGCACCACATCGCCGGGGTTGGTCGAGCCAATCAGCACGCGGTGCAACAGCGATTCCGGTTTTTGCGTCGGATGCGCCTTGTCGCCGTTTTCATCCTTGAGCCGCTCATGCCCGGTGCAGATCGGCAGCACCCAGTCGCTGCGCATTTGCACACCCTCGTTCAGGGCTTTCAGCGCCTCATAGTTGAAGGTGTATTTCGCGCCTTCGCGCTTAGACGCCCAGATCATCGTCTCATGCGCGTTGGTGAACCGTTTGCCGCGGAAATTCGGCATCGGGTTCGACTTACGCCACACAACGTCGTTCAGAATCCAGTATCCGGCATCCTGCAGCGCTGACCCCACGCGGAAAATGTTGTGATAAGACCCGATCACCCAGATCGCACCATTGGGTTTCAGCAGACGATGCGCCGCCTTCAGCCATTCGCGTGTAAACTGGTCATACGCCCCGAAGCTTGCGAACTGATCCCAGTGATCATCCACCGCATCGACCTGCGAATTATCCGGGCGATGCAACTGACCTTTCAATTGCAGGTTATACGGCGGATCCGCAAAAATCAGATCCACTGACGCCTCGGGCAGACTGTTCATCACATCGATGCAGTCCCCGGATAGAATCGTGTTTAAAGGGAGCGCTCTTGCGCCCTTTTTGGTGGTTGTTGTCATATCACTGCCTCAAGTGTCCACGGCGCTTTTGCGCTCATTTGGTTGAGACAAGGATGAGTCAAAGTCGATTCGCCGTCAAATTCTTTTTTGAATCAGCAACTTACGATTTACTCTTGATACAAGATATTGTGCACCGGTTTGAACGAACGCCTATGGTGTGGGGTCACGCCAAGATTTCGCAGCGCTTCCTTGTGTTGTTTTGACGGATAGCCTGCGTTGGTTTCCCACCCATAACCCGGATGCTGTTGCGCTAAATCCACCATCACCTGATCGCGCCAGTTTTTCGCCAGGATCGAAGCAGCCGCGATCGACACCGATCGTGCATCGCCCTTCACAACGGCCTGTGATGGAATTCTCAGACCCTGCGGAATCAGGTTGCCATCGATCAGCAGGAAATCAGGTGCCGGGGTCAACGCCTCCACCGCGCGCATCATCGCCAAGTGCGACGCCCTCAGGATATTGACCTCATCAATTTCGGCGACAGAGGCTTCGGCCACCGCGAACTCAGCAGCGTCCCGAATCTCGGCGTCCAGCACGGCCCGGCGTTTTGCGGTCAGCTTTTTTGAGTCATTCAACCCTTCGGGAAAGTGCTTCGGGTTCAGAATCACGGCGGCAGCCACAACCGGCCCGGCCAATGGGCCGCGCCCGACCTCATCCACACCGGCGATACGGATGTGGCCCATGTCCAGCAGCGCCTGCTCAAGTTCGAAGTTTGGCATTGTCATGCCCTTGGCAAACCGCGTTTCGCGTAGCACCGCAAGAAGAAAAGAGAGGGCGGCCCACACCACCCTCTCTCTCACGGCACTTCTTTGGCGCCGTTCCTGCTCAACCCGAACTACTGATAAACGACGCGGTATCCCTTCTGGCGCAGGCATGCAGGTTCATAGGCCCGCCTGACCTTTTTGCCATTCCAGAAACCGACCTTGCACTCTTGCGGCAGGCTATTGGCATGTTTGTAATGTTTCTCGAGGCATTTCGGCCCAAGCAGCGGATGGTCCTGCGAATACCCATCATAGGTGCGCAGGCAGCGCTGGGGCAGGTCGTAACGCGCCACATGCGGCGGCAACGGACGCACCGGCTGCGTCACATGTGGTGTATGGGTATAGGTCTGTTGACGCGTCGCCCGATCCTTTTTCTTTTCCTTGTTATAGTAATGAACGCCGGCACCAATAATAGCGATGGCCGCCAGCCCCCCAAGAATGTCCTTTGCGTCGGCCGCCTTCGCCTGAGAAGCCGACACACCGGTAATCGCAACCGCGGTCGCAATGATCAAAGCGATGAATTTCTTATGCATGATGCCTGTCCTTTCGGATGTTCGTGCGACCGTATGACGGACCGCGTGCTGATTGCCCTGAAAGTGGGGGCACCTGCCCCAGACAAGCAATAACGGCCCGGTGTTATCGGATATCAGAGGCAGCAAACCCCTTGGGTTATTGAATATCGCGGCAACTCATGCGCAGGATGCGGCCTATGAAACAGATCCTCTCTTCTCTGACCTTTGCGGCCCTGTTATCGCTTGGTTCTGCTGCGACAGCGGCAGATTGTTATGCGGACTACAAAGCCAAGAAGGACAACCCGCTGCGTTTGCATTACGGCGTCATGCAGGTCACAAGTTGCGACAAGGGGCAGGCCCGGGCAGAAATCGCCCAGCGCCTGAACGCGTCGGGTTGGACCTTGCTTGAAGTGCAGTCCGTTTTCGGGCCGGAAGGGTTGGATCAGAGGAAAGGCAATGCCGGACAATTCTATCTCCGTTTCTGATGCACGCCGGTCGGGTGTCCGTCTGGTTGTGCTGGGCATCGCGGCCATTGTCGTCATTCTGATCACCGCTGCCGTTTTCCTGTTCTGGACCTTGCCGGACGCAAATGCGTTCAACGCACGTGTCGAGCGGCTGTTTGTCGAGGCCGATCTGACGTCACAGACCGAGATTCGCCTGCTTGAAATTCTGGCCCAGTCTGGCACCGCCTTTGCTGACACCCTGTCCAGTTACCGGATGGTAATCTATGTGCTGCTGGTTTTTGCCAGTGCGATGATGATCTCGGCACTGGTCTTTCTGGTGATGCTGGTCTTGTTGAACCGGCGCATGGCACAGATCGAACGCACCGGCATTCAGGTAACGTCGCTGCTGATCAGTCGCGAAGAAAACACTGTCTACCTTAACAACATGGATTTCAAACTGACGCCCGCCGCGATGGAAACCTTGTCGATTCTGGCGGAATCCCGGTTGGATGACGAGGTATTGTCCGGCGCCCAGATCGAGGCCATGATTTCCGGTCGCGATGCCGCCGATTGTGACGAAGCCGCGGGCGCAACACGGATCAAGCGGTTGCGCGACGCGCTTGGCAACCAGATGGTCAGCGAACTGCTGGTCAAGAATATTGCCAAGAAGGGGTATATGCTGTCGATCGAGAAGGACGTCATTCAAATGGTCTGACGTTTTGGCGCGTCGCTCGCGCCCGGTAAATTCCCGTTGCAGCCTCTTGGAATGTCAGGTGGAAAGCCCCATTCTAAACAAACCCCAGGCAGAGGAGGTCGCTTATGAACGTCCACGCCGCGCCACAGATGAATGGATATGGAATCTCAGTTGAGCCGCTGGAAGGCAAGATTGCCATTTACCGGAACGACATTCTTCTGGCTGAAAGCACAAACGCAAAGGTGATGTATGAAACGCGTTTGCCGCCAACGATTTACGTTCCCCGCGCAGATGTCTGTGTGGATCTGAGCGAAGAAACAGACCTGCAAACATTCTGCCCGTTCAAAGGCACCGCCACTTACCACGACATCCAACTGGCCTCGGGGCCTCTGACCAATTCCGTCTGGGCTTACGAACAAGCCCTGCCGGAAAGCGCGGACATCCGGGGCTGTATCGGGTTTGTGTCCGGCGCCTACACCCGGATTGACCTGGGCGACAATCGCCTGCGCGAGCCTGACGACGGCAATATCAGCGGACCACTGATCGACTGGCTGATGCGCGGTGCTTCCGCCGCGACCACGCCCGAAAGCTTTACCAAGGCATTGGCCGAGAAGATGCTGGAGCACGGCATCGCCATCCAGCGGCTGAGCATTCTGGCATGGTCCTTGCACCCCCTGATCGCGGGCAAACACTATATCTGGGAAAAGGATCAGGACGAGATTCTGACCCGCGCCCCGACCTACGAAATCTATGATCACCCGGCTTTCATCAACAGCCCGTTGCGCCATGTCTCGAACGGGTTGGGCGGCGTACGGCAAAGGCTGAACGATGATAACCCGCATAACAGCTTCCCAATCATGGAGGAGTTGCGGGCAAAGGGTGCCACCGACTATGTCGCGATGCCGTTGCCCTTCTCTGACGGGCGAACGAACGTTCTGACCCTGACCTGTGACCATCCCAACGGGTTCACCACCGAGAATCTGGGCCTTGTATTCGAATGCTCTTCGGTAATCGCACGCTTTTACGAAGTGTTCATGCAACGCGAGAATGCGCAGGTTTTGCTGGAAACATATGTTGGAAAACGCTCTGGCGCACGCGTTCTAGGGGGCGAGATCCGGCGCGGTGACGGGGATGAAATCGACGCTGCAATCATGTTCTGTGACCTCCGCAACTCGACAAGCCTCGAAGAGAAACTGGGGCGGGGCACATATATTAGTGTTTTGAACGAGTTTTTTGAAACCGTCTCGGGTATCGTTCACGAAAACGAAGGCGAAGTTTTGAAATTCATTGGTGACGCTGTTCTGGCGGTATTCCCGGCAGCTGATGAAAACGCCAGCGCGGCCCGTGCCAACGCCCAGCGCTCGGCAATCAAAATCGTCGAAACGTTGGGAGAGTTGCGTAAAGCAGGTACCGGCATACATTGCGACTGTTCGATTGGTGTGGCCTATGGGCGCGTCACCTATGGCAATGTAGGCTCTCGTGAACGACTTGATTTTACGGTTATTGGACAAGCGGCCAACATAGCAGCGCGGTTGGGCGAATATGGGAAAACCGAAGGCCATCGAATAGTCGTATCCGAAGATATCGTGCCTGCCTGTTCCAACGCCTTGCCATTGGGCGCGGTCAACCTGCACAACGTGACTCGACCCGTTATATGCTACGCATTGCAAACCACAGCCGACGAGATTTTGAACGGTTAACTTTTGGTTTGTGCAGGTCAAACGAGAGATGTCGGGTACTAGATTGCGATCCGGGCTTTTGCCCCGCGTCTTCTGATTACACAGCCCCAAGCAAGATCAAAGCGGTCTGCGCTGACGAGATCGTACTTTGAAGACCCGCGATTTGACTTCTGGCCAGATAGGTGTCGGTGAGTTTCTCAACCGCCTTCTGGTCGGAAAACTGTGCCAGATCATCCGATCCAGTCAGACGGAATAACCGGCTTTTGAACTCGACCAATTGCTTGTCGATATCCAGTTGGGCGAATGATGGTGGTAGCCCAAGCGCCGTTTCCATCATTTTGCGCAGCGGTGGCAATCCCATAAGATCGAACCATTTCGTATCTGTACTGCTTCCGCTTTTCGCCAGATCAGACAGCTCGCGCTGGGCATAAAGCGAAATGCGCATCGTCTCATCTGACTGTCCGACCGCGATCTCAAACCGCGCTGAAAGGCTGGCCTGAGCTATCTCTTCCATATTTGTGACCAGCACCGTTTTTCGAACAGCTCCCGGACCAAACCCGAAAGCATCCGAAAATTCCCGGTACCGTTTATCCGCCAAACGATTGGACAAAGCGTCATCCGCCCGTGTTCCGTCCTCCAGGATTTTCCGGATAAAGAACCGGTTATCCACATCCCCCTCCAACCCAAAGGCACCTAAAGCGACCTGCAACAATCTGCGGTCAGAAACCAACTGTTCGGCGGTCTTCACTTTCCCAATGTTGTCCAGGAAATACTTCGTCTCCCTCTCATTCACTGCCGAAGACGAGAAACTTTGAAACTGTCCTTGGTGAGTACGTTGCAGAAACCGCCAGCCGACGATCCCGCCAGTCGGAATGACAGGTTGAAAGCTCATTGCTGATAGGCCATCAACCGTTCTTCGCGCGGGAGAAGCGAGCGAAGTGACTTGAGGCATTTATAGTATTGCTCGGCCACCAGCGCGTCTGTCGCCTCGGACAATACACGACGGCTATCTGTATCCGTAAAAACCTGGCTCAGCTCTTCTACGCTGCGCAACAGGTGTTGACGCGCCCGAGCCGGATCCATGTCTCCGGACAGAACAAGTTGCGCGGCATAGCAGACACGGCGCACCGGAGTATTTACTTCATCCGGATGTATCGCATCGCGCAGTCGCAGGACATTGGCCTGCGGCGTCATGATTGAAAACCGGCCACGGCGGTCGCCGTTTTCAATCACGACACCATTGATCAGCACTCTTTCCTTCGGGGCGAGTTTCAAAACCAGCCCGCTCATCAGGTTGCCCTCATCTGGCGCAATCCGCGCAAAATCGCCGTGTTTATTTCAAGCAATGGTTCGATGGACGCGCCGTCCGCTAAAATGCGGCTGCTGTGCAGTTCCGTAAACTCGGCAAGGTAGAAAATCCTGGCGCGAATATCGTTCGGCAAAGCGTTTGCCGAATCCGCGACACCTGTCGCCAACACCCCCCATAACCGGCGGTTCTCGTGCACGGCCTGAACAAACGCCGAGAAGTCCGTTGCCTTGCGCGCCGTGGCCGCCTTGAGACGCCGTGTAATTCTGGAAATTGCCTCATATTCAGTGTCACGGGGCGTTCGCGTCGGCGCGGCGGCTTGCGCATAGGTGTATTGAGCGAGGGTTTGCGGGGTCACTTGAAATCCTTCCAAAAAGCCGTCGTCAGATAGTCACGACCGGGGCGCGAAAACCGCGCCCCGGACCGCGTTGCGTATTAGCGGAACAGCGACAGGATCGACTGCGGCGCCTGGTTGGCGATCGAAAGCGACTGTGTTGCCAACTGCTGCTGCACCTGAAGGGCCTGCAAACGCGCCGAGGTTTCTTCCATGTCAGCGTCGACCAGCGCACCGATACCGGATTTGAACGAGTCAGAGAGGTTCGAAATGAACTCTTTCTGGGTCTCGATACGACCCTGCGCCGAGCCAAAGGCGGCCGAGGCATCAATCGAAGTATCGATAAGCGATTCGACAGCCGCCAACGCAGCGGTTGCCCCCGCACCTGTCGACACATCAATACCTGCCAGCGCGCCCAAACCACCGGCACCCGCATTCACGAACTGAGCCGAAAACGAGATGTCAGATCCTGTGCCGTTTGTAACCGACAACGTACCCGCAGTGCCGGAGTCGTAATCGACAGTCAGGCCGGTAATTCCCAGCTCTTCGATCTTCGATTTCAATCCGACAGCAACAAGGTCACCTGTCGTCGTCGCAGCAGCATCTTCCGCGGAAACGGTATAGGAAACAACCTGATCGTTAATGGCGACGACAACCTTGTCTCCGGCCGCGAAAGCGCCGCTGGATTCATCGGTCACCAACGCCGTCGCGGCCGTTGCACCATTGTCAATGGTTGCCCCCACGCGGTCATTGCCGGTCGATGCGCCGGTAGAGCCGTCGAAAACCTGTTTGGTGACATATCCACCGGTCGACAGGTTCTGCCCCGAGACTGAAATTGACGACGCAGTCACTGCCCCGGTGTTGTCCCGATCCAGCGATGCGAGGATCGATGCAGAGCCGGTCGAGCCGTCAACAAGGTTCAGACCGTTGAACTGGGCCGCGCTGACAACCGATGCGATCTGATCCTTCAGTGCGGTCACATCGTCATTGATCTTACCGCGATCAACGTTGTCTTCCTGCGCCGCGACGATCTTGCTTTTCATCTGGGTCAAGAGGTCGGTGACAGTTTCAGACGCATTTCGCGCAACCGCAACAGTCGATTCGCCCAGCGCGAGGCTGTCTTTGATCGCGTTAAAGCCCTTGACGTCGGACTCCATCACTTTCGAGATCGCCCAAACCGCCGAGTTGTCCTTGGCTGTCGCGACGTCCTTACCGGTCGAAATCGCGTTCTGGGTCATCGCCAGGTTCTTGTTGACCGACTTGAGAGTTTGCAGCGCAACCATCGCGCCATTGTTTGTCAGAATGCTGGACATAGCTTTTATCCTTTTGCCTTCGGGCGATTTTCGCCCATGTTCACCCCACAATATCTGCGGGCATTGGTGTCTTTCTGACTTGTGCGACGCGCCGCGTGGCTGTTCGCGCCACCTGATGTTTCCAGGTGCAGCATCACTTTTGAGCCCGATCCCCTAACGGAGTGCTAAAACGCCCGAACCAGGTGTTTCAGATTTGAATCAAACCCAGGCCTATGCGCGTTTTTCCAGCTTTGCCGTATTTCGAACGGAAAACTCACTTCGTTGCCCATCCGCGCCGTACGTGCTGAATTCCTGCCGAACCCGTCGCAGTTCAGCCATGCGGCTGGCGACGGCCCGAATCCCGTCGGCGGCACTGTTCAGCAATGCCTGATTGCGTTCGACTTTCTGCTGCACCCGAACCAATGCATCGCTGTCCAGCACCTGAAGGTCGTTGATCGCGCCGATCAGTTTTTCTTTTTCCGGCACCATATGCGTCAGTCGATCCAGATCACCCTGGACAAGCGCCGCACGCTCCAGATCCAGAACTTCTTCCAGAGATTTGATCAGTGCCATGTCGACTTCAGATGCCATCGGTTTTCTCCATCAGTGATTTCAGCAGAATTTCTGACAAACCCACCCCGCCAGCCCGGGCCAGTTCGCGTGCCTGATGCTGAACAAGAAACGTAGAGAACTGGTCTTCACCGGCTCCTCCTCCAAAAGACTGGCGCGTCTTGCCCAATCCGGCCGACTTCATCATTTCGCTCAGGAATGCGGCCTCCAACTCGATGGCCGCGTCTTTCAGTCGGGTCTGGGCCAATGGCGTTTGAGCCACCTGGGGAATTGCTGAGACGTGCATGGTTTTCTCCGAAAATTCTTCGAACTTTCTCGATCAAAGGTGAAAGCGGTTAAAATAAACGTAACTTCCTGCGGGCAGAGTTCTGATCAATCACACGGAGCCAGAGCAAAATGCCCAACCCACTAACGCTGGCAGCCGCAGCGCCAACAGCAACTGCGAAACCCAGTTCGCCCGCCAAAGATCCGGGTCGTACTGCCGGGTCGGACAGTTTCGAGGACATCCTTGAACAGGGAAACCAAACACATCCTCTCCCCGGCACCACGGCTTTGGCCACTTCTATCGAAACCACCGACGAAACTGCCGAGATTGAGGTTGAGGCCGTTCTGTCAAACACGGCTGAGGCATCTGTCGAGGTGATTTCACCTCGGGCACCAGAGTTGGCAAACAACATTTCGTCGCAGACCGAGATGGCCGGGACATCCGAAACGCCTGGGGCAGATACGGTGCATCCCGCGCCGTTTGTTCCTGCCGCAGCGGATATCCCCGCAACGGGTACGACAGAACCGGAACAAACCGTTGCGCCAATGGGTTTGCCCCGTCAGACCGACATTCAACCCTTTGTGCCCGGGCAACCAATCGAAGAGCAGGTTCACACCGCTTCGACCCAGGTCACGCCAGCCCAAAAACCCTCAGAGGCTTTGCCTGTGCTGAACCAGCCAACCCGATCAAAGGACCAGACAGCCGGGTTGAAAGCCGAACCCCTCCTTGAAAGCGCAAAGACGGCGCCCGAGACAGCGGAAGTCGCTGCCACGCCCAATCCGACAAGTCCAAACCGCGCGACACCCGTTGCGCAGCTTCAGCTGATCCTCAACTCAATCGAAGCGGAACAGGCGGCACCGGTTCATGAGGTTGACTCTGTGCCCATCGCCTTAGACGAACCCGTTCAGCAAGCCCCCCGCGAGGTGGCACAACACTCGGCGATGCCCTCTCCGTTCGCCCGTGCTGAAATTGCCCGTGCCATAGCCGGGCAATTGGCGGCAACGATTCAGACCCCGCCGGGAACCGGTATCATGGAAATCTCGCTAAGCCCCGAAGAATTGGGGCGCGTATCCATTGTGCTGAATGGTCGGGATGACGGGCTCCTGATGACAATCGCCACCGAACGCCCGGACACGATGGAGCTTATGCGCCGCCACCTGTCCGTTCTTACGGAGGAGTTTCAGAAACTGGGCTATGGAAACCTGAACATCGATCTAGGGACTCCGTCGGATTCAGGTGCGCGGAGTCAGTGGGCAGATGAATTCGACGCTCAGGCCGCGCCAGAATCCGAACCGGTTCAGAGCGTGCACCTCGCGCAAGCCACGCCGCTTCCACAAACTCCTGCTCCGGTCAGGGGCATCGATATGAGATATTGAAAAATGATCACTCCCGTCACCGCCACACAGGCTGCCGCCTCTCAGCAAACTGCCGGTCCGTCCCGGAGTTCTGCGATCACCTCGGATTTCGAAACGTTTCTGCTGATGCTGACCGCGCAGGCCCAGAATCAGGACCCGCTGGAGCCGATGGATTCAACCGAATACGCATCGCAACTTGCGCAATTTTCGATGGTTGAACAACAGGTTCAAACCAATGACCTGCTTTCCGCCCTGACCAGCACGCTTGGCAGTGTCAATCTGAACGACCTTGCAAGCTGGGTCGGAATGGACGTCCGATCTGCCTCGGGTTTCCATTTCAACGGCCAGCCGGTGACCCTGTTCTCGAACGCGGATTCTGACGCGGACGCAACCAGACTGGTGATCCGTGATCATGAAGGCACAGTCGTCGACACGGTTTCTGTTCCCACAACAGCGACGGAGTTTGCTTGGGCAGGTGTGAGTTCCTCAGGCGATCCGATGGCCGCTGGCAACTACACCGCGACGCTGGAAAGCTACAAAAATGACCGGCTGATTTCCGAGAAACCGGTCGCTGCCTATAACCGCGTCGTCGAAGCGCAGGTGGGAGAGGATGCTGTTCTGCTGACCCTGCAAGGTGGTCAAGTGATTTCCGCAGATCTGATCACTGCGGTCCGAACGGGCGCTTGATCTGTCAGGCAGTACGGGCCAAAGGTTGGCAACTCGACTCGCCAGAAGAAGTGAAAAGACATCTGCCCGACCTGCCTGCCCCCCCTCATGATCTGGTTGAACACCTCAGCACTATGGGGTTGGTCAACATGTACGCGCACTTCGAAATCCTGTATGGTGGTCGGACCAACAGGGTGTGGAAAGTGCTGGGGGACAACGGCGACAAAGTACTGAAGCTCTACAGCCCGACCTTACGCAACCCCTTGTTTCGAAATGATGCAAAGCTGGAAGCTCTCTGCCTCAAGGCGCTTGGTCCGACCGGATTTGTACCAAGGCTGCGCGCCGCAGGACAGCACAAGAACGCGCATTGGGTGTTTTACGACCACGCACCCGGAACACCTTGGCGGAAAGGGTCGGACAAGGTTGGTGAACTGCTGCGCAGGTTGCACTCGCTACCCAACACCATTCCAGCGCCCGCCGGGTGTAACGGCAGCGCGGACCTGATGGCCCATGGGCACAGAATTCTGCAAGGGTGCAGGTCAGAAACCCGAAACGAACTGGCAAAACTGCAACCTTCGATATCCGTCCCCCCCACGACCAAGACTTGCCTGATCCATGGCGACCCGGTCGCAGGAAATATTCTGGTCGCGTCCCGCGGCCTGACCTTGATCGACTGGCAATGCCCGGCCTTTGGCGACCCGTGCGAAGACCTTGCGCTGTTTCTGTCCCCGGCAATGCAAAGGTTGTACCGGGGCTCACCATTGTCGGACGCCGAAGAAGTTCAGTTTCTGTCCGCCTATCGCAGACCCGAGATTGTTGCCCGTTATCAACGGCTCAAGCCATGGTATGCTTGGCGCATGGCCGCTTATTGCCTGTGGCGCGCAGAAAACGGTGCACCCGACTATTCCGAAGGGTTGAAACTGGAAATCGAAACCCTGAAACCGATTGAGTTTACCTGAGGTCGGAAAGCGCAAAGAGGGCGTATGCCGGTGGCATCAATGCGCGACGCCAGCGGCCCATCGGAAACCGTTCAGGAGTTTGCCTCATCGGGGCTGGCAAGTGGGCCTCTTTGCCCAATGCCAGCCACGCCAATGCGCGCCCGCTGTAAGTCCCCATAGCGACGCCGTTGCCATGATACGCAAATCCGGCAAACATGCCTGGCTGCTTGGGCACGGCACCGACATAAGGCATCAGGCTTCGCGAAAGGCACACCATCCCCGACCAGATATGAGTCGCCTCAACCGCTGCCCAGGCCGGGAACATGCGCTTGAAGTCCTGTTGAACCTTTGCCCGGATCGCGGCCTCGGACCGGGGCGACGACAACAAGCCGCCTCTCATTCCGAACAAAAAGCGCCCATCCGGCATCAGGCGAAAATAGTGCAGAAGATTGCGCGTGTCGTAACATATCTGGTCCGAGTTCCAGCCCTGCGCCAATAGTTCTGCCTGGCTAAGTGGGCGTGTTACCATAACCGTTGATTGCGCAGGTAAGTAGCGTCCGGACATCCAATCGGGGATGTCTTCGCTGGAATACCCGTTGGTACAAATCAGCACGACCTGTGCGTTAACCTGCCCCGCGCTTGTTTGCAGCCTGAAGCCGGACGTCGTTTTTTCAATGTTCAGAACGGGGTTGTTCTGGAAGAAATTCGCTCCCGAAGCTGCCGCAGCGCTTGCCAGCCCGAACAGGTATTTCCGGGGATTGAGCCCGAAGCCAACCGGCAGAGTATACCCACCGAAAAATGCACCACCCATACCGAGCGCTGGTAATTCAGCAGCTTGGTGCAGAATGCCGGTCTCGTCCGCGTATCGGCGCAGGACATCCATCGCATGCCGCGAATGGGCCAGTTGAGTCTCACCGTTGGAATGCGTATCGGCATCTATCCGATGCCGCGCCAGCAGATCGGCAACCAGCTGGACCGCATCCTGTTCAGCCGTCTCATAGGCTTGCGCCGCTTCGCGGCCATAGCGGCGCACCATAGACTTTTGCCCAAGCTTCGATCCGCCAAGACAGCAGAAACCGCCATTGCGACCTGATGCACCCCACCCCGGTGGGCCTGCCTCGAACACAGCTACCGAGGTCGCGTTCTCCGCCAGATGCAAAGCCGCTGAGACCCCTGTAAAGCCGCCACCGACGATGGCAACATCAACGTTCAGGTCGCCCTGAAGCTCTGGCCAGTTCGGGTTTGCAATGGTTTCGTCCCACCAGCAACCACCACGAGGACCTGCGCCATAGGTGTATTCGGGAAATATCCGTTTCATTCGGTGCGCGCAGCGGCCTGCTCGTCCTGCCGTTGGCGCATCATCGCGCTTTTGGTCACAAGTGAGGCCGTGATCACCCCAACCGTCACGACCGCGATCATAATCGTCGACAGCGCGTTTATCTCGGGGCTGACGCCCAGCCGCACGGCCGAAAAGATCTTGATCGGCAGGGTCGTCGCCGACGGGCCCGATGTGAACGACGCGATAACCAGATCATCCAGCGACAATGTGAAAGCCAGCAGCCAGCCCGAGATTACCGCAGGCGCGATGATCGGCAGGGTGACCAGACCAAAGGCCTGCGCGGGTGAACAACCCAGATCCAAAGCGGCTTCTTCCAGCGATTTGTCGAATGTCACAAGCCGTGACGAGACGACAACCGAGACAAAACACATCGAAAATGTTGTGTGAGCCAGAACGATGGTCAGGATACCCCGGTCCAGCCCGATCCCGATAAACAGCAACAACAGCGACAGGCCGGTGATCACCTCGGGCATCACAAGTGGCGCGTAGATCATGCCGGAAAACAGTGTCCGGCCAAAGAATCGCTTGCCCCGAACCAGCACATAAGCGGCCGCAGTCCCCAGAATCGTTGCCAGTGTCGAAGAAAACACCGCAACCCGGACCGTGACCCACGCGGCATCCAGAAATGCCTCGTTCTGAACCAGTTCGCCATACCATTTGGTCGAAAACCCGGCCCAGACCGTGACCAGCTTGCTTTCGTTAAAGCTGAAGATGATCAGGATGATCATCGGAATATACAGGAACGCAAAACCCAGCGTCAGCGAAACCGTATTGAACCAGCTTAATCTGTTCATCCGTCAGCCTCCGCCTGTTTCTGCTGGTTGCGCTGGAACAGCACGATGGGAACGACCAGAATAAGCAACAGCACGATCGCGACAGCACTTGCCACGGGCCAGTCTCGGTTCGAGAAAAATTCTTCCCACAGAACCTTGCCGATCATCAACGTGCCGGACCCACCCAGTAGTGACGGGATCACAAACTCACCGATCACGGGGATCATCACCAGAAAACAACCTGCGATGATGCCCGGTCTGGACAGTGGAATGGTGACCAGCCAGAAGGCTTGTGCCCTCGAGCAGCCCAAATCCTCGGCCGCCTCGATCAGCGAACCATCCATGCGTTCCAATGACGAATAAATCGGCAGGATCATGAACGGAAGATAAGTGTAGACAATACCGATATAGACGGCGGTCGAGGTGTTCAGGATCGTCAAAGGCGTCGAAATGATGCCCGTCCACAGAAGCAGTTGGTTAAGGTACCCTTCATTCGACAGAATGCCCATCCACGCATAGACCCGGATCAGGAATGACGTCCAGAAAGGCAGGATCACCAGCATCATCAGCGTTGGCCGCCATTCCTCGGGCGCACGGGCCATGCCATAGGCGATGGGGTAGCCAACCAGCAAAGTCAGGAAGGTTGAGATCAAAGCGATCTTGACGCTGGACAGATACGCTTTCCAGTACAGGTCGTCCTCGGTCAGCCAGATGAAGTTTTCAAGATCAAGCTGGCTGAAGAACTCTTTGATCCCCGACCAACCAGCTGAAAAATCCAGTGTCGGTGTATAGGGCGGGATCGCAAGCGCGGTATCCGACAGCGAAATCTTCAGAACGATGAAGAATGGCACCATGAACAGCGCCAACAGCCAGACATAAGGTATGGCGATCAGAACAGCGCGGCGCATCAGTCGGCCAGCAGAACCGCAGCCGTGGCCGTCCAGGACAGCCAGACCGGGTCTTCCCAGGTGAATGAACGGCGCGAGATGCGGCGGGTGTTGGCCGTCTGTGCCTTGATGATTGTGCCGTTTGCCAACTCAACGTGGTAAGTGGACAGATTGCCCAGATACGCGATGTCATGAACCTTGCCTTGCACCGCATTCACTGCATCTGCCGGACGCTCGGCCGAGATTGTCACTTTTTCCGGCCGAATCGCCAAATGGCACAACTGACCATTTTCAAAGTTCTTCGCTGACGCGGCAGTCAGCGGCGCTTGCCCTTCGGCCCAGTCTACCTGATAGGTTTCCTGTCCGACAGATGTCGCGCGCCCTTCGATGATGTTCACGTCCCCGATGAAATCAGCGACATAGACCGAGGCGGGGTTCTCATAAATCCGGTCCGGAGTGGCAACCTGCATAAGCTGACCCTGATCCATCACCGCCACACGGCTGGCGACTGTCATGGCCTCTTCCTGATCGTGCGTAACGATCACGAATGTGGTGCCGGTTTTTTCCTGAATATCCATCAGTTCGAATTGGGTATCCTGGCGCAACTTCTTGTCCAGCGCGCCCAGCGGTTCATCCAGCAGCAAAAGCTTGGGCGCTTTGGCAAGTGAGCGCGCCAGCGCCACACGCTGCCTCTGCCCACCCGATATCTGATGCGGTTTGCGGCGGGCGAACTGTTCAAGCCGGGTCAGGCGCAGCATCTCTTCGACCCGGTCTTCCAGATCGTGTTTGGGCATTCTGTCCCGGCGCAAGCCAAAGGCGATGTTTTCCCAGACGCTAAGATGAGGAAAAAGGGCATAGGACTGGAACATCATGTTCACGGCCCGCTTGTTGGGCGGGATCGGGTCGATATCCTTCCCCCCAAGCAGGATTTGGCCTTCGGTCGGTGTTTCGAACCCGGCCAGCATCCGCATCATCGTCGTTTTTCCACATCCCGACGGACCAAGCAGGGCAAAGAACTCTCGCTCGAAGATATCCAAAGACAGGTTGTCGATGGCAGTAAACTCACCAAAACGCTTGGTCACGTTTCGGAACTGGATCAAGGGTTTCGCCTGCGGGTCATCCCATGGCGCAAAGACGTCAGAATTCACTACGGCCCTCGTTCGAATAGCTGGAAAGAGAGGCAAGGCGGCGGCGCCGCCCTGCCGGTGCAATTCGGATCAGGTGCCCGATTTGACCTTGGTCCACAGACGCGTCACGACCCGCTGTGTTTTCGCCGGATAAGGTGTCGTGATGTACAGGTTCTGCATCGTGGCATCATCCGGATAGATGGCCGGATCGCCAATCACGTCCTCTTCCAGAAATTCCTGAGACGCTTTGTTGCCATTGGCGTAATACACATAGTTCGATGCCGCCGCCATGTTGTTGGCGTCCAGAATGAAGTTGAGGAACGTGTGTGCGCCTTCGGGATTTGGAGCATCGACAGGAATTGCCATCTGGTCGAACCACATCAGCGACCCTTCGGCGAAGGGGTGGTATTCGATCTCCACTCCGTTATCTGCTTCGGCGGCACGGTCGCGCGCCTGAAGGATGTCACCCGACCAGCCCACAGCAACGCAGATGTCGCCATTTGCCAGTGCATTGATATATTCCGAGCTGTGGAATTTCTGGATATGCGGGCGGACCGCCGTCAGAACCGCTTCGGTCTTGCCGATTACGTCCGTGTCGTGGCTGTCGGGGTTTTCACCAAGGTATTGCAGCACCATGGGAATGATCTCGGCCGGGGCATCCAGGAAATGCACACCGCAAGTGGCCAGCTTTTCCATGTTCTCGGGTTTCAAAACCAGATCCATGCTGTTCAGGGCAATGTCGTCGCCCAGAACTTCTTTGACCTTACCGACATTCACGCCGATCCCGGTGGTTCCCCACATGTAGTTGATCGAATACGCGTTGTCCGGGTCATAACCGGCAGTTCGCTCTTCGATTACATCCCAAAGGTTTCCGGCGTTCGAAAGCTTGCTTTTGTCCAGCTGCTGAAACGCGCCGGCCTGGATCTGGCGCTGAAGGAATGTACCTGACGGCACCACCACATCATAGCCCGAGCCACCAGCCAGCATCTTGGTTTCCAGAACCTCGTTGCTGTCAAACACGTCATAGATCAGGGTTAGACCTGTTTCTGCTTCGAACTTGCTCAGCAGTTCTTCGTCGATGTAGTCGGACCAGTTGTAAACACGCACCTCTTCGGCAAATGCCGCCGAAGTCCCCAATGCGATGACCGCCGTCATAGTCAGCGTTTTGATTGTCATATTCTTCTCCCTGCAAGTGTACGGGTATTTTCCCGTTTTTTTGGATTTGATCAAGTTTTGCGTTTTCCCTCGATCCAGCGTATGGTTTCACGTGGCCAGTCACCTGACAAGTCAGGCTTAGTCGAAATGGGAAGAACCAATTGGATTTGATCAAAAATAAGGCATATGCGCCGTCGACCGAAGGGGGCAAACAACCCGCGCATGAGCAGGTTTACCAAACACTCAGATCACAGATTCTGTTCGGTGAACTGGTCCCAGGTCAGCCCGTCACAATCCAGGGCCTGACTGATTCGCTGGGTGTTGGGATGACTCCGGTCCGCGAAGCGATTCGCCGGTTGATCTCGGATGGGGGGTTGGTTTTCCAGGGCAATCGGCGCGTCAGTGTACCGCTGCTGAACTCGAACGATATTGAAGAGATGATCTTCGCCAGAATTTCAATAGAATCAGAGCTTTCCAGACGTGCAACCGCCAACCTGAAGGCGCAGGACATTGATCACCTGGAACGCCTGGACAGGCATTTGGATCGCATGATCACCGATGGTGATGTCGGTGGCTATCTGCGTTTGAACCAAGCATTTCACGAAACGCTGTATTCTTACGCAAACGCGCCGATCCTCAGTGATCTGGCCGAAAGACTTTGGTTGCGGTTTGGCCCCTCTTTGCGTGTTGTCTGCGGGCGCTTCGGCACACAGAGCCTTCCGGATCGGCACAAGGACATTATTGCCGCTTTGCGCGCCGGTGACGCAGAAATGACCGCAAAGGCAACCGCCCAGGACATCGAACAGGGTATGGACCTGATGGCGGAGGCATTGACGTCTGTCTGATCTAACTTGATTCGATTGACAGGAAAAAATTTGATCATATTGTGTTCGCCAACTGCGTTCTTGTAGGAGATTCTCCGATGTCTACCATCACCAACCACATGCCGACCGCCGAATTGCAGGCGCTGGATGCCGCGCATCACATTCACCCTTTCTCGGCCAATGGTGCGCTGGGGAAGGAAGGGGCGCGCGTGATCACACGTGCCAATGGCGTTTATCTGACCGACAGCGAAGGCGAGGAAATTCTGGATGCAATGGCGGGCCTGTGGTGCGTCAATATCGGATATGGGCGTGATGAGCTGGCCGATGTTGCCGCGCGCCAGATGCGCGAGCTGCCCTATTACAACACCTTCTTCAAAACGACCCACGTCCCCGCGATTGCTTTGGCCGCCAAGATTGCCGAACTGGCCCCGGGCGACCTGAACCATGTCTTTTTCGCAGCAGGCGGGTCCGAGGCAAACGATACCAATATCCGCCTCGTGCGCACCTACTGGGCCCAGAAGGGCCAGCCAGACAAGAACATCATCATCAGCCGCAAGAACGCCTATCACGGCTCATCCGTGGGCTCGGCCTCGCTGGGTGGTATGGCCGGGATGCACGCGCAGGGCGGCATTCCGATCCCGAATATCCACCACATCAACCAACCCAACTGGTGGGCCGAAGGCGGTGACATGTCGCCCGAAGAATTCGGTCTGGCCCGCGCGCGCGAGCTGGAAGAGGCGATTGAAGAGTTGGGCGAAGACCGGGTCGCCGCCTTTATCGCTGAGCCGGTTCAGGGTGCAGGCGGCGTGATCGTCGCGCCCGATACGTACTGGCCGGAAATTCAGCGTATCTGCGACAAGTACGATATCCTGCTGATAGCCGACGAGGTCATCTGCGGATTTGGCCGGACAGGCAACTGGTTCGGATCGGAAACCGTTGGCATCAAGCCGCATATCATGACGATCGCAAAGGGCCTTAGCTCGGGCTATGCGCCCATCGGCGGGTCCATCGTGAACGACGAAATCGCCGAAGTGATCGGCGGTACCGAATTCAACCACGGCTATACCTATTCCGGCCACCCGGTCGCGGCTGCCGTGGCGTTGGAGAACCTGCGCATCCTCGAAGAAGAGAAGATCGTTGAGCATGTGCGCGATGTTGCCGCCCCCTATCTGAAAGAGAAATGGGAGGCACTGGCAGATCATCCGCTGGTGGGTGAGGCCAAGATCGTTGGCATGATGGCCTCCATCGCGCTGACCCCGGACAAAGCCAGCCGCGCCAAATTCGCATCCGAACCCGGCACGGTCGGCTATATCTGCCGTGATCGGTGCTTTGCCAATAACCTGATCATGCGCCATGTCGGCGACCGGATGATCATCTCACCCCCGCTGATCCTGACACCTGCGGATATCGACGAGATGTTCGTGCGGATCTACAAGTCGCTGGACGAAGCACAGGCCGAGATCATTGCGCAAGGGCTGATGAAAGCCGCATCTTGATTTAGCGATTTATGCGTCTTCAAAGGCGGCCCATTCGGGCCGCCTTTTCTTTACCGTAACCTCTCCAGCAGGTTTGGCGTGGGGTATCCGTCCGGGACCAGCCCCTGCGCCAGTTGATACGCCCGAACGGCGTTGATCGTATTTGGCCCGGTGCGCCCGTCGACACCCTTTGTGTCAAAGCCCGCATCCGTCAGACGGGTCTGAAGTTCCTTTTTCTCGGCAAAACTCAGCACCAAGTCGCCGCGCGGCCAGCCGGATTGAAACGGTGCGCCCCCTACAAGCCGGTCAGACAGATGCCCGATGCCGATCACATATGCGTCGGCCCCGTTATACGCCTCGATCACGTTGAAATTGTCAAAAATCATCAGCGCGACGCCCTGACTTCCGGCCGGAAGCAGGATCGCGGCCTTCCCATGATCCGGCACGGCGGTGCCATCCCGCGCCACGACACCCCGTGCGGCCCATTCGGACGGCGTCAGCGTAAAATCACGACGGGCTGAGGCGTAATCGAAATCGGTGGGCAGACGCACCTCCACGCCCCACGGCTGACCCCTGGTCCAACCATGCCGCGCCAGATAAGACGCCGCCGAAGCCAGCGCATCCGTCGGGTCATCCGACCAGATGTCCCGCCGGCCATCACCGTCAAAATCCACCGCGTGATCCAGATATGACGTGGGCATGAATTGTGTATGCCCCATTGCGCCCGCCCAACTGCCAAGCATGTTGCCGGCGCTGATATCGCCAGCCTGCACAATCCGCAGGGCAGCGACCAACTGCGTTTCAAAGAATTGTGCCCGCCGCGCATCAAAGGCTAGCGTTGCCAATGAACGAAGCGTTGGACTGCTGCCGCGATAAGACCCGAAAGAGGTTTCAAGCCCCCAGATGGCAGCGACCACCTCTTTTTCGACACCGTATTCAGCCTCGATCCGGTTCAACACCTGCCGATGCCGCTGCAGGGCGGCGCGCCCGTTCGACAGGCGCGTTTCCGACACTGCGGTTTCAAGATACTCCCAGATGGGTTTCGAAAACTCAGCCTGATTGCGATCCCGTTCCAGGACATCTTCGTCATAGCTCATCCCCGAAAACACCTGAGTCAGTGTTCCCTGCGAAATGCCCTGCCGCCGCGCGCGTCCCTGAAAGGCGCCAAGCCAGGACTGAAACCTTGCCGTTGTCGCAGAAGCCACGGGCAAGGCCTCAATCAACGGGCGCGGGACCGGACGGATCGAAACGGTCACATCCGCCGAAGCCAGTTGCAGCGCTGCGCGTGAAATCCCGCTGTCTGCCCATCTGGTGTTTTCTGTTGTTTCCGCCTGCACTATGGATGCCCACAATGCGACGGTCATGACGCCGCCTACGCATTTTCGCATTCCGTTTTTTCCTGATTACTGCTCGACCACAGGGTAGCGCAGAATCAGAAATTCACAAAGTGCTCAGACGTTCGCCTCTCGCTCCTGCGCAGCACGCTCTGCCCGAATGCGTTCCAATGCCTCGCGCAGCAGGGGCACGCGGTTCGGCCTGAAACTTTGTTCCGTCACTGACATGTCCTGTAAGCGATCCAACCGGAAAACGCGAAAATCCTGTCGCAGGTGGCACCAGCCCAACAACACGTTCGAGTGATCCAGATAGACGATGCTCAAAGGGTTGACGCGCCTGTGCGTAGCGTCGCCTTTCGCGTCCGTATAGAAAAACTCGACCGCGCGCTCATCCCACGTCGCCTGCCGCAGAGTGGCCACGTCAATCGTGGGCTCAGGCGGGCGGTTGAACCGCGTAGCAGCCAGAACCGCGTGGCTGAGCCGATGGGACTGGCGTTGCGGTAAGCGTCCCTGAAGTTTCCGCAGGGCCGTACCCGCTGCGCCCGACAAAGCCGGATCGCCGATCACCTGAACTTCGCGCAGGCCCAGAACCAACGCTTCAAGCTCATCGTCAGTGAACCCCAATGGGGGTAGGGTTGCGTCCTCGATCAGCGTAAAGCCAAACCCCGCTTCGCCATCGATCACGGCACCCAGTCCGCGCAATGCATCAATATCCCGATGAATTGTTCGGGCCGAAACACCCAGATCCTGCGCCAACTGTTCGGATGTTCTGGGCGAAGGGCCAGAACGCAGGGCTTGCATCAGTTGGAACAATCGGGCGGTGCGGGACATGATGTATAATAGCTTATCCCTAATGACAGAAACTGTCATTAGGTCCCGATACTCAGTCAGCACACAATGACACGGAGCCTCATAATGCTGACCCTTCTCACCTTCCCCTCCGCCTTCGGCCTGTTCAGTGCCAGCCCCTTCTGCGTCAAGACAGCATTGATGCTTCAGCAGTCCGGCCAGACCTGGCAACGCTCGGACATGCTTGACCCCCGCAATATGCCTCACCAGAAGTTGCCCGTTTTGCGAACACCGGAACGTCTGGTCCCGGACAGCGACCTGATCCGCGATTGGTTGGAACAGCAGGGCGCGGATTTCGACAAAGGGTTGACGGATGTCGAAAAGGCGCAGTCCCGCGCACTGGTGCGCATGGCCGAAGAGCATCTGTATTTTCACATCGTTCTGGATCGTTGGGGCAATGACGAAGTCTGGCCGATCTTGCGTGATACGTTCTTTACCGGAATTCCGGCGTTGATCCGGAAACCGGCATCCAATGCGATCCGGAAATCCGTTCTGAAGGGGATTACGTCACAGGGAATCGGGCGGTTTTCGCTGTCCGAACGGCTGGACCGTATCGAACGTGACCTCGAGGCGATCTCGGCCTATCTGTGGCAATCCTCTTTCCTGCTTGGGGACCGGCCGACATCTGCGGACATGAGCGTTGGTCCAATGCTTGCCGCAATGCGCGCCACACCTGCGGACACCCCCCTGACCCGCCGGATCAAACAGGATAACCTGCTGAACAGCTACGTGGACCGGTTGGAACAGGCGATACCAATTGCATGAAACCCTTTGAGAATCCTTTGGTCGCTTCGGCCTTTGAAGCCCTGCCCCCGCATTCCCGTGCGGGGGCTCTGGCCTTGCGGGCGCTTGTGTTTGACACGGCAGCCTCTCTGCCTGCTGTCCCCTCGGTGCAAGAGGAACTGCGCTGGGGTCAGCCCGCCTATCTTGCGCCCAAAGGGTCAACGATCCGGCTGGGCGCCCACAAATCGGCACGTTTCGCCTTGTTTGTGCACTGTCAGAGCCGGTTGATAAGCGATTTCACTTCCGCCTTTCCGGCCGAGGACCGGATCGATGGGACCCGTGCCGTTCTGTTTGATGACACCGCACAAATCGATCCAACACGCCACGGATGGCTGATTGCCCGCGCGTTGACCTATCACCTCTGACGGCGCTTGCGTTCGACCTTGCGCTTGATCTTGTCTTTCTTGCGCTTGGTGCTGATCGCTTTGCGCCGGGATGATCGCCCTTTTGGCCCATGTCCACGCGGCAGGGCCTGGTCGTCAATGGACAGCAGCTCCAGCTCCAACCCACCGGTCACAGGTGTCGCTTCGGTCAGTCGAACGGTGACACGTTGGCCGATGGCGATAATCAGCCCCGTGTCCGCCCCCATAAGTGTCCCGGCCTCGCGGTCGAAATGGAAGAACTCGCGCCCCAATGATCGCACCGGAACCAAGCCATCCGCGCCGGTTTCGTCCATTTTGACAAATGCACCAAACCGGGCAATGCCGCTGATCCGGCCCGTGAATTCATTGCCGACACGCTCGCTCAGATACGCGGCCAGATAGCGATCAGTCGTGTCCCGTTCAGCCATCATGGATCGGCGTTCGGTATCTGAAATATGAGTCGCCGTTTCTTCGAGCCGGGTAATCTCGTCTTCGGTCAAACCGTCCGTGCCCCAACCGTGGGCTGAGATCAGCGACCGATGCACGACCAAGTCGGCATAGCGCCGGATCGGCGAGGTGAAATGCGCGTAGTTCCGCAGCGCCAGCCCGAAATGGCCGAAGTTTTCAGGGTTGTAATAGGCCTGTGCCATCGACCGCAGGGTGGTCAAGTTGATCAGTTCCGCATCCTCGGTCCCGGCGGCGGCGTTCAGCAGCGCATTCAGGTGTCGGGTTTGCAGCACCTGCCCCTTAGCGAGGTTTAATCCGGCGGCCTGCGCCGTTTCCCGCAGGCTTTCCAGTTTCTCGGGCGCGGGTTCCTCGTGCACGCGAAACAGCAGCGGACGGCGCTTGGCGATAAGTGTCTCGGCAGCCGAGACGTTGGCGAGGATCATGAACTCTTCGATCAACCGATGCGCATCCAACCGGTCGCGGAACGCCACGCTTTCAACATGACCCGTCTCGCTGAGCACGATCTTACGCTCGGGCAGGTCCAGTTCCAGTGGCTGTCGCACAGCCCGCGCTTTCTTTAGCGCGGCATAGGCGGCGTAAAGCGGTTTCAAGACCGTCTCCAGCAATGGCCCAGTGCGGTCGTTCGGGTTGCCGTCGATGGCCTCCTGCACTTCGGCATAGTTCAGTGACGCAACCGAACGCATCAACCCCCGCACAAAACGATGACCAATCTTGTTACCGTCCGCGTCAATCTGCATCCGCACAGCGACACAGGCGCGCGGGACGCCTTCATGCAGGGAACACAGATCACCCGACAGCCGATCAGGCAGCATCGGCACCACACGGTCAGGGAAATAACTTGAATTGCCCCGCTTGCGCGCCTCGCGGTCCAGGGCCGAGCCGGGCAGCACATAAGCAGCAACATCGGCGATAGCGACCCAGATCACATGTCCACCAGGGTTCTTGGGGTCTTCATCCGCGTGCGCGTAACAGGCATCATCACGATCGCGCGCATCCGAAGGGTCGATGGTCAGCAGCGGCGTGTCCCTCAGGTCCTCGCGGCCCTTCAGGCCAACGGGTTTGGCATTGTCTGCCTCGGCAATGACCTTGTCGGGAAAGTCATCCGGGATACCGTGTTGGTGGATCGCGATCAGCGAAACAGCCTTGGGCGCGGTCGGATCACCCAACCGTTCAACAATGCGCGCACGCGGCAGGCCCATGCGATTTTTCGGCCCGGCCTGTTCGGCCTCGACTAATTCGCCGTCTTTGGCACCATGCACCGCGCCATCGGCAACCAGCCATTCAGTCTGGCCTGCCTTGTCGATAGGGACGATTCTGCCCCCTTCGGCCCCTTTACGGAATATGCCCACGATCTTGCGCGGGTTGGTCCCGATTCGGCGGATCAGGCGGGCTTCGTAATTGTGATCTTCTTCGTGCACGACGGTCAGGCGGGCCAGAATGCGGTCACCCTCACCCAGGGCCGGGTCGCTGGCCCGCGCGATGACGAGAACGATGGGCTCGACGCCTTCGCCATGCCATTCCAGTGGGCGGGCAAACAGATCACCATCGGCATTCGGGGCCTTCACCTGCAAGACACTGACAGGTGGGAGACGGTCTGGATCGCGATAGCTGCGCTTGCGTTTTTCAAGATGTCCTTCGGCCTCAAGCTCTTTGAGGATGCGCTTGAGGTCAATGCGATCCGCGCCCTTGATACCAAAGGCTTTGGCGATGTCGCGTTTCGAGGTCAGGGTGGGGTTCGCCGAGATCCAGTCAAGGACCTCCTGCTTGGTGGGGATGCGAGTCATGCTTCCGGCGTAGCACGCGTTTGCGACCGCGTCATGACCAAAAAACCTCAGGGTTTCAGATCAGCAACCGTATCCACATCGCGCAGTTGGTCCAGCAGGGTCACACGGCAGTTTGGGATTGAGGCAAGTGTGTCGGCCAATGCATGTTCTGTCGACCAGCGCACATCGTGGAACAGACCTGCGGGCAGCGCGCCATAACGCTGCGCACCGACCAGCCAATAGCCGCCATCCGGCGCGGGGCCGAACACCATCTGGGATCGCCCAAGCGCACCAAAAGCACGGGCAATATGTGCACGCGAAATACCCGGAATATCCGCACCAATCAGGCAAACCGGCCCCTTGGGCATTCCGCGCAACATCCGCTTCATCCGGCCACCTAGGTCACCGGACCCCTGCGGCGCGCGTGGCAGGTCAACGGGCCAGACACGGCTTACAAGGCCTTCTGCATCGGGCGACACGGCCAGCACAATCTGCCAACGGGGATCACGTAGCCTGCGGATCAAGGCGCGGGTCTGATGCCGAAACCACCACGCGGCACCAACCATGCCGATATCACGCCCCAGCCGCGTCTTGACACGACCCGGTCTGGGTTCCTTAACCATGATCACCAATGTGCGTTGCATGGATTAGGCGAAATAATCCGTCAGGATACTGGTATAGATCGATTTGAGCTGCTCGATCTGCGCGACCTCAACGCACTCGTCCACCTGATGCATCGTGCGCCCGACCAAGCCGAACTCCACCACCGGGCAATGGTCTTTGACAAAGCGCGCATCCGAGGTGCCGCCGGTTGTCGACAGCTCAGGCGTAACGCCGGTTTCGGCTTCGACCGCTTTGGCCACCAGATCCGACAAAGGCCCCGGCGGGGTCAGAAAACTTTCACCCGAAATACTGATCGTGACACCGATTTCGACACCGTACTGAGCTGCCACCTGATCCGCCTCTGACTGCAACCAGTCACTCAGGCTGGCTCCGGAATGCAGATCGTTAAAGCGGATATTGACCGCGCCGCTGCATTGCGCCGGGATCACGTTGGTCGCGGCGTTTCCAGTGTCGATGGTGACAACAGCCAGTGTGGAGGCGTCGAAATGGTCCGTGCCCTGATCCAGTTCATGACTGGCAAGCCGATCCATCAGCCGCGCCATTGCTGGCAGCGGGTTTTTGGCCCGATGGGGATAAGCCGAATGCCCCTGCACACCTGTAATCTTAAACCACGCAGTCATTGAGCCCCGACGGCCGATCTTGATCATCTCACCCATTTTGTTCGGGCATGTTGGCTCACCTACCAGACAGACCGACATACGCTCACCCGCGCCTTTCATGTAATCGAGAAGCGCAGTGGTGCCGTCCAACGCATCGCCTTCCTCATCACCGGTAATCGTCAGGACAATTGCCCCATCCGGAGGAGTGTCACGCACGAAATCCATTGCGGCAGCCGCAAAAGCCGCAACTCCGGATTTCATATCGGTAGTGCCGCGCCCAAACATCACCCCATCCCGCACTTCGGCCCCGAAGGGCGGCGCAGTCCAGGCAGCTTCGTCGCCGACAGGGACGACGTCCGTGTGACCATTGAATCCGAAACTGCGCGCATGACCTTTCTGCCCCCAACGCGCGAAAAGGTTGCTGATGCCGCCGCGATCAACGCGCGTGCATTCGAAACCTGCCTCCGACAGCACCGCCTCAAGCAAAACAAGTGCTCCGCCTTCTGAGGGTGTGACCGAAGGGCAACGGATCAGTTCGGCTGTCAATTGGACGGGATCAGTCATGCGGGGGCCTCTGGAACTGTGTCTGACGCGGGTTCGCGCACAGATTCAACGATTTGGCCGGTTTTCCAACCCCAATCCGTAAAAAAACGGTCATCCGAATATTTAGATATCAAAGCGACACCCCAATAAAACATGACACTTTACCCTGCGACCACCTTGCCGCCCGCCACAAATTCGCGTTACAGGGCCGCGAAACAGGTGAATTGAATATGAAGCGCGCCTTCTTCGCACTGATCTGCCTGACTTTCGCCGTCATCGCACAGCAAAGCCTGGCACAGTCCCTTTCGGTCACAACCGTGACCCGCCCGCCATTTTCCTATGTCGAGGATGGCGACGAAACCGGCTTCTCTATGGATTTGCTGGCGGCTTTGGCCGAGGCTCTGAACTGGGACTACACGGTCAACCGCGTCGAGGCGTTTTCTGACATGTTGGGTGCCGTGCAGAGCGGATCTGCAAACCTTGCCATCGCCAATATCTCGATCACCGCCCTGCGTGAAACGCAAATGGATTTCTCTCAGCCGATCTTCGAAGCGGGTCTTCAGATCATGGTACCCTCGGACGCGGTACGAAAACCATCGCTGTTGCAGGCCCTGCTCTCGAAAGAACTGTTCATCGCCATAGGGCTGGCCTTTGCCATTCTCCTCGGTGGCGGCATGTTGATGTGGAGCTTTGAACGCCGCGCCCAACCCTATTTCGACCGCGACTTGAACGAAGCGTGGTTCCCATCGTTCTGGTGGGCGCTGAACTTGGTTGTGAATGGCGGGTTCGAAGAGCGGATGCCGCGCACTCCGTTCGGTCGAATGTTGGGTGTCGTGCTGGTGGTGTCATCCTTGTTCATCGTTTCAGTGTTCACCGCCCGTATCACCTCGGTCATGACTGTGGACGCCATTACCGGCAGCGTGAATTCGGTGAACGACCTGTACGGCAAGACTGTCGGGACAATATCAGGGTCGACTGCGGCCAGTTTTCTGAACCGGCGCGAGATCGAGTTTACCAGCTATCCGGGGCTGAATGAGATGCTGGACGCTTTCAAGGCCGAAGATCTGGATGCCGTCGTATTCGACGCGCCGATCCTGTCCTATTTTGCGGCCCATGAAGGGCGGCGCATTGCGTCGATGACAGGTGGTGTTTTCCTGCGCGAAAACTACGGCATCGCTTTCCCGACCGGATCACCTCTGGTCGAGGATGTAAACCAGGCATTGCTTGGCTTGCGCGAAGACGGAACCTATGACGAAATCTATCGCAAGTGGTTCGGATCGCGGAACTAGGCCTGCGCCTCGTCTCCGAAAAACGGTGTCATCTGCGCGACGATCACTGCGTTTTCATCCAACGCTCTTTGCATCAGCGCACGTTCGTCCGCCTCGATATCGTGACCTTGCGCTTCACGTTCGGCCAATGTGCCGTATCCGGTGACATCCAGCGGTGCGGTGTCGGCCTGCTTCAGGATCGCGACCGTCTCACGCACGGCCTCGGCCTCATCCACGCCGCTGGCATAGCACATCAGCGCCGCGCCGGTCGCCCCATCGGGCAGCCCGTCGCCCTCCTTGCGGCCAATCTGGACCAGAAGGGTATAGACTTGCTGACGCGAGGGTTTCTTTTGCTTCTCCATGCACCGGGCCATAGCCCCGCGCCGGTTCGCGGTCAAGCAGCCAACAATTGCAGGAGCCCCGCCTTGCCCCCATAGTACCCGGAATAAACCGATCCCGGATACAAAGGACGCCTTCATGCCCTACCCAGATTTCATAGCGAGTTTTCCCAGCCTCGACGTACCGTTCCCCGACGACGTGGTGCAAACGGCCGTGATCCGGTCGGATGCAGGATTGGTGGCGTTCTTCACGTTTCTTCAGGATTTCGAATTGCCCTTACATTCTCACAAAGCTCAATGGGGCACAGTGGTCGAGGGTAAGATTGAGTTGACCATCGACGGGCAGACCCGGACCTACCGCCCGGGCGACAGTTATTCGATCCCGTCAGGCGTGGAACATGGCGGCAAAATCAAGGCTGGTACGCGGGTCATCGATGTTTTCGAGGAACCGGACCGATATCCGATCAAGGGATAAGCTGGGTGAGAGACTCAGTGAACGCGGGTCTCGGCCTCCCTCATTGATTGAAGGCCTCCGGCCTGAAAAGCTGTTGAGGTGAATCCGGCGGCGACGGTGAAACCGATAGTGCTGAAATAAATACAGGAAGCACAGAAGTGGAAGCCATGCAGGGTGAGAACCGCTAAGCACCGCTTCAAGGCTGGCCAAGGCCACGAGCTTGGTATCTGGTTCAGCCGACCTGACCCAAAAAACAAAAGGCCGGAGCAGTTATGCCCCGGCCTTGCGCGTTAATCAGAACGATCAGTCCCGCAGCAATTCGTTGATGCCCGTTTTCGAGCGGGTCTTTTCGTCAACCCGCTTCACGATCACCGCGCAATAGAGGCTGACATTGTTCTTCGACGGCATGGAACCCGCGACCACAACCGAATAGGGTGGAACCTCGCCATACATGACTTCTCCGGTTTCGCGGTCCACGATCTTGGTGGATTTACCAATGAACACGCCCATTCCCAGAACCGAGCCTTCGCGGACGATACATCCCTCGACCACTTCCGAGCGCGCGCCGATAAAGCAATTGTCTTCAATGATGGTTGGGCCAGCCTGCATCGGCTCAAGCACTCCGCCAATGCCAACGCCACCCGACAGGTGCACATTTTTGCCGATCTGCGCGCAGGATCCGACAGTGGCCCAGGTATCAACCATCGTGCCTTCGTCAACGTAGGCCCCAAGGTTCAAGAAAGACGGCATTAGCACCACGCCCGGTGCAATAAATGCCGACTTGCGAACCACGCAGTTTGGAACCGCGCGGAACCCGGCAGATCGCCACTGGTTTTCACCCCAACCGGCGAACTTGCTGTCTACCTTGTCCCACCAGCCGCCGTCCTGCGGACCGCCCGGCTGGATTTCCATGTCCTTGATACGGAAGCCCAGCAGAACCGCCTTTTTGGCCCATTGATTTACGTGCCAGTCACCGGTTTCCAGCTTTTCCGCCACGCGCAGCGAGCCACTGTCCAGCGCATTCAGCGTATCCTCGATCGCCTCGCGCTGCTCGCCTGCGGTGGCGGGCGTGATTGTCTCGCGTGCCTCCCAGGCGGCTTCGATGGCGGCTTCCAGTTGCGCGTTGGACATGGGGTGTCTCCCTACAGAATCTGTTCACGTTGATTTGGCCTATACGCAAGCCGGACCCATGGCGCAATGCGACGTAGACGGGCCCAATTGCGTCTGAGGCAGAGGGTCATCAGCTGGCGCGCCGAATATGGCGGGTCAGGATCGCCGTTGCTGTGGCCATTTCCTTGCGCTTCAAAGCCCGCACAATGGCCGCATGATCCGTGTCAGCCCGTTGCACCCATTTCAACCGCCATTGCGCGAACAGATGGCGTGCGCTTGCAATATGCAGATCGTCGATTGCGTGCAAAAGCCGAGGCAGCCCGCAAGGCGTCAGAATGGCGCGATGGAACGTTCTGTTCAGAGCCTCCCATTGTGGCATCGACTGCGCCTCGTCACAGGCGATGCGTGCGTTTTCGATCTTTTCCAACGCGACCGGAGACATGTTTTGCATCGATTGCTGCAACGCCAGCGTTTCCAACGCCACGCGCATTTCGATCACCTCCCGAACCTCTGCCGGGTCCAGCGCCGTAACCCGCATTCCCTTGCGTGGTTCATGCCGGGCCAATCCATGCGCCTCAAGCCGCAACAAGGCTTCACGCACCGGAACATGGCTGGTATTGAAGGTTCGGGCAATATGATCCTGCCGTAGCTTTTCACCGGCTGCCAGCTCTCCGGTGATGATCCGCTGGCTGAGGCTTTGGTAAATCGTGTCGGAAATCATTGCAGTCATGGATTATAGATAAAATCCACCATCCACATCCACAACCCGATAATTCACCCAGCGAACGGGTCCGGCGCGATATTTGCACCGCACACCAGAACACCCACGCGTTCACCCTGTTCAGGTCGGTACGCACCCGAGGTCAAGGCGGCCAATGCGGTCGCGCCGGCAGGTTCTACCAGAATGCGATGCGCGCGCCAAAGCGCCTGTTGTGCCGCCGCGATGGCATCGTCTGACACCAGAACCGAACTCATACCCTGCGCCAGTTCAAAACAGATTTCGCCGATCCGCCGCGCGCCCAGCGCGTTTGCGGCGATGCCCGACACGGAAACATCAACCGGCTCACCAGCGCACAACGCTGCATTCAACGCACAGGACGTTTCCGGCTCGACCGCCACAACCTTGCGCGCGCCACCGAACCAGGCCAGCGCCCCGGCGATCAGCCCGCCGCCGCCAACAGCGACCAGTACCGTATCCGCCTGCAAGCCCTGGGCATCCCATTCGGCAAAACAGGTCCCTTGCCCCGCCACCGTGGCCGGGGCGTCATAAGCATGGATCTGCATTGCACCCGTCATTGCCTCATGCTCTTGCGCTGCGGTCAGCGCGTTCGCGTATTCACCCGAAACAACGCTCAGGTCGGCACCGGTTTGCCGGATCAGTGCGATCTTGGACGGACCCGCCAGTTCCGGCACAAATATCTTTGCAGGATACCCCAGCGTCTGCGCTGCATAAGCTGCCGCCGCACCATGATTGCCACCGGATGCGGCGACCACACCCGCAGCCGGCACATCCGAGCTGAGCAGCGTATTGAACGCACCCCGCGCCTTGAAACTGCCAGTATGCTGCATGTGCTCGAGTTTCAGTTCAACCGGATAGCCGGGAATGTTGCTTTCCATAACCGGGGTCACCTGCGCATATCCCGCGATGCGGTCCCGTGCTGCCGATATTTCACTTTTCCAATTCATTCTCGTCTTTCCGTGACTGGCACTCTGCCCGCGAACCCTATAGCTGTTTGTCAAACACGCAAGCAGGGATCGATCACCGATGAGAGAAGACCGTCACAGTCCGTTTCGCGATGCGCAGACCGACCGCTCGACCGCGAAAGAGGTTCCGGACACACCGCAAACACGCTCTCCGGCCTACCGTCTGGCTTTCGCGGATGACGAGTTTCTGTGCCGGGACGAGCTGCGCCCTGTACGCTTGCAGCTTGAGTTGCTGAAACCCGAAATGATTATGACCGAGCGCGAGATCACGTCGACCATCGTCATGTTCGGCGGCGCCCGCATTCCCGAACCCTCGCAAAAGCACACCGCGCGGACAGAAACCCTGGCCGGTCTGTCGAAATATTATGATGAGGCACGCGAATTCGCGCGACTGATGACCGTGAAATCGAAAGAAACCGGATGCCGCGAGAATGTGATCGTCACTGGCGGCGGCCCCGGTGTAATGGAAGCTGGCAATCGCGGTGCACACGAAGCAGGCGGGTGCTCGATCGGGCTGAACATCGTGCTTCCGCACGAACAGGCACCAAACAGTTTCGTGACGCCAGATCTCAGCTTTAATTTCCACTATTTTGCGATCCGCAAAATGCACTTCCTGATGCGCGCCCGCGCCATCACCATCTTTCCCGGTGGGTTTGGGACGCTGGATGAACTGTTCGAATCCCTGACCCTGATCCAGACCGGCAGAATGGATCGCGTGCCTTTCCTGCTGTTTGGCCGCGCGTTTTGGGAAAAGGTTATCAACTGGGACGCACTGGCAGATGCCGGTACGATCTCGGACGAGGATCTGGACCTGTTCCGCTTTGTCGATACCGCGCAGGAGGCGGCCGAGATCATCGAGAACTGGGAACCCGCCCCGCCCCGCGACGAAATTCCGGGGCGCTGAGCGATGAAACCCCCAAAGACAGGCGAAATGCTCCACCTGCGTGGCAACGCGTTGTCAAAAGGCGAACCCGTCGCCCTTCCACTGACGCAAAGCAGCATGTTCCATCTGCCCGGTGCGCCGGACGGTCACCCGACCTATGGCCGTGTCGATAACCCCACCTGGGTACATCTTGAGCATGTTTTGTCGCATCTGGAAGACGCACCTTGCCTCAGCTTCCCGTCCGGCATGGCCGCGATTTCTGCGGCTCTGTTTGCAACGGTGCAAGCCGGGTCGCGCCTTCTGATCCCTTCGGACGGGTACTATGTCACCCGTCTGCTGGCGGACCGGTTCCTTTCGCGTCTTGGCGTGACAGTTGAAGAGCGCCCGACCACAGCGTTTGCCGCAGGTGGATTTGATGAGTTTGACGTTGTGTTCGCCGAAAGCCCTTCGAACCCCGGTCTGGACATGATTGACCTGAAAGTTATAGCCGAACAGGTGCGGTCTGCTGGCGGGGTGACGATTGCCGACAATACGACGATGACACCGCTGGGTCAGCGCCCGTTGGATTTGGGCATCGACGTGGTCGTGTCGTCCGACACCAAGGCGATGGGCGGGCATTCCGACATGCTGATGGGTCACGTGGCCAGCCGCAACAGTGACATCATGGAACGGGTCGAGGAATGGCGGAGAGTTTCCGGCTCGATCCCCGGACCGCATGAGGCATGGCTGTTGCATCGCGGGTTGGAAACGCTGGATGTCCGGTTTGACCGGATGTGCAATTCGGCTCAGGTAATGGCAGAACGGTTGGCAGGTCACCCAGCGGTCAAGCAGGTCCGCTATCCTGGGCTGGCCGATGATCCATCACACACACTGGCGCAGGCACAAACGGCACGGTTCGGATTTCTGCTATCCTTGACTTTGGAAAGCGAAGACAAGGCCGAAGCCTTCATCAACACTTGCCCGCTTTTGCGCCCCGCCACCTCCTTCGGTGGTGTTCACAGCTCGGCCGAGCGCCGCGCGCGCTGGGGCGATAGTGTCGACCCGGCCTTCATCCGCCTGTCCGTTGGATGCGAACCGGTGGACGAACTGTGGAAGGCGATCGAGGCCAGCCTGAACGCGCTGTGATTACTTCTTTGCGGCACGCAGGTCCTTGAAAACGTAGATCGGCAGTACCAC
Organism: Ruegeria sp. AI2; assembly: GCF_056541275.1. Classification (NCBI taxonomy): domain Bacteria; kingdom Pseudomonadati; phylum Pseudomonadota; class Alphaproteobacteria; order Rhodobacterales; family Roseobacteraceae; genus Ruegeria; species Ruegeria sp. AI2. The sequence goes on from NZ_JBQFYB010000011.1 coordinate 106,208, forward strand.
GCTGGCGATCAACGCCCCCAGCCAGACAAGCAGCGTCGCCGCCAGCAGGTTCGAGATACCGCCAACTGTCAGCCCCGACGCGATGAGATCGGTCACCAACAGGCCCACAAATGTCACGACCAGAGCGATCCCGCCTTTCAATGCGGGCGCTTTCTTTTCGCCAAGCTTCAGTATCAATGGCTCGGCGATCACCTGAACGACGGTGAAAACGATCACAACCACGATAAATGAGATCGGTTTGATCGCGAAACCGGACAGTATCAGCGAAGCCAGCAACAGCCCAATGGCATTGCCGGCCAGCAGGGCCAAAGCGGATTTAATTCTGCGCGACATGGGATGGCCTCCGTCAATCTACAATCAGAAATATGAAGATATTAGCAGACTTCTGAGTTTTTTCGAGACAATTCAATCGCCTCTTCCTTTTGACCCGTTGAAAACACGTGGTAGAACACATTCATCAAGATCAGACCTGTCCCTGACCCGTGAGTGTGAGATGAGCGACGATCCCTATTCCGTCCTTGGCGTATCGAAAGACGCCAGTGCCGACGAAATCAAGAAAGCCTACAGGCGTATTGCCAAGGAGTGCCACCCGGACCTGAAACCCGGCGATGCCAAGGCCGAGGCCAAATTCAAGGCCGCAGCTGCTGCGTATGACTTGCTGAAAGATCCTGAAACCCGCGCCCGTTACGACAATGGCGAAATCGACGCATCGGGTCAGGAACGCCCGCAACAACACTATTACCGGGACTATGCTGAGGCCGCTGGAAACCCCTATCGCGGGAGTCAGGCGGACCCGGACGACATGTCGGACATCTTTGCCGAATTCATGCGCGGCCGCGGTGGATTTGGCGGCCAGCAAAGGCATGAGTTTCATGCGCCGGGGCATAACCTGAATTATTCCCTGCAAATCAGCTTTCTGGATGCCGTGTTTGGCGCCAGCCAGAAATTGACCCTACCAGACGGCAACCGGATCGAGGTCAAGATCCCCGCCGGTATAACCGAAGGTCAGACCATCCGCCTGCGCGGCAAGGGTGCTCCGGGTTATGGCGAAGGCCCTCCGGGGGATGCGTTGGTGACCGTCACGGTCGCCAAACATCCGGTGTTTGACCGTCAGGGCGACGACATCCATATCACGCTGCCGATCAGCATCGATGAGGCCATTCTGGGCGGGAAAGTCGCCGCCCCCACCATCGATGGCGGTGTGAACGTCAATGTTCCGGCGGGCACAAGCAGCGGCAAAACCCTTCGCCTGCGCGGCAAGGGGGTGAAGAAACGCGGTTCGTCCCTGCGCGGCGACCAACTGATCGAATTGACTGTCTCGATGCCCGACAAGATCGATGATGATCTCAGGCAGTTCATGGAGACATGGCGCGAAACGCACCGCTACGATCCGCGGAAAGGAATGCCGTCATGACCCTGACCGAAAAGGAACTGATCGAAACCGTCTCGCGCCTGACCTCGGACCGCCTGACCGAGTATCTTGCGGCCGAAATCGTGATCCCTGAACAATCAGCGCAGGGGCTGGTCTATCACAGTATCGACGTTGCCCGGCTGGAACTGGCTTGCGAGTTGCACGAGCAATACGACATGGAGGCCGATGCGCTGTCGATGATGATCTCATTGATTGATCAGATGCATGGGCTGCGCGCTGAACTGCGTGAGGTTCTGAACGCAGTCGAGGCGCAACCCGAGCCGGTGCGCAAACAACTGATCGAGGTCATTGGCACAGCGCGGTTCCGTCGCAGATAACAGGGTTTTGGGCGCAATGATTTTGGCGTAGAAGGCCGCCTTGATCCTTTGTCAGGTAGCTTCCATGACCCAGCCCAGATCCGAATTGCTGATGCCTGCGGGCAATCTGCGCAAACTTAAGCTCGCCATCCTCTATGGGGCAGACGCCGTGTACTTGGGCACGCCGGATATGTCGCTGCGCACCAAGTCCGAGTTTTCGCTGGACGAGGTGATTGAAGGGGTCGAGTTCTGTCACAGCCATGGCCGACGCGCCTACCTGACCCTGAACCTGTTCTCGCACAACAAAGACATCCCGAAGCTGGACGAATATATCGACACGGTGCGCAAGGTGCAGCCCGACGGGTTGATCATCGCCGATCCAGGCGTGTTCCAATACGTCCGCGAGCGCGCGCCCGAACTGCCGCTGCATATCTCGACCCAGGCCAATATCTGTTCGTGGCTGTCGGTGAAGTTCTGGCAGGATCAGGGGGCCGAGCTGGTGGTTCTGGCGCGTGAGGTTTCCTATCCCGAACTGGTCGAGATCCGTGAGAAATGCCCTGATATTAAGCTAGAAGCCTTCGTGCACGGCACCATGTGCATGACCTACTCGGGCCGCTGTCTGCTGTCGAATTTCATGGCCGAACGCGGGGCCAACCAGGGCAACTGTGCCAATTCCTGTCGCTGGAACTATGGTCTGAAACTGCGCCTCAAGGATGGCACACATCAGGAGCTGCGTATCACCGAGGAAAACGCCGACCTGTTCGAATTCCTGCTGGAAGAAGGCTGCCGCCCCGGTGACCTGATGCCCATCGAAGAGGATGATCGCGGCTCGTACATCCTCAACTCACGCGACCTCTGCATCATGCCGAAGCTGGATGAGTACCTGAAAATCGGTGTCGACAGCCTCAAGGTCGAAGGGCGCGGCAAATCGGAATACTACGCCGCGATCGTCGCGCGAGCCTATCGTATGGCGATAGATGACTATTTCGCGGACCCCGAAAACTGGGACCCCAAGCCTTACATGCGTGAGCTCGAAACCGTCGGGAATCGCGGCTATACGCTGGCCTTCCACGAAGGGCGGCTGACCAATTACGCCCATGATTACGAACACACCGCATCCATCGCGCAATGGGAATATGCCGGGATCGTCACCGAAGTGACCGAGGATGCCTTTCTGGTCGAGGTGAAGAACAAGCTGGAACCGGGTGATGTGCTGGATTTCGTCTCGCCAGTTGCGCGCGACACGGTTCTGCTGCGGGTTTATGATTTCGAACGCGCCCATGATGGCGCACGGCTGGACGTCGTGCATGGCAGCACAAAAACCATCATTCGGATGCCTTTCACCCTGTTTGATCACGAGGATATCGACAATCTGCGCGCCCGTTTTCCGGTCTATTCAGTGCTGCGCAAGGAACGCGCCCTGACCGACGAACACTGGAGCCGCATTCGCTTTGACAAGCTCGTGCAGGGATTGGAAACCACCGGTCGCGACAACCCAACTGCCTATGCACGCCGTCGCGATGATCTGGTTGAAAAGATTGGCCAAGACGGCAACGAACGCCGGTTCAAGACAAACCGCATCGGCACGGAAGGATGCTGCGGCAAGGGCTGCAACGGATGCCTGATCTTCTGGCAAGATGACAAATACGCGTTGGCCCGCGAGGTGCTGTCCAAACGGAAGCAAGGCGAACAGCTCAGCCGCCGTGAGGCGACAGAACTCAAGCTGCCGGGTGAACCGGCTTAGTTTCCCGCCCGATATTCTTCGGGAACAAAGAACGTATAGTCACGATCCGCCACTTGTTCGTGACAGACATGGCAATATGCAACTTCGCTGGCACGGGCGCCCATGGTATCGCCATACAAGGACCCGTCTGGCAGCACCATGATATAACGCCAGTCAGCGGTGTTCGGGCTGGTACCCTCTGGCAGTTTTTCCATTATGAACATGGCGCCGGGGTGTATGTGACCTTCATCGGTCACCGTCATGCTGTCCTTGGCAAGCACCGATCCCACGGGCAGTTCTTCGCCCTGTTGCAATGTCCCATAGTTGTGCGCCATTCGGTTGGCATACGTGTTGACGAAACGCTGTCCGTGTGTGGCCGAGATATATGGCGCGTCGTTGAAAAGCGGCCAGCTTTGGTAGTTTAGAACCAGATCCAGTTGCGCCGCAGCATACCCCCGTGCCATGCGGCGGCTGAGCGAATGGTAGTGGGCCGCGGCCTCATCCTTGCTTAGCTCTGCCGGGTTTTCGATCGCGATGTGGGCGTTGTGACCATCTGCCGTTGCCAGTCCTGAAGAAATCAGAAGTATCGCGCACGCAATGGCCTTGTGCTGGAGAAATATTCGAAGATACGAGTCCATTATTACGACCCACCTGAAAATCAGTTCGCCTGAGCGCCACGTGACGACAGTGTTCTTATTCTAGCGGCTCCGGGAACTCTTACTAGCTCAGGTCCCGGAATCTCACCGCCTTGTGCATCGATTTGAACCTGCATCCTGCGGCATTGAATCATTAAAATATAGCAAATTATGCATATTGAATCAGCATCTGAAACATTAAGTTTACAGGCACACTTCATGCGTGCAGGCGGTCATCTTGGACAATCAAAGCACGACCACCCGATCCATGATGAACCGGACAGAAAAACTACCGGGTTAAACCGGCTTCGGACTCAATCTGTTTGCGCGATTTGCGGGCACGTTCGGTTGCCGATTTCAACTGACCGCACGCCGCCATGATATCCTCGCCCCGTGTCTTGCGAATGGGAGAGGCGTAGCCTGCCTGATAGATGATGTTGGCAAAAGCGCGAATGCGGTTGTTCGAGCTGCGCTTGTACGGCGCGCCGGGCCATTCGTTGAACGGGATCAGGTTGATCTTGGCCGGAATTTTGTGACGCTTGATGTGGTCGATCAAACGATGGGCATCCGCGTCGCTGTCATTCACACCATCCAGCATCACGTATTCGAACGTGATCCGCTCGGAGTTCGAGGCATTGGGATAGCTGGCCAGCGCCTGCAACAACTCCTCGATATTCCAGCGTTTATTGATTGGAACCAGAACGTCGCGGGTTTCATCCGTGGTTGCATGGAACGAGATCGCCAGCAGACAGCCGATTTCCTCAGCCGTGCGCGCAATTTCGGGTACCACTCCACTGGTCGACAGCGTAATGCGGCGGCGCGACAGGGAAATCCCCTCGGGATCCATCGCGATCTTCATCGCATCGCGGACGTTTTCGAAATTGTAAAGCGGCTCGCCCATTCCCATCAGAACGATGTTTGACAGAAGGCGCGTTTCATCCTTTGGCGCACCGGGGGTCGGCCATTCGTCAAGATCGTCGCGCGCCATCATGATCTGCCCGACAATTTCGGCAGATGTTAAATTACGTACAAGCTTCTGGGTGCCCGTATGACAAAACGAACATGTCAACGTACATCCGACCTGAGACGATATGCATAGCGTTCCGCGATCTTCCTCGGGGATGTAGACCACCTCGACCTCGTGCCCGCCCGCGATCCGGCACAGATATTTGCGGGTCCCGTCCTCGGATACCTGTCGGGTCACCACCTCGGGTATCTCGACCACAAAGTTTTCGGCCAGTTGCGCACGGTAGGCTTTGGCGAGATTCGTCATCTGGGAAAAATCGCGCACGCCCCATTGATAGATCCACTGCCAGATCTGACCGGTACGCATCTTTGCCTGCTTTTCGGGCGTACCATGTTCGATCAGGACCTCGCGCAAACGGTCGCGGGTGAGACCGACAAGGTTCACCTTCCCCTCGGGCAATTTGCGAGGGAGGGTCATGACGTCTTGAGTGATCGGCGCTTTGGGCGACATTGTGGTACCTGCTGAGGCGTATCTTCAAGGATTCTGGCTTGGGATGCGCCTCTATATAGGAACCTGTGCAAAGATCAAAAGGAATCGTTTCAGTCAATCTGCAAAACTCAACAGTTCTTCAACGCGTGCCCGCCCCAAATTCACCCGGCATGATGTGATTGCGATACCTGAACCCGATCCGCCACCAAACGACGCGCCGACGGCGGTGCAATGCGTATCGCGATAGGTTTCCCAGGCCTGTTGCGCCGCCATAAGGGCAGGTTCAGCCACTATCCGCCCGGTGACCTCGTCCAGCTCCTTGGCAGATTGTACCGCCAAATCAAAACTCACCTGCAGCGCGCGCGAGACCCGTGCTTCCATCTCTCCGACGCAGGATCCTATTTCGACTTGTGATCCGGCGTCGGAACATTCCAACGCCGGGTCGGCGGTTGCGGTAGCTGGCAAAAGCAGCGCGATCAAGATCAGACGCATGGCCGCCTCATTCATCCATTCAGCTGGGGTCAGGCCAGAGTAACATGTTTTGCCAGAAAGGTTTAGATGCCGGTTGGCCCCCTAAACCAACGGAAATGCAGTTCCGCGTCAGACACCCGCGGGTGGGATATAGCAATCTTCGGCATCCAGGGTCTTGACCGGATCGTTCGGTCCGCATTGTTCGCCGGTTACAGGATAAGTCTCGCCCTTGTTTTCGCAGGCACTCAGCAGCATGGCCGATATCATCATCAACGCGACAAGAGATTTGTTCAGCATGGTGGCAACTCCTTGGTTTCTCTTGAACTGATTAGTTCGGAAATCGTCAGAGCTCACATTGATACGGATCAAGTAAACGGGTTGATCCTGCGTAAAGGTACAGGGAAGCGTAAAAACAAAAAAGCCCCGCCAAAGACGGGACCATTTGCTTAGGTCGGGGTGCTTACTTGGTGCAGCGCTTTTCAGCGTCTTCGATTGCTGCGGTAAAGCCCAGCAGCGAGAAGGTGTCCTTGGTTTGTGTGCCGCGTTCGGACCGGGCAGTCAGAACAGCCTCGGTTCCGCGTTTCAGCGCTGTGACGATCTTGGCGTCATCTGCATCTGATGCGGGCCAGGCCCACTCACCTTCGGTGAACAGTTCAAACTCGGACCCGTCGACATTCAGGTTCACCGTCGACCCCGGAGCAAACGGATAGCCGCCGGTAAAGGTCACTTGTCCTTTGACCTCGGCATTGGGGCGATAGAACACAAACAACAGGATGTCGCTGCGCCGCACGGATACGACACGCCCGCCCCGGGTGTTCACGGTTTCCTTGGGGGCAGAAACGCTCCAGCATTCGGTGGGATCATCTTCGACAAAAACGCTCCAGTCCGTTTTTGCAGCAACCCGGTTTGTGCTTGTCGCCTGTTGGGCGAGTGCAGACGTTGCGGCGATGCCTGCCACACACAGGCCCGCGATCGTACGAACGAGCATTGATCCCATTTGTCCAGCCTCCTAGCTCGACCGATACCTCAAATCCATCGGACATGGCTGCGAACCCTTCCGGCCCGTCTATTCCGTTGCGCATTCCGATGATTGCCGACATACACACACTAACGCAGGTTTCGCCACAGGCGAAAGGGCGATTGGCAGAATTTTGCGCATAAATTTCGGAGGTCCAGATGACGCAGCCCGTAGCAATGACAGAACTGTGGCGTGGCAACTTGCTGGAAAGCCTGCATTTGGGCCACGCGGTCATCTGCGACGACACCGGCCAGATCGTGCGCAGCTGGGGCGACCCGCAGGCGGTTATCTATCCGCGCTCATCCGCCAAGATGATTCAGGCGCTTCCGCTGGTCACGTCGGGAGCCGCGGCAAAATACGGATTGAACAGCGAACATCTTGCGTTGGCCTGCGCGTCCCACAATGGGGCCGCGATCCATACCGACCGCGTGACAGCGTGGCTTGATCATCTGGGGCTGAGCGAGCACGACTTGCGCTGCGGGCCACAGGAGCCAGCGGACACTGCCGCGCGGGATCGGCTGATTCTGGCGGATGACACCCCGTGCCAGATCCACAACAATTGTTCCGGCAAGCATTGTGGTTTCCTGACACTGGGTCAGCATATGGGCGCAGGACCGGAATATCTGGAAATCGACCACCCGGTGCAGCAGGCCTGCCTGTCTGCCATCGAAGAGACGTCAGGCGAAACCAGCCCCGGTTACGGTATTGACGGCTGTTCCGCCCCGAATTTCGCCGTGTCGCTGGCCGGGCTGGCCCGGTCGATGGCGTGGTTCGCAAGCGCCTCGGATCGGTCCGACCGTTCCAGCGAGGCGGCGGTTCAGTTGGTGGCAGCCATGGTGAAGCATCCGGAACTGGTTGCCGGTGAGACCCGTGCCTGCACCGAACTGATGCGCGCCATGAACGGGCGCGTCGCCATCAAGACCGGGGCCGAGGCGGTGTTTGTGGCCATCATCCCGGAAAAACGCATGGGCGTTGCGTTGAAGATCACCGATGGCACCACACGGGCCAGCGAATGTGCCATCGCCGCCATTCTGGTGAGCCTAGGTGTGCTGGAGGCCGATCACCCGGCCACCCGCAAATTCATGAACGCCACGCAATACAGCCGCCGGGGGCTGGAATGCGGCGTGATCAAACCTGCGCCGGGTTTCCCCGGCTAAGGCCGCTACATCTCGATCTCGTGCACCTCGGCAACCTCGACCGAGCCCGAACCGTTGACGACCATCGGACAGCCCTTGGCCATCTCGGTCGCGGCGTCGATGCTGTCGGCCTTGATTACGGTAAAGCCCGAGGCCGGGTTCGCACCGCCATTGTCGACGACCCCGCTGCTGCTGACCGTATAGGATTGTCCGACCGGGTTGCCGGGGATCTCTAACGCTTCGGCCATACCCTGAAACCATGCGCCCCAAGCGGCCATGGTCGCCTCGATCTCGGCGGGGTCGGTCGGGGTGTGTCCCCCGTGATAGACAAACAAATATTGGGGCATATCGCTCCTCCCTGATGAAACCTTATTTGCACTTCGCTTCGAGTTTGCGCAGCGAAGACGTCCAGCCCTGATTGTGGTTCGCGGCTGCTTCGGCATCGGCCAGTTCGCGGTGGTCCAAAACCAGGCGTGACCCCGTGCCTGTCGCTGTGACTGTAAAGGTGACGTGGCTTTCGGCCCCGCGCTGATCCTGATCGTCATGCCAGCCCCAGGTAAACCCCACCGAGTTTGGCGGGTCGACATGCGTCACGTGGCCCGAGACCTTGTATTGCTGGCCCTCGCCGTTTTCCATGACCGAATACCACGGGCCGGTGCGCGAGAAATCCAGATTGTGTTCAGGCACGTGCATCCCTTCGGGCCCCCACCATTGCAACAACCGGCTGCCGTCGCTGATCCATGCAAACAGGTCTTCTGGGCTGACGGGGAAGTCCCGTTCCAGTTTCAGGTCGGCCATGAATTCTCCCTTTCGATGATATCACTGAGGCGATCGAGGCTGCTTTCCCAGAATTGCCGTTTGGAGATCGTCCAGTCGGCAATCATCCGCAGCCCGTCGGGCCGGATGGAGTACATCCGTTGGGTGCCCCGCACGCGCTGTTCAACCAGCCCGGCTTCGCGCAATACTTTCAGATGGCGCGAAATCGCAGCGCCGGACATTCCGCGCCCTTCGATCAGGTCACCGGCGGGCAGTTCGCCCTGCTCCATCAGTTGCTCGACAATCGAGAACCGGGTGGCATCGGACAAAGCGGAAAAGGTGGTCAGAAGCGTGCTCATGACCTTTATTTAACATAAATGTTAAATAATGAAAAGCCCTGTCAGGATTCGACAAAATCCGCGCGACTGTACCCTTGCAGGTAAAGCAGTGCCGTCAGGTCGCCGTGATTCACCCGCACGTCGCATTTCGCAGCCACCGACGGTTTGGCATGAAGGGCAACCCCGGTTCCGGCCCGCCCCAGCATGCCCAGATCATTGGCCCCGTCGCCGACGGCGATCACGTCATCCTCGGACAGGCCAAGGCGAGTGGAGATTTGTTCAAGCGCCTCGATTTTAGCCTGACGTCCCAGAATAGGACGCGCCACATCGCCCGTCAGTTTGCCATCTGCGGCCAGCAGAGTGTTGGCGCGGTTTTCATCGAACCCCAGCAGCTCTGCCACCCGCGTGGTGAAGGCGGTAAAGCCACCGGACACCAGTGCAGCATAGGCTCCGTTAGCCCGCATCGTTGCCAGCAACGCCTGTCCGCCGGGCATCAGGGTGATCCGTTCGCGCAGAACTTTGCCAATGACGCTTTCATCCAGATCCTTCAGCAGACCAACCCGTTCGATCAGGGCACCTTCGAAATCCAACTCTCCGTCCATGGCGCGGGCGGTGATGTCCTTGACCCTTTCGCCTACGCCAGCCTCATCCGCCAGTTCATCAATGCATTCCTGCTGGATCATGGTGCTGTCCATATCGGCCAGCAGCATCTGTTTACGCCGCCCCTGTGCGGGCTGCACAATCAGGTCCACGCCCATGCCCTGCAAGTCTGCCCAAACGTCCCAGCGATTGGCGGGCATGTCGCGCAGGTCAAACTCGACCGCCTCGTCCGGGCTGAGCCACAGGACATCCCCACCGCCCCACGCGTTGCGCAGCGATTCCGGCAAGGCACGGTCCAGTGAGGGTGCGGCCGGGTTGGTCAGCAAAGTGGCGACATACATATTAAATCTCCAATGTCATACCCAGGCGAGCAGACTCAGGGCGTCAACGGTGTTCGACCCTGTTCGGTCAGTTCCCAGCAATTCTGTCCCTCGAATACGGCGACGCCCGTCGGGCGTCCGTACCCGGCCCCCGTGTCCAGATTGATCCGGTTGCCATAATGCGTCGCCTGATCCACAGGCGTGTGTCCATGAACGATCAGTTTGGGATGCGGGCCTTGGTAGTCGTGGAAGTCCTGTCTGATCCAGATCAGATCACTTGCCTGCTGTTCATTCAGTGGCACACCCGGACGGATACCCGCGTGAACAAAGGCAATCTCGGGCGTCTGATGCATCACCACCAGATCGCGCAGAAAGGTCAGGTGCGATTTCGGCACGGCTGCCTGTGCCATCCGGTGCAGGTTTTCAAGGCGGATCTGACCTTCGAATTCCACCCCATAGCTGCGCAGGGTGTCGATCCCGCCCAACCTGTCATGCAGCCAGTGGTATCCCACCAACAAATGCGGATCGTGGCGTGGAGTGTCCTCCATGAACCAGGCAAACATGCGGTCGTGATTGCCCAGCAGAGTGATCCAGTTTCGGCCAGCATCACGCCCGGCAATCAGGCGGTCGATCAGCCCGCGACTGTCAGGGCCGCGATCCACATAATCACCCAGAAACACGATCTGAGCGTCGGGGCCGCCATCGCTTTGGATCAGGGACAGCGCGCGCTCCAGCTCGGCCACCTGCCCGTGCAGATCACCAATAACATAGATTGGCTGCGTCATAGACGACCTCCAGCGGTAAAGTTCAGCTTGCTTGTGCCTCAGATCGCAACCAGAGAGAACAAGTGGCCCGATCGCAGGTGCAACCGGGTCGTGAACTGTTCCTCAAACTCAACAGCCCCAATCAGGCGACGTCGAATTCCAGCGGCTTGATCTGCGTGAACAGGCCTGTTTCGGCAAGCTTCGCCCGCGCTTCGGCCGGGACCGGTTCGTCGACATAGAGCAATGCAATGGCTTCGCCTCCGGCCTCGGATCGGCCGAGGGTAAAGTTGGCGATGTTGACGTTGTTTTCACCCATGGTTTGACCCAGCGTGCCGATGATGCCGGGCACGTCTTCGTTGGTGGTGTACAGCATATGAGCGCCGACCTCGGCATCAATATTGATGCCCTTGATCTGGATAAAGCGCGGCTTGCCATCGCTGAACACCGTGCCAGCGATCGACCGTTCACGCTTGTCCGTTACGACCGTGACTTTGATATAGCCATCAAAAACACCCGACTTGTCCTGATTGGTGGTCGAGATTTTGATCCCGCGCTCTTTCGCGACCACAGGGGCCGAGACCATGTTCACCTCGGGGTTGAACTTTTTCATGATCCCCGCGACCACCGAACAGTTCAGCGCGGCCAGGTTCATTTCAGCGGCCACACCGTCATAGAGGATGTTGATCGCCTTGACCGGCTCGTCCGTCATCTGGCCGATGAAGCTGCCCAGATGACCTGCCAGCTTGATCCACGGCCCCATCAGCTTGGCTTCTTCCGCGGTCACGCTGGGCATGTTCAGCGCGTTCTCGACCGCGCCTGTCAGCAGGTAGTTCGAAATCTGTTCAGCCACCTGCAGCGCCACGTTCTCCTGCGCCTCGGTCGTCGCCGCGCCCAGATGGGGCGTGCAGACCACGTTGGGTAGGTTGAACAATGCGTTGTCCTTGGCGGGTTCCTCGCTGAACACGTCAAAGGCCGCGCCTGCGACATGGCCGGATTGCAGCATCTCGGCCAGCGCCACTTCATCGACCAGACCGCCACGGGCACAGTTGATGATCCGTACACCCTTTTTGGTTTTGGCCAGATTCTCGCGGCTCAGGATATTGCGGGTCTGATCCGTCAGCGGCACATGCAGGGTGATGAAATCGGCACGCGCCAGCAGTTCGTCCAGCTCGACCTTTTCCACGCCCATCTTAGAGGCTTTCTCTTCGCCCAGATAAGGATCATAGGCGACAACCTTCATCTTCAGGCCCAACGCACGTTCGCACACGATGCCACCAATGTTGCCGGCACCGATCACGCCCAGTGTCTTGTTGGTCAGCTCGATCCCCATGAACTTGGACTTTTCCCACTTGCCCGCATGGGTCGAGGTGCTGGCCTCGGGGATTTGCCGCGCCACGGCGAACATCATCGCGATGGCGTGTTCGGCGGTGGTGATCATGTTGCCGAAGGGCGTGTTCATCACGATCACACCTTTTTTCGAGGCCGCCTCTTTGTCGACATTGTCGGTGCCGATCCCGGCGCGGCCGATGACCTTCAGCCTGTCGGCTTTTTCCAGAAGGGTCGGTGTGACCTTGGTGGCCGAACGGATGGCGAGACCATCATATTGACCGATCACCTCGGCCAGCTTGTCCTTGTCTTTGCCCAGCTCGGGCATGAAATCCACGTCGATGCCACGGTCGCGGAAAATCTGCACTGCGGTTTCGCTGAGCTTGTCGGATACCAGTACTTTGGGAGCCATTTTGCTTGGTCCTTTGAATTCTTCAGGGGGATAGCGGGCTGGCGCCCGCCCTATATCGGTGATGGGGTAGGCCGGGCTTCAGCCCGGCACATGAAACTCAGGCAGCTTGCGCCTGCGCTTTGATCTCGGTCGCAAAGGCCCAGGCCAGCCAGGGCAGCATCGCCTCGATATCCGAGGTTTCAACCGTACCGCCGCACCAGATGCGCAGACCTGCTGGCGCGTCGCGATAGGCGCCGATATCCAGCGCGATATTCTCGGTCTCAAGCCGCTTGGCGACTGCCTTGGCAAAGGCTGCACCGTCCTGAATACGGGCGTCGGTGAACTTCAGGCAGACCGAAGTGTTCGACCGTGTCGCCTCATCCTCTGACAGGTTTGCGATCCAGCCGTTCTGGTCGCAGAACGCGTGTACCGCACCCGCATTGGCATCCGCCCGCGCGATCAACCCCTGCAATCCGCCCACCGAGCGGGCCCAGTCCAGTGCAAAGAGATAATCTTCGACCGCCAGCATTGACGGCGTGTTGATCGTTGCCCCGGTAAAGATGCCTTCGATCAGTTTGCCGCTCTTGGTCAGGCGGAAAATCTTGGGCAACGGCCATGCGGGGGTATGGCTTTCCAGCCGTTCAACGGCGCGCGGGCTGAGGATCAGCATCCCGTGGGCCGCTTCGCCGCCCAGCACTTTCTGCCAGCTGAAGGTCGTTACATCCAGCTTGTCCCAGGGCAGATCCATCGCAAAGGCCGCCGAGGTTGCATCGCAGATCGTCAGGCCCTGACGGTCATCGGCAATCCAGTCGCCATTGGGTACCCGTACACCCGAGGTGGTGCCGTTCCACGTAAAGACCACGTCATTTGCGAAATCGACAGAGGCCAGATCAACGATCTGCCCGTAATCCGCGGTTTTCACCTCGGCGTCGATTTTCAACTGCTTGACCACATCGGTCACCCAGCCGGACCCAAAGCTTTCCCAGGCCAGCATCTCGACCTTGCGCGCACCCAGCAAAGACCACAGCGCCATTTCAACCGCGCCAGTGTCCGAGGCGGGAACGATGCCAATGCGGTAATCCGCTGGAATGCCCAGAATCTCGCGCGTGCCTTCGATGGCCGCCTTCAGCTTGTCCTTGCCGACAGCGGCGCGGTGCGACCGGCCCAATGCGGCATCGGCCAGTTTTGTCAGGTCAAATGTGGGGGGTTTGGCACAGGGGCCCGAAGAAAAGCGCGGATTTGCCGGCCGCGTCGCCGGTTGTTCGATCGTCATGTGTATTACCCTTCCAGATACACGCCCCTCGTTGGGGAGGGGTGTCCCACGGACAGACCTAGGGGGCCTTCGCACCTGCAGCAAGCGGAAAAGACGCTTTACCAGGCAAAAACGACATCTGAAACAGACACAAATCAGAACACGCGTTTCCGATTGGCGAAAAACCCCGCCGATGTTTCGGCAGGGTTTGTTGGTTTCACTCAGCGGCGTCTTCGTATTCTGTCATTGGTGGGCATGTGCAGACGAGGTTTCGGTCGCCGTATGCGTTGTCGACGCGGTTGAC
>NZ_JBQFYB010000012.1:0-112727 GCF_056541275.1 Ruegeria sp. AI2
GCGACGGCGGCAACTGGAGCTTCGAGTTCTACATGGAACAAAAACACGTCGGCTTCGCAACTGGCCAACACAAAATCATGCAGCTCGGGAAACTGTAACCGACTGCACTCGAAATACGCGCGAAGAAACTCTAACTCCAGGAGGAGACCATGGGAGAAATCGTACTTGCCGCCAAAATGACTCACGTACCTACCCTGCTCATGTCCGAGCAGGAAGGACCGATCAAAGGCAAGCGTAAACCGGCTATTGATGGTCACCGGGAGATTGCTCGTCGCGCCAAGGAACTGGGCGCAACAACGGTTGTCATCTGTGATACGCATTGGGTGTTGAACGCAGGTTTTCACATAAACGCCAACGACCATTTTGAGGGTCTATTCACATCGAATGAATTCCCGCAGTTCATTCAGGACCTGCCCTATAAATATGAGGGCAACCCCGAATTGGGTGATGCGATTGCGCGGATTGCGACCGAAAAGGGTGCCTATACCTTGGCCCATCACCTGGACAGCCTTGAGGTGGAATACGGCACGCTGGTACCGATGCGGTTCATGAGCCGTGAACACGAAATGAAAGTGGTGTCGATCGGTGCGTGGTGCACCGTGCACGCTCATGACGAGAGCCGTATCGTCGGCGAGGCAATCCGCGAAGCAGTCGAGGCCAGCGACGAAAAGGTGCTGCTGGTTGCGTCGGGTTCGCTGTCGCACAAGATCTGGGCCAACAAGGACTATGCCGCCAATAACGGCACTTTCACAATCAGCTCAGAATTCAATCGCCAGATGGATCTGCACGTGCTGGAAATGTGGAAAAACGGCGATCACGCTACGTTCCTCAAGATGCTGGGTGACTATGCCAACTTCTGCTGCGGTGAAGGTTCGATGCATGATACCGCGATGCTATACGGCGCACTCGGCTGGGACACTTACGACAAGAAATGCGAGGTTGTGACCGAGTATTTCCCGTCCTCGGGCACCGGTCAGACTAACGTCATATTCCCGGTCTGAGGATCGCGGTTTCCATTCCGATTGCTTGCCCCTGGTGCCTTTTGGCGGGGCAAGCCGTTGATCTATCCAATTCGAACTGATGCAGGTCCCCAAATGTTTCCTTTGAATGACCCCGGTTTGCTGCGAGAGGCTGCCCTTGTAGGTACACGCTGGATTGAAGCTGACCCGGCCAACAGCCTGGCCGTCACCAACCCCGCCACCGGTGAAGTTATTGGTCATGTTCCCAATCTGGGTGCCGCCGAAACCGCCGAAGCTATTGCTGCCGCCGAGACCGCGCGCCACGGGTGGGCTAAACGCACCGCCAAAACGCGTAGTCAAATTCTGCGTCGCTGGTACGAACTGATGATGGAGAACCAGGACGATCTGGGTGCCATCCTGACAGCTGAGCAGGGCAAGCCACTGGCCGAAGCCAAAGGTGAGATCGCCTATGGTGCCAGCTTCATTGAGTGGTTCGCAGAAGAGGCCCGCCGCGCCTATGGTGATGTCACCCCAGGCCACGCTCCAGACAAACGCATCCTGACGATCAAACAACCCATCGGGGTTGTAGCCGCGATTACGCCGTGGAATTTCCCAAACGCTATGATCACGCGCAAGGCTGGCCCTGCTCTGGCGGCGGGCTGCTCCATGGTTCTGAAACCGGCCAGCCAGACTCCATTCTCAGCTATCGCGTTGGCGGTTCTGGCCGAAAGAGCGGGCCTGCCTGCGGGGCTGTTCTCGGTCGTCACCGGCTCAGCCCGTGGCATTGGCGGCGAGATGACCGGGAACCCGACAGTACAGAAACTGACCTTTACCGGTTCGACCGAGATCGGAACGCTTCTATATGCGCAATGCGCACCAACGATCAAAAAACTGGGGTTGGAGCTGGGTGGCAATGCGCCCTTCATTGTTTTCGATGATGCTGATCTGGACGCTGCTGTGGAAGGAGCGGTGATCGCCAAGTTTCGAAATAATGGTCAGACCTGCGTTTGTGCCAACCGCATTTACGTGCAGGCCGGTGTCTACGATTCCTTTGCCGCCAAGCTGCGCGACAAAGTAGCGACTTTGCCCACTGGTAATGGCTTTGACGAAGGTATCATATTTGGTCCGCTGATCGATCAGGCGGCAGTCGACAAGGTTGCTGAGCACATCGCTGATGCGACCTCGAAAGGTGCCGAAGTCACTCTGGGCGGCAAGTCGCACGATCTGGGTGGCACATTCTTTGAGCCAACCATTTTGACCGGTGTTACTTCGGAGATGGCGGTCGCGAACGAAGAGACGTTTGGCCCGGTCGCACCCCTTTTTAAGTTCAACACCGAAAGCGAAGTCGTCGCTGCGGCAAATAACACCGAGTTCGGCCTTGCCTCATATTTCTATTCCCGCGACCTGGCTCGCGTTTGGCGAGTTTCCGAGAAGCTGGAATATGGCATGGTCGGAATCAACACCGGCCTGATCTCGACTGCGGAAGCTCCATTTGGCGGGGTTAAGATGTCTGGTCTGGGCCGTGAAGGCTCGCGCCATGGGCTGGATGACTTCATGGAACTCAAATACCTGTGCATGGGCGGCATCGACACCGCCGAGGAGGCTTAATGCGCTTTGCTACTTATACCGCCGAAGGGGATACCTTCTTTGGCGCGATTACCGATGATGGTGCGATTGCCCTGAACGGTGATTTCCCCGAGTTTTCCAGCCTGTATGAGGTCATCGCTGCGGGTGAGTTTAGCCGGTTGGCTGCGGCGGCCGAGGGTAAGCCTGTGACCCATTCCGATTTCACCTATGAAATGGTGATGCCGGATGCCCGTCGCATTCTGTGCGTCGGCGTGAACTTCCCGGACAGAAATGCGGAATACAAGGATGGCAGCGCGCAGCCGGAATATATGTCGCTGTTCCCCCGCTTTGCCAGCGGCTTTACCGGCCACAACCGCCCGCTGATCCGACCGGCGGAAAACCACACGCTGGATTACGAGGGCGAAGTGGCCATTGTAATCGGCAAGGCGGGTCGCCGGATTTCGCAGGACGAAGCCTATGAGCACATCGCCGCGTTGACGCTGTGCAACGAAGGCACGATCCGCGATTGGGTGCGCCATGCCAAGTTCAACGTAACTCAGGGCAAGAACTGGGACAATTCAGGGTCGATCGGCCCTTGGCTGGTGCCCTTCACCGACCCGGCGCAATTGGATGACGCCCGCATTCAAACCCGCGTCAATGGTGAGTTGCGTCAGGACGACACCCTCGACCGCATGATGTTCCCGATCCGGCGCGAGATCGAGTATATCTCGACCTTCATGACCCTGAAACCGGGTGACATTATCGTAACCGGCACCCCCACCGGTGCGGGCGCGCGCTTTGACCCGCCAAAATATCTTGCACCGGGTGACGTGGTCGAGGTTTCTGTCGAAGGTATCGGCACCTTGCGCAACACAGTCGAGGATGAGAAGGCATGACACCCGAAGAGCATGCCCGCGCAGCAGCCGACCTGCTTCAGGCCGAACGCACCGGCGACCAGATCGGTCTGCTGAGCCTGCGCCACCCCCAGATGGGTATGGACGACGCTTATGAGGTGCAGAACGCCATCTATCGCCAGAAGCTGGCCGAGGGGCGCAAGGTCATCGGGTGGAAAATCGGTCTGACATCGAAAGCGATGCAATATGCGCTGAACATCGATATTCCCGACAGCGGCATCCTGTTTGATGATATGGCGTTTGAAAACGGTGGTACGGTCCCTGCGGGCCGTTTCATCCAGCCCCGGATCGAGGCTGAAATCGCCTTTGTTATGAAATCCGCCATCGGTGGCGAGAATGTCAGCCGCGACGATATCGTATCCGCCACGGACTACGTCTCACCGGCGATTGAAATTCTGGACACACGTATTCAGCGTCAGGACCCCGAGACCGGCAAGGCCAGAACCGTCTTTGATACGATCAGCGACAATGCCGCCAATGCAGGGATTGTGCTGGGTACAGAGCGCAACGCGATTGACGAATTCGACCTGCGCTGGGTTGGTGCCTTGACCTTCCGCAACGGTGAGATTGAGGAAACCGGCCTTGGGGCCGGCGTATTGAATGATCCTGTTGAAAGTGTTGTCTGGCTGGCCCGGCGCATGGCGCAATACGGACAAAGTATTGAACCCGGACAAGTGATCCTGTCGGGCAGCTTCATTCGCCCCGTCGAATGCCCGCCAAGCACAGAAATTCACGCCGATTTCGGACCCTTCGGCTCGGTCGATATCAAATTTGATTGAAGGAGCACCTTAATGCCCGCGCCAACAAACCCCTTCAAGGCCGCACTGAAAGCCGGAAAACCCCAGATCGGATGTTGGATTGGGATGGCCAATGCATATGCCGCCGAAATCGCCGCCACATCCAGATTTGACTGGCTGCTTGTTGACGGGGAACATGCCCCGAACGATCTGCGGTCTATCCTTGAGCAAGTGAGGGTCATCGAAGGCACAGGTAGCCAGCCGGTAGCGCGCCTGCCAATTGGCGAGACCTGGATGATCAAGCAATATCTCGATGCTGGCGTCCAAAGCATATTGGTGCCAATGGTTGAAAGCGGCGATCAAGCGCGGGAATTGGTGCGCGCAGTGCAATATCCACCACATGGAGTTCGAGGCGTTGGGTCTGCTCTGGCGCGTGCTTCGCGTTTCGCGGCGATCCCGGATTACCTGACAACGGCAGGCGACCAGATTTGCCTGTTGGTTCAGGTGGAAAACCGCCTTGGCCTGGATGCACTGGATGACATTCTGACGACAGATGTCGACGGCGTATTTATCGGTCCGTCAGATTTGGCCGCGGATATGGGGCACATCGGCAATGCTGGCCACCCCGACGTGGTCGAAGCGGTTTTGGACGCGTTGACAGGGATCGTGGCCGCGGGCAAGGCAGCGGGCATCCTAACGTTGGACCCCGTGATGCAACGCAAGTGTCTAGATCTTGGGGTTACGTTCCTGGCCACGAATATCGACGTAACACTTTTTGCCAAGTCTATGCGCGGGGCGGCCGAAACTGCGTTGGAAATGTTGTCAGACCAGTGCGCGTCTGGAAATGCGCGAACAGAAATGGCCAGCAAGTATCTTCAGCAGTTATGCAAGCACTGGTCCCACAAAGGGCAAGTCGAATTTGACGCAACTGAAGGAAACGTTTCGTTTGAAAACCGGCGCAGGGTTGCGATGAAAGCGACGGACGAAGGGCTGGAAATAGTTGCTTCTGTCGGCCCTCGTGAGGATTTGGATTTTTGGATGGGTGTTATAGAGGACCATCTGAAACGCTTTGCGTTTCGTGAGGAGTTCGAGGTTGTTTGGAATGCATAACGCTGGAATGCAAGGGCAACCGAGCGCGCCCCTGACATTCGGACACCGCCGCAGGCTACGATTTGTAGTCTGCGGGTATTCGACAAGACCCTGCACCGGATTCTGACTCGGGTAAAACAAGCCGCAACTGCGGATTTTCCAAACCTAAAGCGGCATCATCCTCGACAGACGTTGTGACAGCGGAAACAGACAGGCTTGCAACGAGTGATAGATGTCCGGCTTGCCGTCAAAGATGGACGTCACAACAGCCCCTGCCCCATCTACTGCTGGATACCAGCCGCCATGCTGATGATCGACAAATGTTTCATTCGCATAGGTCCAGAGCTTTCTGTACCACTCCTCGTCTTCTGGCCTTCTGTCTAGCACGATCAGAGCGGCAATCGCCCCGATGGCTTCGGTGATGGGCCACCAGAACCGCGAAGCGTTGGCAACGCGGCCATCAAAATCAAGTGTGTAGGCCAACCCGCCATCAGGCAGCCACGCATCTTTCAAAGCCTGCGCAATCAGGTGGCGCGCCGTGTTCGGAGCATTAGGGCTCGTTCGGCCTGACAAATCCCAATGCTGAAGCTGAAGCCGACCCAATTCGAACGAATGCCCCGGCGTTGTTCCGGAAGGCCTGAACATCGGATCGCCCGCATAATCCCGATTAATTTGCCAATCAGACGAATAGTGTTCGGGAAGACGCCAGTTTTCACCGGGTGCAATTTTGCCAATGAAAAAGTCCAGAATGCGACCGGCGCGGGACAGGTAGGTTTCGTCCCCTGTTGCCTCAAAGGCAGCCAGCATCGCCTCAACGCCGTGCATATTGGCATTCATTCCACGATATGCGGAAAACGGCGTCCAATCCCTGTTCCATTCATCGCGAAACAGGCCCGCTTCTTCGTCCCAGAAGTGTTTTTCCAGAACATTTCGGACATCTGTCATTAGTTTGTCTGCATCCGGGTGACCCGTCATTTTCGCACTTGCCGAGGCAAGAAGGACAAAGACGTGCCCATAAGCAAGCTTGCGGTCATCCTTGATCTGATCCCCATCCAACGCCCAGAGATATCCGCCGTGGTCGCGATCTCGGTGATGGCTTTCAAGAAATGCCATACCGTGATCAATGATCCGTTCAGCACCTTGAAAACCAGACAGATGTCCCAATGCATAAGAATGAATCAACCGGGTTGTCGTGTGCAGCTCCTGCAGCTTGCCGGGCAGCGGGCGACCATCGTGACCAAGTGTATAGAACCCGGGCTCATCCCGGCAACTTGCGCTGAAGAACGTAAGTTGCCGCTTGGCCTGGTTCATCAACCAATCGCGGTGTCTTGGCGTTTCAATCCAAAAGCCGGTCTCGGACTGTGACCCCGGAAGCAATAACTGATTGTCATTCATCTAAATATCCCGCGGATGGAGATCTGTCGCGTGCGACTTGGCCCGATCTTCCAAATTGCCCATCATCTCAGCAAGCCCGTCGCAACGCTGTACCATCCGAAGCAAACAGATGTGCATTCTGTGCTTGAATGCGCAAACCGAGGCGATCCCCGGATTTCACGGGGATATTGCCATGCTTGCGCACCATCATGGGGCCGATCCCCTCGGCATTGACGTAGATGTTCGTGTCCGACCCCAGATGTTCAACAACATCCGCAACGGCCGACAGATCACCGGCACCGTTTTCCACAACATCGATGTGTTCCGGCCTTACACCCAGTTCTTTGGCCTCAGCGGCAAGGGGTTGATCGAGAATTTTAATTTCAACCCCATTCCCGACATTCACACCAGTTTCAGTTCCCAATACAGGCACAACATTCATGGTGGGTGAGCCGATAAACTGCGCAACAAACTTGTTGGCCGGTCTTTCATAAAGCTCAAGCGGGCTGCCGACTTGCTGGATGTCGCCTGCGTTCAGAACAACGATCCGATCTGCCAGCGTCAACGCTTCGACCTGATCATGGGTCACATAGATCATGGTCGCGCTGAGCTTTTGATGCAGCCGCGCAATCTCCAGCCGCATCTCGACACGCAAAGCGGCGTCAAGGTTTGACAATGGCTCGTCAAACAGAAATGCGCGCGGGTCTCGGATGATGGCCCGCCCCATGGCAACCCGCTGACGTTGACCACCCGAAAGGGCCTTGGGCAAGCGATCCGTTAATTTGGTCAATCCCAGCGTCTCCGCCGCCTGGGCGACCTTTGATATGCGTTCAGCCACCGGAGCTTTGCGGATTTCCATCGAGAAACCCATGTTTCGCGCGACGTCCATATGCGGATAGAGCGCGTAGGATTGGAACACCATCGCGATGTCCCGGTCCCTTGGCCTCACATCGTTCATACGCTCGCCATCGATCAGAAAGTCGCCGCTTGATATCGGTTCAAGACCAGCAACCATGCGCAGCAAAGTGGATTTGCCGCAGCCTGACGGGCCGACCAGAACGATGAACTCACCATCCTGAATTTCAAGATTGATGTTGCGCAGGACCTCGACGGATCCATAGCGTTTTGCAACGTCACGAAGTTCGATACGTGCCATGATCTGGCCTCCTATCCTTTGACCGCGCCGGACGTGAGGCCCTGCACGAGATAGCGTTGAATGAAGATGAAGAAGAGGCAACTTGGGATCAGAGCCAGCACGCCAGCCGCCATCATTTGCCCCCAATCGACCGAGAATTTGGAAACAAATGTCAACAAGCCAACCGGGAATGTCATCGCGTCGTTCTTCGAGATCAGCATCAACGCAAACAACAGCTCGGACCACGCGGCAGTAAAGACAAACCCAAGCGTCGCCCCTAACCCGGGCAATGTCAGCGGGAACACCACTTTGCGCAGCGCCTGAAACCGTGTACAGCCATCCATCATCGCCGCATCTTCCAGATCTTTGGGTATGCCATCAAAAAATGACTGCATCAGGAATGTTGCAAAGGGGATGTTGAACGCAGTGTAGACCACGATAAGGCTTGTCAGCGAATTCAGCAGCCCCAGGTCCGCGATGATCTTGTAGATGGGTGCGATGATCATCAGCAACGGGAACATCTGGGTGACCAGCATCAAGGCGATGATGATGCGTTTGCCCGCAAAAACGAAGCGGGAAAAGGCATAACCCGCCCCAGCCGCGAACAAGGTCGTAAAGAACGCAGCCCCCAGCGACACCACAAGAGAGTTCCGGAAGTAGGACACAAAATCGGTCTGAAAGATAACCGTTTTGAAGTTTGAAAAGGTCACCTCGCTTGGAAACAGGCGGGTGCCCTCTGAAAAGATCAGCGCGTCCGGCGTCAACCCGATCTTGAGCAACCAATAAAGCGGGAACAACGCAAAGATCAGATAGAACGCAAGTGCCGCGTATTTACCCACAACCAGCAGGGGGTTGGGTTTCCTGACAGCTGACATGGTCAACTCCTCAAATCTTGACCAGCTTCTTGCGAAGCCAGAGCAGGATAACGGCGTAAATCAGAAGGATCAGCAGCAGCGCCACAGCAATGGTTGACGCGTAGCCGAAGTCCAATTTGCGAAAAGCGGTGGTGAATATGTAGGTCGACAGGATTTGCGTCGAATTGGCAGGCCCGCCGCCGGTCATCACATAGATCAGGTCGGCGAAATTGGCGATCCAGATCGTCCTCAGCATCACGGTGATCGCGATCATCGGAGCAAGGAACGGCAACGTGATCTTGGTGAAAGTCTGCCAGGGGGTCGCGCCATCGACTTCTGCGGCCTCATAAAGCTCACCGGGTATCGATTGCAAAGCCGCCAGCAGTGTGATCGCAAAGAACGGAACGCCGAACCAGATATTTGCAGTGATCGGGCCCCATATGGCGAGCTCGGGATCGCCAAGGATATTGTAGGGCTCTGACAGAATGCCAAGGGCGGCCAGCCAATGCGGTAGCGGGCCGATGACAGGGTTAAAAAGCCACGCCCATGTCAGCGCAGAAAGGAAGGTCGGGACAGCCCAGGGTAGGAAAACAAGCGCCTGAAAAAGTTTCTTTCCATAGAACTGCGTATTCAAAAGCATGGCAAGGCCAAGGCCAAGCAGAAACTGGAACGTTATCGACCAAAAGGTCCAGAACAGCGTGTTCTCCATTGCGATCCAGAACTTGCGGTCTCTCCACAGATCAACGTAGTTTTCAAACCCGATCCAGCCAGAAGCAAAAGGCTTCAACAGCTCAATGGATTGGAACGAATATGAGATTCCGATGATTAGCGGAACCATGATCACCGCACCGATCAGAAGAATTGCGGGTGACAAATAGAAAAACGGCTCGACCATGTATTGCAGGTAGAGCGAGCGTCGTGCCCGGGTTTCCCCGGGCCTGACAGTTTTCTGAGTGCGCGAAATCACTGTTTTGCCTTCCACTTGGCGTGCTCGTCGGTGAGGAACTCAGCCCACTCGTCCGCGACGTCCTGCGCGCTGCGCTGCCCCAACAGGGCTTCCTGACTGGTTTCCAGCAGAAGCGTGCTGCCAAAATAGCCCCACTGTTCCAGGTTGGTTGGCATTGTTGTCGGCACATATTGCTCGCCGTTCAGTTCCTCAAACCAGCCTTTGAATTGCTCGGTCTGGAAATGAGGATCCTGATCGGCGCCTTTATGGATCGGAATGACGCCTACGCGTTTTGCCCACGTGGCGTTGGCTTCGGGCGTCGACAAGGCCGCAACCAGATCAAAGGCTTCGTCTTCATGTTCAGTCGCATTGAAGATCGACCAGCCTGCGAACCCAATTGTTGGGAAAGCTTTGCCCGATGGTCCGACAGGCATCGGAATGACCGCGAAATCTTCGGCAGGCATCCGTTCGGCAATAGCGATCAGTGCGTCCGGGTCCTGATCAAGGAATGCACAGGTGCCGGAATAGAAGCCGGCCACGATCTCGTTAAAGCCCCAACTGACGGCATCCTTGGGCGCATACCCGTTCTGATACATATCGATCATGAACTGGATACCTTCGACCGAGCCGGGCTCGTTGATGCGGCTGACACCGTCTTCTGTGAAGAACTCGTTGGTGCCGTTCATGGCTGCCGCGAACATGATCCAGCCATTTGTTCCACCGGGACCACCGCGCAAACAGTATCCATACTTGCCCTCAAGCTCGGACACTGCGGCCGAGGCTGCCTTGAACTCCTCCATCGTAGTCGGGGGAGTGTCGATACCCGCTTCGGCCAGCAGTTTCTTGTTGTAGAACATCGCCCGCAGGTAGAAGCCGTACGGGATCATATAAAGGTCACCCGCCTGGCTGCCCATGGCGACTGTCTTGTCAGTCAGCGAAGCCCCGTGTTCCCATCCGGCGACATGATCCTTGAGACTGACCAGCTGATCGGACCCGGCATAGAGGGCCTGCCAGGTGTCGGGCATTTCAACCACATCCGGGATGTCGCCTCCTGCCACCATTGTTGCCAGCTTTTCGAACGCGTTGCCCCAGGGTAGCGATACAATCTCGACAGTGACGTCTGGGTTATTGGCTTCAAACTCATCAATCAGCCCCTGAAGCACCTCTGTACGCTCGGGGCTTGTAATAACCTCGACCAGTTTCAGTGTGGTCTCGGCATAAGATGCCGAACCCATGAACACGGCCGCAGCCGTCATTCCAGTTAGTAGTTTCTTCATGTTTTCCTCCTGTTGGTTTTATTGAGCGAACGGTTCTAAGCCGCGCTTTCGGCGAGAGCCGAAGCAAAATCGGCCCATAGATCTTCTGCCGACTCGAGCCCCAAACTCAGGCGCACCAGATTGGGTGAGACCCCAAATTTCTGCATTGAGTTTTGTTCACCAGCCTGAGCAAGCCCGACGCGCGCAGGCAGGATCAGACTTTCGAAGCCCCCCCAGCTCACACCGAGGCGGAATAGGTTCAAGGCATCAGAAAGTTTTGCGATGTCGACACTGTCATCAAACTCAACCGACATAAGACCGGACCGCCCGGTCAACCCGGGCACGTCGTTGGCACCGGGTGAGTTGACCTGCCTGACCTGCGGAACAGTGGCCAGGCGATCAACAAACGTGTTGGCCGTTGCTTGATGCTGCATCATGCGTGCGTTCAGCGTGCGCAGGCCGCGCGTCAGCAGGAAGGCTTCAAAAGGTGCCAGTTTGGCCCCAAGCAAAGGAAGTGTCAGATCACGGATGCGGGCGATATGGTCCCGGGAGGCAACCACCACGCCCGCAACCGTGTCCGAGTGCCCCGAAATATATTTCGAGGCCGAGTGGATGACGATGTCGATGCCCAATGCGAGGGGGCGTTGGAACACCGGGCTTGCCCATGAATTATCAATCATCGTCAACACGTTGTGGCGTCTGGCATGCTCTGCGACGCGACGTAGATCCATCGCCTCAAAAATGATCGATCCGGGGCTCTCCAGATAGGCCACCGTTACATCGGCAAGCAGATCGGGGTCGTTCTCGAAACGCTCCGGCGCATGGTAGTCGATATGCACCCCGAACGGGCGCAGGATGCGCTCCATGAACCGGAATGAATCCGGATAGACATGTTCGACGCAGGCAATCCGGTCACCGGGTTTGACAAATGCCAGCAGCGTTGAGGAAATGGCCGCCATCCCGGAAGCAAATGCAACGGCTGCCTGACCTTGCTCGGCTTCAGCCATAAGCGTTTCAAACGCGGCGACGGTCGGGTTTTCCACGCGCGTGTAGATGGCCGTTTCTGATCTTCCGGCCATCCGGTCTTCAAAACTTTGGTAATTGTCGAAGGTGAACAGTGACGTTTGAACGATCGGCGGCGTGACCGAACCAGCCGCATCCGGGAAGGTTGCTGCAAGACGCGTCGAAAGGTCTTCGTAGTCAGACATTCTGGCTTTCCATGATTTCTAGGACTTCTGCTTCGACCATGTCCATGATCGCGCCGATAATACTTGCGGCTTCGTCTGCACGGCCGGAGACAACTGCTTCGGCCAGCGGCGCATGTATTGGAATTGAGGCCTGCCCCAAGTGTGGTTGACCGAAGGGCGTGTCATATACTTCGTGAAAAGCTTTTTGAATTTGCCGGATCAACTGCCCGAAAAGTGGATTTCCGCACGCTTCATGCAGTGCTGCGTGAAACCGGTAATCGGCCGGCCGCCAATCCTCACCTGCAGAATGAACAGCTATGAGCTCTGCAACGCGGGCCGAAATCAAAAGCCGCTGCGCGTCTGAGCAATTCAGTGCTGCCAACCTTGCTGCCTCGATTTCCAGTGGCCGGCGCACGGCGTGTGTTCGCAAAAGGCTTTCGGCTTCGAGCTTCAGCGTGAGTGGGAGATGGATCGTATTGGCAGATACCTCGGCCGCCAATCGCGTCCCGGCTTTCTTGTTCCGTACAACGATGCCCATATTCTGCCAACTTGTCAGGGCCTCGCGAACCTTCGCCCGTCCGATCCCAAGCTGATTTGCAATTTCGATCTCTGGCGGCAGGCGATCCCCTACTTTCAATCCTTCCACTTCGATCATTCCAGAGAGAGCATCCAGAACGTCCCGGCCGCTGCTGCCAGCCGGTAGCACCTTCAAGGTGTTGCCGACACTCTCAGCTTTTTCCTTTGAGGGCGTTTTTTTGACCACGCGCGACTTCTCCGATTCGTATTTCATTCACTTCTATATTTAATGTAGGACAAAATAAACAATAATGTCCGACATTATTAAGGCGCTTGTCATCTTTACAGGTGAAGTCGAAAAATCCGGTCTCGGTCATTTCGCGGCGGGATCAATGCAGCCTTAATCGCCTGCGGCTAGTTGGCAGGCTGCGGTCTTAGCGCGTCCGTCTATTTGCTGTATTCCGCCCGATTTGCCGTAACCCTGAAGCGCCCGCCCAGCGGCGCTTGTAATTGCCATTAGGTTTTTGTCAGCTACGGCTGAATAGTGCTTCTTTACGCTAGGGACCCGCGGTTTCTTGCCCAAAAAAAGATGTGCAAACTTGGCAAGGCTGATCTAACTTTTTAAATGCGGGGGCGCATCTCCGGATAATATGGATTTAAAACATTGAAACCTGAACACCGCGTATCTGCGGCCCCCCGGCATGAACTGCGCAATGTGCGCAATCAGGGGATCGCGTTCCTTGCTTTGGCGTTCTTGTTCAGCATTTTTGTGAACCTGCTTATGCTGACGGGCCCATTGTTCATGTTGCAGGTGTATGACCGGGTATTGGGCTCGCGTGCGGTGGAAACCCTGACAGCGCTGTTTTTGTTGGTGGCGTTGCTTTATGCGCTGATGGCGATGCTGGATTTTGCCCGCGGACGCATCGTGGCCCGGTTCGGCGCACGGTTCCAGTCACAGTTGGATGAGCGCGTCTTCGAAGCAACGCTGCGGCGTTCACTTTTGCCGCAAATACGATCTGCCCCGGCAACGGCCTTGCGTGATTTGGAATCCATTCGAAACCTGTGCTCATCCCCCGTTCTGCTGGCGGTGATGGATATTCCATGGACGCCTGTTTTTCTGGGTGCGATTTTCCTGTTTCATCCCTTGCTGGGCTGGCTGGCCGTGGCAAGCGGTGTTCTGCTTGTCGTGATTGCACTGCTCAATCAGGCTCTGACCAGCAGAAAAGTCGCTGAAGCACAAACTGCAGCAGCGCGGGCAAACGCCTTTGCGGAACATGCGAGACAAGCGGCAGAGGTTGTGCGCTCACAGGGTATGCAGGCGGACGTGACAAAGCGGTGGTTGGACCAGCGTTCGAATGCCTTGCGCCAAACCATTTCGGCCAGCGACTGGACAGGCAGTTTTACGTCTTTGACCAAGTCGTTACGACTGTTTCTTCAATCTGCAATGCTTGCCTTGGGCGCGTGGCTGGTTTTGCAAAACGAAATGACACCGGGCGCGATGATCGCGGGTTCAATCCTTTTGGGTCGGGCCCTCGCCCCGGTCGAACAAGCGGTCGGCCAATGGGGCATGATCGAACGTGCGCGAACGGCCTGGACTTCCCTAAGCCGGTTTTTGGATCAGACCCCTCCCGAAGAGCAGCGGATTCGCTTGCCCATCCCGAAAGCGCAGTTGGAAGCCAAATCGCTGACTGTCATTCCCCCCGGGGCAACAACGCCAACGTTGCGGAACGTGAATCTGAAGCTGCAACCGGGCAAGGCGCTGGGTGTCATCGGCAAAAGCGGATCGGGAAAGACGACACTGGCCAAGGCGTTGCTGGGGCTTTGGAATCCGGCAGCCGGTGAAATTCGACTGGGTGGTGCCACTCTGGATCAATATGACTCCAACGATCTGGGCAGCCATATCGGATATTTGCCGCAGCAGGTTACCCTGTTTAACGGGACCGTGGCCGAGAACATCGCCCGGATGTCAGAAAACCCGGATTCCGAAGCGGTGGTGGCCGCAGCCAAGAAAGCCAATGCGCACGACCTGATCCTGTCTTTGGAGAAAGGTTATGGTACCTTCCTTGAAGGCAATGACAGTCAGTTGTCAGGCGGGCAGAAACAGCGCATCGCTCTGGCCCGCGCCCTCTATGGCGACCCTGTTCTGCTTATTCTCGACGAACCAAACTCGGCACTGGACGCGGATGGCACCGAAGCCTTGAACGCGGCCGTGAGGGGGCTCAAGGCGGCAGGCAAAGCCGCCATCATCATGACACACCGCCCGCAGGCCATTTCGGAATGTGACGATCTGGCCGTTGTCGAAAAAGGACAAGTGGTCAGGTTCGGCAGTCGTGACGAGGTTCTCAGCGCAATGGTGCAGAACGCGGGCGCGATTAAGCGCAAGCTTAGCCCCGTAGGTGAATAATGGCAAAAAACACGACCAAGAAGCAGGCGCAGGCCTGGAGTATGAAAATTCCCGCCCTGGTAGGATTCGCCGCGCTTGCCATTTTGGTTGGCGGACTGGGCCTTTGGGCAGTGAAGACGCGCCTCGCTGGTGCAATCGTATCCTCAGGAGTGATCGAGGTACAAAGCAACCGTCAGGTGGTCGAACACCCTGATGGCGGCGTTGTTGGCGAAATATTTGTACGCGATGGTGATGTGGTCGCCTCGGGCGAGATGCTGTTGCGGCTGGATGATACTTTCCTATCGTCCGAACAGACGATTGTGGAAGCGCAGCTTTTTGAGCTTCTGACAAGGCGTGTCCGGCTTCAGGCCGAACGCGACGGGCTTTCGTCGCAAGAGTTGGCGGCGCGGTTGCACGAGGTTCAGACGGAATACAGCATTGATCTGGACCTGATCGAAGGTCAGCAAAACCTGTTCGACGCCCGGGTGGAAACCCTATCCAAACAGCAAGAACAGCTGAACAAGCAGCTGGTTCAGATCGAGAGTGAGATTGAAGGCACGCAGGCCCAACTCGTTTCGCTGCGCCGTCAGGTTGAATTGATCGAGGATGAGCTGGAAGACCAGCAAAGCCTGTTGAAACGTGGATTGACACAAACCAGTCGTGTACTGGCCCTGCAACGGGAAGAAGCCAGCCTGACAGGTGAAATAGGCCGACTGGAAGCCGCTGTCGCCCGCCTCAAAGGGCAGATCGCATCAACCGAGATCCAGATCGTTGAACTGACTGCAACCCGCCGGGAAGAGGCAATTACCACGTTGCGGGACGTACAGGCGCAAGTTGCTGAACTATCGGAACGCCGACTGTCCCTGTCCGAGCGGCTGACACGATTGGACATCCGCGCACCGGTCAGCGGAACAGTATATGGAAGTCAGGTCTTTGCCCTTCAGTCTGTCGTTCAGCCGGGTGAACCCATGATGTATGTTGTTCCACAGGATACGCCATTGCTTGTCGCCGCGCGCGTTGACGCGATCCATGTGGATCAGCTGCATGTGGGTCAACCTGTCGCCCTGCGGTTTCCGGCCTTCAATCAGCGTGAAACGCCTGAATTGGACGGGCAGGTCAAAAACGTGTCAGCCGATACATTCACGGATGAAAAGTCCGGCTTTACATTCTACCGCGCCGAAGTGGTTATGAATGATGGCGAGCTGGACCGTCTCAACGGTCAGGAGCTTTTGCCGGGTATGCCTGTTGAGACACTGATAAAAACCGATGAACGCACCCCGTTGTCCTATCTAGTCAAGCCGATGGCCGATTACTTCAATCGTGCATTTAGGGAATGACGGCAGGGCTATCTCTGGATAACTGCGCTTTCCCATTCGGCCAGAAAACGGCGGCGTTTTAATCTGTCCAAAAACGTCATCAGCGCTGGATCCAGCCCAATCGTTTCACGTTCTTCGTCCGTGTCAAAAGGTGCCAAAGGCGGGAGGGTGTGGCCGCCACCTGACTGCGTGGATTGCTTTGATACAAGGTGACGAACAAAAGACGCGGAAAATTCAGGTACGGGTGTACCTTCAAGAACCATCGCCGTGCGCATCATGGTCGTCTGAAAATCCGACGGCAGGATAACCTCAAGCGTATCCTTGTGCCCGGCGCGCGCATCCGCATAGCTGCCAAGCACATTATAGGCTACGGCGATCTCACCTTTGACAAGATCATCAATCATGTCGCCGGAACAGCAGTACAGACGCACATCCAACCCGCCCATGACTTCCATCAGGCGCCAGAACGTTTCTGACGCACGGGCATCCTGCGTCGCAAACAGATACCCGAGACCGGACTGACGGATGTCATAAGTTCCCACCCGGCCCCGAAAGCTGTCCGGTCGCATTCGAAGAGCTTCAATCAGTTGCTGTCGGGTCTCTGGGACAGGCGCGCCGGAAAAGGCGGCACGGTTGATCACGATGGTCGCGGGCTCGAACGTGAAGGCGAAAAGACTGCGATGCCACTGCGCCCAGGATGGCAGCGATATGTCATCGATCACGCGTCCATATCCGTCATTGGCCAGTTTCAGTTGCAGGTCCATGGCGCTGGAAATGACAATATCGAAATCTTTCGGTGCGGCGCGCACGATCCGATCGATGTCAGCAGTACCGGTCACCAAATACTCGACAGAAATGTCAGGGTTTTCCTTGATAAAGCTGGAAATCATAGGCTCAAACAAAAACGTATCCGTGCTTGAGATGACCCGAATATGCGCCTCGTCTGCTTCGGCGTTGAATACTTGCCGATCCTCCCAGACTTGCGCCTGTGTGACAGCGGGAAACCAAAGGAAGACTAAAGCGATAATGTAACGCATGCGCCGCCTCCCTGTCTGTTGGACAAGTCAAGCGCTCCACCATGCGCTGTTGCAACGTCCTGCGCGATGGTCAGGCCCAAACCGGACCCAATGGTACCACTTGCGTTCTTACCCCGTTCAAACCGACGCGTGAGAGTGTCAATTTCGTTTAAGGGAAACCCCGGGCCACGGTCTTTTACCCGGATTTGAGCCCGTGGCTCCGACGTGACTTCGATGCGAACAGAACTGTCGGCCGGAGCATATTTAAGTGCGTTGTCAATCATGTTGCGCACGGCGTTTTGAATGAGGATGGGGTCACCTGAATACATGACCTGTGGGTCGCCACAAAGCGACAACGACAAGTCCTTCATCTCGGCAATTGGTGTCAGGCGCTGCACAAGGTCACTGACCAAAGCGTTCAGGTCAATGTCTTCCCGCTCAAGGTGGTCAGCCCGGAACGTGATCATCGCATGATCCAACAGCTGTCCGGCTGCACGAGAGCTTTCATCAATGGCGCGCACCATCGAACGCAGCGCCTCGCGGTTTTCTTCTTTTTCAACCCTTTGCAAAGTGGCGTCAGCATAGGACCTGACCGTAGCAAGAGGAGTGCGAACACGGTGGGCCGCCTCGGCAATAAAGTCTTCTGACTGGCTGAGTGACTGATCAAGCCGACCCATCAATGAGTTCAGTGAAGCAACCAAGGGGGCCATTTCGCGGGGTACCGGCTTTTTGAACGGGCTCAGATCCTGCGGCCCACGGCGGGTGACAGAGGTTGTCAATCTATTCAACTGCCCGATGGTCGAGGACGTCGCCCAGAAGGAAAGAGCGGCAGCAAGGGCAAAGAACCCTACGCCCAGAATCGCCGCATTGCGCGAAATCTGGTCCAGAGTTTCGGCCAACGCGTCTTGTGTCTGCCCCAGCGCGACCACCAGTTCGGTTTGCTTATCCAATCCCACCAAAGTCCGGCTGGCGCTGACCTGACGAATGGTTTCACCGCGAATCTGACTGGAACTGAAAAGCGACTTTCCGTCACGCGGTCCAATGGTCGGTGGAAAATCCTCGTATCCGGAAAGAAACGTGCCGTCCTGAAAAATAGAATAGAAGATCCGGTCGTCCGCAGGGGTGCTTAGCATCGCGAAGGCGGCATATGGGATATCGACCTCCAGCTCCCCTTCCCGCAAAGCGGCCGCATCGAGGATTGAGGCCACTGATGCACCAAGTATGTTGTCTTGCCCCTGTTGCGCGACCTGCGCAGCATAGTTTCGGACTGCGACAAACAGCAGGAACGCAAGTATGGCCGCGCCGCCGATCAGTGTCAGAACCAGCCTGTTCCGCAGCGATCCTGACACATTGGGATCAGGAGGCATGGTCAAGTCTGTATCCCAGCCCACGAAGCGTGGTGATCTTTAGATCCGAGGGTTCCAGATGCTTGCGCAAACGGCCCACATAAACTTCGATCGCGTTATCAGAGACATCATCATCATAAGAAAACAGCCGGTCCGTTAGTTTTTGTTTCGAAAAAACGTGACCAGGTGCGCTGATGAACAATTCCAGCAGGCGCAGTTCACGATTGCGCAGCGACACGGTCTCGTCACCCACGGTCAGATGGCCAGCCAGGGGATCGAATACGATGCCGCCGACTTCTATCGTTGTCTTCGTATTCCCGGATTTGCGACGCAGAACTGCGCGGCAGCGCGCTTCAAGCTCGGCATGATCAAACGGTTTGGTGACATAATCGTCAGCACCAAGATCAAGCGAGCCGATTCGATCCGAAACCTGACTGCGGGCCGTCAAAACGATCACCGGCGTGTCCAAATGGCTCGCGCGATGCCGCTTGAGGAAATCGCGACCGTCCCCATCCGGCAGCATGATATCCAGCAGGATCAGATCGTATTCCTGAGTTTCAACGAAGGCAGTAGCATCACCTAATGTAGACGCGTTATCAACCACATGCCCGTCTAACCTCATGCGGGAACTGATCGCGTTTGCGAGGTCTAGATTGTCTTCGACAAGCAGAAATTTCATCGGGCTTTTATACTATTCTCGCGCGTGACAGGTTGATGTCAGGTTGGTGTGTTTTTGTTCTTCCCAATCTGAGCCGCCATGCGGCCCGTTGTCAAATGGGAGGACATCATGACAACATTCGCACTGGGCCGTCGCGCCCTTATCGCAGCTGTAGCTGCAGTAGGTCTTGCAGGACCTGTTCTGGCTGAAGACCAGGTAGTGGACAGCATCCACTTTCTGATCCCCGGCGGCGCCGGTGGTGGTTGGGACGGTACCGCCCGCGGCACCGGCGAAGCGCTGACGAACGCCGGTCTTGTGGGCACCGCGTCTTATGAAAACATGTCAGGCGGTGGTGGCGGCAAAGCCATCGGCTATCTGATTGAAAACGCCGACAGCAACCACGGGACATTGATGGTAAACTCCACGCCAATCGTGATCCGTTCGTTGACTGGCGTGTTCCCTCACAACTTCCGTGACCTGACGCTGGTGTCGGGTACGATCGGTGATTACGCAGCCATTGTTGTCGGCAAAGACAGCCCCATCAACTCTATGAGTGATCTGCTGGCAGCCTTCGACGCCGACCCGGGTAACACGGCCATCGGCGGTGGCTCGGTTCCTGGTGGTATGGACCACCTGGTCGCAGCCATGGTGATGGAAGCGGCCGGAAAAGATGCGCTTGGCGTGAAGTACATTCCATATGATGCGGGTGGCAAAGCCATGGCTGCCCTTCTGTCCGGTGAGATCGCAGCGCTGTCTACAGGTTTCTCTGAAGCCGTCGATCTGGCCAACGCAGGTGAAGTTAAGATCATCGGCGTCACATCGGCAGATCGCGTAGATGCCGCCCCAGACGCGATGACCATGAAAGAACAGGGCATCGACACCACCTTTGTGAACTGGCGTGGCTTCTTTGCGGCCCCGGGTCTGCCCGAGGACAAGCTTGCAGCATACCAGGCCGCGATTGCCAAGATGTACGAAACCCCGGAATGGGAAGAGGTTCGTGCACGCAACGGTTGGGTGAACATCCACAACTCGGGCGATGATTTCCGGTCATTCCTTGAGCAGCAGGAACAACAGATCGGTGATCTGATGAAGAAGCTGGGCTTCCTCTGAATACAACTAGGGCAGAGCGGCAACCCGCTCTGCCAACCCTGACGACGAAAAAAGGAGGGGGTCTCATGGCGCTGGATCGCTGGATCGCGCTCATTCTTCTGGGTGTTTGTTTAACATATGGCTACGCCGCTTGGTTCACGATGGACAGTAGTCTACCCCCTTTCATGCAAAGAAACCCCATATGGCCAAGCACTTTCCCAAAAGTCTTGTCAATTCTGGGGATCATCACGGCCACGATCATTCTGCTGGGCTTTGAAAAGGCTGAACCCAGCGAACCTGAAATCGATTACCGGCGGTTGGGCGATTACCATCTTGGTCAGGCGATCATGCTGCTGGTTCTGATGGTTGTCTACGCGTTGTGCCTGCGTCCCGTCGGGTTCCTGATCTCAACTTCGGCCTTCCTGATCTTCGGGTCTTTTATCCTGGGTGAACGAAAATGGCATATCATGCTGCCCGTCGCCCTGATCGCCACCGGTACGGTCTGGTATCTGGTTCAGGAAGTCCTTGGCATATACATGCGCCCTTTGCCCGGCATTTTCGGAGGCTGACATGCTCGAAGGACTTCTGATAGGCCTGCAAACGGCATTCTCACTGCAAAATCTGCTGATGGTCGTCGCGGGCTGTCTGATTGGCACATTCATCGGAATGCTTCCGGGTCTGGGCCCGATGTCGATCATCGCCATCATGATCCCGGTGGCAATTTCCATGGGCGACCCGTCCGCCGCGCTGATCTTGCTGGCCGGTGTGTATTATGGCGCCATTTTTGGTGGTTCGACCTCTTCTATTCTGCTGAATGCGCCGGGGGTCGCGGGTACCGTCGCCTCCAGCTTTGACGGCTACCCGATGGCACGTCAGGGCAAAGCGGGCAAAGCCCTGACCATTGCAGCAATCGCGAGTTTTGCAGGCGGTACGCTAGGCGCATTGCTTTTGATGATTTTCGCCCCTGCCCTGTCGTCTGTTGCGTTGCTTTTCCATTCAGCCGAGTATTTCGCGCTGATGGTTGTCGGCTTGTCGGCCATTGCCGCCTTTGCGGGAACAGGTCAGGTTGCCAAGGCTATCATAATGACAATCCTTGGATTGATTATGGCCACCGTCGGTGAAGGCGCACTGTTCAATATGCCTCGTTTCACCATGGGCATCATGGATTTGCAGTCGGGCTTTGGCTTTATCACACTTGCAATGGCCATGTTCGCGTTACCCGAGGCGCTGTTTCTTGTTCTCAAACCCAAGGACCTTAAGGGCGAAGAAGGTGAAATCAAGGACCTGCGCATAAGCAGGGAGGAAGCCAAAGCCATTGCTCCGGTGATTGGCCGCCAGTCTATCCAAGGGTTTTTCATCGGCGTTCTGCCCGGTGCAGGCGCAACGATTGCCAGTTTTCTGGGTTATGCGGTTGAGCGTAACATCGCCCCAAAGGCCGAGCAGGACGAATTCGGCAAAGGGTCGATCAAAGGGCTGGCCGCGCCTGAAACGGCGAACAACGCCGCCTGTACCGGCTCCTTCGTGCCGCTTCTGACGCTTGGCATTCCCGGATCTGGAACGACGGCGATCCTGCTTGGCGCATTGATTGCCCTGAACGTGACGCCGGGCCCACGCCTTATGCTGGACGAACCGCAGATCTTTTGGGCGGTCATCATGTCCATGTTCATTGGCAATCTGGTACTTCTGATCCTGAATCTGCCGCTGATCCCCTATATTGCCAAAGTTCTCTCGGTGCCGCGTAACTATCTGATCCCCTTTATTTTGTTCTTTACTCTGATGGGGGCCTATATCGGACAGAACAATGCAACCGAACTGCTGATACTGGTGGGTTTTGGGGTATGCGCAACGGCGTTGAAATTTGCTGATTACCCACTGGCACCACTGCTGATCGGTTTCATCCTCGGCGGTATGATGGAAGACAACTTCTCACGGTCCATGCAGTTGTACGATGGTATCGCCTTTATCTGGGAACGCCCGATGACGCTGGGTCTGCTGGTTATTGCGGCGCTTCTGGTGCTCCTACCCAGCTACCGCGCGCGCCGTGCACAGGCCCGGGCGGAAGGGGTTGCCGAAGGTGACTGACCCGCTGGCGGGAATACGGGTTCTCGATCTGACCAATGTCCTCGCGGGTCCGTATTGCTGCTACCAACTGGCATTGATGGGTGCCGACGTGATCAAGGTCGAACGCCCCGATGGTGGCGACCTTGCTCGCGTTCTGGGTGCAGATCCCGCCAGAAACAAGGCGGGGATGGGGATCAGTTTTCTGGCGCAGAACGCCGGGAAAAAGTCTGTCACGCTGGACATGAAATCGGAAAAGGGCAAGGCGCTTCTGAAACGCCTTGTCCAGTCAGCTGAAGTTCTGGTGGAAAACTTCCGGCCCGGAGTAATGGATCGTCTTGGTCTTGGTTATGAAGTTCTGCGCAACGTTAATCCCAACCTGATCTATTGCGCCATCAGCGGGTTCGGGCAGGATGGCCCCCGGCGCGGCGATCCGGCTTATGACCAGATTGTGCAGGGTATCAGCGGCGTGATGTCAATCACCGGCGCCCCCGACACGGCACCGTATCGCGTCGGCTATCCGTTGGCGGACACGGTCGGGGGGATGACGGCCGCCTTTGCAGTCTCGGCGGCATTGAACGCCAAACCACGCGGCACCTATCTGGATGTTGCGATGTCCGAAGCCGTGATTTCGACAATGGGCTGGGTTGTTTCAAATTATCTGGTGGGCGGTGTAACGCCCGGAGCGCATGGGAATGAGAACACAACCTCGGCCCCCTCAGGTACATTTGCCACGCGGGACAGCCCGATCAACATCGCGGCCAATCGGGACGAGCAATGGCAGGCACTTGCCCGCTGTCTCGGGCGGGATGATCTTCTGAACAACCCCGACTACGCAACGCGTGAAGATCGCAAAACAAACCGCCACGCCTTACGTACAGAACTGGAACGCACCCTAAAGACGAAGGCTGCGTCCGAGTGGGCGAGTGAACTAAACGCATTGGGGGTACCGACAGGACAAGTTCTGACCGTGCCCGAGGCCCTTGCAGACCCGCAACTTTCCGATCGCGGTCTGATTGGCTCTTTGTTGGTTCACGGCGAACAAATGCAACTTGCAGGCAGTCCCGTCGTAATGAATGGCGCCCGGCGAATGCCGCAAATCGCGCCACCAAAACTTGGGGCCGACAACAAGGCGGTGTGGTCCGAAATCGGATTGACCGACGCGGAAGTCGACGCGCTGAGCAGAGAGGGGATCATATGAGCGATGTGTCAGATTGGTGGGCAACATCCATCATCGATATGGAACCTGGCCGGATAGACCTGCGCGGGGAGCCGATTCAAAACCTGATCGGACGCCTTGGTTTTGCGGAGATGATCTGGTTCATGGTACGCGGCGACCGCCCATCAAAAGCGCAGGCCCAATTGTTCGAAGCCGCGCTGGTCGCGGCAGTCGACCACGGTCCTCAGGCACCGTCGATTGCAACCGCGCGCATGGCGGTTACCTGTGGCCTGCCTCTCAACAACGCGATGGCGAGCGCTGTGAACATGTTGGGCGTCATTCATGGAGGGGCTGGCGAGCAGGCCGTGGAACTCTACCACTTTGTGGGCCATTACCCTGGCACTTTGGCGCAGGCAATCGCTGCGTGGATCGAAAGCCACGGAAAGATACTTCCGGGTTTTGGACACAGGTTTCACACGCCCACAGACCCCCGCGCGCCGCGCCTGATGGACTTGGTCGCCGAAGCGGTGAAAACCGGTGCTTGCGATGGGCAATTCATGCGCATTGCGCAGCAAATCGAGGCAGAACTTGCGCGGCGTAAGGGTAAACCCATCTCGATGAACATCGATGGCGCAACCGCAGTTATTTATGCCGAGCTTGGGTTTGCGCCACCATTGGCGCGCGGCCTTTTCTGCCTGTCCCGATCAGTGGGTATTCTGGCACATGCCTGGGAGCAGATGCAGCAAGGTGGTCGCAACAAAGGGCCGACCCCACCCTCATATCGCTGGACGTACCAGCCGGGTTAAGCGCTTTTCCGATGGGATCGATTTGCCAACAGATCGGCGGCCGCACGGGCAATAACCAGCTCTTCATTTGTCGGGATAACCATGGCGACCACTCGGGACAGGTCTGTCGAGATGATCCGATCATTGTCCGCGTTGGCATCGGGATCCAGTTCAATCCCCAGCCACCCCATTCCAGAACATACCCTGTCACGTACAAGACGCGAGTTTTCTCCGATACCACCTGTGAAGATCAAGGCATCAATACCGCCCAATATTGCGGCCATTGCCCCAAGTTCGCGGCGGATGCGGAACGTGAAATAGCTGATGGCCTGTCGACTTTCGCGGGTATCTGCTTTTTCAAGGGTGCGCATGTCGCTTGAAAGTCCCGAAAGACCCAGCAACCCTGATTTGCGAAACA
This sequence comes from Ruegeria sp. AI2, assembly GCF_056541275.1. Classification (NCBI taxonomy): domain Bacteria; kingdom Pseudomonadati; phylum Pseudomonadota; class Alphaproteobacteria; order Rhodobacterales; family Roseobacteraceae; genus Ruegeria; species Ruegeria sp. AI2. The sequence goes on from NZ_JBQFYB010000012.1 coordinate 24,762, forward strand.
GAAGGTCGGAAATCTCTGATGCGCTCAACTCTTCCTGATCCATCAGATACAACAAAACACCGGGATCAAGCTGACCGCAACGGGATCCCATCGGCAGACCGTCCAACGACGAAAACCCCATGGTCGAACCGACGGATCGCCCCCCGACCATGGCACACATCGACGCTCCGTTACCCAAATGCGCAACCACAACCCGCCCCGCGTGCAAAAGCGGCGCGGTTTTGGCCAAATGGTCTGAGATGTATTCATAACTAAGCCCGTGAAAACCATAGCGTCGGACGCCTTTGTCGTAATACTCGCGCGGCAGGGCGAATACGTCGTTCTCCCAGGGGTGGTTGCGATGAAAGGCTGTGTCGAAACAGGCAATCTGGGCAGCATTTGGAAAACGTTCCATAGCTGCCTTGACGCCAGCCAGGTTGTGCGGCTGGTGCAGAGGTGCATACGGAGAGAGCTTGTCCAACTCCTCCAAAGCAGCGGCGGTCAACGGCAAAGGCGTATCGATCTCAGGTCCGCCGTGAACAATACGATGCCCAACCGCGGTGACCTCGCAACTGGGGAAGGCCCGTGACAACAGGTTCAGTACCCAGTCCAGTGCAGCAGCGTGATCGTGAATATCGCCTGCCGTGCCATTCGCCAGAACTCCACCGCCAGATGACCGCGCCTTGACGATTGGCTCTGGCTCGCCGATCCGTTCGACCACACCGGTGCACACCATGACTGGATCGTCTTCTGTCAGTTCGAACAGGCCGAACTTCATCGAAGACGATCCGGCATTCAGTGTCACGACATGTGTCATGCATATCCTCTGGTTTGCGAAAAGGTGAAGTTCCTAAGGTTTACTGATCCGCTCTGGTACAAGGTTGAGTTTAAGACATTGCCCAAGACTACGAGCCAGCCAACCGTTACAAACCCCGTTTTTTGCAAATCTCCATGGAAGAAAAGATCGTTCAGCCCAATTTTTCCGGGGTGCCAACATCACCTTCCTTCCTGCCAACCTAGTCGTAATCATGGATTGGAACACGCGCAAGGCACTAAGCTGAAGCTGTCAAACACGGGTTCCGAAGCAAAGTTCACTTCATCCTCCGCGACGGTTTCCTCCACCCCCTTGTTTTCGCATGGTCAACCCAATGCGCTTTCTCGCGACATCAACATCGACGACACGTACTTTAACCACCTGCCCGGTTTTAACCACGTCATGCGGATCTTTGACAAACCGGTCCGCCAGCTGGCTGACATGAACAAGCCCATCCTGATGCACGCCGATATCCACAAAAGCGCCGAAGGCGGCGACGTTGGTGACTGTGCCTTCCAAAACCATTCCGGGTTTCAGATCGGTGATTTCTTCGATGCCATCGGTGAAAGATGCGGTGACAAAACTGGGGCGGGGGTCGCGACCGGGCTTTTCCAGTTCGGCAAAGATGTCCCTAACCGTCGGCAGGCCGAAATCCTGAGTTACAAATTGTTCCGCCCGCAACCCCTTTAACGCGCCATCATGGCCCATGATGTGCCGGATATCGCGACCGCAGGCGGCAACGACCCGGCGCACAATGTCATAGGCTTCGGGGTGCACTGAAGACGCATCTAAAGGCTCTGAACCGTCCCTGATGCGCAGGAAACCGGCGCATTGTTCGAACGCACGTGGTCCAAGGCGGGCGACTGACAGCAAATCCTTCCGCGATAGGAAGGGCCCATTCAGGTCACGGTGGGTGACAATCGCTTCGGCCTGCGCCGGACCCAGACCAGACACGCGTGACAGTAAAGGGGCAGATGCGGTGTTCAGATCAACCCCGACAGCATTCACCACATCCTCGATCGCGGAATCCAGCGACTGTGACAGGCGATGCTGATCCACATCATGCTGATACTGGCCAACACCAATGGATTTCGGTTCGATTTTAACCAGCTCGGCCAAGGGGTCCTGCAATCGGCGCGCAATCGAGACCGCGCCACGTAGCGAGACATCCAGATCCGGAAATTCGCGCGCAGCCAGTTCAGATGCGGAATAAACCGAAGCGCCAGCTTCTGACACCACCACTTTTGTTGGTGCTTTCAACGTCTTAGGTAGAAGTGCAAGAGTGTCTGCAACCAACCTTTCGGTTTCACGGCTGGCCGTCCCGTTCCCGATTGCGATCAGTTCGATCTGATGAGCAGATATCAGATTGAGGATACTGGCCTGTGCACCTCGCAGATCATTCTTCGGCTGAAACGGGTACAACGTATCAGTGGCGACAACCTTGCCGGTTGCATCAACAACAGCAGCCTTTACGCCCGTACGAATGCCCGGATCCAGGCCCAAGGTCGCCTTGGCACCTGCCGGTGCGGCAAACAGCAGATCCTTGAGGTTTCGCGAGAAGACCTGAATGGCTTCGTCCTGCGCCCGGCTGCGCAGGTCAGCCATCAGTTCGACCATCATTGAGAGCGAAAGTTTCACCCGCCAAGTCCAGCCCGCGACTTTGCGCAACCACACGTCTGCTAGCCCAGTGCCACGTGTCTGTAGATGGGCGGCGACAATCGTCTCGGCCCGCGCGGCACCAAATTCCGGTTCTGGCGCGATATCCAGCGTGACGATGCCCTCTTTGGATGCCCGCAGCATCGCCAATGCCCGATGTGACGGCACGTCCGCCCACAATTCGGAATGGTCAAAGTAGTCACTGAACTTGGCGCCGTCCTTTTCCTTGCCTTCTATGATCTTTGCGCTGAGCAGAGCCTCGTGCTGCATGAAACTGCGCAATTCGCCCAGCAGTGCGGCGTTTTCTGTCAACCGCTCGGTCAAAATATCCCGCGCACCGTTCAAAGCATCCCGGGTCGTTGTTACCGCCTCGGTGAGGTACGCCGCGGCTAATATTTCAGGGTCGCAGTTGCGGTCCGCCAGAATAGCGTCAACCAAAGGTTCAAGCCCATTTTCGCGTGCAATCATCGCCTTGGTGCGCCGTTTTGGCTTATACGGCAGATAAATGTCTTCCAACTGCGCTTTGGTTTCCGCGCGCGCAATGGATTTACTCAGATCGTCGGTCAGTTTGCCCTGATCCTTGATCGAGTTCAGAATGGTTTCACGCCGCGCTTCAAGCTCGCGCAGATAAGTCAGCCGCTCAGACAGCAGGCGCAATTGGGTGTCGTCCAATCCTCCGGTTGCTTCTTTCCGGTATCGGGCGACAAAAGGCACGGTTGCTCCTTCGTCCAGTAGCTTGATCGCGGCACCGACCTGCTCGGAACGTGCCTTAATCTCGGTGGCGATAGTGCGGGCGATACGGTCCAATGGTGCCTCCTGAAGCGACGGTGGAAGAACTTCTTAACCAGCCGTTTCGGCAAGGGGAAGACCCTTGGTTCACTCCGCAGTCAGGCCGTTTCAGTTTGGCTGTTCATCAAGTCAGCACGCCAGGCAGTGTCCACATCAAACCCACGGCATAAGTCCGCGATACGGGCTACGCGTGCTTACCGAATGGGCCATATGTGCCAAGGTCACCAGATCATAAACCGGCAGGCTCAATTCCTTCTGAATTGAGGCCGCGTAAGGCGGTAGATCGGTGCATTCCAGTACCAGCGAACGGATTTCCGGTGTATCGCGTTTCAGTTTGCGTACAGCATTCAGAACTTCAGCCTCAATCAGATCGGTATCCATTCGGGTGCGCGTATTGCGCAGGATGACTTCGGCGAACTCGGTCGTGTTCTCAAGACCCTGCACAGCTACGGGGATGTCCCCTGCCCCAACTCCATCGAAATGGCGTTGCGTCAGCGCCGAGGAATCGGCGGTTATCACTCCTACCGGTGCACTGGCACCGGTCATGTAATAAGCCAGCGGCACCTGAATCAGGCTTGAGGCAAAAACGGGCACGGACACGGCTTCGGCCAGCTCTTTCTGGAACAATGCAAGAAACCCGCAACTGCCAGTGATGGCCCGCACACCTTCGGATTCAAGCCTCTGCGCGCCTTTGATGAAGGGCTCCAGCAACTCTGGTGTCGGGTTGTTCAGCAGCTTTGGTACTGTGACGCCTTCAATCATCTCATACAGCACCGGGAACGGAAGACTCGATGGGTTTTTGATATGGCCCGGAGGTTTGGGGAAATAGCTTTCCAGGCACAAAACTCCGATGGATGCCCCGCAGATATTCTGTCCACCTGGGTAGATCGGCATGACGTTGTGATCCTTCTCGAGAAGTCGCTTCGCGTGTTTTAAAACCGCGACAAGGCAAATGGGTCCAGACTGATGTTCAGACGCTGTCCAGCTACCAGATCGGCCACAAGCTCTCCGGTTTTAGGCGCCATCATCAGGCCATAGTGGGAATGACCGAAAGCGCTGAACAATCCCTGATGTCCGTCAATCGGCCCGATGGCAGGCAAGCTGTCTGGAAACGATGGGCGGCGCCCCATCCAGAATTGCGTGTCGGCGGTATTAAGATCCGGTATCATTGCCTTGGCTTGTCGCGTCAGTAACGCCTGTTTTCGTGGATCGGGCGGGGCATCTACACGCGCAAACTCGGCGGTGCCTGCCACACGCAGCCCACCCTGCATCGAACTGGCAACCACTTTGGCATCCACATCCATGACCGAATTCTGAAGGCTCGCCAAAGGTGCGGGGAACTGAACATGGTACCCGCGTTCAGCAGCCAGCGGCACAGACAGACCCAAAGGTTTCAAAAGCTCGGCAGACCACACACCTGCAGCCAATATGACTGTATCAGCCTGAAGCGTATCGGTCTGGGTTGTCAGATGCCACCGCCCCTCGTCGGTTCGGTTCAGTTTTCGAACTTCGGCCCGAATAAACTCAGCGCCTTGTTGGCGCGCTTTTTCGGCCAGAACCGCGCCAACCTGACCGGGTGATGTAATCCGTGCCTGACATTTGATAAGGATCGCTGCTTCAAAATCCCCGGATAGAGCGGGTTCAATTCGGCGCAACTCTGGGCCGTCGATCCTCTCGAGTTGCCCACCTTTCTCCTGTCGGATCAGATATCCCAGCGCCTTCAGGTCAGCTTGATTCGGGTGGCGGAAAGCATGGATGTAGTTGGAAGCGACTATCAGGTCTTCATAACCAGTGTTCTGCAAATGACGTCGATACAACTCTATCGACGGTCTGCAAAGAAGCTCCATCGCATCCGAGATTCGGCGGACCGATCGTTCATCAGATGCTTTCAAAAACCTCAGGCCCCAAGGGACCATCCTCGGCCAGAACGAGGCCCTGACGGACAAGGCGCTTTTGGGGTCCAGCAGCATCCGGGGGATTGCCTTCCAGATACCGGGAACCGCTTGGGGGATCACTGACCATGGCGAGACCACACCGGCATTACCGAATGAGGTCTCCTGCCCGGGCTCTCCCCGGTCAATCAACCGCACGGTTTTGCCACGTTCCTGCAATGACAGCGCGCAGCAGATGCCGACGATCCCGGCGCCGATTATGGTAACACGTTCAGACATGTCAGGCCGTTGCTTGAGTTCGGGTGCGGGCGATCAACTGCGCAACAATCACGGGTGACGCCACTGCCAGCGCGATCAGGTCAGCCGTTAACGTGGGTGCCACGAAGATGATCCCGGCAAAGGCCATCAGAATACGAGACAATACGTTGAGCGGTTGCAGCCAATAGCCGACGACCGCCGCGGACAGAGCGATGACCCCCGCTATGCAGCTTGCCGCAGTATATGTGAATTCCCAAAAATCAAACCCTGTGGAGGACACGAACAACAAAACCGGCGCATAGACGAATGCCATCGGTGCTATCACCTTGCCCAACCCGAGCGTAAACGCGGACAGCCCGGTGCGGAACGGATTTGAGTTGGCGATCGCAGCTGCCGCATAAGCCGAGGTACAGACCGGAGGTGTAATTTCGGATACCACACCGTAGTAAAGCACGAACAGGTGGCTTGCGATGGGCGGAACACCCAACTGTGCCAGCGCGGGCTGCGCGACAGAAACCAGCATGATGTAAAGCGCTGTGGTCGGAATACCCGCCCCCATCAAAATGCAGACGACAGCGATGAAGATCAGTGAGATGAACAGTTGCAGGTCTTCGATTGCAAACAGCTGGAAGCTGCCGAACGAGATCATATTATAAAGATCCGCCGCCAGATTGCCTGCCCCTTGCGTGACCATAAATCCGATACGAAAGCCGATACCGGTGGTGTTGATCACACCCACAACAATACCGACAGCGGCGGCAGCGGCACCCACCGCCAGCGAGTATTTTACGCCCAGTTCGACAGCAGCCAGCATCTCGGGCACTTCGATACGTTTTTGTGGGTTCAGTGTGGCAGTCACAGACAGCGCGCAGAGTATCGCGGTCATTGTCAGGTCGAACCCGCCATCCGAGAATTTCCACAACACAAAGGCCAGAAACGCCGCCGCGTAAATCAGCGTTGGTGGCTGCTTGATACGCGACATACCCGCGATCACCGCCAGCGATATGCCGCAGAAGGCCGACATGAATGGCGTGTAACCGGTAAACAGCACCACCAGCAGGCCAATCAGGGGCACGATATTGGCCCAACCTTCAGCCCAGACAGCTTTAAGCTGCGGTAATTGCTCTTTCGTCAGACCCTTCAGGTTCAGCTTGCGCGCCATCAGATGCACAACTGCAAAGACACCCACGTAGTGCAGCAGCGCCGGGAAGATCGCCGCAATGACAATAGTGGTGTAAGGCACCTCCAGGAACTCGGCCATGATAAAGGCCGCTGCCCCCATGATGGGCGGGGTAATCTGGCCGCCCGCCGAGGAAGCGGCCTCGACCCCGCCCGCGAAATGGCCCGGATAACCCAGGCGTTTCATGTTCGGGATGGTTAGCGCGCCGGTTGAAACCGTGTTGGCGACCGAGGACCCCGAGATCGTTCCAAAGAATGCCGATGAAACGACTGACACCTTGGCCGGGCCACCTGTATAGCGACCCGCCAGAATGGTGGCATTGTCGATAAACAACTGTCCCAACCCGGTGCGCTGCGCGATCACACCAAACAAAACGAAATGGAAGACTATGGTCGAAACGACCCAAAGCGTGACGCCGTAGATGCCTTCCTGCGGAAAGTACATCGACGACACGAAGGTTTTGAAATTTACACCGGGATGCTGCAACAAACCGGGAAAATAAGGACCAAGCAGAGCGTAAGAGATGAATACGCAGATAATCAGCGGCAGCACCCAACCCAGCGTGCGACGGGCGATGTCAAGTACCAGCAGAATGATAACCACGCCAAGAAAGACATCGTAATTGTTGGGATTACCCATACGAAAAGTCTGTTCCTCGATCCCGAGAAAGGGAATACCGCGCCAGGCAAATCCAACGTAAAGCGCCGCAATGATGCCAAATGCCATGAATACCAGGTCATAAAGCGGGACGTTCCCAATACGAAACCTGCTGATTTTGAGCGCATATAGGTTTTTAGCCCCGACAATCGGAATGGTCGCGTAAACCAGTATGAACAACAGGGCCAGATAAATGCCCATGTGCCAGTGGTCCGCCGGCAAGCCGAAACCTGCGGTGAAGAATTCATAGGACGCGAATAACAGGGCAACAACCCGCAGAACCTTGGCCGTGTTCGGTGTAACCTGACGTACTGCGGCGCCTTCGTCGAACTGTTCTTCGATGGCTGCCAGTTCTTCGGCTGTCAGGTCGTGGTCATCGCGTGTTTCGGTCTCGGACATGATGGCCCTCTGATTGCGCGTGTAAGGAGAGTGCGGTGCCCCGCACAGGGGCACCGACGACAGGCTTCAATGAGGTTCGATTACTGCAGAAGGCCTGCTTCTTTGTAGAACTTCTCTGCACCAGGATGCAGCGGGACACCCAGTGCTTCGACTCCGTCCAAAGCTGTGTCAGCTGTGATCTGCTTGCCTTTGGCGTGACCGTTGTCCAGCAGTTTTCGGGTGTTGTCGTTCCACAGTGCTTTGGTCAGCTGATAGACCAGTTCTTCGGACAGGTCCGACGACACAACCAGCATAGCGCTGACCGCTGGGGTCTTGGTTTCGGTGTCAATCCCTTCATACACACCGCCCGGTATGGCGGAAGGGATATAGGCCGGAATGATCTCGTTGATCTTGGCAAGGTCTTCGTCACTGAACGAGTGCAGGTTCATACCTTTGGTCGATGACAACTGCACCATAGCGGCGACCGGCCAGCCAGCTGCGTAGAAATACGCGTCCAGCTGCCCATCGGCCAGACGCTCGGCGCTCTGACTGTTGTTCAGCTCTGCTTCGTCCATGTTATCGCGGTTTACGCCCCATGCATCCAGCATCTGCAGCACGGCCACCTGTGTGCCTGAACCCGCCTGTGCGATACCCACGCGCTTGCCTTTGAGATCGCTCAGGTCACCAATGGTCTGACCTGCGGGCAGAACCAGATGCAGATCCTCTGGGAACAGGTTTGCCACAATGCGAAGCTTGGGATGCGGCTTGCCTTCGAACTTGCCTTCGCCCAGATACATCGAACGGGTGACATCAGCGGCGGCCAGACCTGCCTCAAGCTCGCCATTCTCCACTGCCGCGTTGTTAAAGACTGACGCAGTTGTTGATTGCGCAATCGCGATCAGGCCGGGTACGCCGCACTGACCACCCTCTTCGCAGGGGCGCGAGCCCGGAGGGGCCGAGATCCCATTTGCGATGGTTCCGCCAATCGGAAAATAGGTGCCGCCTGCACCACCGGTGCCAATACGGAAAAAAGTTGGGTCCTGTGCAAGTGCAGGCGCGGCCATAGCGCCTGCCAAAGCCAGACCTGTCAGGCATTTCATCAGTCTCATCGTAAGCTCCCAGTTTTGGATCATTGGATTCGGTTTGTCCGAACTCTGATCTAATCAGCCTATGGAGATTTACCATAAATACAAATTTGTTATATTTAACTAAATTAAAGTTTGGCTTATGGATGTGGAATGAACCTTACTCAATTGACTGTTTTTCGTGAGGTGATGGAAAGCGGCTCTATCTCTCAAACCGCAAAAAAACTGAACCGGACACAGCCGGCCATCAGCCTTGCGCTCAAGAACCTAGAAAAAAGTTTGGGGCTGATCCTGTTCGAACGAAGAGGGCGCCGTTTGATTCCAGTACCGGAAGCACACTACCTATTGTCGGAAACCACTGGTATTCTGGACAGATTATCTACGATTTCCAGTACGATGCACGGACTTCTTAAAGGGAGTTCCGGTAGCTTGAATATTGCAGCGATGCCAGGCCCTTCCACTTTTGCCTTTCCGAATTTCATCAGCCGTTCAGTTGGTGGAAACCCCGATATACAAATTACACTTTCAACCCGCAGCTCTCCGCAGATTATGGAACTGGCGGGTACTCAGAACATCGATTTCGGGTTTGCTGATTTTGAACATCCGACAGGTAAGCAACCACAGTTCTCAGCCGAGATCATAAGCGGCGACTGTTTTTGCGCGCTGGACAGAGACAACCCTCTGGCGAAAGAAAGCGCCGTTACGATATCCGATCTTGACGGAGTTCCAATGGGCGGGCTGCATGACACGCATCCGTTTCAGGAAAAAGTGCGACAAGCGTTTCAGGTGGTCTCGGCGAATTACACACCAACCGTGACCTGCCAATATTTTCTGCCGCTTATCCCCTTTGTCGGATCGGGCCAATGCTGCACGATTGTCGATCCGTTGACAGTCGTTACCGAGCGGGAGTTGAACATTTCAAACGACCGTGTCGTGTTTTTGCCCTTCAGTGAACCGTTGAGGTATGAATATGCGATCCTGTCACCGAACCACCGGCCTCCGTCCCAGCTAGCGTTGCAGATCAAAGCCGGCTGGAAGGCTGAGGTTTTGTCGATGCTACATCGAACAGGTGCCAACCCACAGACAGAAATCGCCTGAAAACATACACGTTTCCAGTGCTGCTCAGTTGCGTTGTTCAATCGATGACTCCAGCGTTGACCGCAAAAGTTGCGCATCAAGCGGTTTGTAGAGCAAAGGCAGGTTGGCGCGCTTGCAGCGCCTGGCCAGTTCAGGTGATCGGTTGGCCGAAATAACGCAGCCGGGCAGAGGTCCAAACTCGTTCGTCAAGGCATGTATCGCGTCGACACCGGTTCTATCGTGATTCAACTGAAAATCGGCGACTATTGCATCGGGCAGAATGTCAATTTCACGAAGAAGATTGATTGCTTCGTCTTCGCTTTCGCTCTCCAAAACCTCGACCCCCCAGGATTCGATGGTCATGGTCAGTGCACTACGAAGGTTTTCATCATTCTCAATCAACAATACAACCGTGTTACCAAGTACCTTTACGCCCGGATCGTGGGCCGCAGGGACGCTGCTGGATGTGGTCTGCTCTTCCTGCGCCAACGGCACTTCGACCGAGAATCCAGTGCCTTTGCCTATTTCGGAATACAGCTGGATCGGATGTTGCAACAGCCCACAAGCGCGCTCCACGATTGCAAGGCCCAATCCCATACCCTCTGCCGCGCTGGCATCAGAATGCAGGCGCTGAAATTCCTGAAAGACGATGTCTCTTTGGTCTGACGCGATACCGATACCTGTATCCCAGACTTGCAAGGCAATTGCGCCTTTGCGACGCCGCACACCGACCAGAACCTTTCCGGTCTCGGTATACCTGATCGCGTTCGACAGCAGGTTCTGCAAAATCCGACGCAAATAGCTGGCGTCGCTGGTCACACGCGCGTTCGTGTCAAAAAATGACAGCTCAAGCCCTTTTGCCTGCGCCACCGGGCGAAATGCGTCTTCCATCTGCGAAAACAGCGTGCTCACTGATATGGTCGACAAATGCGCGGTGGCCCGTCCTGAATCCAGCTTCGAGATATCCAGCAGCGCTTCCAGAATGTGTTCAACGCTGTTCAGCGCACTTTCAGCCTTGCCTGCAACGGTCTTTGCGTCGTCTTTGTCCAGGCCGCTGCCCAGAGATGCAACATAAAGCTTTGCCGCGGAAAGAGGTTGCAGCAGATCGTGACTGGCAGCTGCCACAAATCGCGACTTGGATGCGTTTGCACGCTCGGCCTCGTTCAACGCGTCAGCCAGTTCCATTGTGCGCGATGTTACGCGTTGTTCCAACAGCTCTTTGGCTTCGTATAAGGCCTGAGCGGACTTTCGTTCTGCGGTTACATCGGTGAAGGATATCACAAAGCCCCGGTCCGGCATTTCCTGCGCAAACACCGAAAGAATTTTTGACCTTCCGCGGTGCATCTGAAATTGCAGAGGACGGCGATAAGTTTGCCGCGTCACCCAATCCAGCAGATCGGCTTCCGTTACCCCCTTCTGGAACTTGATGTTCGTGCCAAGGCGATTGGACAGCGATTCAAACCGGGTCCCCATCTGAAACTGTGCGATCGGAATGGCCAGCAACTCGCTGGCGCGGTTGTTCCAACCGATCAGACGGTGTTTGTTGTCAAAAATGCAAACGCCCTGTTCGATATGTTCCAGCGTCGCGCGGATCAGCCTAGCCTTGTCATCCAGAATCCGGTCACGTTCCTGCCGTTCGATCCGCATGATATCAGTCACATCGGTTTGCAGAATAACAGTTCCGCCATCTGGTGTGCGGTGCTCGGACACTTGCGACCACCGATTGCCAACAAGCCGGACATTGAACACCACATGATCGTCCGTATGCCGGTCCAAACGGCTTTTGGCCCAGTCTGTCGGTGTCATCGTTTCAGGCAGGGACAGGAACCCTGATCGGCTGACCAATTCAACATATTCGGCAAAGCTCAGCCCCGGGCTCAGCCGCTCCTGAATGTCAGGCATATGCAGACCAAAACGGCTGTTGCACAGCACCAGTTTTTCGTCGCGATTGAAAAGGGCAAACCCCTCTTGCACTGTTTCGATTGCATTAGCTAGGTCAGCGCGTGCGGCTTCGGTGTCCTTGTTCGCCTGTGCCAATCTGGCATTGGAATCGTTCAGCAATTCAAGGGCACGCTCCAGATCATTCGTCCGGGCGCGGACCTCTTGTTCAAGCACGGCCGCGCGCTGAAACTGCGCATAAGCTGCGCCTGACGCATCGGTGGATTCTTCTACCCGGCGCATTAGCGCTTCGGCAATCTTGCGAAGTTTCTCGTTCTGGCGGTCAACCGAGTCCGTGGGATCTGTAAGATGCTCGATCATACGTTACTCTTTCTCGGGTGGATAAATCGCAACACCCGTCAGAGTTTGGTTCACATGGATAGAGTTGTACTGCTCTCCGTAGGTTGAAAATCCGACAACGTGGTTGCGGGCCAGAATGTCCGAGATTTCGCGGGTCTTTTGCTTTTCCTGCGCTTCCAGTCGGCGGAGAATGCAATCACAGCCCAGAATTGTGTCGGGTTGCCGTTTCTCAGTCAGAAGGCCAATTTCTTCCTCAAGGTGCTCGACCATGTCCCTCGGTTCGGCCAGCGTCAGCACAAGCCCTTCATCAATGGCCGAGAAAAAGACGAGGTCCCCGTTGCCCGCCACCTGCTGAATCGCGCGGACGTGATGCTGCCCGCCAATCTGCACAACAACGGGGTGCGCCGCAAAGGTGAATGTCGTCAGTTGTTCCGGATCCTTGCCAAGGATACGGGCGTACTCGCGGGCGGCGGGCTCGGCGTTGATCTCCTGAACGATGCGTTTTGCCGGGTCCGCCTTGGTTACGACCATACGCCGGGTCGTTGGAACCAGATGATCGGTTTTGAACACCTTGATCGGGCACCGCGTACGAACCTGGGTCAGAATGGCAGCATTGCTCAGTGCCTTGCCCTGATGCAGCACATAGGTTCGCCCGAACCGGGTTCCATCACCGGCCGATCCGCCAAACAATGGCACCGGCCCCAAACCGACGGCCAACTCGGAGGTCAACGCATCCTCTTTGGTCGACAATCCGTCGATCATCAGGAATGTAAATTCATGGCTCCAGTCGGGCGCCGTGACCATCATGGTATTTCGGTTATGGATCATCTCGTTGATGATGCTTTCCGCCTCAAAATCGTTCAGATCGGAAACCAGGACCGTACGCGTGTCGAAATGGGATTGCGGAAGGCCGATTGCGACGATCTGGTCTTCGCAATAACCGCTATCTGCAAGTTCTCCGGCGGTGGTGCAGCCAACCACCGGCGTAGGCGCAAACACCTGCTCGGCTTTGGCAATGACCACAGCCGCGTCCGCATTTGGACTGACGAACAGTATCACCAGCGCAAGTGGTTCAGCTCCGAATTGACGTTCGAGCACCCCAAGCGCCTGCCCGGTGTCGTAACGCACGAAAGCCGTTTTGACGATGCCTGTTGCACCGGTCCGGGCTGTCGCCCACCCGACTGCTTGGTCCATCGAGCCTCCTCCCTAAAGCGCGACGATGTGGTGAGAGTATGACGCTTAGCCTTGGTCTTGCAAGACGCTGGCAAACGAAGCTTTCTTTGCAATCAGAACGGCTTGCGTCCGGCTTTGCACACCCAGTTTCCGCATGATTGCCGTGACATGCGCTTTGACCGTGGGTTCCGCAATGGACAGGTCATAGGCAATCTGTTTGTTCAGCTTGCCCTCACAGATCAGTTGCAGAATGCGGGCCTGCTGATTTGTCAGCGTCGCAAGCCGATTGACCGCGTCGGCGTGTTCATCCTCTTCGACATTGATCAGAACGCACCCTTCGGGCACGAAAACTTTGCCGGAATGCACTGTCTCGAATGCCAGGCGAAACACATCGCGTTGGCTATGCTTGGGTACATAACCCGATGCGCCTGCCTGAATCACCTGACTGACAACGCGATTATCCGTCATCGAGGACACCACAATAACCGGGGCATTCGCAGCAGCCTTCAGACGGACAAGGCCGTCCAGCCCCTCCACATCCGGCAGGTTGAGGTCCAGCATGACCGCGTCCGGTTTCAGCCCCCCTGACAGAAGTTCCATCGCGCCTTCCAGTCGGTCCGCGGTATGGATTTCGCCGATCTGTGCCACGCTTTGCAAGGTCATCGACAGCGCGTCGCAAAACAGGGGGTGGTCATCGACGATCAGCACTTTCTCGAAGCCAGACCTTACAATGGAGTCAGCAAGCATTTGGTATTGCCTTTTTCAATCAGGTTGTCCCCAGCTTACCCAATCCTAACAATGAAAGTAATCTGCGCCTACTGGCCCAAAGTCGTACATAAGATCGGCTCGGCGTCACCTACACCCAAGGTCTAATAGGCAGGGCGAAAAACACCACGTAGCGTAAGAAAAAACACCTGGAGAAGAGAGATGGAGCTTAGTGACAGCCGCGTCATCGCCGCGCCGCGATCCAAGGTCTGGGACGCGCTTTTGTCGGCTGAGGTTCTGAAAGAATGCGTTCCGGGATGTCAGGAAATGACCGGCTCGGTCGATGACGGGTTCGAAGCAACGGTGGTGCAGAGAGTCGGCCCCGTAAAAGCGACCTTCAAAGGGGCCGTTACCCTTTCTGATATCGTAACGCTTGAAAGCGTGAAGCTCTCGGGTGAAGGTAAGGGTGGGGCTGCGGGTTTTGCCAAGGGTGCGGCCGATGTCAGTTTGTCTGATGTGCCCGAAGGTACTCTGCTGACCTATACCGTCGACGCACGTGTCGGTGGCAAGTTGGCCCAGCTGGGCAGCCGGGTCATCGATGGCGTCGCCAGAAATATGGCCGACCGGTTCTTTGAAAATTTTCAGAACGCGGTCGAACCCGAAAAAACAGCCGATCCGGAAACCTCGGATCAGGTTCAAGCCGAACCTTCTGCCGAGGGTGAAGGCGGCGAAGCAAAAAAAGGTTGGTTCAAGCGCGTATTGGGCGGTTGAACCGTTGGAACTCAGGGAGGAGAAAGTCATGAAAATTTCCATGACCGTGAACGGCAAGGCCGTAAGCGGCGAGGTTGAGGGCCGGACATTACTGTCCGGCTTTCTGCGCGAGCAACTGTCATTGACGGGCACGCATGTCGGCTGTGATACGGCCCAGTGCGGCGCCTGCGTTGTACATGTGAATGGTCAGGCCGTGAAATCGTGCAATATGCTGGCGGTCGAAGCCGACGGTGCTGATGTTGGCACAATCGAAGGTCAGGCAAATGCGGACGGTTCGCTGAACGTGATCCAGCAAGCCTTTCAGGATCATCACGGCCTTCAATGCGGGTTCTGTACACCGGGTATGGTGATGAGCGCCGCAGCGCTGCTGAAAGACAACCCGCGCCCATCTGAGGCAGAAATACGGAAATATCTGGAAGGCAACCTGTGCCGCTGCACAGGCTACCACAATATCGTCAAGGCGATCATGGCCGCCTCAGGTCAGGACGTCGGCAGTATCGCCGCGGAATGATGCCGCTGCGGGCGTAAACGTTGCGCCCGTGGGACAAGTGAAGGGTGCAGCAGCATCCGTTTATGGGAGGAGAACAAGCAATGCCCAAAGACAGTGGCATCGGAGCCAGTTCCAAGCGGCGCGAGGACGTCCGCTTTCTGACCGGAGCAGGCAACTATACCGACGACATCAACGTACGTGGTCAGGCTTACGTATATTTCCTGCGGTCCGACATCGCGCATGGTCGGATCAATTCTGTAGATACATCAACGGCCGAAGGTATGCCCGGTGTGGTCAGAGTATTCACCGGCAAAGACTTTGAAGGCGTGGGCGGAATGCCCTGTGGCTGGGAAGTGACCGACAAGCACGGCGCGCCGATGCAGGAACCACCACACCCAATTCTGGCACAGGGCAAGGTGCGCCACGTGGGTGATCCGATCGCTGCCGTGGTGGCTGACAGCCTGGAACAGGCCCGTGACGCGGCCGAGGCTATTGATCTGGATATCGAGGAACTGCCCGCCGTGATCGACATGAAATCCGCCGCGCAGGATGGCGCGACGCTGGTTCATGACGATCTGAAAAACAACATCTGCTATGACTGGCAGCTGGGTGAGGCCGACGACGCCAAGGTGAACGACGTCTTTGCCAATGCGGCGCATGTCACCACTTTGGATCTGGTGAACAACCGGCTGGTCGCCAACCCGATGGAGCCGCGCGTGGCTGTGGCCGAGTACAGCCGGGGCACGGATGAATATACGCTCTATACCACTTCGCAGAACCCGCATGTCATCCGCTTGTTGATGTGTGCGTTCGTTCTGGGTCTGCCGGAACATAAAGTCCGCGTCGTAGCCCCGGATGTGGGCGGTGGTTTTGGCACCAAGATTTTCCACTATGCAGAAGAAGCGTTCTGCACTTTTGCCGCCAAGGCCTGCAACCGCCCCGTCAAGTGGACCGCCAGCCGGTCCGAGGCGTTCATGTCGGATGCGCAGGGTCGTGACCATGTCAGCACGATTGAGCTGGCTCTGGATGCGGATAACAACTTCATCGGCCTGCGGACCAACACCTATGCCAATCTGGGCGCTTATCTGTCGACTTTCTCCAGCTCGGTTCCGACATGGCTGCACGGGACGCTGATGGCTGGCAACTATAAGACCCCGGTCATTCAGGTGAATGTGAAGGCGATGTTCACAAATACGGTGCCCGTGGATGCCTATCGCGGTGCTGGTCGACCCGAAGCAACCTTCCAGCTGGAGCGCGTTATAGACAAGGCCGCGCGCGAGTTGGGTGTCGATCCAATCGCCCTGCGTCGCCAGAACTTTGTCACGCAGTTCCCCTATGACACGCCGGTGGCGCTGACTTACGACACCGGGGATTATAACGGGACAATGGACAAGCTTGAGGCGGCTGCCGATCTGGCAGGCTTTGCCGCACGTCGTGCAAAAAGCGAGGCCAACGGCAAGCTGCGGGGCTTGGGTGTCAACTGCTATATCGAGGCCTGCGGCATCGCGCCCTCGAATATCGTTGGCATGTTGGGGGCCCGGGCGGGTCTTTATGATGCGGCAACTGTTCGGGTGAACGCCACCGGTTCGATCAGTGTGATGGTTGGCGCACACAGCCACGGGCAAGGCCATGAAACAGCCTTCCCGCAGGTGGTGGCCGACATGATCGGTATCGATGAGTCGATGGTTGAGATTGTGCACGGGGATACCTCGAAGATCCCGTTTGGCATGGGCACCTATGGCTCACGCTCGCTGGCGGTTTGCGGCTCGGCTATGGTCAAGGCCACCGAAAAGGTGATCGACAAGGCCAAAAAGATCGCAGCCCATTTGCTGGAGGCGTCCGAGGCGGATATCGAACTTAAGGACGGTCAGTTCAGCGTTGCGGGGACCGACAAGTCTGTAGCTTGGGGAGATGTGACCCTCACGGCTTATGTCCCGCACAACTATCCGCTGGAAGTTGAACCTGGACTGGAGGAAACCGCGTTCTATGACCCGGCCAACTTTACTTTCCCGGCAGGGGCTTATGCCTGTGAGGTCGAGGTTGATCCAGACACAGGTCAGGTCAGTATCGAGAAGTTCACGGCTGCGGATGACTTTGGCAATATCGTCAATCCAATGATCGTTGACGGACAAGTGCATGGCGGTATCGGCCAGGGCATCGGTCAGGCCTTGCTGGAGAACTGTGCCTATGATGAGAACGGCCAATTGCTGAGCGCGTCCTTCATGGACTACGCGATGCCACGCGCCGATGACGTCCCGTTCTACGGCGTGGATCATTCCAGCCAGACGCCCTGTACGCACAATCCGCTGGGCGTGAAGGGTTGCGGCGAGGCCGGAGCGATCGGCTCGCCGCCTGCGGTGGTCAACGCGGTGCTGGATGCGTTGAACTCGGGTGGAAGGGCTGTTGATCATATCGACATGCCGATGAGCCCGTCACGCGTTTGGACGGCGATGCATGGTTGAGAGGTTGGGGTGCGAGGGGCAAGCCCCTCGCGCTCCCCGGGATATTTATAGCCAGATGAAGGGCGGATCAGCGCCTTTCGGAAAGGAAGAACGAAATGTACAATTTCGAGTTTGAGAAGCCCTCGACCATTGCTGACGCGGTTGCAGCATTGGCAGCAGAGGATGCGCAGGCGTTGGGAGGCGGGCAAACCCTGATCCCGACATTGAAACAGCGATTGGCGGCTCCGTCCAAACTGGTGTCGGTGAGCGGCATTGCCGAGATGCAAGGCGTCTGCGTTGATGATGACGGCTCAGTCTCTGTTGGGGGTGCAACACCTCACGCTGTCGTTGCTCGCGACGCTGCAGGATCTTATCCCGCGCTGGCGGCATTGGCTGGACAAATTGGCGACCCGGCAGTGCGCAATCGCGGAACCATCGGTGGTTCGGTTGCGAACAATGACCCGGCAGCCTGTTATCCGGCGGGTGTGCTTGGATCGGGCGCAACCGTGGTGACCAACGCGCGTCAAATTGCGGCAGATGACTTTTTTCAGGGCATGTTCACCACAGCCCTGGATGAAGGAGAGATCATCACCTCGATCCGCTTTCCGGTTCCGCAGGTGGCAAGCTATCAGAAATTCCTGCAACCGGCATCGCGGTTTGCACTTGTTGGGGTATATTTGGCCCGTTTCACGGACGGCGTGCGCGTGGCGGTGACCGGGGCAAGTGAGGATGGCGTCTTCCGTTGGAGCGAAGCCGAGCAGGCGCTGAACAAGGAGTTTCGCCCGGACGCCTTGATGGACCTTCGGATTAACCCCGCCAACATGATCGCTGATTTACATGGCAGCAAGAAATACCGGGCGCATCTTGTGTCGGTCATGACCAAACGCGCCGTGGAAGCCTGCATGTAGGAATCTCACGACAGGATGCTCAAAAGCCCCGGTTTTTACCGGGGCTTTTTCGTTGAGATATGGTTTTGGTGTGTCACCAAGGTCGGGCTGGCCAGCACTTCTCCGTTGTTTGAGGGTCGTGGCCAGTGTCTGCGCAAAATGAAATCAGGCCGCCCAATTCCGGGCGGCCTGATCAAGTCATAAGCTAAGCTTTCGCTCTATTCGGCGGCTTGTGCACCTGTAGCGGCGTGTTTGTCACGCTGGCTGTCGCGGAACAAAGCTTTGGCCAGAGCAATACACATCAGACCCATCACAGCAGTAAAGGGCAATGCACCGATGATCATCGCGTTTCGCAGCGCATCCATCGGGTTGTTTTCACCGGCTGCGAGGATCAGCGCGCCGATCACAGCTGTCAGGATGACACCCCAGATGATGCGGTGCTTGATGCCCGTCTCCTGGCTGCCACCCGACATGATGGTGTTCATCACGAGAATGCCCGAGTCTGCCGACGTGACGAGGAATGTCATGATCAGGATCACGCACATCACGTTCAGCATTGACAGCAGACCACCGTCAATCATGTAAGATAGTGTCACGAACAGCTTGTTGGTGTTCGATGCGCCGATGATTGCACCTTCTGCAGCGCCTGCCAGTTCCAGATCAATCGCAGTTCCACCCAGAACAGTCATCCATGCAAAGCACACCAAAGCCGGGGCGAACACACAGCCTACGATGAACTCGCGGACAGAGCGCCCTTTCGAAATACGCGCGAGGAACAGGCCCACGAAGGGCGAGAACGCGATCCACCAGGCCCAGTAGAACGTGGTCCAACCCGATTGCCAGCCGAACTGACGCCCCTGCTCACCCGCCGCATAAACGGCTGCCAGGGTTGCTTCATCCAACTCTGCTGCTGCCCCTTCCAGGCCGCTCTTGAAACCGTCAAAGCTGCCCCACGCATTGGTAGCTCCGCCCATCAAATCATTGGCATGGGCTTGTGCTTCGGCAGGCAAAGCCGCAGCGAAGGCTTCAACTGACAGTGGACCATAGGCGTTAAAGCTGAGCGACAGGATATGCAGGATATAGTCGACCATTGCAGTGCCATAAGTGGTCATAGCAAAGACGAACGAGCCGAAGACGATAAATGTGCCCAACAGGATGATCGACAATACGAGGTTCAGGTTCGACAGGTATTTAACACCACGACCAACGCCTGATACGGCCGAAATAATCGACAGACTCATGATGATGACCAGACCGGCGATCAAACCTACTTTGCTTGGGGTTGGAACTTCGCCACCCAGATCCATGACCCATTCCATACCGGTGATGGCATAAAGCCCGTCGATGAACTGGCTGACACCATAGCCGATGGTGACGGAAACACCGAGGATCGTCGCAACAACACCCAGAACGTCAACCACATGGCCGAAGAAGCCATTGACGAAGCGGCCAAACAGAGGCGTCAGCGCCGAACGGATGGTGAGAGGCATGTCGCGGGTATAAGCGTAATATGCCAGCGACAAACCGGTCACCACATAGATGGCCCAAGCGTGAAACCCGTAGTGCAAGAAGGTATAGCGGTAAGCCGACTGCAGTGCTTCGGGTGTATTTCCAACGACCGCCTCGGATACGACTTCGGGGTTCGAACCCCACAGCCCCAACGGTTCTGCGGTTGCAAAAACCATCAGACCAACACCCAGGCCGGCGCCGAACATCATGGAGAACCATGAGAAGTTCGAAAACTCGGGCTTTTCACCGGGTGTTCCCATCACACGGCGACCCGTGGACGGAATAGCGGCGACAACGGCCAGAAAAACGAGGAACAACCCGACAATGACAATGTAGAAGCTGTTGAAAAGCTCAAGCAGCTGCCCGTTCAGGCTGCCAAGCGTGCCGTTTGCATTTGCAGGGAATACTAGTGCCCACAAAACCAGCGCAACCATGATGGCCTTGCTGATCAGGGCAATTGGGACGCTGTAGTTTTCATAAAAACCGGCATCCGCCGTCTTTATCTCAACGTCCGTGAATGGATCGGGTATCGACATATTGCGTTTTCCTCCGTGTGTTCGCCGTTTCTTGTTCTTTTGATTTCTGCTTGGGGTGCACCGCGCGGGACGGCGTAAACAAACATGCCCAATGCACCAAACGATCAGCGAGTTGACTGCAACTCAGCTGAGACTTACGGGGAAGACCACACACCATGTGGGATCGCCCACCGCTCTTTTCCTCCCAGATTGTGTTCGCTTGCAAAAGCTGTTGGTTCGTTGTGGCAAGTCTGTCTGCCGTTGAACCTGGTAGCAGCTTCGCAAGAAGTGGTTGCGCCCTTCAATTCGGGAAAACCTATGACAGAGGTTAGGGCAGCTCACCCAAGAATCCGACCCTTATGCTACTCGAAACGACGCTCTCGGTTACTCGAAACATGTGTTAGCGAGAACAAGTAAAGGGCGTGATTGTGGTTCCTTCTACAGTTTCAATACCAATTTATCCGACTTGGCCCGCGAAACGCATGTGCACAGGAACTCATGCGTTTCCTGCTCTTGCGGAGTAAGTATACCGTCGCGATGATCAACTTCGCCGGAAACGACATCAACGATACAGGTTCCGCAAAGCCCTTCGGAGCAGCCGAAATCAACCTGCACACCATTGGCCTGCAAAACCTCCAGAATAGATTGGTCCTTGCCAACGGGATAGACCGCGCCGGTCGACTGGATCTCGATCTGGAAATCGGCGTTCGGGGCATGTTCAATGTCCGACGCGGCGGCGAACCGTTCAAAGTGTATCGCGCCGCCACGCAGCAAGGCACCTGCTTCCAGTACCCCATTCAGCATCGGTTCCGGGCCGCAGGTATAAACGTCTGCGCCCATCGGTATCGATTGCATGACCGATCTCAGATCGAATACCCCGTCTGTGTTATCACAATGCAAATGATACCATTCATCCAGTCCAAGCGCCCGGAATTGCGCATCCATCGCCGCGTATTCTTGCGATCGAACAAGATAGTAGACACGAAAATCCTGCCCTCGGTTCAGCAGCTCACGTGCCATTGCAACCAATGGTGTGGCCCCGATACCGCCAGCGATCAAAGTGACGTGCCGATCATGGCTTTCGAGTTTGAAATGGTTGCGGGGACCGCCGATTTCCACGGTCACGCCCTCTTGCAGGTCATGCATCGCCAGTGACCCGCCTCGCCCTTCGTCTTCGCGTTTGACGGCCACGTTGATCAGGCGTCCATCCTGGCTCCAGCTCCACAGCGAGTATTGCCGTATCAGACCGTCTTCAAGATGGATGTCCACATGCGCCCCGGGCTCAAGGCTGGTGAAGCGCCCGCTTTCGATCTCGAAGCAGAAATCAGAGGTGTCGGGGCTGAGCGATGTTTTTCGCACAAGGCGGGCAACTTGAGTATCCATCACTTGTCCTGTTCGGTCTCACGTGGCGTACATTCTGCGTCGTTCAGCAAACAACAGGAAAAAAGATAGATTTCAATTGCAAAATTTCTAACATTCGGGTGAATTGAGCTCACCCAGAGTTCAAAAGCCAACAAACCTCCATGTCTCGACGCCACTACAACCTTCCGCCACTTACGACACTATCGGCCTTTGAAGCCGCCGCTCGGCATCTCAGTTTCAAAGAAGCCGCAAGCGAGCTTTCCGTGACGCCTGGTGCCGTCAGTCATCAGATTAAGGCGCTGGAAAGCGAGCTGGGCGCAGCCCTTTTTGTCCGAAAACACCGCGGCGTGGAACTGACCGAGGATGGGCAAGACCTGTTTGAGGCACTCGGCACTTCGTTCCGGCAGATTTCAAAGGTACTTGAAAAGATTCGCAGCAATGATTCCGAGAACCACGTAACCGTTGGATCAACCACTGCAGTCGCCGCACTTTGGCTGTCGCCGTCTGTCATCCGGTTCTGGCAGGATTATCCGCACGTGAAAGTGAACCAGATGGCGCAGGACAAGGCGTTCACGGACCGGCCGGATATCGACCTGTTCATCCGCTATGGCCGGGACGCGAACGCGCAACTCACGCACACGAAACTGTATCGCGATATCCTGACACCCGTTTGCAGCCCCCAGATGGCCGCGGACCTTAAAGGGGCCAGCCTTGAAGACCTCGTGCAGCGGCGGCTGATCCATCTCGAAACTCAGGACAGCACCTGGACGACCTGGTCATCCTGGTTCCACGACCTCGGGTTTTCTGGAGTTGTTCCCGTGGAATCGCGGGTGAACAGCTATGCGCTTGCCCTTCAGGTGGCGCGTAAAGGGGCGGGCCTTGCGCTGGGATGGAAACGTCTGGTTCAGCCCATGCTGGCTTCGGGGAAACTCGTCGCGCTGGAGGAATTCAGCCTGCCCGCCCCGGACAACTTCTATCTTGTCGGTCGCCCGGACGATCAGCTTTCGGAAGGGGCGCTGGCTCTCAAGAATTGGTTGCTCAACGAACTGTCTGAAGGTTCGGTTTAGCCTGCCTCAATTTGCCATTAGGTTTTTTAGTATTGAACGTGGGTGGCCTCAGCCGCCAATGGATGCAGCGATAAACTCATTCAAAATCACTCAGGAGTGGCCGATGAACAAGCACGCACCGCTTTCGTCTGTTCTGACACCGGTAAACACCGCAAAGGGTCTGCCGAACGAGCATTATATTGATCCCGCAGTTTTTGCCGAAGAACGGGATGCGGTCTTGTTTGCGAACTGGTCCGGCATCGGCTTTGGCAAAGACATTCCAGAGGCGGGAGATGCATATCCGATCAATTTCCTCGGTGTGCCGCTGTTGATGGTTCGTGATCGCGACGGTCAGATCGGCGTTTTCCAGAACACCTGTCGCCATCGCGGCATGATTTTGGTCGACAAGCCGCAAAAAATCCGCGGCGCGATCCGCTGCCCCTATCACAGCTGGTGCTACGGCTTGAATGGTGAACTGCGGACCGCCCCTCATGTCGGTGGCCCCGGGCAGAACACCCATGAGGATCTGGACTTCGCCGAGTTGGGCCTTATCCGCATCCGCTCGTATGTCTGGCGGGATGTTGTCTTTGTCAATGTCAGCGGCGACGCGCCGGAATTCGAAGATGTCCATGGCGAGTTGATGGAACGCTGGAAAGAATTCGATCAACCGATGTATCACGGTGGCGCTGGCGCATCGGTTTACCTTGAGTTGAACTCGAACTGGAAACTGGCTGTTGAGAACTACTGCGAAAGCTATCACCTGCCCTGGGTTCACCCCGGCCTGAACAGCTATTCGCGTCTGGAAGACCACTACAACATCAACGAATTGGGCAAATATTCGGGTCAGGGCACCTATGTTTACCGCCAGTTCGAGGGTCACGATGGCGAAAAGCTGGATGATTTCGAGAATCTGAGTGAGCAGTGGAATGACGGCGCGGAATATATCGTCGTTTACCCGAATACCCTGCTGGGTGTTCAGCGTGACCACGGCTTTGCCTTCCTCATCGATCCGATCACGCATGAGCGTTCGAACGAACGGATTGAGCTCTACTACGCCAAAAAACCCGAAGACGCGCCCGAACACGAAGCGCTGCGTGCCAAGAATGCGCAACTGTGGAAAACGGTGTTCGAGGAAGACGTCTTTGTGGTTGAAGGCATGCAGAAAGGCCGTCACGGCGTGAAATTCGATGGCGGCCGTTTCTCGCCCGCGATGGACGGCCCGACCCATTGTTTTCATCATTGGGTGGCCACACAAATCGAAAAAGCCCGCGCTGAAGTGTAAGCAATCCTGAAAATGTTGATCTGGTCAGGCCCTTCTGACCAGATCGCGGATCGGCTGTAACAACAGCAGACGGGACGGCGTTGCGTCTTTTGTCTCCTAGTGGACAGCCTGTGAATTCGCTGAAAGGGTCACAGTGGATCTGGACGAACTCGACAAACACCTCTTGCGGGCCCATGCGGAAAAAGATGTACCCGCATTGATCCGGCTGTATCACCAAGCGGCGATTCTCGCCGAAGAGCGCCAGCATCATGAAGCCGCGTGCTTCTATCTGACCCACGCATTTGTGTTTGCGTTGGAATACGGCGCGCCGGAAGCAGATGAGTTGAACCTGAAGTTGTTTGAACGTGGCCGCGCACACCGATTGACGTTCTGACGAGCTCATTTGCTTAAGCGTATCGCGCCGCTAGGCAATTTTCAAAGTTTGAGTTTAGCTGACTTCATTCGATCTCGAATTTTGTCGACATTGTCGATGGGCCAGTCTTCATGAAAGAACAGGCGCGAACGAAAACGCGCGAGATAGCCAAAATGCGAAACGAAGCTCAGGCCGTGGTCATCGGCGGAGGAGTGATCGGGTGCTCGATCCTGTATCATTTGACCAAACTGGGATGGTCGGATGTTGTTCTTTTAGAGCGGGACGAGCTGACCTCGGGGTCAACCTGGCACGCAGCCGCCAACATTCACGGATTGCACGACAGTACCAATATCAGCCGCATCCAGCATTACACGATGAGCCTGTATAAAGCGCTGGAAGCTGAAACCGGTCAAAGCTGCGGAGTATTCCAGCCCGGCTCGTTATACTTGGCCCAGACAGAAGAGCGCGAACATCAGCTGAAGCTACAGGCCGCAAAGGCCAGGCTGTATGGCATGAATTTCTATGAGATCAGCATCGAGGAAGCCCAGAAGCTGAACCCGCTGGTCAATTACGACGGTATCCGTTGCGTGATGTTCGAACCCGATGGCGGCAATGTGGACCCGTCGGGCGTGACCAATGCCTATGCGGTCGGCGCACGTCAACGTGGGGCGCAGATTCACCGTTTCACTCCGGTCACCGCAACCGAGCAGCAGGAGGATGGTAGTTGGATCGTCAGAACGCCAAAAGGTGACATCAGGACACGCTGGGTGGTGAACGCAGCGGGCCTGTGGGGGCGCGAGGTTGCTGCACTGGCTGGAATCGAACTGCCGCTGCAACCTACAGAGCACCAGTATTTCGTAACCGAATCCATGGCGGATGTGAAAAGCCACGGCACCCGCCTGCCATCTGTGTCAGACCGGGATGGCGAATATTACTTGCGTCAGGAAGGTAACGGCTTGCTGGTCGGCGCTTATGAGAAAGACATGAGGTTCTGGGCCGAAGAAGGCACGCCGCTGGATTTTGCCCACGACCTGTTCCCTGATGATCTGGAACGGATCGAAGAGAACATGATGAACGCCATCGAACGCCTGCCCGCGGTTGGCGAAGCCGGGATCAAGCGTGTCATCAACGGCCCAATGATCTGGTCTCCGGATTCGAACGTTCTGATGGGGCCGGTGCCCGAGGTCGACGGCTATTTCTGCTGCAATGGTATCATCCCCGGCTTCTCGCAATCGGGTGGCATGGGCCTGATGGCAGCGCAATGGATCATCGAGGGTGAAACGGAATACGACATGTTCGCCTGGGATCTGGCGCGTTTTGACAGCTGGGCCACCAAGGCATTCACCAAAGCGCGCGTGGCGGATCAGTACAGTCATCGGTTCGCGATCCATTTCCCTAATGAAGAACGCAGCGCCGGTCGTCCGGCACGGGTTCGCCCGATCTATGAGGCGCAGAAAGCCATGGGCGCGGTTTTTGGCCTGAACGCCGGTTGGGAACATCCGCTGTGGTTTGCCGCAACGCCCGGCACCAAAGACACCAATGGCTTTACCCGTCAGAACTGGTGGGGACCGGTGGGCGAGGAATGCAGGATGTTGCGCGACCGTGCCGGGATCATCGATATCTCGAATTTCGCCAAATATGTCTGCAAGGGTCCGGGTGCGGCAGACTGGCTGAACGCCGTCTTTGCCAACACCATGCCCAAAACCGTTGGTCGGTCCTGTCTGACCCCACTGATTTCAAAGCGCGGCGGTATTGCAGGCGACTTTACCGTCACCCGCGTGGCTGATGACGAGTTCTGGGTGATCGGCTCGGGCATGGCAGAACGGTATCACAAACGCTTTTTCAAACAGGTTCCGCTGCCTGAGGGCACCACTTTCGAAAGCAAAACCGAAGCGATGTGCGGCTTTAACGTGGCCGGGTCCAAATCCCGTGACATCCTGCAACGTCTGACCAACACATCGCTGGCAACCGAAGATTTCCCGTTCATGCGGTCCGCCAAGATCGAGCTGGCGGGAGTCCAGGTCCTTGCCCTGCGTGTCTCCTTTACTGGCGATCTGGGGTGGGAGCTGCATTGCGACACCCAAGATCAGGCCCGGCTGTACAATGCCTTGCTTGAGGCAGGCAAAGAGTTCGGGGCTGGCCCTGTTGGCAGCCGGGCACTAATGTCTATGCGGGTCGAAAAGGGATATGGGTCTTGGAGCCGCGAATACAGCCCGGAATACTGGCCGCATGAAGTGGATCTTGATCGCCTCTGCAAATTCGAAAAGGACTTCCTCAACAAGGCAGCTGCGCAGAAAGTATTGCAGAACCCGGCTCGGGAACACCTGGTGATCCTGCACCTGAACGAAGCGGATGTGACAGCATCTAACGCCGACGCGACCGGTGGCGAGCCGATCTTCAAGAACGGTGAAGGGATCGGCCGGGTGACCTCGGGCACCTATGGCTACACCGTCGGAATGTCGTTGGCCTTGGGATATGTGAAAAATGCCCAGCCAGGTGATGAGGTCGAGGTTATGGTTCTGGGGCGCCCACACAGGGCCACAATCCTGCATGAACCGCCCTTTGATGCCGCAGGAAAAGCGCTTAGGGCTTAAAACCGCAATAGCTCAAGGCGTTGCCCTTCGGGATATTCCGTCACTTCTGCCGGGATGATCGCCAATCCATCCGCTTGCGCAAGCAAAGCAACACGACCACTGTAGGACGGCTCCATCAGACGCAATCGGGGCCGTCCGTCCGGTGTGTAACCGTCAATCTGAACCGGGCGGTATTCCTGTCGGCCCGCGGTGCGGTACAAAGGTTCCGACAGAACTGCTTGTACGGCTGCGTGCGGTGTGTGGTGCAGACCGGCGCGGCGCGCCATCATCTGCGATCCGATAATTTGCCAGGTCACAAAAGCAGAAACCGGGTTGCCCGGCAGGCCAATGTAAAGCGCACGGCCACGTCGACCGAACATGATAGGCTTGCCCGGTTTCATTGCGACTTTCACCACATCCGTCACGCCACCGATCTCGGTGAACAGACGCGGCATATGATCTTCATCGCCGACAGAAACACCACCGGTTGTGATAATCAGGTCAGAGGTTTCAGTCGCGTCCAGCAAGACCTGTTTCAAAAGCTTGGGGTCATCTTCAACCTGCCCCCGGTCCGTGAGTTCAATCCAGGGTTTCTGCAACAGCGCAAGCAGCATGTAACGGTTCGAGTTATAGATCTGCCCCGGCCCAAGGGGCTCACCCGGTTGGCGCAACTCACTGCCGGTTGAAAAGATCGAAACCTTCAGCTTGCGGAGGACCACGACCTCGCCATACCCGGCGGATGCAAGGGCTGCCACCTCACGCGGGCCAATCTCGCAGCCGCGCCGCAGGATCGGCGCTCCGGCATGAAGGTCTTCACCGGCACGCCGGATATGTTGCCCAGGCTTTGGACGGCGGCTGAAGCGAATTTGCCCCTCTACAACATCACAATCTTCCTGCATGACGATGGCGTCGTAATCAGAGGGAACGGGCGCTCCGGTAAAAATCCTCAGCGCTCTGCCCGCAGGTGCAGCATGAGATCCGCTGTCCCCCGCCGCGATGCGACCCGCCACCGGCATCTGGAACAGGTCGGTATCGCCAAGATCGGCTGTTCGAACCGCATAGCCATCCATTGCCGAATTGTCGAAAGCGGGCATATCGACTTTACTGAAACAGTCGCGGGCCAGAATTCGCCCAATTGCAGCGGCCAAAGGCAGCGTTTCCGCTTCTGTGATCGGATCAGCAGCGGACAGGCCCCGGCGCAGGGCCTCATCCACGCTCAGATACATATGCGCGTGTCGATCACAGCCGCATCCATCAGCCATATCCAGCCTCCAACTCTGCGAACATGTCTTCCACCTATTCTAAGGTGGGCTAGGCTCGCTCAACCGACACGACATCCGCGGTGCTGTCATTGACATAGGTCACGTGAAACCGCGTCGCGTGCTTCGAAACGACGGGTTGGCTGGCCAAGCGCGACTTCCGCTATAGTGGCTTCTCGGATGGCTCTCAGGCCGGGAACAGCTCTTCCCGATATGCGAACAGCGCCGGTTGCCCACCCGTATGCAACAGCACAACTTTCTGGCCCTGTTGAATTGTGCCGTTTTCAAGTAATTCCAACAAACCTGCAAAGGTTTTGGCCGAGTAGACCGGATCAAGAAAAACACCCTCGGCACGCGCCATCTGTTCAAGCGCCCTCCGTGTGGACGGACCTATCCGCCCGTATCCAGGGGGCAATGTGCCGTCCCATGTGAGGATGTCATTCATGACCAGAGCCGGGTCAAACTTCATCATACCCGCCAACCGTTCCAATACCTTTTGCAACCGCGCATGTTGCTGGTGGCGGTCGCGGCGAACGCAGATGCCATAAACAGGTGCCGTGTTGCCAGCCAGCCGCAGCCCGGCCAAAAACCCGCCGTGGGTCGAACCGCTGCCGGATGGCACCACCGCCACGTCGAAATCGGCGATCTGATCCAGTAGTTCGGCAGCCCCGGCCACATAACCTAACGCCCCCAAGGGCGGATGATCGATGCCCAAGTGAATTACATATGGTTTTCGGCCCTCAGCGATCAGCTGATCTGCCCGCGCGTGAAGGGCATTGTCGGCCCCGGCCTCGTCTTCTCCGGTATCGTAGCGCATGTGCTCGGCACCCAGAAGCCGGGCCAGAAGTACATTTCCCGAGGAATAATAATGTTCTCCCATATCCGGCACACGCTCTTCCAATTGAAGCACGGCCTCCATCCCAAGCTTCGATGCAGCCATGGCAGCCGTGCGCACGAAATTGGATTGCACAGCGCCGGTGATCAGAATGGTATCTGCCCCCTGTTTTTGTGCCTCGCCCATATAGAATTCAAGCTGTCGGGTCTTGTTGCCGCCAAAGCTCAACCCTGTCAGATCATCCCGCTTGATCCACAGATCCAGACCAAGCTGGTCGGACAGACGATCAAGCCGTTCGATCGGTGTAGCAGCTGTCATCAGTCTCGCGCGGGGAAAACCGGCCAGTAGCTGTTCAATCGTCATGCCTGTGTTCCATCAACTCACCCATTCAGCATCACGCCCGATAGGGCATATCCAGCAAGAATAGGAAAGATAGTGATTGCCGGAAAGATCGCAGACCGGAAATGGCCAGTTTACTATACAGAGCAACGGCCACGCGGCTCTATTTCTCGCTCGGGTCGCTTTCCGCGTAATTCCGCAGTACATCCATATCTGCAATTTCCGCGTGGTTTCGGTTGATCTTAACCCCGACTGGTTTCAACCTCGAAAAAGCGCGGCTCAGGCTTTCGGGTTTCATCCCCAGACGCCCGGCGATCAGCATCTTGTCATACGGCAGTTCAACTTCGCACTGGCCGGCATCGCAATCACACAGGTTCAGCAGGAATTCCGCGACACGCTGCGCGCCCGTCTGGGCTTTGAGCTGTTCGAGTTGCGCCACCAGGGAATGCAGATGCGTGAATGTGGCCGCCAGGATCGATACGCAGATTTCCGGGTCTTGCTTCATCAGCGAAAGCAGCACCGGACTTGGGATGTGCATGATCTCGCAGGGAGATACCGCCTCGGCCGAAACGGGATAGCGCACATTGCGCAGCGCAACGGCTTCGCCAAAGCTTTCACCACGCGTGAAAACGCTCACCACGGCTTCGGCACCGGTCGGGGAAATGCGAAACAGCTTGACCCAACCAGCCAGTACAACATGTACGGCCTTGGCCTCTTCCTCTTGCAGAAAGATCGTCTCGCCCCGGTCGTATTGCCGCCAGACGGCCTGACGCAGCAGAGTATCGACATGTTGCTCTGGCAGGCTTCGCAAGAGCAGTGACTGCCGCGCAATTATCTTTTGTGCCTCGTGTGACAAGAAGGCAGCCCCTTATTCGTCCGCTCCGGGAACACCCCCGGATGATCAACCCCGAGACATGCTATGCCAAAGCCAGCGCGGGGGTGCCACCCTTTTCTCGGTCTCCAACTTGACTATTGTCATGTAAGGGCGGGCGCCACTGGCATAGGTTCAACGAAATTTCAGTTATCCGGGGAGCACGCCAGATGGACTTCGAGCAATTTTTCAGCCAGAGCCTCGACACTTTGAAAGACGAAGGCAACTACCGGATTTTCATCGACCTGCAACGCCGTCGTGGCGCGTTTCCGAACGCGCGTCAAACCGACGGGCCGGTTCAGCGGGATGTGCGGATCTGGTGCTCAAATGACTATCTGGGCATGGGGCAGCACCCTTCGGTGATCTCTGCCATGCACGACGCACTGGATCGCTGCGGAGCAGGTGCTGGCGGTACGCGCAATATCTCGGGCACCACGCATGATCACGTTCTGCTTGAGGCTGAGCTGGCTGATCTGCATGGGAAAGAAGCCGCGTTGCTGTTCACCTCGGGATATGTGTCGAACTGGGCTGCTTTGGGGACATTGGCCGCGCGAATTCCTGGGCTGATCGTGTTTTCTGACGCGCTCAACCACGCCTCGATGATCGAAGGTATCCGGCATTCGCGTGCCCAGAAGGTGATTTGGAAACATAACGACTTGGCGGATTTGGACGCCAAATTGGCCGCAGCGGATCCCGACGCACCCAAGATGATCGCCTTTGAATCGGTTTACTCCATGGATGGCGATATCGCCCCCATCAAGGAAATCTGCGATCTGGCTGACAAATACGGCGCGATGACCTATCTGGACGAGGTTCATGCCGTCGGCCTTTACGGCCCGCGCGGTGGCGGGATTGCTGAACGCGATGGATTGATGGATCGCCTGACGGTCATCGAAGGTACATTGGGCAAAGCGTTCGGCGTGGTTGGTGGGTATATCGCGGCCTCAGCCGCGCTGTGTGATTTTGTCCGCAGCTTTGCCAGTGGCTTCATCTTCACGACTGCCCTACCCCCATCGATTGCAGCCGGCGCTGCCGCATCGATCCGGCATTTGAAGCATTCAAGTACAGAGCGTGACTTGCAAAAGACCCGCGTGGCGCAGGTGCGCGCCCGATTGGATGCCGAGGGCATTCCACATTTGCCCAACCCCAGCCATATCATCCCGGTGATGGTTGGCGACCCTGTGAAGTGTAAATTCATTTCGGACACCCTGCTTGAGGAGTTTGGCATCTACATTCAGCCGATCAACTATCCCACGGTTCCAAAAGGAACCGAGCGCCTGCGGATCACGCCGTCACCCGTTCATACGGATGAGGACATCGATCATCTGGTGGGCGCCCTGTCGGCGCTGTGGCAGCGCTGTCAAATCGCGCGGATGCCAATGGCCGCACAATAACCTAAGCGTCCCTTTGCTTGGTAACCTGCCGTCCCTTTTAGGGGCGGCTTTTTTCAGATCAGGTAAAGTGCGAAGATCACAGCAGAGAACCCCGTCAGAACCAAGGTGAAGCCACGCAGCCAGCCCGGGCTTTCAGCTAGGTCCAGATATCGGGCCAGAATCACACGGGTTTTGATCAGGGCAAAGAGCAGGATACCGCCTGCAATGAGTGCGTCAGGCGTTTTCATCAGGGTCAAAAGCGTTGAAGCCAGACTGAGCGCCAAAAGCGCCAGCCACGCGCCGATGAGTGAGTTCGGACGCCTCCGGCGGGAGTATTTAGCAAAAGATGAAGTTGCCGACATATTGTTTATCCCAGAAGATAAATCACAGGAAACAGCAGGATCCAGACCAGATCGACCATGTGCCAGAACTGTGCGCCCGCCTCGATGTTACGAGGATCATCGCGCCACGCGACCAGCAACAGGATACCCACCCCGGCCAGAACATGCGCCGCGTGAAATCCTGTCAGCAGGTAGTAGAACATGAAAAACGGGTGGGTTTCATAGGTAATGCCCTGCCCAGCCTTTCCAGCATATTCCACGCTTTTGATAACCAGGAATGCGATCCCAAGTACGGCCGCGCCTGTCAGGGCAAGCCTGGCCTTGAACCGGAATGCTGCGCGGCGCCAGTTCAGGGCCTGCGCGGCCAGGTAGCCAGATGTGACCAGTATTGCAGTGTTAAAGGCTGCACCTGTTCGATAAAGATGCGATTGCGCCTCGGCAAAGCCTGCAGGGTCGGTCAGGCGAACGCCCATGAACGCGATCAGCCCGGCACCAAAAACCAGCAGCTCACTGATAATCAGAACCCACATCAGCAATTCGCCCGGAAGCTCGTCGATGAAGGAGGTTTCGCTCATGCACCGACCAATTGGCGATATATTTGCGGCAACGCCATGGTCAGGCGGTGCGGGTCTGGGATAACAGCGAAACCGCCCTGTCCGAACATGCGGGGGAACCAGCTTTTGCCGGTTTTGTCGATGGTGACACCAAAAACCGATTGCCCGGCGCGGCGTGCCTCACGCACGGCCATGCACGTGTCTTCAATACCGTGACGCCCTTCGTAATGGTCAAGGTCATTGGGTTTGCCATCGGTGATCACCAGCAACAGGCGGCGTTTGCGGGTCTGACTTGCCAGATCCTTTGAACAGTGGCGGATCGCGGCCCCAAGCCGCGTGTAGTGACCGGGTCGCAGTGACGCGATACGTTGTTCAACTTTGGCGCCCATCGGCTCATCAAACCGTTTGCATCGCTGGATATAGACGCGCTGACGTTTCAGCGAACTGAAGGCATGAATAGCGAAATCGTCACCGCAGGCGTTCAGGCCCCAGGCCAAAGCAGCCAGGGCTTCACGTTCAATGTCGATCACGGCGCGACCGGTTACGGCACTTTCAGTGGACCGGCTGACATCCAGCAGGATCGAGACTGCCAGGTCGCGCGCCTCGGGGCGGGATTGTTGCCAAATGCGGTCGTTGCTTTCGCCACTGGCCATACGGTCAGTTTCGGCGCGCACGGCGGCTTCGATATCCAACTGGTCACCGTCCAGATGGCCGCGTGTCATCACGCGCCCAGGGCGCAGCGCCTCGAACTGGCGTTTGACCGCGCGGATACGGCGGGCGGTGGCAGGGTCCTTGCCAAACGCAGCAGCATCGTCGCGGATATCCGCATCCGACAGCAGGACGTTGACGTGATCTGCTAGATATCGGCCCGAGCGCACGTCCCATTCGGGATAAAGGATGCGACCGGACAGACGCTCCCGGTTCACATCCTCGGGTGCCAGATCAAGGTGCAGTTTCAGCCGCGTTGGCGGGGCTTTTGATATCTGACCCAGGCCAATCTCTTCCTGGTCATCGGCCGCTTTCTTGGCATTGTCGGGATCATCATCGTCGATGCGGCGGTTGATGTTCAGGAACTCGGCCCAGCTGAGGATGGCTTCGAACTTATGCAGAATGAAACTGTCGCTGCGCTCGGCCTGATCCGATTTGCGACGACGGGCGCGGTGGGTTTTCTCACCGGATTCCTCGGGTGGACCTTCAGTTTCGGGGTTTTCCACCTCGTTATGTTCGGAAAAGCCAACTGCGCGCAGTTCGGGCCACAGGGGAACCGGGCGCATAGGCTGATAGCCGCGAGGGGCGATCAGGTCCTCGTCCAGTGTCAGAAGCTGCTCGGCTTTCGCCGACAGCGGTTGAGGGTCACCCAACTTATGGCGGATCAGCTCTTCAACTGCGTCCTCAATCGGTGGCAGGTTGGGGATATCGCGCTGATGCAGCACGCCCTTGCAAAGTTCAGTGTAAAGCGGGCGCAGGCCGGGGGCGTCGTCCAGCGTCGCATCAACCATTCTCTGCGCGGCGATCAGCGCGCGCAGGTCGGCGCGCAGCGGATCGTCTTCATCTATTCGCGTTCCGGCATGGGCAGCCGCAGCGGCCAGCCAGACATACAGCGCGCCATTGGCTTCGCGCGCAGGAAAAACCGCCAACCGGTCCGGCAAGCGCAAGACTTCACCATCAAACGAAGCGCGCGGCATCAGCTCCACTTCGGTCGCCAGACGCCGACGCCAACTTAGGCGGTGATGTGAAACCTCGGGCGAGACCGGGCGCAATTCTACGCCCGGACCACCGCCCAGCCCTCGAAAGAGGACGGCCAGTCGCCCCGCGACCTCAGAGAGGTCGACCGCGGCTCCATCGTGCACCTGGGGTGCATCGAGGCGGCTGGCAAGGGTGTGCCACAGTTTCCCGATCGTTTCTTCGGGTTCCCATGGCTCAAAATCGATCTTGACCATCGGCCGGCCTCACCCAAAGACAGCCGTAACAAGATCGAGGAGCCCGCGTTTGATATCCTCGTCATCTGTCAGAGGTTCAATCATGGCCGCGAGGATGGCGCGGTCGGTGGACATGCCTTGTGCGATAAGTGTTGCGGCATAAACAACCAGTCGGGTGGAAACGCCTTCCTCAAGATCCTGACCCTTGAGCCCGCGCAGCTTACCCGCCAGCCGAACCAGCGGCTTGCAACGTTCCAGCGGCAGACCGCTTTCCTGTGCGACCACTTCGGCTTCCATCTGCGCGGATGGGAAATCAAACTCCAAAGAGATGAACCGCTGCCGGGTCGAGGGTTTCAAGGTTTTCAGGATATTCTGGTATCCGGGGTTGTACGACGCCACCAGCATAAAGCCAGGTGCGGCCTCAAGCTCTTCGCCGGTGCGGTCGATTGGCAGGATGCGCCGGTCATCGGTCAGCGGGTGCAGAACGACAGTCACATCCTTACGGGCCTCGACCACCTCGTCGAGGTAGCAGATCGCGCCTTCGCGCACTGCGCGGGTCAGGGGGCCATCGACCCAGACGGTTTCCCCGCCTTTCAGCAGATAACGGCCAATCAGGTCGGCAGCCGCCAGATCATCATGGCAGGCTACGGTATAAAGCGGGCGGCCAAGTTTTGCGGCCATGTGGGCCACAAAGCGGGTCTTGCCGCAGCCCGTCGGACCTTTCAGCAGAACTGGCAAGTCGTTGTTATAAGCCGCGGTGAACACATCGCATTCATCGCCTTGGGGCAGGTAGAAGGGGGCGTTTGCCGCCCCCTCATTCAGTTTTATGGAGCCATCCATATCCATCATCACTCCGCAGGGGTTTCGGCGGCGCCGGGTTCAATAACTTCTTTCCGGGGAACCCAGATCGAGTAGATGAACAGCAGCGCGCCAAGGACCACGACGATACCGGAACCCAGACGCATCCAGTAGAAGATTGCGATCTGGTCTTGTACGTCCATGAAGTAATCTCCGACCACACGTTGCATGTGCGTCTGCACGGTTCCGCCGAAGGTCAGCACGAAGGTCATAAAGACCATACCGCTGGTCATCAGCCAGAACGATCCCATGTTCAGCACCTGATTGTAAGGATCACGGTTCTTGAGGATCGGCATCGCATAGCTGAAGATCGCCAGGTTGAGGCAAACATAGGCACCGTAGAAGGCCAGGTGACCGTGGGCCGCAGTGATCTGTGTGCCGTGGGTATAGTAGTTTACCCCGTGCAGCGTATGCAGGAAGCCCCAGACACCAGCACCGAAGAAGGCAAGCGTTGCGCAGCCCAGCGACCACAGCAGAGCGGCCTTGTTGGGATGGTCACGACGGCCTTTCCAGACCATGACGAAGGCAAAGGCCATCATCGCGAAGAACGGGATCACCTCGAGGCTTGAGAAGATCGACCCAATCCACTGCCAGTAACCGGGGGTGCCGATCCAATAGTAGTGGTGACCTGTTCCAAGAATTCCCGAGAACAGTGCAGCGGCCACGATGACATAAAGCCATTTTTCGACCACCTCACGGTCCACACCGGTCAGCTTCAGCATCAGGTAGGCCAGGATCGACGCCATGATCAGTTCCCACACACCTTCGACCCACAGGTGGACAACATACCACCAGTATTGCTTGTCCAGAGACAGGTTGCCTGGGTTGTAGAAGGCAAACAGGAACAGCAGCGCCAGACCCCACAGGCCCAACAACAGGATATTGGTTATTGCAGTCTTCTTCCCCTTCAGAACGGTCATCGACACATTGTAAAGGAACATCAGAGCGGCAACGACGATACCGGCCTTGACCCATTTGGGTTGCTCAAGGAACTCGCGCCCCTCTTTGCCCAGCAACCAGTTGCCTTCGAACAGGTTGAAGACATAGGTCAAAACCACGCCCAACGTACCGACCACAAGAATGATCAGCTGCAAATAGGCCAGCTTGGGCGAGTGGATTTCACGCTCGGCCTCTTCCGGGATCAGGAAATAGGCCGCACCGAAAAAGCCCAGTATCAACCAGACGATCAGCGCGTTGGTGTGCAGCATCCGCACGATGTTGAACGGCAGAAGCTCGCTCAGGAAGTTAGGGAATACATAGATGAAGCCGGCCAGCAGGCCGCCGATCACCTGTATCGCGAACAGTGCCATGGCTACCGCAAAGTAGGCATAGGCGATTTTTTGGGATTCGTATTTCATTGCTCCATTCCCCTTCTCAGCCAGCCTCGTTGGGCGGCCAGTCCTGAGCGTCGATGTTGTCCGTCCAGATCAGGAAGTTGGTCAGATCCCGGATCTCTTCGTCGCTGAGGTTGAATTGCGGCATCTGCCGACGACCGGGAATGCCGGTGGGTTGTGCCTCCATCCAGCCCTTGAGGGATTCAAAGGCCGATTCCGGGTCGTCCAACACGCCCCAACGTGTCATCACATTGCCGACCTCAGGGGCAAAGTACGCCCCTTCACCAAGGATCGTGTGGCAGTTGATACAGGCGTGTTTTTCCCAAACATGTTTGCCCCGAACCACACTTTCGTCGAGCTTCGCGGCATTTTCGGAATTGACGATATACAGATGTGAATGGGCTGATAGAGCCAGAAAGATGAGGATGAAGAACAGTGACCCGCCATAGAATATGTTGCGAGCCATGCTCTTTGTCATGACTTCTCGCATCGCGCTCTCCTTTGCGCAGATTAGCTAGTGCATGAAACATGAAGGGTGAGCGCAGGGTTTGCCTTAACGAAAGTCAAGACTTCTCAAGTATGCTCAGAAACGCGATCAGACATCCGCAAACAGCGAGAATAACGAAATGACCTTGGGATCGCCTTGAAATCTCAGCCAATTCTGAGCATTTTCGCATCGACTTTATTGTTTGGCGAACTTATTCAAGCGCTTGAGAAAACAGGTGTTTATTTCGTTTCAAAGATTGATGGGTGGAAATGGCGAACTATTCCTATATCGGTTATACGCCTGGTGTAATCACGGTGAATACGATCGGGCCGGACACGGTTACGTTGGATGTCAATTTTGATCCCGACACGGATCGTCGTTTGTTTAGCGTGACTGACGCAGCTGGTGGTTTTGTTCAAAACGGAGGTGGACCACCTGTTGTCGATACAGGGGATGTTTTCAACGGTGACCGCTTTGACGACGAAGACGGCGATGACCTGACGCAGACCGGTACTATTACCACCCTCGATGGTTCGACCACCTTTTTGAGTGGCTCAATATACCTGGAAGAATCCTACATTCTGTCCAAACCAGGCGGAGGCACAATCACTGTTTATCGCGTCGAAGTTGACGGTGTTTTGGGCGGCTACATAACCTCTGAACCACTTGTGCCCGGCACGACCTACTCGATGAACATCGTGAATGTCACGCCGACCAATGCGCCCGACACAACTGACCCGGCTGCCATCATTGACGTGCCGTGCTTTACTGCCGGAACACTTATAATGACGCCAGAAGGTCCGATGCCCATCGAGGATCTGAAGGTGGGTGACATGGTCATGACTGCCGACAATGGGTCACAACATGTACGTTGGATCGGCACGCGGCATCTGGATCAAGCGGCGCTTCGCGCCCGTCCCAGGCTGAAACCCATTCGGATCGAGGCCGGTTCACTGGGCGATCGGGTACCACGGCGCGACCTGCTTGTTTCGCCACAGCACCGTATGCTGGTTCGATCCCGGATCGCCGTCAGAATGTTTGACACCGAAGAAATCCTTGTTCCGGCCCACATACTTGTTGCCAGCCCCGGAATCTGTGTCGCAGACGAAACCGTGTCAGTCACGTATTTCCATTTGCTGTTCGACCGTCATGAAATCATCTACGCGGAAGGGGCCCCGTCAGAGAGCCTGTTCACTGGTGCGCAGGCCCTGTCCAGCGTTCACCCAGACGCCCGAGAGGAGATCTTCACTCTGTTTCCGGAACTGGCTAAACCGGGGCACGTCCCTCAGGCTGCGCGGCAAATACCCGCAAAAGGAAGACGCGCACGCGCGCTCGTCCAGCGTCACGTCAAGAACGAACGCCCCTTGATATCCTGAAACGGCAAGCCGCGGCGAAACGAACGGGTCAGCCCTGCTTTGTTGCGCGCGGGCCTGTCAGCGCCGGCCACATGGCAAACAGGTACAACCCAATTGCGGCAATCCAAAGCCCGTCAGCCGTCAGCATGGCCACCATATAGCCACCTGCCAGCCCGGACCCCAGCCAGCGGACCAAAGCCGCCGCCGCCATAAGCCCGTATCCGACCGCCATAGGCGACGGTGCAACAAGGGGGCGGCCACTGTGGCCAAGGGCGGCGCGGCTCATGACGGCAAGGGTCATGCCACCAACGCACCCGATCCCCAAAATGTGCAGCGCGCCGATCTCATTACCATATCCGATGACGGCAGACCCCCACAGCAACAACCCAAGGGCCAGCATCATCAGGCCCAGGTGCAGAGCAATCAGGATCGGCTGCCGCAGCGCCCAACCCGCTCTCCACCTTGCCATGCGCATCAGCTGGGCGCCGCCCAGCAACAACGCGCAGATACCCGCCAAGAAAACACTGCCCAAGGTCAGCACCAACAACGGCAGCACAAGGGCCAGCGCCATCACGGCCTTTTCCAGCGCCGCGTTTGAAGCCGGCCACAGGGCCTCGGGAACACCCTCGCGTTTCATTGCATTGCGCGTAAAGGCTGGAGTAATACGTCCCCCCAGTATCGCTATCATTGAACACAAGGTCAGCAGCCCTGCTCGCACGCCGGTATTCAACGTGTCTGCGGCGACACCTATCCATTCCAGATGAACCATCAGGTTGGCCACCCACACCAAACTCAGAAGATACAGAAATATCATGTTCTGTGGCTTGGGCCTTCGTACCAGCTGGCTAGCAATTTTCAGGACAAGAATCGGAACAAAGCTCAGGTCAACAATCGCGACGGTAATCGGAGAGAGCGATCCTGAAAACCACACCGCCAACCGCCCCGCCATCCAGATCAGCGCTACGATCGTAACAAAGCGCGCCCGCACTTCGGGCGTGCCGGTCCAGTTTGGAACTGCGGTCAGAAAAAACCCACCCAGTGCTGCCGTCGCATAGCCAAAAATCATCTCATGGGCATGCCACATGACCGGGGGCATTCCATAACTTTGCTCGGCATAGGGTAAGAGCCCATCCAGTGAGGCCAGCCAAACACCCCAGGCGACACCAGCAAACACACCATAAAGACCGGCAGAAAGGAAAAATACCCGAAAGCCTTCGCTGAAAATGCGCGATATTGCAGATGACATGCCTGCTCTCCATGGCCCATCTCGTCCTTCAACAAGCAGTACTGTCCGACGGGATTCGGGCACTTAACCGAAATCAAGACGACAAAAACATGTGCGAAAAAAACAGGTTTTATTGCTGAAATCTGCGTCTGGTTTTTGCCCAAAGAACGAAGTTAGCGCCGCGCCCGTTGACTTTGGTCAAGGATGACAATCCCGTGATGGATCAGTCTCCGCATTGCCTCACCACGCAAATGGAGAGTGATCATGTCACTTGGAATCAGCTACAACAAGACCGGCCGCGCTTTTGGGGTCGGATTGGCAATGTTGTTGGGCAGCGTCGCTGCTCCAGCTTTTGCCGACGAGCCAACACTTAGCGACGAAGCCTTTGAAGCTTCGAAACAACTGTACTTTGAACAATGTGCAGGCTGCCACGGGGTTTTGCGCAAAGGCGCTACCGGTAAAAACCTGGAGCCGCATTGGAAGAAGACCGCAGCCGACGGCACCGTAACCGAAGGCGGCACCCTGAAACTGGGTCAGGAACGCCTTGAGAAAATCATCGCCTGGGGAACTGAAGGCGGGATGAACAACTTCTCGGACATCATGTCCGAGCAGGAAATCAAGGATATGGCGACCTACATCATGATGGAGGCCCCAAAGCCGCCTGAAATGTCGCTGGAACAGATGAAGGCAACCCGCAAGGTTTACGTCGAAGAAGCAGACTACCCGACCGAGCCGCTTCACGGCCGCAACTGGGAAAACTTCTTTGTCGTCATCGAACGCGATGTGGGCAAGGTTGCCGTCATCGACGGTGACACGAAAGAAGTGCTGACGCATATTCCGACCGGCTATGCCGTGCACGTCCTGAAGGCTTCGGAACATCACAACATCACCGAACCCGAAACACCTGGACGTTTCTGGTACACAATGGGCCGTGACGGCAAGATGACCAAGATCGACCTCTGGCAAACGCCGGACAAGATGCTGGTTTCGGAAGTCAAGATCGCCTATGACGCGCGCGATGTCGCCGTGTCCGGTGACGGCAAATACGTCATCGGTGGTGGGTACTGGCCGCCTCACTTTGCGATCGTTGATGCGCAGACCATGGAGCCGGTCAAAGTCGTTTCGACCCGTGGCACAAACGTAGATGGCGAGTATGTGGAAGAAGCCCGTGTGGCCGCTATCTACACCACGCCGAACGAACCCACCTGGATCGTTGCCGTGAAAGAGCTGGGTCAGCTCTGGCAGGTTGACTACACCGACCTCGACAACTTGCGGATTGACAAGATCAACTCGGCCAAGTTCCTGCACGACGGGTTCTTCGACCCGACAGGCCGGTACTTCCAGATCGCGGCAAACGCATCGAACAAGATGGTCGTTGTCGATACCGAAACGCACAAGCTTGAGGCGATGATCGACACCGCTGCCCTGCCGCACCCCGGCCCGGGCGCAAACTGGATTGACCCGAACTGCGGACCTGTGGCGGGCACAACCCACCTGGGTGTCGGTACCGTGACAGTCTGGGGCAACGACCCAGAAGGCCACCCGGATCAGGCGTGGAAAACCTGTTACGAGGTGGAAACCGACGGTCCCGGCCTGTTTGTCCGCACCCATCCGAACTCGGATTACATCTGGGCTGACCAGACCAAACACCCCGAGCCGGAAATTCAACAATCGGTTCAGGTCATCTCGAAAGAGACCGGCGAGATCGTGAAAACGATCCAGATCACCGAAGATGAAGGCAGCGCCGCTGTTCACTTCGAATTCAACGCCGATGGTACCGAGGTCTGGGTTTCCAAGTGGAACCTGTCGGACTCGAAGGAACCCAACGGTCAGATTGTGATCTTCGACGCCAAGACATTGGAAGAAATCGGTCGGATTGACGGGCTTTATGCGCCAACCGGCAAATTCAATGTCCACAACCGGTCGAACCACGTCACCTGACGGGTTCGTAACCTAAACCGGAAAGGGCGGGCCCCTCGCCCGCCCTTTCCTCGTTTGACAGATCCGCCAAACTCACCGGCCTGCCACCCAAGGCCAGACAAGACAGCCAAAACGGAGCCCGGATATGACTTCCGAACCGGAAAAGAAAAAACCGATCTGGCGCCGGTATTTCCTGTGGGGAATGCCCGTGGCCGGCATTGCTGCGGCTTTCGCCGCCGGCATCATCTTCTGGGGTGGGTTCAACACCGCCATGGAAGCCACGAATACCAAGGAATTCTGTGTCTCGTGCCACGAGATGCGGGATTTTGTTTATGCGGAATATCAGGGCACGATCCATGACGTGAACCGGTCGGGCGTTGGTGCGGTCTGCTCGGACTGTCACGTGCCCAAGGACTGGACCCACAAAATCATCCGCAAAATAAAAGCCTCAAAAGAGCTTTATGGAAAGATGGTCGGCACCATCAACACCCGAGAGAAATTCGAAGCCAAGCGCATTCATCTTGCCATGAATGAGTGGGAGAGGATGAAATCGACGGACTCGCGTGAATGTCGAAACTGCCATGACTTTGAATCGATGATGCCTGAATTCCAGCGTCCGCGTGCACGTCAGCAGCACCTGAACGCAATGGAAACCGGTCAGACCTGTATCGACTGCCACAAGGGTATTGCACACTCGAACATCCGAGACCGCGCATCCGACGAATATCTGGAAGAGCTTGAAGCGCCAAATCCGGCCTTCATTCGACCAATTCCGCCAGAATACCTTGCCAGCCTTGAGCGGATCGAAGCCAAGGAAGCTGCCGAGGCCGAGGCTGAGAAAGCTGCAAAGAAAGCCCAGCAGGAGGCCGTTCAGGCCCAGATTGCGGCAGCAGTTGATGCCGCTGTCGCGGAAGAGCGGGCAGCGGCTGCAACCGATGGTTCGGCAACACCTGCCAGCAGTGAAAGCGGCGATGTCGGTGCCAACATCGACTGGAATGCGGTGGCCAGTGCGGACCTGAAACTGTTCTATCCAGGCCAGGCGTCGTTTGAATGGGTGCAGAACGGAAAAACCCATGGCGGGGCCCGTCCGCTGACCAAAGGTGGCGATCAATGTTCGACCTGTCATGCCAAGGAACTGGATGCGATTGGTAACAAGATCGTTGCCGGTGGCGAGCTGGAACCCACTCCGATCCCCGGCAAACGCGGTGTGATCGACGCAACCGTTCAGGCGGCACATGATGACGAAAACCTGTACATCCGTCTGCAATGGCCGGATGCGGGGCACAACCCTGCTCCGTTTGTCGATGGCGGCAAAATGGATCCTGAAAACCAGATCAAGGTCGCTATGATGATCACTGGAACCGGTATCGAACTGGGCGATCAGGTCGGGTGCTGGGCGTCGTGCCACGCCGACAACACCTATATGCCCTTTGCGCCTGAGGCCGATGCAATTGCCGCAAACCGGGATGTTTCCGGTCGCCTGACCGCTCAGGACACCGTGACCAAGTACCTCAGCGAAAGCCGCACCGAGATCGAGATCAAAGGTCGAGGCGGCAAGGCTTTGGGCGGTTGGGACAAGTTGCAGGCCGCCGAACAAATCGAGCAGTATCTGGCTGATGGTACCTATCTTGACCTGATGCGTGTCTACGCGGACGGCAGCGCCACAAATGGTTACCTGCTGGAACAGCGGGTGGTCAATGATGGTGAGATTGCAGCCTCGGCAAACCTGTCTGGTGGCATGTGGACGGTTGTTTTCACACGTCCGCTGAACTCCGGCGCACCCGGCGATGTCCCGCTGGAGGCCGGTCAAACCTATACGGTCGGTTTTGCAATCCATGATGACTTTGCCGCCGCACGGTTCCACCACGTAACGCTGGATACCAGCCTAGCGCTCGACGACGACAGCGCGTTTATCAACGTGGTCAAGCAATAACAGTTTGGGGCCGGTTCTCCCGGCCCCAATTACTTTGGAAAGGAGACATGGACCATGAAACCCCACCGCCTTCTTCCCGCGCTGCTGCTTCTTGCCGCGCCAGCCTGGTCAGATGAAACCGCCGAGATCTGCGCCGAAGCCGAAGAGCGTTATGTCGAGCTGTTCGGCCA
Source organism: Ruegeria sp. AI2 (assembly GCF_056541275.1). Classification (NCBI taxonomy): domain Bacteria; kingdom Pseudomonadati; phylum Pseudomonadota; class Alphaproteobacteria; order Rhodobacterales; family Roseobacteraceae; genus Ruegeria; species Ruegeria sp. AI2. The sequence goes on from NZ_JBQFYB010000012.1 coordinate 68,644, forward strand.
CCCCTCGGCCTCGGTCGAGGACGCCAAAGTGGTTTTGATGTACAACTACAATTTCTGCCCGTTTGAACTGACCGTAAAGGCAGGTACAACTGTCCGATGGGTGAATGTCGACAAGCGCACCAGCCACAGTGTGTTGCTGAAAGATGGCAGCGAACCCGAAAGCGACCGGTTGTTCCCGGAAGAAACGGTTGAAATGACCTTCCTGACACCCGGCCCTCAGGATTATCTCTGCGGGCCCCATTGGGAGACACAGAACATGATCGGGATGATCACTGTCGAGCCCTGATCCCGGGTTTTTCATAGGCTGAACAGAGGGGCGCGGGCGCAAATCCCGCGCTCCTTAACTTATGTCAAGGAGGTTGGTTTTCGATTGCGCCAATCTGCCGTCATGACACGCCCGGCCTACCCAGCAACGTCCCGCAAAAGCATTGGATTCGCGCAGGAAACCCCGGGTTTCGAAGACATTCAGACCCAGCGAGTTTGAACATGAGCGGTAAGGTTTTTCTGATTGGTGCAGGCCCCGGCGACCCCGAGCTGATGACGCTGCGTGCCCTGCGAATGCTGCAGGAAGCAGATGTGGTGATCTATGACAGGCTGGTGTCTGCTGATATCCTGAATCTGCACGCCGAAGGCGCGCGGCTGATCCCTGTTGGGAAAGCGCCCAAATGCCACACCGTCCCACAGGACCGGATCAACGAAATCCTTCTGGAAGAGGCCAGCGCAGGTCACACGGTCGCCCGTCTGAAAGGTGGCGATCCGATGATCTTTGGCCGCGGCTCGGAAGAAGCCGCTTATCTGATGGCCCATGGCGTGGCAGTCGAATACGCACCGGGGATCACGGCGGCGCAGGGCGCGTCCTGTTCGACCGGCGTGCCACTGACCCATCGCGGTCTGGCCACCTCGGTTCAATATGTTACCGGACACCGGCAGGCAGACAAAGTGCTGGATCTGGACTGGAAACGACTGGCCGACCCGGACACGACACTGGTGGTCTATATGGGTGTGGCCAATATCGGCCAGATCGCCATGGGGCTGATGACCGAAAACCTACCGGGATCAACACCGGTTCTGGCCATCGGAAATGCGACGACACCTGATGAACGCCGGCTGGTGTCACGGCTGGACCAATTGGCCAACGACGTGCGCACCTCCGGGTTGAAGGCACCAACGCTTTTCATCATCGGCAAAGTTGTCTCACTCTACGCCGAACAGCCCGTGGCGACCATTCTGGAACGGGCCCATGGCTAAGCTGGGGTGCAGAAAACATATGCCGTGTCCCGCGCCGAACAGAAATGTGCCCGGCCACAAGGGGTGGGTTGCCCAAACCTTTCTGACAACTGCGGTTCTGGCCGCAACTTCCGCCTTTGCTGCCGATGTCATTGATCCCAACGCACTGAAAAGACTTGTGCATCAGGATTGCGGCTCGTGCCACGGGTTGTCGCTGAAAGGCGGCCTGGGGCCTGATCTGCGCTCGAAAACACTGGAGCATTATGACGCCGAGGTTTTGACCGGCGTCATCCTTGACGGCATCCCCGATACGGCGATGCCCCCGTGGCGGCCCCTGATCAGCGAAGAAGAGGCCGAATGGATTGCCCGATACCTGCTGGAACAGGAGGCACAATGAAACACCTTTTCCTCAGCCTTGCGGCGACATTGATGATGACCACGGCCCAGGCCGAGCCGATGGCAACAGGAGACCTTGGGCTGGTGATCGAACGTGCCAGCGGATCGGTCCTGTTGGTGGACCAGTCCGACCGTGCAGCTCTGGCCCGGATAGAAGGATTGGGCGATCTGTCCCACGCCTCGATGGTCTATTCACCGGATGAACGTTTTGCCTATGTCTTTGGCCGTGACGGAGGCCTGACCAAGGTTGACATCGTCACCCGCCAGATCGTGAACCGTGTTGTGCAGTCCGGAAACGCCATTGGCGGCGCAATCTCGGACGATGGCGCCCTTGTAGCTGTATCGAATTACGAACCCGGCGGTGTGCGCGTGTTTGATGCGCAAACGCTGGAGATGGTGGCTGACATTCCCACCGGCAGCAAAACGATTGGTCTGGTCGACGCGCCGGGTCGCCGTTTCGTTTTCACCATGTGGGACACGGGTGAGACATGGATCGCGGATTTCGCACAAGGCGCGCCCGAGGTCACCAAGATCCCCGATATCGGCAAGAACCCTTATGACGCGCTGATCACTGCCAATGGCCGCACCTATATCACCGGCCTGTTTGGCGAGGATGGTCTGACCGCGCTTGATCTGTGGTCCGACAACCCGGAACCGATCCGCGTTCTACCCGGCTATGGCCGTGGTCAGGAGGAAATGCCGGTCTACAAGATGCCCCATCTGGAAGGTTGGGCGCTGACAGGGTCCGAATTTGTCTTGCCCGCCGTTGGCCTCCACGAGGTTTTGTGGATCGACGCCACCACCCTGACCGAGACCGGACGCACGCAAACCTACGGACAGCCGGTCTTTGCCATGGCCCGCCCGGACGGGCGGCAGGTCTGGGTTAACTTTGCCCACCCGCTGAACGATACCATTCAGGTCATCGATACCGTCAGCAAACAGATCATCCACGAATTCAAGCCCGGCCCTGCCGTTTTGCACATGGAATTCACTCCGCGCGGGCACGAGGTCTGGATCAGTGTGCGCGATGCGAACAAGGTCATGGTTTATGACACGCGTAGCTTCGAAAAACTACGTGAGATCGAGGCCGAAAGCCCGTCGGGTATCTTCTTTACTGCGCGTGCGCACAAAACGGGTCTGTAAGTCATGCAACACATTACAGACCCGATCGACCGCCGCTTGCTGGATGAATTTCAGCGTGATTTCCCGGTGACCGAACGCCCGTTTCAGGTTCTTGGAACCGCTCTTGAACTGGACGAAAGCGAAGTCATCCACCGCCTGACCAGAATGCGCACCACAGGCCGCATCACGCGGGTTGGCGCAACCATCACACCCGGCGTGGTGACGGCCAGTACGCTGGCAGCAGTGTCCGTCCCGGAGGAGCGGCTGGAAGAGATTGCCGCCCTGATCGACGCCGAGCCGGGTGTAAACCACAATTATCAGCGCGAGGACGCTTGGAACCTCTGGTTCGTCGCTACCGGCCCGGATCGGGCGCATGTGGATGCTACCCTCGCGCGGATCAGCCGGGTCACCGGGCTGCGGGTACTGGATTTGCGGCTGGTGCGCCCTTTCAACGTTGATCTTGGGTTCCGCATGATCGGCGGGGTCAAAACCGTGCCCACAGCGCGTCAGGTGGATGCATCCGCCATGCGCGACGGCGATCGGTGTCTACTGCAAACGCTCAGCTCGGGACTGTCTCTGGTCGCCGAACCTTATGCAGCTTTGGCACATTCGCTGAACCGGGACGTTGATGAGGTGATGGCGCGGGTCATCGCGTTGCACGCTGCCGGTATTATCTCGCGGCTGGGTGTCATCGTACGTCACCGGGCGCTTGGCTGGTCGGCCAATGCGATGGTGGTCTGGGACCTGCCGGCAGAGCAGATCGACATCGCTGGACCCGCTTTGGCCGCTTTCCCAGGGGTGACCTTGTGTTACGAGCGCAACCCGGTGCCCGATGTGTGGCCATATCGCCTGTATTCCATGATCCACGCACGGTCCCGCAGCGAAGCTTTGGACGTATTGGCCCGTGCGACGACCCTGTCCGAACTGACAGGTGCACGGAACAAGGTTCTGTTCTCTACCCGCTGTTTCAAGCAGACCGGTGCCCTGATTCAAACCAAAGAGGTCGCCGCATGACGCTGGACCAAACTGACCGTGCGATCCTGAACCTTATGCAGGACGATCTGCCACTGGTTTCACATCCTTACGCAACAGTCGCCAAAGAACTTGACCTGTCCGAGGCCGAATTGCTGGCGCGCCTGACGCGCATGAAAGAGACCCGCGTCATCACACGTTTTGGGCCGTTCTTCGATGCCGCTGCAATGGGCGGTGCCTTCTGCCTCTGCGCGATGGCCGTTCCAGCCGGGGAATTTGAAGCCGTCGTGACCAAAGTCAATGCACACCCCGAGGTCGCCCATAATTATGAACGCACGCACCGGCTGAACATGTGGTTCGTACTGGCCACTGAAACGCCCGAAGGGATCAAGGCCACAGCCGATGCAATCGAACGGGAAACGGGGATCGAGGTTCTTTGTTTCCCCAAACTTCAGGAATTCTACATCGGCTTTCGGGTGGCGGCATGATCGACGCAACAGACAGACAGATTATCCAAGCACTACAGGGCGGATTGCCTCTGGTTTCTGCCCCATATGCTCAGGTTGCTGATGATCTGGGGATGCAGGAAGCCGATCTGCTTGAGAGGCTGTCAGCCCTCAAAGCGCGCGGCGTAATCCGCCGCATCGCGGCCGCCCCCAACCACTACAAGCTTGGCATGACCTCGAACGGCATGACTGTCTGGGATGTCGAAGATGACCGCATCGCCGAATTGGGCGCTCAGATCGGTGCTCTACCCTTTGTCACCCATTGCTATGAACGCCCGCGCGCCCTGCCCGACTGGCCCTACAATCTGTTTGCCATGGTTCACGGATCGGATCGGGATGAAGTCGAGGAAAAACGCGCCCAGATCACTATGATCCTGGGTGATGCCTGCCGGGCCAAGGATATCCTCTATTCCACGCGCATCCTGAAAAAGACCGGGCTGCGCCTGAAAAAGAAAGGCTGAGACGATGTTCCGCCTGACCGAATACATGCACCAGCTGGTCAAACCGACCCCGGTGCGAAAACGTCGCCCCGGTCCTGTGAAACCGGTTGTAATCTGGAACCTGACGCGGCGCTGCAATCTGAAGTGCCGTCATTGCTACACCGTCTCGGCGGATGTTGCGTTCCCGGGCGAGCTCAGCCACGAGCAAGCCATGGTAACCCTTGAGGATCTGGGCCAGTTTCGCGTCCCGGCCCTGATCCTCTCGGGTGGGGAACCACTGGACAGGTTCGATTTCTTCGACATTGCCAAACGGGCGCGCGACATTGTGCCGATGCTGGCGCTGTCGACCAACGGGACACGCATTCATGATGAGACCGCGGACATGATTGCCGACGTTGGTTTCAACTACGTTGGCATCTCGTTGGATGGGATCGGGGCCACGAATGACTGGTTCCGCGGTGTTGAAGGGGCTTTTGCCGACGCCCTGCGCGGTGTGCGCGAATGCAAGAGGCGCGGCATCAAGGTTGGCTTGCGGTTCTGCCTGACCGAAGGCACGCAGCATCACCTGCCGGACCTGCTTCAGCTATGCGATGACGAGGGCGTCGACAAGTTTTACCTGTCGCACCTGGTTTATGCCGGGCGTGGTGACAAGAACCGCGGTGAAGATGCCGAGCATCAGCGCACCCGCAAGGGAATGGATCTGCTGTTGGAGCGCGCGTGGGAGGCTGCCTCGAGCGGTCGCCCGCTGGATATCGTGACCGGCAACAATGACGCAGATGCGGGGTATTTTCTGAACTGGATTCGTGCGCATTTCGACGTTGACAAGGCTGCGCATGTCCGCGAGCATCTGGCCGCTTGGGGAGGAAATTCCAGCGGTTTGGGTGTGGCCAATATCGATAATCTTGGCCGGGTCCATCCTGACACCTACTGGTCTGATTACACAGTCGGCAACGTTAAGACGACATCGTTTTCCGAACTTTGGACCAGCGACGATCCGATGCTGGCCATGCTGCGCACGCGTCCGCGCCCCCTCAAGGGGCGCTGTGGGGCCTGTGAGCTAAAGGATGTCTGCGGTGGCAACACCCGCATCCGGGCCCTGCAACTGACCGGTGATCCCTGGGCCGAAGATCCGGCCTGTTACCTGACAAACAAAGAAATCGGTGTTGACGACGCAGGTGAGCGCCTGCGGGTTACGCCGTTCCGGGGGAAAAGCCATGATCCGGCGCATCAGTTCTTTTGATCCTGTCTGCTCTGAACCTTCGACATGGGCGCTAGAGACACTTAACGGAGCCTCCGGCGGGAGTATTTTTGAAAAGATGAAGGTCGTGTTGATGTGTTTTGTACTGGGCGCCGGTGGTGCCTGGGCGGATGCACCAACGGATTATGCCGAGCATTGTGCGTCCTGCCACGGTGAAAACCGCCTGGGCGGTGTGGGCCCGGCACTGATCCCAGAGACGCTACAGCGCATGCGTGGGCCGCGTATCGCGGCGGTGATTGCGGAAGGGCGCGCGGCGACGCAAATGCCTGCTTTCTCGCACGAACTCGATGCTTTGCAGATTGAAGAGCTGGCCGGCTGGTTGAAATCACCGCTGGAAACCGACCCCGAATGGGGCGAGGCCCATATTATGGACAGCCGCACGCTGGATGACGGTTATATCCCGGTTGATGCGCCAGTGTGGTCAAGTGACCCGATGAACATCACCCTGGTGGTCGAAACCGGGGATCATCATGTCAGCGTGCTGGACGGTGACACGTTTGAGGTTTTGGACCGGTTCGAGACACCCTTCGCGGTTCACGGCGGGCCGAAGTTCAGCCCGGATGGGCGTTACGTTTTTATCATGTCCCGGGATGGCTGGGTTCAGAAATACGACATCTGGGCCCTGCAACAGGTGGGGCGCGTACGGGCGGGGCTTAACAGCCGAAACATCGCAATGTCCGGCGACGGCAAGTGGCTGGCCGTTGCGAATTATCTGCCAAACAGTCTGACCCTGCTGTCGACCGAAGACCTGTCGGTGGCAAAAGTCATTGCGATCAAAGGAAAAGCGGGAAAATCCAGCCGCGTATCCGCGGTGTATCAGGCCCCCCCGCGCGAGAGCTTTGTTCTGGCGCTCAAGGATGTTCCCGAGATCTGGGAGGTCTTTTACGGAGCCAACCCGCCGCAATCCGGGTTGGGTCACGACTTCCGCATCGAAGGGCAGTTCAAGAACCCTGACCCCTTCCCGGTGCGCAAGATCACCACGCCCGACTATCTGGACGATTTCTTTTTCGATCAAAGCTATGAATACGTCATGGGTGCCGCGCGCGATGGCAAGGGCGGACAGGTGATCGACCTTGTTATTGGGCACAAGGTGGCCGATCTGGACTTGCCGGGGATGCCGCATCTGGGCTCGGGGATTACGTGGAAACATGGCGATACGACCGTTATGGCCACACCGCATCTGACCGACGGCACGGTGTCGGTGATCGACATGGAGACTTGGAAAACCGTCAAGCGGATCAAGACCGAAGGGCCGGGCTTCTTCATGCGGAGCCACGAAAATTCGCCTTACGTCTGGGCCGATGTCTTCTTTGGCCCCAACAAGGATGCCATGCATGTGATCGACAAGCAAAGTCTTGAAATCGTAAGGACTTTGCGCCCTGCCCCGGGCAAGACCGTGGCACATGTCGAGTTCACAAAGGATGGCCGCCACGCGCTTGTATCAATCTGGGAAGATGACGGCGCGGTGATTGTTTATGATGCGCAGACGCTGGAAGAAGTGCGCCGCCTGCCGATGCGAAAACCGTCTGGGAAGTACAATGTCTGGAACAAAATCACCTTCTCGGAAGGCACCAGCCACTGAAGGCAAATGGCCGGTCTGGAAACTGGCAATTCTGCTTTATCCAGCCACCATGTTGACCGTGGCCATCAACCTGTTTCTGGCCGGTCTGATCCTGCACAGCGCCGGTTTCGGGGTGATTGGACCGGTTCCGGCAATCCTTTGGTCAATACCTTTAGGCATACCCGCGTCCTGGTTGGCAGGGCGATGGGTGCGTGGGTTGATGGACGAAGCGGACGGCTGAAGGGAAATTCCAAAGGCCTGACGAAAGTCAAGTATCGGACAGGGAAAACCGCCTACGACTCGGGAAAGAATACCGAGTTGGATTCTCCATGCCTGCCTTTAACTCTTTCCACACCCTCCCTGTTCGCGCATTACGCGCGGCGTGTGGACTGGCAGGTATTTTCCTTCTGTTGTTGCAAATGCTTGGCCCGGTTCTGGCGAGTCCCGGTGAGAGCATGTGGGTGGAGATCTGCTCGGAGGCAGGAGCGGTTTGGGTTGAGGTGGACCTTGATGAGGAAAGCACCGATCCAACCGCGCCCTGCCCGAAATGCGCGGACTGTGCGCTTTGTGCGGTGACGGTGTCAGCACCGATGCCGGGCGCTTTGCTGCCCGCAAGCGTCGGAAATGTTCAAAATGTACGCTTTGAACATGGGGGGCAGTGCATTTTGTACAGCCCCAAACACCTGTGGCCCGAAACCCGGGGGCCCCCGTTCATGACCCTAGAAGAATCTGAACGCGCCCCGCGCGCGTCCATGGCGTCCACCCAATTGATCGGAGGTGCGCCGTGGTCATAAGTCGCGCAATCCATTTACTTCTGGCCCTCGTTCTGTCCTTCGGTGTTGCAATCAGTGCGCGCGCCGACAGTCTTGCCAGCTTTCTTCCTGACATCGATCCGGCTGACCTGGCCCCGGGTGCCGACGCGTTTGGCCCGGTACGCAGCGACGTGAAGGTTGCCCCGGTCCTTCGGGGTGGCGAGACCATCGCGTGGGCTTTTCTGACTTCGGACTTTGTCGGAACGACCGGCTATTCCGGCAAACCCATTCACGTGGTTGCTGCCATCGACGCAGACGCTGTTCTGACCGGTGTTCAGTTGGTCAAGCATTCCGAACCCATCGTGCTGATCGGCATTCCCAATTCCCGGATGGTTGAACTGACCGAAGGCTATGCGGGCCTTGACCTGAAACGAGAGGCCGAGACCGGGGGTGAGGGGCATGACCTAGACATTATCTCGGGTGCGACCGTGACGATCATGGTGATCGATGACAGCCTTGTGCGCGGAGGGATCAAAGTGGCCCGCGCGCTGGGGCTGGGCGGATTGTCTCCGGTACAGGCTGGCGGGCCGAAGCGCGAAGTCGATATGGCGCAGGATGCCATTTACGACTGGACCACATTGTCTGGAGACGGCTCGGTCCGGCGGATGACGCTGGATGTCGGGCAGGTCAATGCTGCCTTTGAAGCCACCGGGGATCAGCGCGCGATCAAGCGACCCGAACCGGGCGAGCCGGATGACACCTTCATCGACATGCACATGGCGCTTGTTTCGGTGCCATCGATCGGCAAGTCGCTGCTGGGTGAGGCCGAATACCAGAACCTGACCAACTGGCTGGACGAGGGCGAACAGGCCATTCTGGTACTGGGGCGCGGGGCCTATAGTTTCAAGGGCTCGGGCTATGTCCGGGGTGGGATCTTTGACCGGATTCAGCTGATCCAGGGCGACAGCTCAGTGCGGTTCTTTGACAAGCAGCAGCGCCGTCTGGGTGAGGTTGCCGCGCCAGATGCCCCCAGCTTTACCGAATTGGATATCTTCAAGATTCCCGCTGATGCCGAGTTTGACCCGGCCGAGCCGTTCCGCCTGCAATTGCTGGTGCAGCGTGCCGTCGGGGCGGTTGAAAAGACCTTTCTGACCTTCGATCTGGGATACAAACTGCCGGAACAGTACCTGTTGCCCGTCACCGCGCCATCGGTCGTGGATGATGCAACCGGCGAAGCGGCTGCCAAGGCCGCCCTGTGGCAGCGCATCTGGAAGGATCGCACTGTCGAGATCGTCGGGCTTGGTGTCATGCTGCTGGTGCTGACGGCCACGTTCTTCTTCCAGTTCCACGCCACGATGAATGCGCGCGTCTTCTACTGGTTCCGCATCGGGTACCTGACGATAACCCTGTTCTTCATCGGCTGGTATGCCAATGCACAGCTGAGCGTGGTGAACCTGATGGCGCTGGCGGGCAGTTTGCGCACGGGGTTCTCGTGGGATGCGTTCCTGCTGGACCCGCTGGTCTTTATCCAGTGGTTTGCCGTGGCCGCAGCCCTGTTGTTCTGGGGCCGTGGGGCCTATTGCGGATGGCTGTGCCCGTTTGGCGCGCTTCAGGAGCTGACCAACAAGATCGCGCGGGCGCTGAAAGTGCCGCAATGGACTTTGCCCTGGGGCCTGAACGAGCGTCTCTGGCCTGCGAAATACATGATCTTTCTGGGTCTTTTTGGCCTGAGTTTCGTCTCGATCCCGCTGGCCGAGCAATATGCCGAGATCGAGCCGTTCAAGACCGCGATCATTCTGAAATTCATGCGCGACTGGCCGTTTGTGGTCTTTGCGCTGGTCCTGCTGGGGATCGGGCTGTTCGTTGAACGGTTCTATTGCCGCTATCTTTGCCCGCTGGGCGGAGCGCTGGCGATCCCTGCCCGTATCCGCATGTTCGACTGGCTGCGTCGCTACAACGATTGTGGCACGCCCTGTCAGACCTGCGCCAATGAATGCCCCGTTCAGGCGATCCACCCCACCGGTGAGATCAATCCGAACGAGTGCGTCACCTGCCTGCATTGTCAGGTGCTCTATCAGTCCGAGGACAAATGTCCCGTCGTTATCCGCCAACTGAAACGGCGGGCCAAGACCGGGTCGGTCACACCTAAGACCCCCCTCGGGCAACCACCGGCGAACCATCCGAACGCCAAACCGAAAACCGTTTCCTAAAAAGGAGGAACGACCATGTCGGACCAAGAAAACAAACTGAACATCACGCGCCGCGGAATGCTGGGGGCCACTGCCACCGGTGCCGTCATCGCCGGGACCGGTCTGGGATCGACCCTGATGACCGCGAAAGAGGCCAGCGCTGCCGCCAAGCAGCATCTGGAACCGGGCGAGCTGGACGAATATTACGGCTTCTGGTCGTCGGGCCAGACTGGCGAGCTGCGCATTCTGGGCGTGCCGTCCATGCGCGAGCTGATGCGGGTGCCGGTGTTCAACCGCTGCTCGGCCACGGGCTGGGGCCAGACCAACGAGTCGCTGAAGGTTCTGACCGAAGGCCTGCTGCCTGAAACCAAGGAGTTCTTGGCTGCAAACGGCAAGGTCACCTATGACAACGGCGACCTGCACCACCCGCATATGTCGTTCACCGACGGCACCTATGATGGCCGTTATCTGTTCATGAACGACAAGGCCAACACCCGCGTGGCCCGTGTGCGTTGTGACGTGATGAAGTGCGACAAGATCATCGAGATCCCGAACGCGCATGACATCCACGGCCTGCGTCCGCAGAAATTCCCGCGCACCGGCTATGTCTTTGCCAATGGTGAGCACGAGGCCCCACTGGTCAATGACGGCCAGATCCTTGATGATCCGTCGCAATATGTGAACATTTTTACTGCCATCGACGGCGACAGCATGGAAATTGCGTGGCAGGTGATGGTGTCGGGCAACCTCGACAACACCGACTGCGACTATCAGGGCAAATACGCCTTCTCGACCTCGTATAACTCGGAAATGGGTATGAACCTGGCCGAGATGACTGAGAACGAGCTGGACCATGTAGTCGTGTTCAACCTCAAGGGCATCGAGGATGCGATTGCCGCAGGTAACTATCAGGAACTGAACGGCGTCAAGGTCGTGGACGGGCGTAAAGAGGCGGGTGGAAACCTGACCCGGTACATCCCGATCCCGAACTCGCCACACGGTGTGAACGCAGCACCCGACAAGAAACACATCATGATCAACGGCAAGCTGTCGCCGACTGTATCCGTGATCGATGTGGAAAAGGTCGATGCGCTGTTCAGCGAAAACGCCGATCCGCGTTCCGCTGTTGTCGCCGAGCCGCAGCTGGGTCTTGGCCCGCTTCACACGGCGTTCGACGGCAAGGGCAACGCCTATACCACCCTGTTCCTGGACAGCCAGGTGGTGAAGTGGGACATCGCCAAGGCGATCGAGGCCTATGCGGGTGCCGATGTTGACCCGATCGTCGACAAGGTCGACGTGCATTACCAGCCGGGCCACAACTCGACCTCGATGGGTGAAACCGCCGAAGCGGATGGCAAGTGGCTGATTTCGATGAACAAGTTCTCGAAAGACCGCTTCCTGAACGTGGGTCCTCTGAAGCCCGAGAATGAGCAGCTGATCGATATTTCCGGCGACAAGATGAAGGTGGTCCATGACGGCCCGACCTTTGCCGAGCCCCATGACTCGATCATTGTTCACCGGTCCAAGGTGAACCCGGTCAATGTCTGGGACCGCAACGACCCGATGTGGGAAGAGGCGCGGGCGCAGGCTGCCGCTGACGGTGTCGATCTGGACGAAGGTGCCGAGGAACCAATCCGGGATGGCAACAAGGTGCGGGTCTACATGACCTCGACCGCGCCCGTGTTCAGCATGGAGAAGTTCACCGTCAAGCAGGGTGACGAGGTGACCGTCTATGTCACCAACCTGGACGACGTGGATGATGTGACCCACGGCTTCTGCCTGTCGAACTTCGGTATCGCGATGGAAGTTGCACCGCAGGCCACCGCCTCGGTCACGTTCATTGCCGACCGTCCGGGCGTGCACTGGTTCTATTGCCAGTGGTTCTGTCACGCGCTGCACATGGAGATGCGCGGCCGGATGTTTGTTGAGCCGCGGAGCGCATAAACATGCGTTGGCCCCTGCTCATACCGCTCCTGCTCGGCTCGCCCCTTTGGGCGGCGGACTGGGATGTGCCCAATCGGGCGGGGGCCATCAACGAGATACTGGCGCAGGCGGCGGATGGGGACACCCTTCGCCTGAGCCCCGGCGTTTACGTCGAGCAGTTGGTTCTGGACCGGCCCGTGACCCTCGACGGGCTGGGACAGGCCACCATCGACGGCCAAGGCCAAGGCAGCGTGATCACAGTGACCGGGCCGGGCGTGACCCTGCGCGGGCTGACGGTGATCGGATCAGGCTCGGACCATGACGGCATCGACAGCGGTATCCAGTTGACCAAGACGGCGCGCGCGCCGGTGGTCGAGGATAACGTGCTGCTGGGCAATCTTTACGGCATCGACATCCACGGTGCGAAGGACAGCATCGTACGACGCAACCGGATTGAAGGGCGGCAGGATCGCCATATGAACGCGCGCGGCAATGGTGTCTATGTCTGGAACGCGCCGGGTGCGGTGGTTGAAGGCAATGACATCCGCTATGGCCGCGACGGGATCTTTGTTAATTCGTCCAAGAAGAACACCTTTACCGGCAACCTGTTCCGCGATCTGCGGTTTGCGGTTCACTACATGTATGCCGACGACTCGGTCGTCAGCGACAATGTCTCGATCGGCAACGATCTGGGCTATGCGGTGATGTTCACGACCAATGTGCGGGTCGCCAACAATGTCTCGATCGGGGACCGCGAACATGGCGTGATGCTGAACTATGCCAACAAGAGCGTCATCACCGGCAATGTCGTGAAAGGTGCCAAGGAAAAATGCACCTTTCTGTATAACTCCAACAAGAACGAATTCACCGACAACTGGTTCGAGGGATGTGGCATCGGTATCCACTTTACCGCCGGCAGTGAACGCAACCGCATCGTCGGCAATTCATTCATCGGCAACCGGACGCAGGTGAAATATGTCTCGACCAAATGGGTCGAGTGGTCCGAAGACGGGCGCGGCAATTACTGGTCCGATTTTGCTGCCTATGATGTGGATGGCAACGGCATCGCCGATGTCCCCTATCGACCCAATGACAGTATGGACCATGTGCTGTGGACCCAACCCGCAGCCAAATTGCTGCTCGGCTCGCCTGCCGTGCAGCTGGTGCGCTGGTCGCAATCGGCCTTCCCGGCACTGTTGCCGGGGGGTGTGATGGACAGCAACCCATTGATGCAAGCCCCTGAACCCCCAGCTATGAAAAAGGTGCCTCATGACGGATAAGGCCCTGTCAATTGACCATGTTTGCAAGAACCGGGGGAAAACCCGCGTTCTTGACGATATCACCCTGTCCCTTGCCCCCGGTCAGCGCGTGGCGCTGCTGGGCCATAACGGCGCGGGAAAGTCGACCCTGATCAAATCCATCCTTGGCCTGACGCCCATTCGGGACGGGGCCATTCGGATCGGGGGCGCCACCCCCGGCAGCGCGCAAGCGCGACGGGATACGGCCTATCTGCCCGAGGCGGTCTCGTTTCACCCGGCGTTGACCGGGCGCGAGCAGCTGACGCTGTTTGCAAAACTGTCCGGGTCAAAAGCCGATGTTCCCGGCCTGCTGGAGCGCGTTGGCCTGAGCGACGCATTGGACCGCCGGATCGGTGCCTATTCCAAGGGGATGCGGCAACGACTGGGACTGGCGCAGGTGCTGCTGGGACAGCCGAAAGTGGCGCTGCTGGATGAGCCAACATCGGGCCTGGACCCGATCTCGCGGCAGGACCTCTATGCCATTATTGACGAGTTGGCCGTGCAGGGTACCGCGGTTCTGATTGCCAGCCATGCGTTGACCGAGGTTGAGGCGCGCACCGACCGGATCGCCATCATGCGCAAGGGTCGGATGGTGGCCGATGACACGCTGAACAACCTGTCGGCGCTGGCCGGTCTGCCGATCCGCCTGAAGGTGCGCGCCACCGCCAATGCGGATGCCCTGGCCGCCGAACTGGGCGGCAACCGGATCAACGGCGCATCGGTCGAGCTGCTCTGCACACCCGAAGACAAGATGGAGGCCCTGCGCCGGATCGCCGGATTGGGCGATGCAGTGGCGGATGTGGAAATGACACCGCCCAAGCTGGAGGACCTTTATCGCCACTACGCACAGGAGGAGAGGACATGACCCGCTTCCTTGCCATTTCCCGAACTGAAATGCTGATTCTGCGCCGCAACCGCTGGCTGTTGGTTGCCACGCTGATCATGGTGCTGTTCGCCTTGGCGCTGACCTTTGCGGGCAGCGCGCCCACCGGCACATTGGGTGTCGATATGCTGACCGTCTCGGTCGCGTCGATGACCACGTTGTCGGTTTACCTTGCGCCTTTGCTGGCGCTGATGATTTCCTTCGATGCCATCGCGGGCGATGTGGACCGGGGCAGCCTGTCGCTGCTGCTGTCCTATCCGGCTGGACGCGGGGAAATCCTGTTGGGCAAGTTCTGCGCCCATCTGGCCGCGCTGGCCTTTGCCATGACCGTGGGTTTTGGCACCGCAGGTGCGGTAGCCGCGTTCTTTGGTGGTGCGGGGCCGGAAAGCCTGATGGCGCTGGTGCGACTTATCCTGACCTCGATCCTGCTGGGCGCCGTGTTTCTGGCGCTTGGATACCTGCTGTCCGCTTTGGCGAGGGGCGCCACGGCGGCAGCGGGTCTGTCGGCCGGGCTTTGGCTGGTTTTTGTCGTCCTTTATGATCTGGGCCTGTTGGGGGCCGTCGTCATGGACAAGGGCGGCACCTTTACCCAATCCGTCTTTCCATGGGTGATGGTGGCCAACCCGGCCGACGCGTTCCGTTTGTGGAACATCGCCGCGACGGAAGGCGTGGCCATGGCTTCGGGCATGACCGGGGCCGCACAGGCCCTGCCGGTCTGGGCCGCGCCCGCGTCGCTGCTGATCTGGCCGGTGCTGGGCTTTGCCCTCGCCCGGCTGGCTTTCCGGAGGGTGGAGCCATGAGACGCCTTGCCCTGATCGCATTGCTTGCACTGGTGGCCTGCAAGGAAGAGTTCGCCGAGGCACCTGACCCGGTCGATCTGACACCGGATGCGCTGAGCTATTTCTGTCAGATGAATGTCGCCGAGCATGGCGGCCCCAAGGGGCAGGTTCATCTGGAAGGCTATCCGGCCCCGCTGTTTTTCGCGCAGGTGCGGGACATGGTGGCCTATCTGAAAAGCCCCGAGCGCGATGCGGATATCACTGCCATATATGTCAGCGATATGGGCGTCGCGCCAAGCTGGCGGCAGCCGGGGATTTCGAACTGGATCGCTGCGGATGGTGCGACTTTTGTCGTTGGTGCCGATGTGGCAGGTGGCATGGGGGCGCGCGAAGTGGTGCCCTTTGCCGATCCTGCCGATGCGCAGGTTTTCGCGGAGACCTATGGCGGGACCGCAATGCGCCTGCCCGACATTCCCGATGCCGAAGTGCTGGGCCCTGTCGATCTTGATCTGACATTGGAGACCCCCGTATGACCGCCCTGTCCCGTCGCCGTTTTCTGATCATTTCAGCTGCCTGTGCGGCCACCCCGGCCATGGCTTCGGACGCGCATTGGCGCGGCACAGCCCTTGGGGCTGCTGCCAGCCTGCGGCTGGTTGGGCTGACGGATGCCGAGGCCGCACCGATCATTGCCGCCGTCGAGGGTGAGGTGACCCGGCTGGAGGATATCTTCAGCCTGTACCGTCCGCAGTCACAGCTGAGCCGCCTGAACCGCGACGGTGTTTTGACCGCACCCGCCCCTGAGCTGTTGGAGGTGCTGGGCCTGAGCAGCGCCCTGCATCAGGCCTCCGGCGGCGCTTTCGATCCCAGCATTCAGCCCCTGTGGTATGCTTTGGCAACAGGCGCAGGCCCCGGAGATCTGGCTGCCGCCCGCGCTGCTGTGGGTTGGGAACGGGTGTCTTTCGATGCTGCGTCGGTGCGGCTGCCGGTGCCGGGCCAGTCGGCCTTGACTCTGAACGGTATCGCCCAAGGCGCGATCACGGATCGGATCGCCGCGCTGCTT
The DNA here is from genome assembly GCF_056541275.1 of Ruegeria sp. AI2. NCBI lineage: Bacteria > Pseudomonadati > Pseudomonadota > Alphaproteobacteria > Rhodobacterales > Roseobacteraceae > Ruegeria > Ruegeria sp. AI2. The sequence continues at coordinate 85,010 of NZ_JBQFYB010000012.1, forward strand.
CGTGGCTTTGGTTTGCGTGATGTTCTGGTCGATATGGGAGAGGTTGCCGCCTTGGGTTCGCGAGGCGACGGCACGCCCTGGAAAGTCGGGTTGGCCGCGCCGGACCAGCGGGTTCTGAAGCGGGTCGCGCTGCGTGACCGCGCTGTCGCGACGTCATCATCGCTGGGGACGCAGCTGGGACAGGGTTTCGGTCACATCATCACCCCGGACGGGCCTGCAAACCGGGACAGAACGGTTTCGGTTTCTGCCCCTGATGCGGTGATGGCAGATGGTCTGTCCACGGCAATTTGCGCGACATCTCAAAGTCAAGTCACTGAAATCTTGCGGCGTTTTCCCGAGGCCCATATCGAGCTGAATGTATGACGCATGGTCGCAACTCTCAGGTGGGTTAGGAAAATTCGCGAAAAACATGATATAGGTCAATTCGTGTGCTGCTTCGCGCAGCTAGGAAGTAAGGACGCGAACCAATCTATCCACACTCGAGTCGCCAGCCATGAGCCAGTTGACCAGCAGACGCGCTTTTCTGAGCGCACGTATCCTACGGGAGGATCCTGATGCGATCCGTCCGCCGGGCGCGGGCGTGACAGGATTTGCCGATCTGTGCACAGGCTGCGAAGACTGCGCCGGGGCTTGCCCGGAAGAGGTCATCACATTCGACAACAGCGGCTTTCCGGTTCTGGATCTTTCTGCAGGCGGCTGCACCTTATGCGGTGCATGTGCCGAGGTTTGCCCGACCCCGGCGCTGTTGCCCGAGCGTGTGGCAGAGTGGCCGTGGCGCGCACGGATCGAGGCTGCAAGCTGCCTGTCGATGAACGGGGTAAGCTGCCGCCTGTGCCAGGACACTTGCGAACAGGAAGCCATCCGCTTTCGCCTGCAACTGGGCGGGCGGGCTGAACCGGCGCTTGAAACCGAAACCTGCATCGGATGCGGCACATGTTCTGCCGCCTGCCCCGCCGGGGCCATCACGATGCACCGCCCCGCCCCTTTGCACCCGGAGGTGACCCAATGAATATCTGTGGCTGTCTTGTCCACATCGCCCCCGATCACACCGACGCCGCGCGCGCGGCGATGACCGGCACCGATGGCGTCGAGCTTCATGCCGAGGCCGAGGATGGCCGGTTCGTCGTGGTTGTCGAGGATACAGCCGACCGGCTGGCCTCGGAAACCATCATGGATCTGCACCAGATCCCCGGCGTGATCTCGCTATCGCTGACCTATCACCATTTCGAAGATCTCGCGGAGGCTGCTCCGCGTCCTGATGCTCCAAGCCAACCGTCCAGCAGGAGGCCCATGTAATGACCATCTCTGAATCCCGTCGTACATTTCTGAAAGCGTCCGCAGCGGCTGCCACGGCCTCGGCTGCCGGCATTCCACTGGCCGCTGGTTCGGCTAGCGCCCAGGCCGCCGCGCCTGATATCCGCTGGGACAAGGCCGCCTGCCGGTTCTGCGGTACGGGCTGTTCGGTTCTGGTGGGCACCAAGGATGGCCGCGTAGTCGCCACGCAGGGCGACCCGGATGCGCCGGTCAACCGGGGTCTGAATTGTATTAAGGGCTATTTCCTGTCCAAGATCATGTATGGCAAGGACCGCTTGACCACGCCGCTTTTGCGCAAAACCAACGGCGAATATGACAAGAATGGCGAGTTTGAGCCGGTCAGCTGGGACGAAGCCTTTGACGTCATGGCTGCCAAGTGGAAAGAGGCGCTGGCCAAGAAAGGCCCGACCAGCGTGGGTATGTTCGGTTCCGGTCAGTGGACCGTCTGGGAAGGTTATGCGGCGGCCAAGATGATGAAGGCCGGGTTCCGGTCGAACAACATCGACCCCAACGCGCGTCACTGCATGGCGTCGGCCGTGGTCGGCTTTATCCGTACCTTCGGCATCGACGAGCCGATGGGCTGCTATGACGACCTTGAGCACGCAGATACGTTTGTTCTGTGGGGGTCGAACATGGCCGAGATGCACCCGATCCTGTGGTCGCGTCTGACCGATACGCGCCTGACCAAGCCGGGATGCGAAGTGCATGTTCTGTCGACCTTCGAGCACCGTTCGTTCGAGTTGGCCGACAATGGCATGGTGTTCAACCCGCAGACCGATCTGGCGATCCTGAACTACATTGCCAATTACATCATTCAGAATGGCGCGGTGAACGAAGAGTTCGTCAAGAACCACGTCAACATCACCAAGACCGCCACCGATATCGGTTATGGCCTGCGCGACAATCACCCGCTGCAACAAGAGGCCGCGAACCCCAATGTCGGCAAGATGGAGCCGATCAGCTTTGAGGAATATGCCGAGGCGGTATCGGCATACACGCTGGAATACACCTCGGAGCTGTCCGGCGTTCCGGCGGACAAGCTGGAGCGTCTGGCCCAGCAATATGCCGACCCGAACCGCAAGGTCATGAGCCTGTGGACCATGGGGTTCAACCAGCATACCCGCGGGTCGTGGGTGAATTCGCTGATGTATAACGTGCACTTGCTGGTGGGCAAGATTTCCGAGCCCGGAAACTCGCCCTTCTCGCTGACCGGTCAGCCGTCGGCCTGCGGAACCGCGCGTGAGGTTGGCACTTTTGCCCACCGTCTGCCTGCCGACATGGTTGTCATGAATGACGAGCACCGCAAGATTTGCGAAACCGCCTGGAATGTGCCAGCGGGTACCATTCCGGCCAAGCCCGGCTTTCACGCCGTGCTGCAACACCGCAAGCTGAAGGATGGTGATCTGAACGCCTATTGGGTGCAGTGCAACAACAACATGCAGGCCGCACCGAATATCAACGAAGAAGGCTATCCCGGGTATCGCAACCCCGAGAATTTCATCACCGTTTCAGACCCCTACCCGACCGTCACAGCGGTTTCCGCCGACCTGATCCTGCCCACCGCCATGTGGGTCGAGAAGGAAGGTGCCTATGGCAACGCGGAACGCCGCACCCAGTTCTGGCGGCAGCAGGTCAAGGCACCGGGCGAGGCCAAGTCGGACGTGTGGCAGGTGATGGAATTCTCGAAACGTTTCACCGTTGAGGAGGTCTGGGGCGAAGAGTTGCTGGCCACCATGCCGGAACATCGCGGCAAGACCATGTACGAGGTTCTGTTTGCCAATGGCAGCGTCGACAAGTTCCCGCTGTCGGAAACGGCCGAGGGCTTTGACAATGACGAATCCGAGCATTTCGGGTTCTACGTTCAGAAGGGTCTGTTCGAGGAATATGCCAATTTCGGACGCGGCCACGCGCACGATCTGGCACCGTTTGAAATGTACCATCAGGCGCGCGGAATGCGCTGGCCGGTCGTGGACGGTAAGGAGACGCTGTATCGTTTCCGCGAAGGCTATGACCCTTATGTGCCCGAAGGCGCGGGCGTGAAGTTCTATGGCAAGAAGGATGGCAAGGCGAGCATCATCTTTGCGCCTTACGAGCCTGCGGCCGAGGAACCGGATGCGGAATATGATCTGTGGCTGTGCACTGGTCGTGTGCTGGAACACTGGCATTCGGGGTCGATGACACGCCGTGTGCCAGAGCTGCACCGCGCCTACCCGGCGGCTGTGGTTTACATGCATCCGCAGGACGCCAAGGATCGGGATCTGCGCCGGGGTCAGGAGATAGTTCTGTCCACCCGTCGGGGCGAGGTCACCAGCCGGGTCGAGACCCGTGGGCGCAACAAGGTGCCGCGCGGTCTGGTGTTCATGCCGTGGTTTGATGAAGGCCAGTTGACCAACAAGCTGACGCTGGACGCGACCTGCCCGCTGTCGAAAGAGACCGACTTCAAGAAATGCGCCTGCAAGGTCGAGCGTGCATAGGCAACAAGGATCGTACGGGTAAATCCTCATGTCTTTTGCCGACAAACCCCTTTCGCCGCAGCGGCGCCGGTTCCTGCAGGATTCGGCGCGGGCGGCGGGCGGCTGCGTGGTCGCCGGGACGGTGCTGGCCTATCTGGCCCGCGACGCCCGCGCCCTGCCGGCCGAGGCTTTGCGCCCGCCCGGCGCGCTGCCGGAAAAGGAGTTCCTGTCGGCCTGCATCCGCTGCGGATTATGCGTACGGGATTGCCCATACGATACGTTGAAACTGGCCGAGTTAGGCTCGGACGCGGTAGCGACGGGAACGCCCTTTTTCACCGCCCGGGATATTCCCTGTGAGATGTGCGACGACATCCCTTGCGTCGCTGCATGTCCGACCGGGGCACTGGACCCCGCTTTGGACAATATCGACGATGCGAAGATGGGGGTCGCGGTTCTGGTCGATCAGGAGAACTGCCTGAACTTCCTCGGGTTGCGCTGCGATGTCTGTTACCGTGTCTGCCCCGTCATTGACGAGGCGATCACGCTGGACACCACGCACAACACGCGGTCGGGTCATCACGCGATGTTCATCCCGACCGTCCACGCCGACCGCTGCACCGGCTGCGGCATGTGCGAGAAAAGCTGTGTTCTGCCAGAGGCCGCCATCAAGGTGCTGCCTGCCCGGCTGGCGCGGGGCAGTTCGGCAGAGCATTACCGCAAGGGCTGGGAAGAAAAGGCCGCGAAAGGCGCGCCGGTGGTCGAGGGGATCATCGATCTGCCGGACCGTTTGCCCGGACCGGGCACGGACAATCTGGCCACGCCCGGCGGCTTTGCACCGGGATATGATCTGCCGGGGGTGGGACAATGAGTGCCCGCACAGATATGCCCACAGGTCACGAGGCCATCGCCAGCAAGGGCTGGATCGGCGCGCATCGCTATCTGCTGCTGCGCCGTGCAAGCCAGCTGTTCTTTCTGGTTCTGTTTCTGCTGGGCCCATGGTTCGGTATCTGGATTGTTCAGGGCACGCTGGCTGGGTCGCTGACGCTGGGCGTGCTGCCTTTGACCGATCCGTTCATCCTGTTGCAGAGCATGGTTGCAGGCCACTGGCCCGAAATGACCGCGCTGATCGGTGGGCTGATCGTTCTGGTGGTCTACGCGCTGATTGGTGGCCGTGTCTATTGTTCCTGGGTCTGCCCCATAAACCCGGTGACAGACGCGGCCAACTGGCTGCACCGCAAGCTGGACCTGCCGAAAGGCTGGCAGCCCAAGCGCGGCACGCGCCTGTGGATTCTGGCAACTGTCCTGCTTGTTTCGGGTCTGAGCGGCATGATCGCGTGGGAGTTGATCAACCCGATCACCATGCTGCATCGCGGGCTGGTCTTTGGAATGGGCTTTGTCTGGGCCCTGATCGCCGCCATCTTTGTCTTTGACGTCTTCGTCTCGCGCCACGGATGGTGCGGACACCTGTGCCCGGTGGGCGAGTTCTATGGCCTGATTGGAGCAAAAAGCCTGCTGCGGATCAGCGCCGCAAACCGCGCCGCCTGCGATGACTGCATGGATTGTTATGCGGTCTGCCCGGAAAATCAGGTGATCTCGCCCGCGCTGAAGGGCAAACCGGGAAGTACCCCGCTGATCCTGTCACCCGACTGCACGAATTGTGGCCGCTGCATCGATGTCTGCGCGGTCGACGTTTTTACCTTTACTCACCGGTTCGACGACCACATCGTCCAACCTTCCGATCCAGTTGCCGCGCCCGAGCCGCGCGCCGCCAGACCTATCTAGGGGAGTGCCAAGATGAAAAAATCAATCGTTACAGGCGGAATTGCCCTTCTACCCGTATTGTTGCTGAGCGGATGGGCCGTCGCGCAATCTGCTCAGGTTGAAACCCTGCGCGGTGCGGACGTGGACGAGCTGATCCCGTTGGATCAAATCCACAAGAATGTAGAAGGACGGATGCAGCGTAATTATCGCCAGCAGCCGCCGCTGATCCCGCATTCGATCGAACAGTATCAAATCGATGTGCGCACCAATCAGTGTTTGTCATGCCATGACTGGTCCAAAGCTGGTGAGAGAAATGCACCGACCCTTTCGATGACCCATTATCTGGACCGCGAAGGCCGCGAACTGGATCGGATCGCCGGAACCCGGTATTTCTGCAACCAGTGCCACGTACCGCAGGCCGACGCCCCGCCGCTGGTCGAAAACGTGTTCCAGCCCTCCGCCGGCAATTGATCCAACGCAAGACTGAAAGGAGCACCGATATGGCCGACTCTCCTGAAAACCGCGGCTTGCCTGGTCGCCTCTGGAACGCGATCTGGACGCCGACGGTGCTGTTCAGTTCAGGCTTTCTGGTCCTGGCCGGATTTCTGGCCGGTATCCTGTTCTGGGGTGGATTTCACTGGACCCTTGAGCTGACGAATACCGAAGAATTCTGTACCTCGTGCCACACGATGGAAACCAACCTGGGCGAGTATCGCGAAACGGTTCATTACAACAACCATTCCGGCGTTCGCGCGATCTGTTCCGACTGCCACGTGCCGGATGAATGGAGCCACAAGATCAAAGCCAAGATCATGGCCGTCAAAGACGTCTATCATGAGCTGGCCGGAACCATCAGCACACCCGAGCAGTACGAAGAGCATCGCCTGAGCATGGCTTCGGCCGTCTGGAAGAAGATGAAGGAATCGGACAGCCGTGAATGCCGCAACTGTCATAACTTTGACTACATGGACTTTACCATTCAGGAAACCCGCGCCGCGTCGGAACACCAGCGCGCCATCGACACCGGCATGACATGCATCGATTGCCATCAGGGCATCGCGCATAATCTGCCCGCGAACTATCTGGAACAATACCAGAAGATAAGCGAGGCCGTGGAGGGCGTGGTTCTTCAGGAACATGCTTCCGCCTCGGGCAGCGACATCCGCGCGTTTCTGAACAACAGCTCGAATTAGGGTGGGGGCAGACATGTTAGACTTACTTGGAACAATCGGCGCCAATGTCCTGGGCCTGCCCGGCATACTGGGACTGGCGCTTGGAATGATGACCCGCAAGCTGTGGTTGGGTGCGGCACTGGGGGCCGGTGTCGGCATTCTGGAAACGCTGGTTTTCGCGGGCTTTCAGTTTGCCCATGTGGAAGCGCTGGAACTGGGCATCTCGGTTCTGGTCGGGCTTTGCGCGGGCAGCCTTGGCACTGCCATCCGTCTGAAAGGCGCAACTGTCTGAAGAAGACACCGGTTCTGCCCATTGGTGGAACCGGTATCCTGCCGGGTCACGTTTCCAGCGCCAAAGCGGGTGCTTGTACCGCGCGCGACACGTCCATTGACGTAGCGGAAGCGTTTAAGGAGCGCGGCAGCAACGAAAATCGGCAGGGTCTGATTTTCGCATTTCCACAACTTCGATGAAAGCGTACGAGGCCCTAGCGCCAAGGGCAAAACACCCATTCCCATTCCGCGCGGCAAGGCAGCAGGCCAGGCCCGAATTCGCGCGTGAAAAATCAATATGAAACCGAAAGCCAATGATTTGGCAAGAAAAATTCAAAGTGGAGTGGAAATTCGAAACGACATCTGTCACAGCAGATAACAAGTTAACAATGGTGTCCCAGCGTCATGTGGATAGAACGTAAATTCCTCTCTATTTTTGCTTATACAAATACAATATGTTTTGAGGGGAATAAGGGGGGAAGAAAAATGGGCGGGGGCGCAGAACGATGACGGGGGTCCTTGAGGCATCGCCGCGTATCTCAAAAGTTCTTCAATTGGCTGATCTGGAAAACCATGCCACCCTGTTTCGGCAGGAAGGTGTGGATGATGATATTCTGGACGAGCTGACAGATCCCGAACTGCGTGATCTGGGGTTGACGGTTGGCGAACGGAAACGGTTTCGCAAGGCGCAGGCCCGTCTGAAATCTGAGGAAGCATCGACCCGGCAGGAGCTTAGGTCCGAAGCCGAACGGCGGCAGCTTACGCTGGTTTTCTGCGATCTCGTAGGGTCGACGCAGCTGGCCCAGCGGTATGACCCGGAAGACCTGATGCAGATCATGAACCTGTATCTGGATACGGCGATTGGCACCCTGAAACAGCATGGCTGTCATCTGGCCTACAGGCAGGGCGACGGGATCATGGTCTATTTCGGATATCCCAAAGCCATGGAGGACGATGCCGAACGCGCCGTTCGCGCCGTGCTGGAAACCATCGAAGCCGTACAAAACCTTGAAAACAGGTTTGGCGAAAAACTGGATCTGCGCGCGGGAATTGCCACCGGTATGGTTGTTGTGGGAGTGGTCTCGTCAACAAGTCTTGGGTCGCAGGACTTTCTGGTCGGTGAAACCGCGAACCTTGCATCCCGCCTGCAAGGTCTGGCCGAGCCGGGTGAGGTGATCGTTTCCGCAGAGACGTGGCGATTGACACAGGGCGCATTCGAGTTCGAGCCCCGTGGCAGCCAGAACCTGAAAGGGTTTGACAATCAGCGCACCGTCTATCGCGCCATTTCCGAAAGCGTCGCGACCAGCCGGTTCGATGCGCGTGTCGGACAGTCAGCTGTTGATCTTGTCGCCCGTGGCGACGATCTTTCGGTTCTGACCCAGCTTTGGAAAGATGCACAGGCGGGCTCCGGCAGGTTTGCGTTTGTCGGTGGCGCCGCAGGCATTGGCAAATCGCGGCTGATCAAGTCCCTGTCTGAAACAATTGGCGTCAAACCCTTTACCTTGCAGTGCATTCCGCATCTGGCCAGCCTTCCGCTTCACCCGATCGTGGGAGAGTTGAGGCGTGTTTCAGGCGACAAGTCCGATGACAGCATCCGGGGCGCGATTTCCGATTTTGTTCAGGCCGCCTCTCGTCTGAGCGACGCGGATTTGCCTGTTCTTCTGGATATGGCCGGGGTCGAAACGGGCGCAGCGCCGGATCCCGATCCCCTGAAGAAGGCCCGCAAATCGCTGGACGTGTTGTTGCGCAGCCTTGGCAGCCTGTGTGACAGGCGCGGCACCTTGCTGCTGGTGGTGGAAGACGTGCACTGGGCTGACGCAACCACGCTGGACGTGCTGGAGGCGCTGGCATCAGGACTGGACGGGTTCCCGATACTGGTGGTCCTGTCGCATCGCCCTGAATATGAACCGCCAGAGCATTACGAGGGCCGCGCGGCGCGCATCGATCTGACGCCTCTGGCCGGCAGTGAAGCCTCGGAACTGGTCCGGCGCGTGGCCGAGCCGTACAGTTTGCCGGTCATCCTGATCAGGCAGATTGTCGAGAAAGCCGATGGCGTGCCGCTTTACATCGAAGAGATGACAAAGGCGGTTCTGGACCAGCTGCCGCAAGATGCGCCGATCAACGCCGAGGTTCTGGATGCCCTGAGTATCCCCGCAACCCTTCAGGATTCGTTGATGTCGCGTCTTGACCGGATGGAAAACGCCAAGCCCATTGCGCAGCTTGGGTCTGTTATCGGGCGCAGTTTCACCTCGGCGATGATCCAGGCGGTGGCGCAGGAAGACATGGATGTGGAAAGCGCGCTGATGCAGCTGATGGCGGCTGGGGTTGTGCTGATCACGGGCGAAGCCGGAACGGCCACCTATACGTTCAACCACGCGCTGGTTCAGGATACGGCCTATAACTCGCTGCTGCGCGAAGACCGGCAGAAGGTTCATCTGAAAATCGCCCGGGCTTTGCTGGCCGGACATAACGCATTCGGAAACCCCGCCCCCGATACCGTGGCGCATCACTGTGACCATGGCGGGTTGAAGGATGAGGCGGTGTCCAACTGGTTTACGGCAGGTGAACAAGCCCTGACGCGGTTGGCGAACCTGCCTGCGATCTCGGCGTTTCGCGCGGCACTGCGCAATATCGGAACGATGCCCGCCAATGCCGAGCGTGACGGATTCGAGCTTCGGGTGCAGATGAATATCCTGCCAGCTTACATGGCGATCTATGGATGGTCCTCCGATCAGGTCGGAGAGACAGCCGCCCGCGCGATGGAGCTTGCCCATGCATTGGGCGATGGAGAAACCCTTTTCGCGGCCACTTTCTGCCGCTGGACCAATTTCTTTGTCGCGGGCCAGATGAACCGCGCAATGGAGATGGGACAGGCTCTGGACGCGATGGCCGGTATGAGCGGCGATCCTGTCGCCAACGTGCTGGCGGCCCGCGCGCTGAGTTTTACGCATTACTTCCGCGGGGAATTCGCGGATTGCGAGCAGCAGCTTGACCGTGCCTTTGCCCTGATTACCCCCGAGCTGGACATGGCCATGATGCCGATGACCCAGTCCTCGACCACGGCGTCTTTGCTGGCCATTCAGGGGTGCCTTCTGTGGCAGCAGGGCAAGTTTGATGAGGCGGAGGCCGCACGTCTGAAAGCCATCGACGTCAGCCGGGCACTGAACCACGCACCCAACCTTGTCTACATCATGGGCGCGTGCAGCATGTTCCTGCCCTACGCGGGCGAGTGGGACCGGCTGGATGTGACCATGAAGGAAGCCCGCAAGATCGCCGATGAGGAAGGGTTCCTGTATCTTCACGCCATGCAGGATATCTACATGGGTCTTGCGCAGGCGGGAAAAGGAGACATCGAGGGCGTTCCGGCCCATATCGAGGCCTGCATGAACCTGATCTCCAAGTCTGGTGGAAACTTTACTTTTCCGCAGAATCAGATTGTTCTGTCTGAGTTGATGATCGATCACGGGGATATTGATCAGGCCCTGGACCGGCTTGAAACCGTGTGTACCCCCGGTTGGGAACGAGGAGAAACGCTGAACAAACCGGAATATCACCGCGTGCGGGCCAAAGCCTTTGCAGCCAAGGGTGATCGGGACAGCGCGATTGCCGAGGTTGAACAGGCATTGGCGCTTGCCCGCGAATGTGGTGCCGTTGTTCAGGAACAACGCGCCGGGGCACTTCTGGACAGTTTGACGAAAGCCGAATGAACGAGACGGACTGCCCGGCCAAACAGGGCAGCATCACCAAGAGGGATTTACAATGACCGACGCATTGGATTGGAACACCGAACAGTGGAATGCCGTTAACAAGGCCGTCCATGATGAAGCGCTGCGTGCGCGGGTGGCTGCGAGTTTTCTGCCGCTTTATGGGCCGCTGCCAGCGGACACGCAATCTGTTCCCCTGAACAAGCTTGGTCTGGTCGACAACGCATCAGGCGCGGCCAAGCGTCTGGAAGTGAATGATTATGACACCCTGCGGCTGACGACGGTTTCCGTGAACGTCTACCTGAAAGGCGCGCAGGTGGCTGATCCGGAACTGGCCGCGGCCATGATCATGTTCCGCCGGGCCGCCGCCGTCGTGGCCAAGGTCGAGGATGACATCGTTTTCAACGGCCAGCCAGGCAGCAGCGAAGCCCCCAAACATGCCGGTGGCGCACCTGCCGATCTGCCGCCGATCTATACCGTCAGCGGCGGCGGCAAATACCCGGGGCTGCTGGAGGCTGGCGAAGGTCAGTCCATTTCGATCAACGGGAAGAAAAAGCCCTGTTCCGGCCCTGAAGTATTCGAGGCCGTGGTTGCGGGCATCAACAAGCTGGAAGCGCACGGATACCTTGGGCCTTTTGCCTGCGTGATGGGTAACGGACTGTTTCAGGCCGTGACCACGCCGATCGAAAACTCGATGGTGCTGCCGCGTGACAGTATTCTTCCGTTCCTTGACGGCCCGCTGCTGAGATCGGGCACCCTTCCTGCAAACAAGGCAGCACTTGTATCGCTGCAAGGCGCGCCGGTCGAGATTGTCGTGCCTTCGGATATCGCGGTGAAGTATCTGCAAACCTCGTCTGACGGTGAGCACATCTTCCGCGTGCAGCAGAAATTCCACCTGAGGATCAAAGAAGCACAGGCGATCTGCACCATTACGTGCTGACCGGAGATCTGGTCATGGGGGAGTTTACAGACCGGGGCGTGACATTGCGTTGGTCCGAGCTGATCAACGAAAATGGGCTTAATCGGGTGCTGATCGAAGCCGGACCCGCCGTGTCTTCGCATGACGTGGTCCGCGTGATCTGTTCCGAAGATGGTGGCCCCGAACGCGCCATTCGCGGCTGGCCCTTGCAATGCGACCCGATGACAGGGTTTCAGCAGTTTGCAGCCATGCTGCCATCTGTGACCCAGGAAAAGACATTGACCTGGCGACCGGTGCTGACGACCGGTGGTCGCGAATATGATCCTGGCCCCGGAAAGCCCTCCGAACCTGCGCCGCCAAGCCCGGCAAAGCCAGTCACGCAAGTGCCCGCGCTTGAACATGTGGGCAGGTTTGTAGTGCCGTTCACCGACGAGTTCTATCCTTCGGGTGAAACACCGGACGGCATCTGGCTGCATTTCGGGATCAAAGGGGGCGGAACGGTTGAAGGGCCTCATCTGAAGGGGACGATCGATCCGCTGGGGGGCGACTGGATGCGTGTGCGGTCCGACGGAGTTGGGCTTTTGCACGCCCGAGCGCTTATTCAACCCGTTGAAGGGGGTGCGCCGATCCTGTTTGAAGATACCGGCGTTTGTGACTTTGGCCCAGATGGGTATGCCGGGCTGGCGAAGGGCAATCTGCCCGCCTCAGCCCCGGTCCGGCTGGCGCCGCGATACCTGACGTCAAACCCGAATTATGCCTGGATGAACAGGTTGCAGGGGTTCGGCATCGGCGAAGCCAGCCTGTCCGATATCACCCTGCGCTTTGACGTCTATTCCGCGAAAGGAACATCCGATGGCTGAAAAGGTTGTCATATTGGGCGGTGGCGTGGCCGGAATGAGCGCCGCGCATGAGCTGATCGAGCGCGGGTACGAGGTCGAGATTCACGAGCGCCAGCTGATCCCCGGCGGTAAGGCACGCAGCATCCCCGTGATGAAGGGCGAAGGCGATCACGGGTCCAAGGCGAAACACATCAAGGCGCTTGAACAATGGGCCGAGATGGACGGTGCCAGTTATCCCCCAGGCGTGAAACGCCCCTGGTTGCCCGGCGAGCACGGGTTCCGGTTCTTTCCGAATTTCTATCGCCATATCACCGATACGATGGCGCGCACGCCCTATTACGGCAAAGGCACCTGTTATGATAATCTGGTGTCCACCACTCAGGTTCTGGTCAGCCAGTTTGACGACCCAGGCATCATCGTTCCCGAACGGTTTCCCCGCACGCTGAAAGACGTGGCCGACGCGCTCAAGACGGTTGCATTCACGCTGTCGCCCCGGGACCAGATCGCCTATGAGGATGTCGAACATTTCATCGCCTGCATGTGGCGCATCGCGACATCCTGCAAGGAACGCCGGTTCGACGAATATGAACGCATCGGGTGGTGGGACTTCATCGGTGCCGAACAACGCTCGGAAGCGTATCAGAAGTTCCTGGCCATTGGCCTGACCCGTTCGCTGGTGGCCGCGAAGGCGACAACTGCCAGTACAAAGACGGTGGGCGACATTGCCGTTCAGCTTCAACTGGGTATCGCGACGCCCGAGCCGCATGGCAACCGGCTGTTGAACGGCCCCACTAACCTTGTCTGGATACAGCCGTGGCTGGATTACCTCAAAAGCAAGGGGGTCGTGTACAAGTTCAACTCAAAGGTCACGGGCATCGACTGCCAGGATGGCCGCATCGTCAGCGCGACGGTTGAACAGGATGGCGAAGAAAAGCAGGTCACCGGGGATTGGTTCATCAGTGCGATGCCGATCGAACGGATCGCTCCGCTGATCACCCCTGCGATGACGGCAATCGACCCGTCTCTGGCCAAGCTGCCCCTGCTGGCCGAAGATGTGCAATGGATGAACGGAATTCAGTTCTATCTGACCAAGGATGTTGAACTGACGCACGGCCATGTCATTTTCATTGACAGCCCATGGGCCCTGACCGCGGTTTCGCAAAAACAGTTCTGGTCGGCCATCAACTTTGAAAACTGGGCAGAAGGCAAGACCAAAGGTCTGCTTTCAATAGATATTTCGGAATGGGACAAGCCGGGCCTGAACGGAAAAACCGCGCGTGATTGCAGCCGCGAGGAGATTGCGCAAGAGGTTTGGGAACAGCTCAAGCGGAGCGTCAACGTGGATGGCCAGACCATCCTGCGCGACGAGGACATGCATTACTGGTTCCTTGATCCGGATATCGTACAGGATCCCAACGACCCCAAGCGCCAAACCAATGTGGAGCCGCTGTTGGTCAACCGCATCAACAGCTGGCGGTTGCGCCCTGAGGCGGCCACGTTGATCCCGAATTTCATGCTGGCATCGGATTATGTGCGCACCTACACCGACCTTGCCACCATGGAAGGGGCAAACGAAGCGGCGCGCCGGGCGGTCAACGCCATCCTGCAACGCGGTGGATCAAAAGCAGAGCCCTGCCAGATCTGGGACCTGCACGAGCCGGATATCCTGAAACCGCTGCGCGCCTATGATTTTGCCCGTTATCAGGCCGGCCTGCCCTGGGACAACCGGTTTGCGGTTGCGGTCGAAGCCGCGCTGAGGATTGGACAGGATGCAGTGGGTGTTGAGCGTGGCGGCGAAGGGCCGCTTGCCGTCATTGCGAAACCGGCTACGGAATATTCAAAACCCGGCGGGATTACCGAAGACCCTGCGATTGCGGACGCGTTGCGCATGATCTGCCCTCCAAAAGAGCTTTTTGACCTGATGGTGGCCTACGAGCCGACCGCTGATCTTCCGATCCCCGGAGAGGAGATTGCAGAGGATGTTGCCTTTGATCTGGGCCGGGACAGCGGCCAGACGGGGGTGTTGTCCAAAGCCTTGCCGCTGGCGGATTCACCTTTGTCCGCAACCGGACCAAACCTTGCCGAGACGGGCAGGAACGAGACCAAAACCCGTGTGATCATCACCCAGAAGGGATGACCCTGTGGCCACTGGCACAGCACATCTGGATCCTGCGGCACAGCAGGATTTTCTGAAAACGCTGACCTCATACGGGGATCGGGCCCGTGAGACGCTTTTGCAGATGCTGCCGACGGGCGAGCCGCAGGCCTACCTGTACGGGCCGATGCGGGATTACATCGAAACCTCGGGCAAGGGGTTGCGGCCCGCGCTGTTGCTGGCCACCTGCGAGGCTTTCGGTGGTGACAGCGAGACCGCGCGAGTGTCAGCCGCCGTTCTTGAACTGCTGCACAACGCGTTTCTGATCCATGACGATATCGAGGATCAAAGTGATTTCAGGCGCGGGCGCGAATGTATGCACAAGCGGCTAGGGGTCCCTTTGGCGATCAATACCGGTGACGGGATGCAATCGCTGGCCCTGCGCCTGTTGCGCCAGAACCTTGGGCCGCTGGGCCCTGAAACGGGTATACGCGTGGTGGACGAGTTCGATCATCTGTTGCAGCAGTCCATTGAAGGTCAGGCGCTGGAGCTTGGCTGGATACGGGACAACCGGCTGAACGTGGATGCGTCGGATTACCTGACGATGTGTCTGAAAAAGACCTGCTGGTACAGCTTCATTCACCCCATGCGCATCGGGGCGCTGATTGCCCGGCCTCATGATGTGGCGTCTGGCGCGTTGAACCTGGACGATTTCAACGCGTTTGGGTTTTTTCTGGGGGCCGCGTTTCAGATACAGGATGATGTTCTGAACCTCGTGGGCTCGCAGGACAAATATGGCAAAGAGATCGGCGGGGACATTTACGAAGGCAAACGCACGCTGATGCTGGGGCGGCTTAGCTTGCAGGCGGACGAGCCCGAAAAAGCGCGCCTGTCGGAGATGTTGTCAAACCCGCGTGACAACCGCTCGACGCAGGATGTCAGCTGGGTTCTGGATCGCATGGATCACTATGGCTGCATCAGATATGCACAGGACGCGGCCAATGACTTGCTGGCCTCGGCCCGTCAGGAGTTTGCGCAGGTTTTTGCAGCCACAGAAGAAGTGCCGCGCGCGTTTCTGGGCCATTTCATGGACTATCTCGTAACCCGTCAGGTTTGAGCGCCCGCCACCTCATACATCACGATGATCGAGGTTTGCACTGTGCCCGTGCAGGCAATCCGACCGTGATATTCGCCGGGATCGGCGAGGTCCGGCACAGTTACAATGACGGCAACATCTGTTGACTCACCGGGGTTTAGCTGGATTTGCGCGGGGACAACATTGACCCGGTTTGCCGGAAGAGTGTCGCCGTTCCGGTTGATCAGGTCGCCCGGTTCGAACTGTAGTGCGACAGGCCCGCCACCACTTGGCGCATCAAAGGACAGCAATATGGTTGCGGTGCCGCCGGGGTGGCAGGTTTTGCGGCACGCAAATGGCCCTTCAAGCGGCTGTTGCGCGCCCCGTTCAGCCCCAAGCACGCGGCGGGCAATGTCCGAGATCGGTTGCGCATCCGGCTGCGGCGCGATCGGGCTGACCGGAAGTGGCGTGCTAACGTATGGTTTTCGTTCGAAATAAGGCATGCCTAACTGTGCACCTGTGGCGCGGATCAGTAAATGGGAAATTTACCGGATCCGCGCGACAAACACGCTGCGTTATTATTTGCCTTTCCAGACCGGATCACGTTTTTCAGCAAATGCACGCGCGCCTTCAAGCTGGTCCTCGCTGGAATAGAGGACATCCACGCTGCGCAGTTGCCGTTTGGTGATGCGGTTCATGGCGTCCTGAAACTTGGCGTCTTCGGCATCGCGCACGATCTCCTTGATGGCCGCGTAGACCAGCGGCGGCCCTGACGCCAGCAGGCGGGCAAGGTCCCACGCGCGGTCCATCAGCTGATCAGCGGCGACGATCTCGTTCACCAGACCCCAGCGGTTGGCTTCTTCGGCATCAAACCAGCGGCCTGTCAGAAGCAGCTCCATCGCGATGTGATAGGGAATGCGCTTGGGCAGTTTGACGCTGGCGGCATCCGCAACGGTGCCCGAGCGGATTTCCGGCAAGGCAAAAGTGGCGTGGTCAGCTGCAAGGA
This sequence comes from Ruegeria sp. AI2, assembly GCF_056541275.1. Lineage (NCBI taxonomy): Bacteria > Pseudomonadati > Pseudomonadota > Alphaproteobacteria > Rhodobacterales > Roseobacteraceae > Ruegeria > Ruegeria sp. AI2. The sequence goes on from NZ_JBQFYB010000012.1 coordinate 101,618, forward strand.
TCATGTCTGCTGACAAGGCCAGCTCTAGCCCGCCGCCGCAGGCGATACCGTTGACGGCGGCAATCACGGGCTTGTTCAGGTCGCGCAGCTCTTGCAGGCCTCCGAACCCGCCGACGCCGTAATCTCCGTCCACCGCGTCGCCGTCGGCGGCAGCTTTCAGATCCCAGCCGGGGCAAAAGAATTTTTCGCCCGCGCCAGTCAGGATGGCCACGCGCAGGTCCGGGTCGTCGCGGAATTCGGCAAAGACCTCGCCCATTCTGCGGCTGGTGATCAGATCGATCGCGTTTGCCTTGGAGCGGTCCAGCGTGACCTCGAGGATCGAGTCATCGCGGCGGGTTTTGATCGGGTCCATATCTCAGGCCTTTCTTATCAGGGCGTCCACGGCAACGGCTTTGTCCGGCGTGCACAGGAGCGGGTTAATCTCGACCTCGCCAAGCGTGTCGGCATTTTGCATGACATAGGTCTGAACGGCCTCGACCGCGGCAACAACCGCGTCCATATCAGCCGCCGGTTGGCCGCGATAGCCCGCCAGCAGCGGGGCGATCTTCAATTGACCGAGGGCGGAGCGGATGTCTTCGGGCGGGCTGGGCACCAGCAAGGATACCGTATCGCGCAGCAGTTCGGTCAGCACGCCCCCTGCCCCAAGGGTCAGAACAAACCCATGCGCAGGGTCACGCACCACGCCGATCAGAAGCTCGGCAACGGGTCCGGTGACCATCTCCTCGATCAGGATGTCTTCGGTGCCGATATCTGCCGCGACAGCCGCGACGTCCTGGGCCCGGATGCCCAGCCGAACGGCGCTGTGTTCGGATTTATGCGCAAGCCCGACACCTTTGACGGCAAAGGGGCCTTCCATCTGGTCCGCTGCGGCACGGGCAGCTTCCGCGCCCCGCACCGACTGGTTCTGCGGGATACGCAGGCCGCATTCCGCCAGCGCCGCCTTCGAGGCGCCTTCGGTCAGGGTTTGGGTTGGTTCCATCATGCCCGGTTGCAAAACGGGCGCTGCGGATGGGGCCTTGACCTGCCCTGCGGCGCGGGTCGCAGATAGCGCCTCGCGCAGGCCCATGAAGGGGACAACACCCCCGGCCATCAGCTGTTGTGCGATGTCTTCCGGCAAAAGTTCCGGCAAGGTGGCGACAATCGCAAACCGGGCGCCGGTTTCTGCCCGTACGTTCAGCGCTGCCTGCGTTGCGCAGGCCCAATCGGTGGAGTCGGTGGTCGGGTAGTCGACGATCGAGAATGTCATGTCGATATCGTCACCCGTCATGCCCGACCAGGCCCGCGTCATCGCCTGCTCGTCACGCCAGATATAGGTGTGATAATCCAGCGGGTTGTTCAGCGCGACCATTGGCCCGAGCGCGCCGCGCAGGCGGGTCAGCTTTTCACCGCTCAGCCGTTGAAATTGCAACCCCGTGCCGACGGCCATATCGGCAATCAGGCTCGCCTCGCCCCCCGAACAGCTGATCGAGGAAATTTTGCCCCCCGGCAGCGGCCCGTAGCAGTGCAACAGTTTAAGCGTTTCAAGGAAGTCAGGCAGTGCCGAAACGCGCGGAATGCCAAGCCGGTTAAGCAGCGCCTGCGCCCCGGCATCGCTGCCCGCCAGAGATGCGGTATGGGAAACGGTTGCCGCTTGCGCCTGTTCCGATGCGCCGACCTTGAGGGCGACCAGAGGGATGCCTTTTGCATGGGCTTTGGCGGCCAGCGCCTCCCACTCGCGGATGTTCTTGAAGCCTTCGATATGCAGGCCCACGGCAGTCACGCGCGGGTCATCGATCAGGGCCGAGGCGATTTGCGCCTGACTGGTCTGAGCCATATTTCCGCAGGTGACCATATAGGCAATCGGCAGCCCGCGTTTCTGCATTGTCAGGTTGATCGAGATGTTCGAGCTTTGCGTCAGGATCGCCACGCCCTTGTCGACGGGCACAACCCCGTGCTGATCCGGCCACAGCAATGCCCCGTCCAGCGCGTTGATGAAGCCATAGCAATTCGGGCCCAGAATGGGCATGTCACCGGCCGCTGCGATCAGTTGATCCTGCAAATCCCCGCCGGTGTCGTCCTCGGCCACGGCCTCGGAAAAGCCCGAGGCGAAGCAGACAGCGCCACCCGCACCCATGCTGGACAGGACTTGAACCGCTTCGACTGTGGCGTGGCGGTTGATACCGATAAAAACCGCGTCAGGTGCGTTGGGCAGGTCTTCGACATGCCCATAAACCTTGTGGCCCGCAATGTCCGAAGCCTTGGGATGGACCGGCCAGATCTGACCAGCATATCCCATGCGTTCAGATTGCAGAATAACCTGTTGGCACCATGCACCGCCGCCAATGACAGCGATGGATTTCGGGCGCAGCAGCCGGGTCAGGTCTTTGGTCATGGTCAGGCGCCCAGCGGACGCAGAAGATCGCGGCTGATGATGTGGCGCTGAATCTCGCTGGTGCCGTCCCAGATCCGTTCGACCCGGGCGTCGCGCCAGAACCGTTCAATCGGGAAATCATCCATCAGGCCCATGCCGCCGAAGATTTGCAGCGTCGTGTCGGTGACCCGCGCCAATGCCTCGGAGGCATAGAGCTTGGCCGAGGCGATCTCGCGGTTTGCGGGCAGGTTCTGATCCAGACGCCAAGCAGCGGCAAGGGTCAGCCAGTCGGCGGCATCAATCTCGGTGATCATGTCGGCAATCTGAAAACCGACACCCTGAAACTTGCCGATGGGCTGGCCGAATTGCTTGCGCTCGGCGGCGTAGTTCAGCGCATAGTCAAAGCAGCGCCGCGCACGACCGACCGAGAAGGCCGCAACCGTCAGGCGGGTCGCGTAGAGCCATTCGTTCATCACCGCAAAGCCGCCATCGACCTCGCCCAGAACCTGGGCATCGGACAGGCGGCAATTGTCGAAATACAGGATACAGTTTTTATAGCCCCTGTGGCTGACGGATCTGTAACCGTCGCGCACTTCAAAGCCCGGTGTGCCGCGATCCACCAGGAAGGTGGTGATGCGTTTTTTGGGGCCTTTCGGGGTCTCATCCACGCCGGTGGCAACGAATACAATAAAGAAATCCGCGTGTTCCGCGCCCGAGATGAAGTGTTTCGATCCGTTGACGACCCAGTCGCCACCGTCGCGCACCGCCTGACATTTCATGCCGCGCACGTCCGATCCGGCATCCGGTTCAGTCATCGCCAGCGCGTCCATCTTTTCCCCGCGCACAGCAGGCAGCAGATAGCGTTCGCGCTGTTCATCGTTGCAGGCCATCAGGATGTTCTGCGGGCGGCCAAAGAAATGCGTAAGCGCCATCGACCCACGACCCAGCTCACGCTCGACCAGTGTAAAATCCAGATGCGACAGGCCCGCGCCGCCCACTTCTTCGGGGAAGTTGCAAGCATAGAACCCCAGATCGATACATTTCTGCTTGATCTCATTGCCAAGCTCCAGCGGGACCGTTCCGCTGCGTTCCACCGCGTCTTCATGCGGGTAGATTTCTTTTTCTACAAAGCTGCGGACCGTCGAAACGATCATGTCCTGTTCTTCTGTCAGACCAAACTGCATGGCGCGTGTTCCCTGGATCGGTGGTTGACCAACCAAACGCCATCGCTCATGGTCGCGGCATGCAGAGATAGATCAGTTTCATGCCAAATTCGAAAATATTAACGCAGCAGTACAATGTCCTGCTGTTCAACGGGTTCTCGAACCATTGCCTTGCGAACATGGTCGAACCGTTGCGGGCGGCAAACACCCTGTCGCGGCAGGCGTTATATACGTGGCGCTTCTGTTCGCTTGACGGCAACCCTGTTCAAAGCTCCAGCGGCCTTGTCGTCACCCCGAACGGGGCCATCGGCGATCAACAGGGGGATTTTCTTGTTGTCATGCCGTCATATGGATACCTGAAGCTGGATACGCGGTCGACCATGCGGGCCGTGCTGGCTGCGGCCAAGAAACACAAGCACCTGGCCGGGCTGGATACGGGAAGCTGGCTGCTTGCCAGCGCCGGATTGCTGGATGACCACAGGGCAACCATTCATTGGGACGAATTTTCGCGGTTCGAAGAAAGGTTTCCGGCGGTAGAGGCCGTGCAGGAACGGTTTGTCATCGATGGCAACCGTCTGACCTGTTCCGGGGCCATGGCAGCCTTCGATCTGGCCCTGACCCTTATCCGCCGGGATCACGGCCCGCTGCTGGCGATGGAGGTTGAGCACCTGTTCATGAGCCGGAACGGGCGTGGCCATTATGACCTGCCTCTGAAATCCGAGGACACGCTGGTCAATCGTGCGCTGACCGTCATGCAGGCGCATCTTGAAGCACCGCTGTCAGTCCGGAGTGTGGCCCGGAAAATCGGGTGTTCGCAAAAACGGCTTGAAACGCGTGTTCAGGCGGAACTGAAAACAACTCCGCAAGCGCTGTACCGGCGTCTGCGCCTAAACCGCGCGCGCAATCTGGCCGAGGATACGGAACAATCCATCGCCGAGATCGCGGGGCGCTGTGGATATGAAAACGCCAGCGCCATGACCCGCGCGTTCAAGGCCGAATTCGGTCAAACGCCGACCGCATTTCGGAATGGAAACCTGTCGGGGCGATGAGCCCGGACTGGCGGGAAGCCGTTTGTTGCTTTTCACAACCTGCAATAAAGCATGCGGTTTTCTGATGTCACTCCAGCGAAACCCACAGAATCTTGGCGTCTTCGTCGCTGGTCGAGATACAGCCATGGCCCATTCCACTGTCGTAATACAGTGAATCCCCCGCCTTCATGGGCAGGGGTCGGTAATGTTCGGAAAGGAAAATCAGCTCGCCGCTGAGTACATACATGAATTCTTCGCCAGAGTGCCGAATCCAAGTGTCGAACTCGGATACATCCCGCGCCTTGATCGTTGCGATATAGGGTAGCATCCGTTTGCTGGTCAGTTCAGAACACAGCAGTTCGTGATGATAGGTGGGCGTGGTCTTGAATTCCCCCTCGCCTTTTGGGGTGAAATCGCGGCGACCCGAGATGCCCGACTGACCCGATTGCAGGAACAGCTGTGGCGTGCTCATGTCGAGCGCCTGTGTCAGGCGCCGCACGATTTCAAAACTAGGCCGTGTCTGGTTGTTTTCGATCTTGGACAGAGTGGACCGACCAATACCCGCAGCACGGCCAGCCTCTTCCAAAGTCCAGCCTTTTGATCGTCGCGCATCGCGAATGGAGCGGCCCAAAGCCTCGCCTTCATCCGGTTCTTCCAACCCGGAAACATCGTTTTGGCTTTCATCGACCATGGATTTCCCCCTGTTTTTCAAAGGCTACAGGTTTTCCCATACATACGCAACTTCTTGAATAAGAGATTTATGTTGCCTTGTTGGATCATTTTCCACTATTGGAAACAAAGTTTCGTACTGAGGATTCGGAACCAGAGGAGGGGATAATGTTCAAAACGTCGCTGAATGAGGCTGACCCGGTAATCGCCGCGTCGATCGCGCGCGAAGGAATACGGCAGGCGGAACAGATCGAATTGATCGCGTCCGAGAACATCGTCTCGAAAGCTGTGATCGAGGCTCAGGGCTCGGTCCTGACCAATAAATACGCCGAAGGTTATCCTGCGCGCCGCTATTATGGCGGGTGCGAATATGTCGACGAGGTCGAAGTCGAGGCCATCGAAAGGCTGAAACAGCTGTTCGGTTGTGAATACGCCAACGTTCAACCCCATTCCGGCGCTCAGGCGAACGGGGCGGTCAAACTGGCGTTGCTGAGCCCCGGTGACACCATCCTGGGCATGTCGCTGGATGCGGGCGGACACCTGACACACGGTGCAAAACCTGCCCAATCCGGCAAGTGGTTCCGGCCGGTACAATACGGTCTGACCCAAGCCGGCCTGATCGATTACGACCAGGTGGCCGAGCTGGCCCGGGCGGAAAAGCCCAAGCTGATCATCGCAGGCGCATCGGCCTATTCCCAGAAGATCGACTTTGTCCGTTTCCGCGAGATCGCAGATGAAGTTGGTGCGTGGTTGCTGGCGGACATGGCGCATATCGCGGGTCTGGTCGCAACTGGCCTGCACCCTTCGCCCATTGGGCACGCGCATATCGTCACCTCAACCACCCACAAGACACTGCGCGGCCCGCGGGGCGGGATCATTCTGACCAATGACGAAGCGCTGGCGAAAAAGATCAACTCTGCCGTATTCCCGGGCTTGCAAGGTGGACCGCTGATGCATGTGATCGCCGGCAAGGCGGTTGCATTCGGAGAGGCGCTGAAGCCGGAGTTCAAAGAATACATGCAGCGCGTTGTCGACAGTGCATCGGCTTTGGCCAATGTCATGATGGCGCGCGGATGTGACATCGTTTCGGGTGGCACCGAAAACCACCTGATGCTGGTCGATCTGCGCCCGATCGGTGTGACCGGCAAGGATGCCGAGGCCGCGCTGGAACGTGCCGGGTTCACCTGTAACAAGAACAGCGTTCCGGGCGATCCCCAGAAGCCCACCATCACCAGCGGCATCCGTCTGGGCACTGCCGCCGGGTGCAGCCGGGGTTTTGGCCCTGAAGAGTTCAAACAGATCGGCCATCTGATCGGCGATGTTCTGGACGCGTTGGCGCAGTCGCCCGAAGGCGACGCGGCCATCGAAAAAGAAACCCGCGAAAAGGTTCGCGCGCTTTGCGCAAGCCACCCGATCTACTGAAAGTGCGCGAAATGAACACCTACGATCTGATTGTCATCGGAGGCGGACCGGGCGGCTATGTTGCCGCGATCCGCGCGGCTCAGCTGGGACTGAAAGTTGCCTGCGTCGAAGGGCGCGGCGCTCTTGGCGGCACCTGTCTGAACGTGGGGTGCATCCCCTCCAAAGCGTTGCTGACCTCCTCGGCCAAATATGCCGAGCTTGCACATCTCTCCTCCCACGGTGTTGCGGTCGAGGGGGCCAGCATCAATGTCGGCGCGATGATGGAGCGCAAGGACAAGATCGTGGGCGACCTGACCAAAGGCATCGCATTCCTGTTCAAGAAGAACGGCGTTGACCTGATCGAAGGTTGGGCCAGCATCCCTTCAGTCGGGCAGATCAAGGTTGGCGCTGACATCTATGAGGCAAAGAACATTCTGATCGCGACCGGGTCGGAACCTACCTCGCTACCGGGGATCGAGATTGATGAGCAGGACGTCCTGAGTTCGACCGGCGCGATCGCGATGGAAAGCGTGCCGGATCATCTGGTGGTGGTCGGCGCAGGTGTGATCGGTCTGGAACTTGGTCAGGTCTGGGCGCGTCTGGGCGCGAAAGTCACCGTCGTCGAATATCTGGACCGTGTGCTGCCCGGCATAGATGGCGAGATTGCAAAACTGGCGCAGCGGGCGCTGGCCAAGCGCGGCCTGAAGTTCCAGCTTGGTCGGGCATTGAAATCCGTCAACAAGACCGCGGCCGGATTGACGCTTGCTCTGGATCGGGTTGGCAAAGACAAGGAAGAGGTGATCGAGGCCGACAAGGTTCTGATCGCCGTCGGACGCCGACCGGTAACGCGCGGGTTGGGGCTGGAAGAACTGGGGATAGCCTGCGACCCGCGCGGCTTTATTCAGGTGGATGACACATTCTGTACCTCTGTTCCCGGCATCTATGCCATTGGCGACTGCGTTCCAGGGCCGATGCTGGCGCACAAAGCCGAAGAGGATGGCGTTGCCTGTGTCGAGATGCTGGCAGGCGAAGCGGGACATGTTGACTACAATACCGTGCCCGGCGTGGTTTACACCGACCCCGAGGTCGCCTCGGTCGGGCTGACCGAAGAAGCCTTGCAAGAAACGGGCATTGAATACGTAGTCGGGAAGTTTGCCTTCATGGCCAATTCGCGGGCGCGCTCGACCGGCGAGACCGACGGGGCCGTCAAGGTGCTGGCCAGTTCCGAAGGCAAGATCTTGGGCGCGCATATTTGCGGTGCGCATGGGGGAGATCTGATTGCCGAGCTGGTTCTGGCCATGGCCAAGGGCATCACCGTCGCCGAGGTCGCAGCCACCTGCCATGCCCACCCGGCGATGGGCGAGGCTGTGAAAGAAGCCTGCCTTGATGCCATGGGCCGGGCAATTCACGCGTAGCGGGGACCAGCCAGATGACCATCCAGCTTAGACCACGTCACCCGGAAAAAGCCAAAAAGGCCGACAGCGTCATTCCGCGCAAACCCAAGTGGATACGCAAGAAAAAAGGCGACAGCTCCGCCTATTACGAAACCCGGCGCCTGATGCGGGATCACAATCTGGCGACGGTCTGCGAAGAGGCGGCCTGCCCCAATATCGGCGAGTGTTGGTCCAAGCGCCACGCAACCATGATGATTATGGGCGAGGTCTGCACACGCGGATGCTCGTTCTGCAACGTATCGACTGGCCGCCCCGACGCGCTGGACGCTTTCGAACCCGGTCGCGTTGCAGCGGCGGTCAGGAAGCTGGGCCTGCGCCATGTCGTCATCACCTCGGTCGATCGCGACGATCTGGCCGATGGCGGGGCCGAGCATATTGCCCAGACCATTCGGGCGGTACGCCACCAAAACCCCGGCACCACGGTCGAAGTTCTGACCCCCGATTTTCTAGGCAAGGGCGACGCCGCCAAGGCAGTCTTTGACGCCGCACCGGACGTGTTCAACCACAATCTGGAAACCGTGCCGCACCTATATCCGACCGTCCGTCCTGGCGCGCGGTATTACACGTCGCTGCGGCTGCTGGATGATGCCAAGCGCGCCAATCCGGAACTATTCACCAAATCCGGCCTGATGGTGGGCCTGGGGGAAACACTCACGGATGTGCGTCAGGTCATGGATGATCTGCGTGCAGCGCAGGTCGATTTCCTGACCGTTGGCCAATATCTGCAACCAACCCCGAAACACCATCGAATCGACCGGTTCTGGACACCGGAAGAGTTCGCCCAGCTGGAACAGATTGCCCGGTCCAAGGGCTTTTTGCACGTGTCAGCAACCCCGCTGACCCGGTCGTCGTTCCATGCGGACGAAGATTTCGCTGCTCTCAGGCAGGCTCGCCAGCGGGCTATCGCCAAAGGGGCATAAACCAAACGCAAATGGGAGGGAATCCATGGAAGCGTTAAATTCAATCGTAGGGGCCATCAATGGCGTCGTGTGGGGGCCGCTGATGCTGGTTCTCATCCTTGGCGTCGGCTTCTTCCTGCAGGTCGGACTGAAGTTCATGCCGATCCTGCGCATTGGCACGGGCTTCAGCCTGCTGTTCAAAGGCCGTGAAGGTCAGGGCGAAGGGCAGATCAGCCCGTTCAACGCGTTGATGACTTCGCTGTCGGCCACCATCGGTACGGGGAACATCGCCGGTGTTGCCACTGCTGTCTTCCTGGGCGGTCCGGGCGCATTGTTCTGGATGTGGATGACCGCCCTGGTGGGCATGGCCACCAAATATGCCGAGGCTGTCTGCGCGGTGAAATACCGCGAAAAGGACGAGCTGGGCAACTTCGTCGGCGGCCCGATGTACTACATCAAGAACGGTCTGGGCGCGAAATGGGCGTGGCTGGGTGTTGCCTTTGCCCTGTTTGGCGCAGTTGCGGCCTTTGGCATTGGTAACGGCGTGCAGGCCAATGGTGTTGCACAGGTTCTGGAATCGAATTTCGGAGTAAACACCTCGGTCACCGGTGTCGCTCTGATGGTTCTGACCGCCGCTGTTATTCTGGGTGGTATCACCCGTATCGGTGCGGTCGCCGGTAAACTGGTTCCGTTCATGGCGATTGCCTATATCGTTGCCGGACTGCTGGTCCTGATCATCAACATCGGCAACATCGGTCATGCGCTGTCGCTGGTCTTCACCTACGCCTTCACCCCATCAGCCGCCGAAGGTGGTTTCGCTGGTGCAGCCGTCTGGGCCGCCATCCGCTTTGGTGTGGCGCGCGGTGTTTTCTCGAACGAAGCGGGTCTGGGTTCCGCTCCGATCGCGCACGCGGCAGCCGAGACCAAAGGCCCGGTCAATCAGGGCCTGATCGCGATGCTGGGAACGTTCATCGACACTATCATCGTCTGTTCGATCACCGGTCTGGCGATCATCTCGTCAGGTGCTTGGACATCGGGGGAATCCGGTGCGGCGCTGACTTCGCTGGCGTTCGAGACCACGCTGCCGGGTATCGGCGGGTCGATCATCGCCATCGCTCTGTCGATCTTTGCCTTTACCACCATCCTCGGCTGGTCCTTCTATGGCGAGAAATGCGTCGAGTTCCTGCTGGGCGTGAAATCCCTGCTTCCCTACCGCATCCTGTGGATCATCGCGATCTACTTCGGTGCAACCGCGGATCTGGGCTTTGTCTGGCTGCTGGCCGACACGCTGAACGCCATGATGGCCATTCCGAACCTGATCGCCCTGGCCCTGCTGAGCCCGATCGTCTTCAAGCTGACGAAAGAGTTCTTCGCCTCGGGCGGCAAGTCCGAAGAGCCGGGCGGCGCGCCTGCCGAATAAGCTTGGTCTGACTTGAAACCGGGGGGCCATTCCGGCCCCCCGCCTTAAAAAAACAGAATTCCATATCTCGAGGAGAGACGTGATGGCCACGAAAATCCTGCTGCCCATTGATCACACCGACGACCGTTCGTGGAAGAATGCCCTGCCAGTTGCCTTGGAACAGGCCAGGTTCTACGGGGCTGAACTGCACGCGGTTGCCGTCATCCCCGAGATCATCCAGCTGCCGAACCTGCCCGCCAACTACGGCGCCGGCGCCAAAGATCACGTGCGAAATGCGGTTCAGGCCATTCTGGATCATGGCAACGCATCGGACGTGCCTGTCCATGTTGAAGAAGGCAGCGTTTACCGTGAAATCCTCAAGCGCGCCTACAAGGACGGCTTTGACCTGATCGTCATGGCATCGACCAAGGGTGATTTTCCGAATTATGAAATCGGTCCGAACCTGGCCCGTGTCGTGCGCAACGCGCATTGCACTGTCATGGTTGTTCGCGACCAGTCCCGTTGAGTGAAAGGTTGGATCAATGACCGAGATTAGACGCACGCCGCTTTTTGGGCTTCACGTTGAGTTGGGCGGCAAGATGGTTGATTTTGCCGGGTGGGAGATGCCGGTTCAGTATCCGCTGGGGATCATGGGTGAGCATAAGCAGTGCCGCGAGAAGGCGGCGTTGTTTGATGTGTCGCATATGGGTCAGGTGATATTGCGGGGCGAGAATGTGGGCGAGAAGC
>NZ_JBQFYB010000013.1:0-100617 GCF_056541275.1 Ruegeria sp. AI2
GCTCTGCGTCCGAAAGCATGTTGCGCAAGACCATGGATCTGCCGGGGTCTACCTCGCTCACCTCATAAAGGCTGACCGACGCGTCCCGCAATCCTTTGATATAGGCGCGGGTCTGCGCACTCTCCTTGGAACCGCTCCCTTTCAGATAAGCATCCGCAGCGTTTTCGGCGTCCGCTCCGAATGTCCTGCCCAGCAAATCTTCCAGGCCACCACCCCACAGGACCATCGGCCAATCCTCGCCCAGCAAGTCGCCCAGATCCTCGAACTCAAGATCGAAGGCCTCGAGCGCTGGCAGAAAATGCTCGTCCAACACATCAGCGAGCCGCTCATGCCAAATCTCGTCACGGGTGATAAACCCGATGAGCCCACCAAGATCGTTCCCCGTTGTCATCTTCAGCTTCTCCCTGTTTGCCGGACAGGGGCGATTTAGCGCAGATTGCAACCGCCAGCCAGCCCACACGCGTATGCAGACCTGCGTTACATGGAGGGACTTGTCATGGCGAATGCTATGTCTTTGGCTCCCGCCCAAAAAGCTCTGTGAAAAGCTTTTCGGAGCGGCGCAGGCCTTCATCGGTCAGTACCACCGATTTTGCCTTTCCAACCGGGTCCAGGATCAATCCGTTACGGTGCAGGCGATCAAGCGCTCCCCAGTCAAAGCCTTAGGGCCGTCCTGAACCCAGCGAATTCGGGGATGTTGCGAGCCGCTTCGACGACGGGTGTGAGCCCAACTAGTGGATTCGTCAGGGCGTTTCCGCCGGTATTCTATGATTGCTAAAAGATGGTGGTGCTGATCGCTGTCGTATTAGATTTTCCGCAAATATGCCCAAGAGACGTATCCCTTAAGCTTGCGCGCGCGCTCCAAAGAGACGCGGCACCAACGGGTGCCACCGGTCTGCTCACAGCCGTGAACTCGTAGTGCGGTTCCATTTGGAAGACCAACGATCACATTGAACCCTGTTCCAGGCCCACTGCGCATTTTTAGCATGTCACCGTCTTCGACGCCAAAAACCTCATATGTTCCGAGTGACGCGGCCGCCGCCGGTTTAACGTCCATGACGACCCCCAGGAACAAAGCCATTAGGGGTAAAAAGATTGCATTGCGCATCGCGATGTCCTGCTTATTGCCTCAACGACAATCGTAGCAACTCGGGTCACCAAGAGGAACAACTCCAAGACAGAAATGTAGGTGATACCAAAGCTTCAAACGCTACATTTCTTCCAAATGGTGGGGAACCCTGGCCCAGTTGGGGGCATCTTTCACAAAAACCTTGCTCGTTGGCTTGAAGTTGTTTGGCTCATCCAATGTCCCAGCCGCAATGCTCGTCAATCCGAAGGCTGTCACGCCCCACAGGCCTGATCCGCAGGTGCCACAAAAATGCTTGATGACAGGTCGACCTTCCTTTGAGGTCTTCTCAAAGGTCCGTGGTTTGCCTTTCAGCAGCTGCAGGTCTTCCGACTTTATCATGTACCCGGCATAACCGTCCGTTCCGGTCATCGATAGGCAATCACTGCAAAAACACATGAGTTGCATTACTGCGCTGCCAGTGACCTGGTATCGAACCTCACCGCAAAAACATCCGCCTTCCAAGATTTCAGCCACGTTGCCTTCATCCTTCTATTTCGTTTTGCAAGATATGAGAAAACCGTACCTACTCTGGCCAGTGGTCACAACGGTTCCAGCAGCGGAATGTGGAATGGTGCCAATATGAGCTCCTGTACCTGGATGGGTACGAGGCAAGCATCAGACAGATTGAGTTGTCGAATGTTTTCATCACGGTTCTGAATCCTTGCCAATTGACTGTTCCAGCAAAGTCATTGGACAGACGAGCTTTATTGATCGACAATCGCGTCATGGAGCTGACAGACACCACACCTGTGCACCTGATCCATGTGGACCCTGAGATCAACATGGCGCGGTTCTATGGCATCGAGTTGCAGCCGACGTTGTTTGGGGAGGTTTCAGTGCTTCGTACCTGGGGGCGTATTGGCACGAACGGGCAAGCCATGATGGTGACGTATGATGACGAAGCCCTGGCTAGTGAAGCGCTCCACAATCTCGAAAAGCAAAAGCTCCGTCGAGGGTATGTTCCGGTCGGTGAGTGACTTCGGGCTGCAGTCTGTTTCTGTGGCAAATCCCGAGCCTTTCGGCTCGTGAGCAGGCTCTAGGTTTCAGCCGACGTATCGGCTTCCACCCAGAACACCCCAGAATGATCTCCCTGTCCCAGTAGCCCCTGACCCGTCTCTTGCGAGCCGGGGCAGGGGCTTTGGGTCATGGTCGGTCCATGCCGTGGTGATCTGCCCATTCGGGTGACGGTCCCTTTTGCGCTCACGCAGGATCAGAGATCCTTTGTCCTTTCCTTGTGGGTCAGGCGGGATTTGGACAAGCCAAACGCTACCTTCCGTAAGGGGGAAGGCGCGGCCTCCCCCCTCGGACAAGACAAATAGACAATACCGTGTCCTCGCGCGCCTGCGCTGCGGGCCGCACCACTCTTGTCGATTGGTCCTGTCTCGCCCCTCTCCGCGTTCGCCACGGGGCAGGTTTTAGAGACGACGCCCTTTCAGGGCTCGGCTCAAAACCAGCACCAAAGGGGATCAACCCCAGAGGTCGCACCACAAAAGGAGAGACGGTTTTGGACATTGAAAAGACAAAAGACATCGACACTGACACCAGCCTGCAGGCGGCAGAGATTGCGACCCAGAATGACCTATTTCGGAAAGCGCTGATCGATCCGACTGCGGCAATCGAGATGCATTCTAAGGGAATTCAGGGTCAGGTATTTGTCACGCCCGGCGTGTCAGGTGAAGGGATGGAGTTCCAGACTGCAGCTTTGGCAGCGGTGGCGTCGGATGACCAGTTTGACGAGGGCAATGACCCCTATGGCGATCACACCTTTGGGGCGGTGACAGTCCGTGACCAGAAGCTGTTCTGGAAGATCGATCTTTACGACACGGACTACACGTATGGGTCCGACCGGCCGTTTGACACGTCAGTGACGCGCCGCGTTCTGACCATCATGTGCCCCAGCGAATACTGATCTCAATCCCAAACCGGAAAGGAGGTGAACACCATGAGCAATGAAATCTTGCAGCAACGTATCGCAGAAGCGTGGGCGCTAATCAGGAAGGGCGACAATTTCCACATCGCGCGCCGCTTCCTGATCCAACACGCAGCCATCTAAACGGCTCCGCTCTACCCCGGAAGGGGTAGGGCACCCTTAACACGATCTCAAACACTCAAACAAGGATTTGCCCCATGAGCAAAGTCGAAACATTCACCGCACCGGAAACCATCGAAACCGTATCCCTGTCCGATCTCTACCTGTCTGACATCAACCCACGACAGGAGGTTGGTGAGGAAGGTATTGCACTTCTGGCCGACAGTTTGGTTATGTGTGGCTTGATCCAGAACCTCAGCGGGTTGCGCGATACCGATGGCAAAGTCGCAATCGTTGCCGGTGGTCGCCGCCTACGGGCTCTGAACATCGCCGTGACTGAGCGCGCTGATCTGGCACAGGTTCCCGTTAAGGTCACGGACAATCCCTTCGTGGCTGAGCAATGGGCCAATGCGGAGAACACCGCCCGTGAAGAACTGGACCCTGTGGACGAGGTCCGTGCTTATGGCAAAATGGCCGAGAAATCTCTGTCTATTGCCAAGATCAGCAATGCGTTTGGCGTGACCGAATCCCATGTGCGCCGCCGCCTCGCGCTTGCCAGTCTGCCCGCCGCCGTTCTGGATGCGCTCAAAGCCGGTGAGATCAGCATGGGGCTGGCCAAGGCCATGACCGTCAGCACCGAAGAAGAGAAAATTCTGGAGGTTCTGGAACGGGCCAAAGAATGTCGGTGGTTCAGTGAGCATGATGTCAAACAGGCACTGACGTCGGAGGCTGTTAGCAGCACTAGCCGCAAGGCCGTATTTGTCGGGCAGAAGGCTTATGTTGAGGCGGGCGGCACCGTCACCGCTGATCTGTTTGCCGATGAAACCCTATTCAATGAAGGCGCGTTACTGGATCGTCTGTTTGCCGAGAAACTGGCGGTAGAAGCGGAAAAACTGCGCGACGCGGAAGGCTGGGACTGGGTGGACACCCATGAGGAAAGCTACATTCCCTATGGGTTCTCGGGTACGAAAGACATGCACCGTTTGGACATGGTGAGCCGGGACTTCACCGAAGGACAGGCCGAACGGTATGACGAACTTGCCGAACTCTATGAGGGTGAGGCTCTGGACGCGGATGGTGAAAAGGAGCTGGCCGCGCTTGAGGACTATACGGCGCCGTTCTATTCTGACGCGCAGCGCAAGCTGTCCGGCGTGTTTGTCTATGTCACCAACAATGGCGAGATCAAAACATCCCCGGCCTATGTCGCGGCGGAACATGTTCAGGCTGCCATTGAGGCTGGTGTTCTGGCCCCGGTCAAAGAACCGGAGATCAAGGAAGAACCAAAACCGGCCTTTTCGCAGAAATTCATCGACGACATGGTGGCGATCCGGCTGGCAGCGGTTCAAACGGCCCTGCTGGACAAGCCTGATTATGTGTTGAGCCTGTTTGCTTTCTTTGCCACCCCGGCCTCCGGTCTGAGCAGCAATCTGTTTGGGTTTGGCTATGGTGGTGCCGAGCGGAACACACCCGAGATCGATGACCAGTTCATCCTCGACCCGCGTCTTGGCGGAGAACGGGATGAAGCGGCACAGGCAGCCTATGACCAGTTCCACGAGATTGCCGCACAAGGCAGCGTGGAAGCGTTCAAAGCGTTTCGCGATCTGGGCAAGAAGACCCGCAATGGTGAGATCACGGGTTTTCTGGCCCGGCGGTTTCTGACCCAACGCCCGGAGTTCATGGCGGAGATCGAGGCTGAGATCGAGGCTGACATGCGCGCGATCTGGACCCCTTCGGCTGAAAACTGCTTCAAGCGTCTGAAAGGCTGGCAGCTGGATGATCTCTACAAAGACCTGCTGGACCTGCACATCGACGCCGACATGTTCAAAGCCTTCGCGAAATCCAAAAAGGGTGCCAAGAACGAGGCGCTGCACAAGCTCTTCAATGATCCAGAGCATCAAAAGGCACTGGGCGTGACCGAGGCACAGAAAGCCCGGATCGATGCATGGGTGCCGGATTGCTTCTGAAACTGGCAGGGCAGGGCGCAACGCGCCCTGCTTTTCAGCAATGATTTTTGATTTTAGTTCAATGGTATAGGTTGTTTTGACTTGAAAGGTTGTAGCCTGTAGGCTACATATAGGTATGATAGAAATTCGTAAGACGGACCTGTTCGACAAGTGGCTCAAGGGCCTGAAGGACCAAAGGGCGAGAGCCAGGATCTTGGTTCGCATCACGCGGTTGAGCCTGGGCAATCCCGGTGATGTGAAACCGGTTGGTGAAGGTGTGAGTGAACTGCGTATCTCCGAAGGGAAGGGGTATCGCGTTTACTATGTGTCGCGCGGTGACGTTTTGATCGTTTTGCTGTGCGGGGGAGACAAGTCATCCCAGCAAGCCGACATCAAAACCGCCAAGGCGATGGCAAGAGAGTTGGAGTGAAAAACATGGGTGTCAAAACAACGAAGTTTGAAGCGGCTGACTATCTGGACAGCCCGGAAGCCATTCAAGCCTATCTTGAAGCGGCTTTTGAAACCAGCGACACGGCGCTGATCGCGTCGGCACTTGGCGATGTTGCCAAGGCCAAAGGTATGTCGAGTGTGGCCGACAAATCTGGTCTGTCTCGGGAAAGCCTCTACCGCGCACTTAGCGAAAATGGCAATCCCGAGTTTGGCACGGTGCTGAAAGTGCTGAGCGCTGTGGGTGTGACGCTCACCCCGAAAATGCACGTGAATTAACCCACTTTAAAGGCTATCCACCATGTCCACCGATGCAGCTCCGTCTACGGTTGAAAAAGCCGCCCGCCGCGTCTGGAAATCCGCGCAGATGTTCGTCGGGTTTCATACAGACCAGAAGGGCAAGCCGCGCACACAGCCGAAGCTCTGGCCGCCAAAAAACGGGAGCGCGTCGATCCATGGTGATCCCAGCGCGCAGGAGGCCATCGTGGTCGTCAAAGCCGCTGATCCGGACGAGGTACAGGACGTGCAGATCAAGCTGCACCCAAACCGCATTGTTGTGCGCCGCGATGCAGATGCCTGGTGGCAGGGTGTCGCTGTAGATGAGCATACCGTGACGGTCCGAATGGCCGACAACACGATCATCGAAATCCGCCATGACGGATCGGTGAAGCGGCGCTCGGCAGAGGACGAAACCCATGTTGAAGCAGATGGCAGCATCTTCAAGTTCACGGAATTTGCCGAGGCGCATATGACGGGTGACGGGGTGGAAATGACCCGCCGCACAGAGGATCGCATTGCCACGATCACAGCTGACGGTGTTGTCGATCGCGCGCGCAAGCGTTAGCCTGTAAAGAATACCTCCAGATTTTCCTTTGGTTAAACTCGTGGCCCGCTTCGGTGGGCCTTTTTCTTGGCGTACTCATCACTGTATCTGCCCGTGCGCCGGTCTCGCCCCGCGACAGCGCTTGAGAGAGTTCTTGCGGATTACCGGGGCGTCCTACCGAACCCGCCAATCCAAATTGAGTCCGGCTGTTTACCTGATCCGCACAAGCACGGACCAGGGCCGGACCGTCCGGTCTTTGGCCTCCGCCAGTTGGATAGGGCGGTTTGCACCGTCCGTCATTCTTCATCCTTTGCGACGACGGTCATACCGACCCAGAAGGGCAACCCCCAACTTAGAACTGAGCGCCGCGCCTGTGTCGGATCGAGGTGATGTTGCCGCCATCAAAGACATCGTTTTGTTCAGATGTTCCGCGCGCAGCGATCCCAGAAAGCCTTGCCTTTCACCAGGTCTGACAGTTTCAAGTACGTTGCCGGAGAAGATCCTCGGCTGCGGTGTTTCTGAAGGGATGAACATAAGCGGGCAGTCGGGGAAGACGCGCGGCGCCCGGGCCGGGCGCCGCGCTTCAACAAGGAATGTCCCCTGCGCCTGCGGCGCATTCCGCGCGGATCAAATTCCCTGCTGACATCCCCTTGATGCCCGCTTTTCCCTTGTTCATCGAAACACGCCATAGCGAGGATCAAACAATGGCAACTCAAACTCTGAAACTGAGCGTCAAGACCGGTGAAAAAGAAGGCAAGACATTCTGGGATCGATGCGGGGTGCTCTTCGTCAATACCGATGAGACCGGCACCATCACCTCGATCCAGGTCAAGCACAGCATGTTCCCTGGCGTTGAGATGGTGGCCTTCCCGAAGCGCACCGATGACGATCCCGTCACCGAATGACGGGAGGGCAGGGCGGCGCAAGCCGCCCTTTCTTCTGCTCCGGCCGCAGGCCGGACCACATATGCGCCACAGGTGGCGCGCGGTCCTAAGACCGGGCAGGGGTGCCGACCTGCCCCAATGCGGCAGCAGACAACCCTGCCACACCCGCCGCGAAAGCGGCGGGACATTGAGCGCGCTGAGGCGCGCGGAAAATGCCATACTGACCTTGAACGTGCCGGTATGTGACGGGCGCTGTTCGGGCAGCTCCCGCTTTGCGTGATTGCCCTGCGCCGGTCCACCGGCACCCACGCCTGCTGGCTGGAAAAGGGGCAGGACCCTTTTCCCGGCGTGGAGATTGCCTCCAAGAGCAAAACTGTTCCGGGGGCAATTTGAGAAAATACGGATTTCTAAAATCACCCCCGGTTTCCTCTTGGAGAGTATGACAGGATAAGGTAGTTGTGTTACAAGTCATAAAAACAACCAGAGGTATACATTGAGCAAGCCCGGCGACACCACTGTCTTTTCCGTTCGATTGCCGTCAGATGCGTTGGTGCGTTTGGAGGAGGCCGTGCAGTCGCTTGGGGCCAAGAGCCGCAACCAGATCATCCAACGACTGATCTATCGTCTGATCGGGTATCTCGATCCTGACCCGGCCGTTGTCGATCTCTGGCAGACGCACTTGCGGCAGGTTCAGGGTGGATACACCAACCTCAATCAGCTCGCAAAATCGGCCAAACGCGGTTCGGTGATCTGGACCGATGACGACCGGCGCGATGTCGAAAACCTCCATCGTGCGATCATCCAGCACCGGCAAGACCTGAAGGCGCTGATCACCGCGGCCCGCCGAAACCGAGAGCCAGACTCCGCCATTCGCCGAATCTTGCGCGACGATGAGAGGACATCTGAAGCATGAACGTCGCGGCTCACAATTTGACGGCAGGGGACTTTCTGGAGCTAGCCTTCCGGGAAGCGCAGAAGGGTATCGATCGGTCCAAGCAGATCAGCCAGCAGCTGCAAACCGCCAATCGCATGAAGTTCATGATCTCGCGGGCCTCATCCATCAAGGCGCGGCTTGGTGCTGTGGTTGGAAAGCCCGAGGCGGTTGTGAAACACGTCCGCAAAGGTGGGGTGAAAAAAGCGCATGAGCTGCGCCGCCAGATCAATTACCTGACCGTCAGGGCAGAGGGCGTGTTGGACATCCGCGACAATGGTGTGACCCCGCTCGATGCCGATCAGGTGAGTGATCTGATCGAGACCTGGGCCGAGGATTTCAACGGGAAAACCAACTATGGTTATACCCGTCACATGATCGTTTCTTTTCCCGAAGGCACCTATCCGGATGCCGCGCATGAGGCCGGTTTGGACTTCGCGGATCGCCTGTTTGGGAGCGGTGATTTTGGCGATACCTGGGACTATCTGACCGTGTTCCACAACGACACTGACAACCCCCATGTCCACATCGTTGTGAATAACCGAGGCGTGGAACATGGGCAGTGGTTGGCTATGG
Source organism: Ruegeria sp. AI2 (assembly GCF_056541275.1). Classification (NCBI taxonomy): domain Bacteria; kingdom Pseudomonadati; phylum Pseudomonadota; class Alphaproteobacteria; order Rhodobacterales; family Roseobacteraceae; genus Ruegeria; species Ruegeria sp. AI2. The sequence continues at coordinate 8,760 of NZ_JBQFYB010000013.1, forward strand.
GTATGAGCAGCGACATGAACATCGACGTTCAGCGCTCTATCCAGGTTGAGGTTGCCGAAGGATACGGAATTGAGCTGACCGCAACGACCCGCCTTGAGCGCGGTTTGCGGCAGGAAGTTGAGACCGACACGTGGAAGGTTCAGGCCGGACTGTCTGTTGTTGAAAGCACTCCGGAGGTTGAAGTTACGGCCCGCGACATGGCCGGTGATGTGATGACACTCTCCATCGCAAGAATGTCGGATCTGTTTGATGAGCGCGCCAACGCTGTCAAAGACCGGATCGAAGAGTTTGCCATCCAACTCGTTGAAAGTGAGGAACCTATGGTATCGAGAATGGAACATCTGCTGGATCAAGCCCATCATTTTGATGATTACGGCGAGCCAGGAGACCCGTCTTATGTGTCGCCCGAAGTCATGAGCAACTTGCGGCGACACATCGAATTAGGCGGTTCTGAGGAAACAATCGCACCCGAGCTGAAGGCTCAGGTTGTTGCCCATATCAGCGACGTTCGGGACAACGAACAGAGCCATCCGTATCTGTCTGCCCTTGCTGATATTGTCGATGACAAGGCGTTCCAGTCGTCCGCTGATTATGCCCCGGCAGCACGCCGGTACGAGGTCTATATACAGGACACCTTGGGCAAGGGGGCCTATGAGGACTTCCAGACTCAGACCAAAGAATTGCTGCAATCCATCGACAAGATGGAAGGGCTGGCCCGTGAGGTTGACGACCCTCATCTGCGTGTCGCTATGGATATTCAAATTGGCGAGTTGAAGGGCGACGTTGCGGACCTGCGCACCAACGATCCGGACCTTCAAGCCTTCATCATCGAGGACCGCCGCTATTCAACGATGATGGGAATGGGCACTGCCGAAATGGATGTCTTGGATTATTCAGAGGCCGGCAAGTGGGCAGCGATCCGCAAAGAAGTCACCGACACGGCCAGCAGCTACGGCCTCGATGGCGAGGCGTTCGTTGCCCGCTTTGGCGATCATCAGAACGTCACCCTGGGTACAACAATGGGATGGCGCAGCGACGACATTTCGACCGCCGCGGCCCACTTCCAGGCGCAAGGATTACCCGACAGCCACGACCGCGCTGAGGCCGTTGTTGACGAGCTGCACCAGCTTGCGTCTTCCAGGATCATCGCAATCTCAGAAGAACTTTCAGACGTTCACGCCCACGCAACGCACCCGCTCTTGCAGGGGCGCGGTGACGATGACGGGCACAGCTTGTAAGGACTTTAACCGGTCTGCCTGATGCGCGCGCCAACGCCCCAGGCAGACCCATCACAGAGTTTTCCATCAACTCGCAAAGGAAAAACTATGGTTTCGCGTACAGACTATCTTTTGAACGAAGTCGAACACTTCGCACCCTATTCCAGATTTGATCAATCCGCCCCGCGTGAAGATCGCGTTTCAGAGCAGATCGACATCATCAGGAAAGAACAGCAGGCGATGGGCTTTGATCGTGCAGCCATCGCCTCAAACAGCTTCGACATCGAGGACCAGGCCAACCGCCGTGTTGACGAACATACTGCGCAACAAGATCTGGTCGAAGAATTCAAAATCGAATTTGAAGCTGCGGAGCGGTCAGGGGAGCCGGTTGATCTGAACGATATGCAGGCTTTGGTTTCTCAGCACATGAGTGATGCTCAGGAATACGATCTGTATCACCCTTACTATTCGTCCCTTGCGGATCTGAGTGGTGACAAGGATTTTCAGGAGTCCGACGACTACCAGTCGCCCGGTGATCGCTATGTTCAGTATATGCAATCCGCTTTGGGGGAGGCCATCTTTGAGAACTACGAGCAGCAGACCAAGGACATCGTGAACTCCATCGAGAACATGGAGGCTCTTGCACGAGAGGTCGAAGATCCACACTTGCGTGCCGCAATGGACGTTCAGATCGGGGAGTTGAAAGGCGATGTTGCCGAACTGCGCCCATATGACACCGACCTGCAGGCATACACTTTGGCTGATGACAGCTACACCACATCCATGAATGCGGCCGAGTTGGACAACCTGGACCCCACGGAAGCCGAAAAATGGCTGGCTGTGCGTGATGACATTGTGGCGACCGCGCACAGCTTCGGTCTCGACGGAAGCAAGTTCCTGGCCCGCTACAACGATCATGACAGCGTTTCAATCGGCACAACGGCGACTTGGAAAGACGCGGACATTTCCACCGCTGCCGCCCATTTCAACAGCCAAGGCGTTCCGGACAGCTACGAGCGCGCGGAGGCCGTTGTTGGTGAGCTGCACCAAGTTTCATCCAGCAAGATTGCCGCCGTGGTGCAAGAGATTGCCCATACCCGCGAACAGGCTACCCACGTCCATGAGTATGATGGACACAGTCTTTAACCACGGAGGACATGATAGATGATTGTTCGCGCCGGTGAATGTGTTGCCGGGAACAGCGAGACCACCGGGTTGGAGTAATGTGGGGTCTGTTCCGATTGGGACGGACTCTTGTCCTTGGACATTCCGGGCATTCGCTGCACCACGTTTGAATAGGCAAGAAGCGGACAAAGCGGTTGTTCGCTGCGGCTGCGCAAATGTCTGCATTGGCTGATTGAACCTATTTCGATTCTGTTATTCGAAGCTTCAACTTGTATCTGCCCGAAAGGCGCAGCGTAGGACAGTTTGACTAACTGTCTAAGTCCAAAGCCTTCATCAATTCGAAGACCTGGCTGCGCATCCATGCCGCCATCGGGGCGTTGTCGGAACGCTTGTGCCAGATGCCGACGATCAAAGCCGGTTCAATAGTCATCGGGGGCTCGAACACGTGTAACCCGAATGACTTGGCCACTTTCTTTGCAAGCTGCGCGGGTACAAGCGCGATAAGGTCGCTTTCGCTAACCGCACGGCAAACGCCACTAAAGACAGGCACTGTCATAGCAACCTGTCGCTGTTTTCCGACGCGATTAAGGGCAGCATCGCCCATCGCTGCTAGATTCCCTTCAGGGGAGAACAAGACATGGTGGAGAACGCAGAACGTATCCATGTGCATCTGCGTCCCTTCCTTTAGCCCCGCAATCCTTGGATTTCCCTTGCGCGCGATAACGTGGAACGGCGAACGGAAGAGCGGCTCTCGATTGACCCAGTCCGGAAGCGCCAAATCCGGGATCAGTGCAATGTCAGCGTTGCGTCGATCAAGGCTGGCCACATAGTCATTCGGAACCAGATCAACCAGCTGCGCTCGTAGATTGGGCGCCGACTTTTGCAGGAGATCACCCAAGGGTGGCATCAGGAGTTCCGCGAAAAAATCGCTGGCAGCGATCCGGAAAATGCCTTCAGCGGTTCGCGGATCAAAGGTAGCTGGCGGCGCTAGCAAAGCTTCCAGACGTTCGAGTTCTTCGCGCAAACCGGATTCAATCCTGGACGCGTAATCGGTAGCGACCAAACGGTTTCCCTGCCGGACAAAAAGGGGGTCTTCCAAGGCATGACGAAGACGCGACAATGCACCGGAGACTGCGGATTGCGACATGGCGAGCTTGTCGGCCGCCTTTACGGTTGAGCCTTCACTGAAGAGGGCGTCCAACACGCGCAAAAGATTGAGGTCCAGTGTAGCGAAATTCACCTGGCCGATATCCTATATTAGATATTGCGGTTTGCCTGATAGGTTGGCCTTCGGATAAGTTTCTGTCAACGGAAGCGCTTTCGTTTCAATCCGATGCTAATGGAGAGAAACGATGAAGGACCTGGCCCAAATCGACGGAGCCATCGAATGGCTCGGCGTAAAATACAAAACCATCCTCGGCCCAGAACAGACAGGCGGCGCAATGTCCATCGTGGACAGCTGGTCCCCTGCGGGTAGCGGCCCTCCGCGCCATGTGCATCAAAACGAAGACGAAACCTTCGTAATCCTGACCGGCACATGTAGGTTCTGGTTGGAAGGCGAGGAGTTCACCGCAAGGGCCGGCGAAAGCGTATTCATCCCACGAGGCAAGGAACATACCTTCAAGGTGACAGACGACGAACCTTGCCGCCATCTCGTGATCCTGACGCCCGGCGGATTCGAAGGCTTCTTTGCCGACATGGCAGCCAGTCAGTGCCGTATTCCCGAGGACATGCCTGCTATCGAAGAGAGCGCCAAGCGGCACAACATGGCCTTCACTGGCCCACCTTTGGATTGATACCATGACTGGGAAACACATCGTCTATCATATCCCCGTCTGTCCCTTCTCGCAGCGACTGGAAATCCTACTGGCGCTGCGCGGACTGACGGATGCCGTGGAATTTCGTGTAGTAGACATCACCAAGCCGCGCGACCCTGAATTGCTAGCCAAGACCCGAGGTACGACAGCCTTGCCCGTGCTGGAAACCAGCGACGGCCGTATATTGAAGGAAAGCCTCGTGATCCTGCGCTATCTTGATGAGGCTCTGCCGGGGGCACCGCTGCGCCGCAGTGATCCTACCGAACATGCCATTGAGTCGATGCTGATCGCCCGCGAAGGACCGTTCACAATGGCGGGCTATCTCTTTGTCATGAATCAGGATCAGGTGCGCCGAGATGAGCATCTGAATAAGCTTCTCGCGCTCTATCGAGACCTTGATGATTTCCTAAGTCATTACAACCCGACTGGCCCATTCCTGTTCGATGACTTCGGTTTGGCAGAGGCTGTTTTTACCCCGATGTTCAAGCGATTTTGGTTTCTTGACTACTACGAAGGGTTCAAACTACCCGTTGGGAAAGACTATGACCGGGTACGAGCGTGGCGCGATGCATGCATGGCTCATCCAGAGACATCGCAGGTGACTGAAGAAGAAATCGTCAAACTCTACTACGACTACGCGCTCGGTGCCGGAAACGGCGCCCTACCTGACGGTCGCAGCGTTTCAAGTTTCACCTTCGAACCGCCTTGGCAATCGAGACCCATGCCCCCAAGGGAAAAATATGCAGCGACAGCCACCGACAAAGAGCTGGGACTTGTCGCCTGACCATCGATTAAATACTCAGTACCGGACATTCATGCGCCGCGCGGCATCGGACAAAATGGGCTCTCTCCTGCCGTTCTCTGCATATTGAAGTAAGGTCCGGTTCGGCCGCGTCCTGTTACCCCCGTCAAGTGAAGGCGCTACTTTCAGCCCGTTTGGCTTTCATTTTCTCCATCGCCATATCTTTCGCTGACCGACTTTTCCGCTTTGCGACCGTGCGCTGCGCATCAAATGCCGCCTGAAGTTCCTGGTCTTTTTCAGAAACCTCTCTGTCCGGGGCAGGGGCCGGTTTCGCATCAGCCACTGCCTTTGCCGTGTCCCTGGCTTGCTCTACAGCCAGATCGAGGTGTGTGCCTTTGATCTTCGGACTTTCGCCACCCAAGAACTGCATGAAATACGGATCTTCGAAGTATCGGATCTTGTTTGCAATCACCGGCATCTTGCCTTCGCGGATCAGCACAACCTCGTTTTCCGGCAGACGACCAACGTGCTCTGGCCGGAGCAGCCGAATGCCTTCTTCACGCTCTGATATGCTGCCCATTTCCATCTTGCCGAGTGCTCGAGACTTCGACTTGCTTATGACCGTTTTGTCCCCGATGGACCTGGACACATGTTCGCGTACTTCGGAATCCTCTGAGGCGGCAAACATCTGGGTTCCAGCGTTTGCCAGCATCGCCCGCACACCCTCGTGCCCATAAATGTCCTGTAGGCGCGACAGTGTTTGCGAAATCACCACGAGCCTGCCCCCGAACGATCGCATGGTGTCATAGGCTTCAACAACGCGCTCAAGATGGCCGAGGCGTTGGAACTCATCGAGCAGCATCAAAACCTTGAACGGCTCATCTTCGCCCGGCTCAACAGTTTCGATGGTGTTCACCAGATCGAGGAAGAACAGGCGAATGAGCGTCCGGAACTCTTTGACCTTTTTCCCTGGCACGGAAAAGTAGATCGAGCTGGGGCGCCGACGCAGATCTTCAAAGTTGATGTCATTGCCCTGCGTGGCTCTTGCTACCGACGGGTTGCGCCAGAGCTGCAGGCCGGAGTTCAACATAACCGAAATCGTTGACCGCAGGATTTTGGATTCTTCGGCTGCAAGATTCAGAAACTCATCTGCAGCTCGCGCATATCCAACTTCTTCAGCCATTTTCTCATAGTCCTTTTGCTTGGTCGTTTTGACCAGGCGCAGGACTTCGGAAATGTATGGCCGCTTTCTTTTGATCGCCAGCATCGCCATTGCGCAGAACATGCCTTCAACACCACCCATAAAGCCCTGCGCGGACGAGCTGGGCGTGTCGAACATCTGAGTTGCAACCTGAATCACTTCTTCCCATCGCCGGTCCAGATTGTCGGCACGTGCTGCGCGGCGCAGAGGGTTGTAGCTGTGGCTTTTGTCGGGGTTCTCGGGGTCGAACATAAAAACCTCATCGCCCATTGCTGCCCGACGCGCGCCGGTTGTCTGGAAAATCTCGCCCTTGATGTCCAGGACGACGCAAGACCCATTGAAACGCAGGACATTCGGGATCACAAAGCCGCTGGTTTTGCCCGAACCAGACGGGGCAATGAACATCGCGTGCGGCTTTTGGACACCGGGGCCGGGCTTATAGTAGATCGCGTTTTTGTCCTTTGGCTCACCAAATTTGGCAAACACGATTTCACTATCCAATTTGTCTTTGAGCTTCAGAACCGACGCATAGCCTTCCTGGACGAGCTGAGGGGCCTTTGCAAAGGTCGCATCACCGTATTTCGTTGAGGGACCACGCAGCGCAGCCGCCACAAATGCAAAGGTCAAAACACCCACTGCGACCACCGCCACCAGACCCATGATCTGCTGCGTCTCTGCAGGCTGTGCCATGAACTTCTCTGGGATCGCCCAGATGTCCAGCCCGCGAAAGCCTCTGGTGTTGATGTATTCGAGAGCCAGCCCGACCACCAACACCGCGCAAGCCGAGGTAGCGATAAAGCCCATAGTACCGGCTATCGCGACCTTCTTGCCTTTGGGTAGATCCTGAAACTCAGCCATCGGTCAGCTCGCGTTTGAAGAAGCACACGATGCCAAACTCGGCAGGTACGACGCCGACCATTTCCCAACCGTCTTGCCCGAGCTTCGCAAACTTCTCGCCTGCATTTTCCTCTACCCGCATCAAGACATTACGATACTCAAATTTTTTCATTCTATTTCTCCTTCAGATAAGTTGATCAGCGGTCATCAGGGGTGGGAAGATCACTCCGTTGACCTTCCGTTCGTCACCGATTTTCTTCATGTGAACGATCATGTGAATGGTGGCCCGGATGTCATCGACCACTTCTGACTTTTGAACGGTCGGAGATCCGCGACGCACCATCTTGCTCATACGTCCAATGGCATCTACTGGTGAGTTGGCGTGCATGGTACAAACAGAACCATCGTGGCCGGTGTTCACCAGTTCCAGGAACATATTTGCGTCGTCGCCCCGAATTTCACCGCAGACGAGGCGGTCAGGCCGTAACCTCAGCGCCGATTCCAGCAGCTTTGTTGGTGATCGAGGGCCATCTTCTTCGGAACGGTCAGCAAGTAGATCGACAGAATTGGGTTGCTCGATGTCCAGCTCGGCCACTTCTTCAATCGTCACGATCCGTTCGCCAGGATCGACGCGCTTCAGCATTGCATTGAGAACAGTGGTTTTGCCAGACGAGGTGCCCCCGGCAATGATCACGTTCCATTTGCTTAGCATCGCAAGGTCGGCCAGCTCGTCAAAGTTCATTGTTCCGGCAGCGAGAGCAGCCCGAGCCTTTTCAAGCGCGCTGTGATCATTGTTTTCTGCCAACGCCGCCTCTTTGCTGGCGAAGCTGAACGCGCCCAGATCGACGGTTTTCACGCGGAGCAGGCGGATCGCCACGGACCCCACGCCGGTTGTTGCTGGCGGAATCACAACCTGCACCCGCGCTTTACCCTGCTGTGTCGGCACGTTGGCCGTCGCAATCGGCTTCTTTTCTCCGAATGTCACATCGCTGAATCCGGCCACGCAGCGCCCGATGTTTTCCACATCATCTCTGTTCAGAGTAATGTCTGTCCTGGTCATGTGTGTTGTGCCCATTTCTTCGACCCAGACCGATCCGTCAGGATTCACAGAAATTTCGCTCAGGCTTTCATCGTGCAACAGATGCTCGATCTTGCCTGTATAGTATTCCAGAAGGCTATTGCCGTTCCGCCCGCTCATGTTCTTGTCCTTGGTAGAGCACTTTTTTGAACACTGGAGGTTGCCTTCGCTGCATCTCGGCTTTGCCTCGAACACGAAGGCATCCACATAAGATTCATTGCTTCCAAAAAGTGCTGAATTTGCTTCAAAAAAGGCCGCTACCGCACTCGATCATGCTGGCAGCGGCCGGAAAGACTGCTGAGGCGGTCGGCTCATTGGCTCGCGCTCAGAAGCTATCGAACACAACGTCGCGCTGCAGGATGGCGTTGATGCGACTGCCCTGATCGACAAAGACTGTCGGAGTAATGCGCAGGTATTCATCAAGCGCCGCTGCCGTAGCGTTCTGCAGGTTAGACCCCACTTGCGTTGCCAGATCAGTGCGAACCGAGTTGTTGCTATCGTTGTCAGAGACCAGTGCCACCGGCGCAATGCCGATGATGGACAACAGCGCTGCAGTTCCGAACCGTTTCCCAAAGTGTGTGTTCACCCTGCCGGTCGCACCAGTCCGGCCTTGACCGTCCGTACCAGCCGATCCGACCTGAGTTGACAGGCCGTCAGGCGTGATGACACGGCTCCAAACGATCATGATGCGCGTTTGCGCCAATGTCGTGTCCGCTCGATACTCGCCAAAGAGCTTCGATCCGCGCGGCAGAAGCAAACGCGTGCCGTCCATCGAGTAGACGCCACGTGTAATCGTCGCCACGACACTGCCGGGCAACTCCGAGCTGACCGCGCCACCGAACACAGCCGACAAAACCGTGCCTTGCGTCAGGGTGCGCGACGGATCGTCAATGATCGAGGCCCCGACGATGGGGGGATATTCTTCGACCAGATTGTTTTGCCATGTCGTGTTTTGGTTTTCCTGATAGCCGCGTTGATCTTCAGGCAGGCGGGTGTCGTCTGGCTGGACTTGAACCGGCTGCGGCGCTGCAGGGAAGGGTTGGAAAATGACCGGCTGCGATCCACCATTGATCGGCTGGTAGTTTTGACCGGGTGCGTCCTGTGCCATCGCGCTTGAGGCCAACGTGACCAGGGCGAGGGTGAGTGCTGTTCTGTTCATCGTCAGCTCCATCAGTTTCTGCCGTATGGGTTTTCATCGAACACAATGCCGTCCGACTGGTTCTGCCGCTGGCGCATCTTCTTCAGTTCTTCGAGTCTGCGCCGCTCGTCATCGGTCAGACCTTGCGCCTGAAGGTGGCTTACGCTGGCAAGTGCCCGGGCCTCCGCATCTGCGATGGCCTGGGCAAGTTCCGTCTGGAACTTCTTCTCTCGCTCATCATATCTGACCTGAAGGCGTTCATTGGTCAGGTTCAGCGTTGCGATTTCACCGTCTTTTTCGGACAGCGAAACTTTGGCGTCCGTCAGCTCGTCTTGCAGATCGGAAATCCGACCGTTCTGTTGCTCGATAGTTTTCAAGGCTTGTTTCAGCCCTTCGGAATCGACCTGCGGCACTGTTGCCGGTGTTGCCACCTCAATTTCCTCGGGCAAAGCCTCTGGTTCCGGCTCATCGGCCTCTGGTCCCCGTGCGGTCAAAAGCCCGTATCGCTCGCCACCACCTTGTTGCAAAGCGTCAACGCGGACACCCGTGTTCGTGCTTTTGTTTTCATGGCCCATGACAAACCATACAAAGCCCAGGAACACCGCTCCTGCGATCGCAACGGTTATCAGCTTCTTTGGGTCGAACTTCTTCCGGACACGTTGCGACGGCTGTTCAGCCGCCGCCCGTGCCGCAATTGTCTGATTGCGATCCATTACTTGCTGCCCCCCGGTTTAACTGTCTGTGAAGTAACGGGCCTGCCCGTTGCACTCGCCTGCTGAAACGCGTCGCCATCGTTTCGTACACAGATCGAAGTGTCTTCGATGCGCAGTGTCCAAAGGTCGGAAAGGCCCTGCACCTGGATAATGCCGCGCTCTTTGACTGTGGTGTTCACCATCAGCTCGCGGCCATCAGGCAGGACACGGAAAATCCCCGGCAACTCCGCATCCTGCGGGATTTGCATATAGGTGTGAACGCCATCATCCCACACGGCGGTGGGCGCAAAGTCCGCTTTGCCCGAGCGCGAATAGTTCTGGTTCACAAACCGGCCAGTTGGCTTCGGCTCGCTCCGAGCGACTGTGCCGCGACGCGTTGTGGTCCCGCCGCTGTTGTTTTTGTTGTAGAACGTGACCCGAAATGGAACACGTTTGCGTTCGGCGGCGCTCTCGGCCGGAACCAGATAGAAGTTGTATGTCCCGCGATTGGTCAGGACGGTCAGGTTTGAATCCGAGTTCAGGATTTCTGGCTTGAACGCAATAACGCGACCTTCCTGCAGGCGGGTGATCTGAAAACTCTCAGTGTCGCCCGCGCCAATGCTGCGGACGGTCTCGCCCTGCGGAAAGTGAACATAGGTAATCAGGCGTTCACCTACAGTGATGCGGTACACCTGGTTCTCGACGTAATGGAAATGCGTGATGCGATGATCCGCATTCTTTCCGTCTGGCGTCGGTGTGATTTCAGCGAGCAGAGGCGTAGAGAATGCCAAAACTGCTGCGGCGGTGGCGGTGAGTGTTTTGAAAGAACGCTGCATCAGACCTTCCCTATGGCGTCTACGCGGTAGTTGGTGACGACGAAGCCGAACGGATTTTCCAGAAGCTCATCCATCGACGTCACGATTTTTTCCTCAAACCCGTAGGTCACAGTGACCACGTAGCGGGCTGAGGCCGTTGCTTGGTTTGGCACGATCAGGGACTTGCGGATCTCGACCTGCACCGTCTCATCGTTGACCGGCGAGACGCCCAGAATTTCGGTCTGCACCTTTGTCTTGGGCGTATAGATTTCGTCAGGATGGTTGTCGTTCGAACCGTCCCACAGTTCGCGGTAGGACGTTTCGGCCAGCTCATCAGAACGACGCAGCACCGATTTCAGGCGCTCGTTGTTGTCCTGGACATCATAGGTTTCCCGGTCGCGCACATAATTTGCGACTTCACGGAAGGCCATCGCCTCAGAAGGTTCCAGTTCTTCGACTTTTTCAGTCAGCAGGACCGGCAGTTTCGTGTCCGGATCAATGGAGAATGGCACCGCGCGGATTTCCTTCAGGGGAAGGAGCATCGCCCAGCCAATCATAGAGGCCACGCCCATTGCCATGCCGACCATGCCGAATACCTGCCATTTGAAGGCATCGCGGCGTGCGCCCAGAAAGAGTTCTTTTTCGTGATCTGTCACGTGTGACATTTGCTCTGTACCTCGATTTATGAAGATTTATTGGCGCGAGCTTGTCGAATGCTCTGCCGGTAACGGTCAGCGGCGTAGCTCTGACGAGCTGCCCCATCCTGATTTCGGGCTCTGTGCGCTATGTCCCGACGCGCTTGCATTGCGCGAGACGCGCTGTCACGAACGCCAGTCCCGTCACGTGCTGCGGAAGCCATAGCAGCGGCAGTTTTCCCACCGGCTACTGCACCCCTTGCGCCGTCGCTTGCAGTGCCCAATGCACTTCTTGCGGCTGCTGCAGCACCAGTTGCCACGGCAAGACCCGAGGATGCCGAAACGATTGCACCCGACATCCCGCCCGCGAGCGACGGGATCTGCGTGAGCATCACGATTGAAACAATGCAGATCGCCAAAAACCGGCCACTGGCCTCCATATTGTTCACATCCTCAACAGCGGTCAGTTCGGAGCTGAAAAGGGCCTGAATAAGAGAAACGATGCCTGTCAGAACGACGATGACCATGATCAGGCCAACAGTCGTTTTCGCCCAGGCTGCGAAGATATTGGCTGTTGCCGAGCTGAGCAGCGTTGCGATGAAAACAGGCGCTAGACCCAGCAGGACCGCTAGACCGCCTTTTGCGATCAGCGCCATGCCGGTGCCAAAAGCAACGATGACAGCCCCAACAACCCAGAGAATAGCCCCGGTGATGCTCAGACCCCAGGTTGCGTTTTCAATAGCCTGCTGGCCCATCAAGAAACACTGAAGCGCAATGTCATCGAGTGCTTCCCAGACATTTGTTGTGCCGGTCAGTTCTCCGGCAATCGTGTCTGGGAGGCTCGAAATGCCCTGATAAATGGGTTGAAAGAAGCTCCAGCTAGAAGCCATACCAATGATGATCGTCGCCCGAATGATCCAGCCGACATAGCCACCAAACCCGATTTCTCGGATTTGAAGCACACCGTTGATCAGCATTGCCACGAAGATCAGCGCGGCTATTGCCCAGAGGGCGGATGCTAGATCCGCCGCCAGGCTGTTGTATGCTTGCTGCGAGAAGTTATTTAGCGCAGCCTCAATCGAGCTGACGAAATCTTGGATCACGGCCCACAAGCCTCCTCAATTGCAGGGCGCAGAGCTTCCAGACGGGTCCGTTGCTCTTTTTTCAGCGCGGCAAGATTGTCGGACGGTTGGGTCCAAAACTCGTCTTGGTCAGCTCCGACCTTTTGGGCGGCGTCCTCACGGCTTAAACCGCCCAGCGGACATTCGGTGCTGAAGGTCTCGCCAGATTTGCGCAGAATGCATTGCTCGATGGTGGCCTCGTGCGCAGCGATGACCTGTTCATTCAGGATCACCACCGACCAGTTGGTCACAAGAGGCTGCTTGTCTGCGGATTGGCCCGCTTCGGCCATGCGCGCTTGATCGTTTTTGACGAATTGACGACCGTACTCACGCGCACCCGAGTACCCAAGGCACTTACGATATTCACCGAACGGCATATCGACCTTGGGTGATGGGCGCAGCTTCACCTGTGCCGATGCAGCCCCCGACATAACGGCGGCGGCTGCAATGGTCAGGATGAGAGTTGAGCGGAGTTTCATTGTGAGGTTCCTCGTACATAGTTGCTGAGTGTCGAAAGATCGGCAGCGGTTGCAGCCAGATCCGTGCCCGACGCCAGAGCATTAGCCGAGGTTGCGCGTAAGATTTCAATTTCAACCTGAAGGAGTTTAAGGAGAACCGCCGTGTTGTAGTCGATTGCATCCTTCAGATCTTCTTGCTGACCGATTTCACCGCGCAGCTTTTCTGCATCTTCGGAGAGCTGACCGGCCATGTCATAGCCATTCTCACCCAAGGCCGATGCCATCAAGCCAGCGCCACCTCGCTCCGAGAGAATGCGCCGGGCTGGCACGTCTGACGTACTGAATTCTTTAAGGATTCCATTGTTCAGCCCCAGGCTGATTGATCGGCGTTCCATCGCGAGTCCGGCGACGCCTGGAAGATCGCCAATCGTATCTTCGGTCGCGTTCAAGGCGTATCCAAGCGTGTCAGCTGCCGTTGCCAGTTTCAGAAAGCTGCGGCTGTTGAACTGGTCCAGATCCGTCAGACCACTGATGGTTTTGAGGGAGTTTTCGAGCAGTGCCCTCTGCTGCTCGAGCTTCTCATATTGTTGCATCAGCTGTTCGTATTGGCGGACCATTTCCGCGACTTCGCGGGCCGAATTGGCTGCGTCCTGTGCAATGGCCGTGGCGTCGATGGTCGGAACACCTTGGGCTGCCGTCATAACTGGCAGGGCGGCCAGAACCGAAACAGCAATGGTTGTGCGGAATTTCTTTGAAATATCCATCAGACAAACTCCAAGTTTTCAGGGGAGGTCATGCGCTCAAAGTCACAGGCGCATTTGCTGCGATAGCCCGAATAGGTGCTGGTGCAGGCCGAGACAGCGGCCAGAACTACAAGGGTGATGACAAGGCGGGCTTTCATGTGATTTCCTTCCAGAAGTTGGGGTTTTTTCGCCAGTCAGGATCAGGGAACGATTTTCCGTCTGATCCGCTCAGAACACGAAGAAGCGGGCCGAGCGCGCCGACATCGACATCGAGCCAAACACTCTCATCACCTTTCTTCATGAGCATTACGCGGTCGCCAAAATGCGCCCTCAGCGCGCCCAGCTCTGAATCGTTCAAGCCGATTGCCCGGTAGTCTGCTTCATTGCCGGATCGAGAGGGGAACAAGAGTTGCGTGCTGGTGTTTTCCAGGATCGACTTACTTGCCGCTGACGACAGGAGGTGATCGGGGATCTGCGTCATCATCATCATCATGACGTTCAGCTTCCGATACGTGGTGTAGGCATTTATGAGGATGCCAGCGCCATAAGGGTTGCCAGCAATTACCCATGCTTCATCAATCACAAAGACAGTGGGTATCTTGGTGGCGCAGCGGCGTTCAATCTGGCGCATGACGTAGCTGATCCATGCCAGCCGCACCAATTCGTCATCCAGAACCTCAGAAATATCGAACACAAGATGACGGTCGCCAGCAGCAAACGGATCTGAGCCACCCTCGCCAAACATCCAGGACAAGCGGCCTTCGCCCGCCCATTCACTTGCACGCTTGTACAGGTTCTTGTCATCGTCAAAGGCTCTGAACCGTTCCACCAGTGAATCGAAGTTCTGAAGCGCAGGCGGCAAAGTGGCATTGGCTTGGCAAGCCCTTGTGATTTCATCCTTCTGATCGGTGGTCAGTGGTTCGTCATAGCTCAATAGGGCAATGACCCAATTGGCGAGCCAGCTTTGCCCAGCCTCATCCGTCTCGGTTTGAAATGGGTTCATGCCTGTTGGTTCACCAACTCGGACGCGGGTGTACTGTGCGCCGAGCGCCCGCATTGGAGCCTCCATTGCCCGGTCTTTGTCAAAAGCGATGATCCGCGCGCCCTGTGCCACCGCCATTGTCGCCAGCAGCATCGCGATCACAGTTTTACCCGATCCGTTCGGCCCCAGAATGATTGTGTGGCCGGAGGGCAGGTTTTCAGCGTCTTTGCTGGTCTTGGGAAGGTGCAGCGAAACATCGTAGCTGTCCCCGTGTGTCGTCGGGAAAGTCGCCAATGGCCCCGGCCAAGGTAGCTTTTCCGCATCCAACCCTTTGGGGCGCATGTGGAACGCAACCATATCCGCAAAGTTCTGGTCCGTGATCAGTTCTTCACGGGCGCGGAACGCGAAATTGCCGGGGTGCTGTGCGAAGTACACGGCACGGGCCGACATCGCTTCGCGCTTCACCGTGCCACCCGAAATCTGGATTTCACCGATGATGTGTTTTTCGGCGGTTTTCAGATCTTCCTCGTTCCCAAACACGCAGATCGACAGGTGGTGCTTGCCGAGTGACATGGTGCCGGAGGCAATGCCGTCCGCCAGAATGGACAAATCCTCTTCAAGCGACTTTGCCTTGTCGCCTGCCGAGCGCATTTGTCCCGACTTGCGGCGTTCCATTTCCTGCGCCTGGGCGCGGCTGATCGGCAGGAAGGATTGCGAAATCACGACATCAACCGGCAGGTCTAGCCCGTCGAAAATGCCGGGGAACGAAGCCATCGGGTAATTCTTCAGGGAATAGACACGGATGGAGCGTTCCTGATCGTCGCCCGTGACCAGTTTGCCGCGCTTGCCCTGAAACAGCACATCCTCTTGCGGCATGTTGAAGGCGATGGGTTCTGCAATGTTCGTGTGAATGATCGGCTGATACCGACCGTTCAACAGCATTCCATAATAGCCGAGCCAACGCCCCTCGCTGAGCTTCAGCCGGCGCATACGGGCCTCGCCCAGCGTGCCCGCCAGTGTTGTGAACACACCGTCGAGCTGTTCCATCATTTCGCGGCGTTCCTCGTCTATCGTTCCAGACGACATGCCGAACATCTGTTTTGCCCGCTCATCCTGCCGCTTTTGCAGAATGGCGCTGATGATGATCTTGCGTTCTTTCAGCTCTGCATCGACGGACGCTGAGCGCATGGCCTGCGCCACTGCACCGGCAAAGCCGGTTGGATCTGTGATGACATGACCAGTCTCAGCTGGGACGGTCAGTCGATGAACATAAAAGGCCACCTCATTGGGTGTCGTGCGCAATACACGCTCAAACCGTTCGGCCAGGAACTCGAACTCGTTTTCGTCCAGCGTGTTTGCGTTGATTCCGGTGATTTCTGCAGCGGCGATGAGGCCACCGTTGCGTGTAGAAATGACCTCATCGTCCACGACATAGCCATACGGCAACATCTGAAAGAGGCTCATTTCATCCTTGCGCCAGCTCGGCTCGATCAACGAGCGGGCAAGGGTCCACAAATCCTGTGCAGCAGGCTTAGGCACTATAGTAATCTCCCCCATGATGCTGGCGGTTTTTGGTGCGCGGAGTTTTGGAAAGGGTTACGGACAGGACGCGGAAGAAAGCCGGTTCCCATTCGTAAAAGAGGCGAAGCCCGGTGTAGAAAACAAAACCCGCAATGATTGCTGGCGCTATCCCGAACATGAAGAACGAAAGCATGGTCATCCCGAGGATCACCAGCAGATAGATCACGGGTAAGCCGCCCCATTCTGCGGGGCGGCTCAGGCCGCGAAAGACCGTATTGCGGCGCGGCATCAATCAGCCTCCGATGAATGTATCAGCGAGGCCGATAACAGCGCCGACGACGATAGCGATTACCGGGCCTTTCAGCGAACCCCAGCCGAACACGTAGGCGAGACAGCCCCAGATGAAGCCGACAGCGGCAAGGCTGACGCCAACGACCTTCGAGTCGGCCAGCGTTTCGTTGATGAAATCGCCAATGGCATCTTGCAGCCAGCCAGCGGAGGCGGGCGCTGCTGTGATGATGAACGCAGTGATCGCGAAAAACGCCATCTGCTGGTAGAAGTGGGTTCTTTTCATGAGGAAGTGCTCACTTTGCTTAGGATGATCCGCACGTAATTGCGGGTTTCGGTGAAGGGGGGGACGCCGCCGTATTCGACGACGCGGTGAGGCCCGGCGTTGTAGGCGGCAAGCGCCAGCTTCCAGGTTCCGAACTCGCGGTACTGCGCCGCCAAATAGCGGGCACCACCGTCGAGATTTTCTGCAGGGTTCTTTGGGTTCACGCCCAGGTCTTTCGCCGTTCCGGGCATGAGCTGTGCGAAGCCATAGGCACCCTTGGGTGACAGAGCGTCAGCCCGATACCGGCTTTCCTGCCAGACCAGCGCCATGAACAACTCGGCCGGAATGTCATGGCGTTCCGCCGCTGCGTGGATTTCTTTGACGATCCGCTCCTGCGACCAGCCGCCCGAGGATCTGCGAGGCCGCGGTGCCTTGCCCGCAATCTCGATCTTTTCCTGTGGCTTGGCCTTCGGCGCTTCCGGTTTTTCGTCAAGCGTGTACTCACGCATCCGGATTGGCCGAACGACGCCATTGACGATTTCTGCCCGCGCACCGTTCAGAAACACGCTGCCATCCGGCTCGTATTCGATGACCTGGGCGCTTGCGCCGGTCGCCACAAATGCCGTGGAGACGAGCAGAAGGGGCCGCATTGCTGCGATCATTCGGATTTCTCCTTTGCTTGAGTTGGCGAGGAATTGGAGGGGTTCTGTTCGTCGCCGGTCGCGGCCACGTACTCATCAGTCCAGGACGGCGGAATGCTGACAGCATCCACCAACCAGCCTGCGAGACTTGCGTATTCTTCGCCACCAAGGGCCGAAGTCTTGCGAGCGATAGAGCGCGACAGAAACGAAGCTGCTACGCCGTGCTGCAGCAACAGCGAAATCAGAACGCACAGATCATGCAGATGGTATTCGAGGTCGCTGCCAGAGCGAAAACCGCCGCTATAGAACACTTCACGGGGTTTGATTGGCGACGCCGGATCATACCCGATGGTGACAAAGGCAGTGTGCCCTTGCGGAGTTTCAACGCGGCGTGTTTCAGCCAGCCGACGATCAGGAAGAACTTTGCGCGCAGGCTTGTTCATGACAAAGCTCCCTGCGCATCAAGTTCCGCTTGTCGGATTTGCATTGCGAAATCCACTTCAAGGCGCAGCTCAACGACCACTTCAAGCGGCATAACGATGTCCAGCCAGACACCCTCACGGATCAGGTGAACGTGATAGGTGGCGTTTGGGTAAACGAACCAAAGGGCTTCATGCCGGTTCAGAACGTCGCGCGCGGTGTCGGCGTCGATTGTGCCTGACAGGTCGCAACCGAATTTCAGGGTTGCGTATGAGTTGGCATAGTTTGCTCGGCTGCTGCTTTGGATGAGCGCAGCGGCCTTTTCCGGTGAAGCAAAGCGGAACAGCTCTTTCGGACCCAACGCCTTGTTAACGTCTGCGTGCAACTTCAAGGCTTTGTAGAGCCGATTTGCACGGACATACTCAAGATCATTGAGGACATGGAACATTTCGAGCGCGATTCCGAAAGCCGTGGCGCGGGCATCGCTTTCCAGCCAGTATTCGCGCATTCCGCGCTTGATGGTTGACCGTTCTCCGGCAAGGTGGCGGATTACGGTGAGAATGTCCTTACGGGCTTGCTCGAAGCTCTGGGCGGCAGGCACCCAGCGCCGATCAATCTTGCTTTCGATAGTGTCGAAGGCCACTGTGATCACCTTTCCGCCTTTCAAAAAATAGGTCAGTAGTTTTTACATAATTACTATTATGGGGTTCGACATCAGGTCATCTGGGCCGTGGGAAAAGGGTGCCGGGACACAACACGGAACCTTCAGAGGCGCCGCAAAAAACCAATGTCTGGTTCGGATCTCTTAGTCGGATGGCCTAGCTGAAACGTTCGGATGTCCCGCTCGCCCAAATCGTCAGACAGCGCTAAGCGGTCGGAGGTGCAGGCACGTTGTCCAGGGTCGCACCCATTGACTCTGGCGCGGTGCTGTCCGATCTAAGATCGGCATCTAGGGTTACTGTTTTTACCATAGTACAGTTCTCTCTTGATGTTTGAGGAATGCCCGGATGGATTTGGGGCGTTTCTTGTCCTGTCGGTTGTTGGCGCAATCGACAGGACCGCTCACTGCTCGGTGGTTTTGTTCCATTTTCTGCAAGTCGTCGCTCAGTCCTTTCGTCTAGCCGCACCAGGACCCGCGTTTGCCGCCCGAATAGGGTCGCGCGAGACCTTCGGATATCAGAGTTTTCCCTATCTCCTGACCACCTGAACGTCCGACCGCGAGGAAACGGTCATGCACGTCCAGGTCTGGTTGGATAACCAATTCTATCTGCCCACTGGTCTGAATGATCTCCGTCAGGCGGTCTTTGGCTTTCAGACCCAAAGCTCTCTCGGCCTCACATTGTGCGCGGAAGGTCTCAGGAGTGTCGAAACCGATGAGGCGGTAGCGGTCATCACCGTGGTCGATGGTGTCACCATCAACGGCAATCACCTCGGATGCGCTCAGGGTTATTGTTTGTTTTGATGGTTCAATCCAGACCGCAACAAAAAACAAAGACGCGAGTGTAGCGCTGAGAAACAAGAGCCGTTTCATGCGCCCTGCCCCAGCATTTTGATGAGCCGGGTTCTCGAACGTGACCGATCAGGTTTTGGATTTCGCGTCCAGGGCCTGAGCTGCTTCGAGACCCTCTGGGGTAATCGACTCGATCGTATAGTCTGATTTGACGCAGAGAATGCGCCCATCACCAAATTCCTGATGATGCTTGAAGAGGCCCGGCCAAAGATCGAACTCTCTGGGCTCAGCGCCCGCTCGAGAGATCTTCGACTTGCACAAGGCCCCGACATAGTTCGGCGAGCTGTAAATGCAGTGGTACTTAGGTCGTCCAAGGGAAGCGAGTCCGATAAATTCGTAGCGGCATGTAAAGGGAACCTGATCCTCTTTCAGGCCCCGGACCATCTCGATGGTTACCACAGTGTATTGTCTCTTGTTGTCCGCCATGACGACCCCCTATGGGCCGTCTTCTACATCCAAAAGTTGTGGACTAAAACACAATCTACGTCAATATAAGAAAACCCGCCAATATACGATATTGGATTGTCAGAAATATATTGGCCGGATATTGCTTAGGCGATTCGCAAGCAGGAGAGACCATCTTGAAACACTCAAAATCCGGAAATCGAACTCGCGCGAAGGCCCTTGCAGTTGCACTCGCTGCACTGCCAGCCACGCAGGCTCGTGCCTATCCAATTGACTGTGCCATATTCCTTTGCCTCGCCGGGGGTTGGCCAAGTTCGGCTGATTGCGTCGCAGCCAAGGCGGAGTTCATTCGGCGCATCACACCCTACCCGGTCGAACCGCCGCTTCAACTCTGGCGCTGTCCGATGAATACGTCACACAGCCCCTCGGACTTGGGTCCTATGGAACGGTTGGAAGCCATCAAGCGCACCAGTGCTAGCCCAGTTCCAGAGCTTCCATCGGATGACACCGCTAAGCCAATACTGGTAGACGCAGCGATCTCGATAGGAAGGATCGATGCACATCACGGCCAATACGGTGACGGTTTCCAAGCCACCCCGATCAGCGTCGATCTTTCTTCTTCCGATTTCGACGTTGTGAGATCCATCAGGGTTTGGGATGTGCGCCACTACAGCTATCGCCGTCGTTCAAGGGAGGGAGATTGCGAGCGTTCGCTTGATCTTGTGGTTGGCACCTACGACGATAATACGAATTTTCGCTGGTCCGAGCGCGCTCCTGCCCCAATCCCTTACTGGCTGCCACTGGGCAATCGCTGTGAACCTCCCAGCTACTTCCGCGGCGTTGGCGTCGAGTGGACCGACACATTCGGGTTCAGCGACTACGAACTCATCCGATATTGAGGTGCTGACCTGCGGTACAACGCGTTGCTCCTGGCTATGCCACCAAAAATCGCCAGCTGCATTTTTAAACCAGGCCGATTGGCCCGGAGGAAAAACTTAATCCCAGAAACAAAAACCCCCGCAAGGCGGGGCCTCAGCGGGGATCTTCTTAAGTCACGTTTGATCACCTGATTTATAGGAAACTCCAAAATTACTGACAAGGACAAACGCATCTGTGCGAACGGTTTTTCTGTGTTTATTTGCTGAGGTTCAACCTGCCTTGCTTCCCCAAAGAGAAGCAGACTATGAGACCCCTTAACCATACCGAACACCCTGCCCCGCTAAGCTGCGATGCCAATACTGACCTTTGCCAAGGGAAGCCAATACGATGAGCTTTCGGCAGATCGCATCCGTCCATCACCACGAAAATATACGCTTCCACAACGGCCTTCCCGAGGGTTGGAATCGAGACAGGTTTCGGCAGCTCTGCGTGGGATATGCGCAGATCAGAGGCGCATCAGCCCATTGTATTCGCACCTTAGAGATCATCATCGATATGATTACGCCATGTGCTTTTCGAGACCCGTCTCAGGAACCCTTTTGCTACGCGCGCCAGGAAACCCTCATTGCCGGTCGAGGCGTGACAGATCGGACAATCCACAATCACGAACGAGAACTGGAAATGATTGGCCTGCTCGAACGCAGGCTTGGTGCAAATGGGGCGCGTTGTAAGCGCAAGGGGCTCGGCCTCTTTCTGACCCCTGCCCTAAACCTCATTTCAGAGATGCGCGACGCAGACGAGCAAAGCAAAGCCGAGAAGAAAGAACATGACGAGCTGCGCGGGGATCGATCACGGCTTTACCGACATGTGAAACACAGCTTGGCAGTGTTTGCCTCGCTCCCCTGCAGTCCTGAAGGCCTGGAAGACATGATGGGGGAACTTCGATCCTGGCCGCGTGCCGACAAGCTGAAATACATGTCGCTGGATGGGCTCAGATCACATGTTCAGGCAGCTCACGATCTTTGGAAGCGGATCGAAATATATGTTAAAAAACCCGGTGAATTTTCGGGTGAACCCGAAGCCTGTTTCGGGTGCCATATACAAGACCAAATTGAAGAAGAAATTCTGTCTTGTAACGCCGATGGCGAAGTTACAATGCCCTCGGCTGAAGCCTCGGAACCAGATTGTTCTGGCTCCGGGCCTTACGGCCCTCCGCATTGCTTAGAAAGCAATCATCCGACAGATACGGCATCAAGCAAGGCCCAAAAACTACCGCAGGTGAATAACCGCATCCTATATGAACTGGCCTCACCCGAGCTGCGTATGCATATCGATATCGCCGGTGGCGGAGATCAGAATTCCAGCCCGTCGCTCTACGCGATTGAGACCGGCGTTTCGGCGCGATTGTCGGAGATCGGCGCCAATGCCTCCGCATGGCATACGGCGATTGACCGTTTGACCGTGATGGGTGCAATCCTGGCCGGGTTGATCATAGACGCGAGGCTGAGTGATCCGCGCCTGCCGCCCGTGGTTAATCCGGGCGGATACCTTCGCGGTATGGTGCGCGCAGATGAGCGCGGGGAGTTGAACCTGATTTCCAGTTTCATGGGTTTGTTGGCACGAAGAGCCCGGGAGGAGGAAGACGGGTTTCCGCAAGACCCCAAGAAGCGGATTTAACCGTGTCGGGTTGCGCGCTGCCAGCTTCTCCAATTCATGTGTCTCATCGGCAGGTTTTTGCTCTGTTTCCGCCTCCAGAACAGAAGCGTATTCAAATCTGTGATTGGCTACGGGAAATCCCGAGTGGTTTGTTCAGCTTTAGGTTGCTAATCGGCCTCGACGGCAACGCGGAACAGGAAGACGGTCTATGAAAATCGCGGACATTGGCAATTCTGAACTGGATTTCAGACAGACCGGGGAGGCGCGCCTTCAGGAAATTTGTTCCAGGTTTGAGCTGGAGAATGCGTCCTACGCCCATATCGACAAGCATCACAACGTTGTCCACGGTTGCACCACGTTCCCGGCCGAATGGGTCAGGCATTACGTCGACAACGACCTGGTTCTGATTGATCCCCTTATTCGATTTGGCGCCGCAATGATTGCCCCGATTGATTGGGCTGTGTTTGATGATCAGCGTGAACACGCACCGCTATTCGATGCAGCGAGAAAATTTGGTGTGGGTCAGCACGGACTATCCATTCCGGTTATCAATCCGTTTGGGGAGCGTGGCGTCTTTACGGTTACCTCCAACCTGCGCCGTTCCGACTGGGACGCCTTGGTCGGGAGTATGCTCCCTGCCCTTCGCCACGAAGCGCAGGTCCTGCATCTACTCGCGCTCGATGTGATTGATACGGTTTTCAACTTTCCTACGGATGCGTTGTCCGATCAGGAGATGGATGTTCTGAAGATGCTCGCATCAGGATTGATCCCATCCGTAGTTGCTGGCCAGACGGGGCTCTCCTCCAGAATGGTGCATGCTTTGACGTCTTCGATCGTCACAAAACTCAAGTGCCGGACAACGGAACAAGCAGTGGCGAGAGCTGTCAGCACAGGTATTCTTAAATGGACCGATTTCTTTGCCGACCCGGTCGCCGAACTTGCGGATGTTGAAGGACAGACCCTTTGCGGCGGGATCGTGCGTTGGTCTGGAAGATCACACGAGTTGATCACCTTTGAAGATGGTCGAACGGTGCGGAACTTGGATAGCTTTCAGGCGGTTCAGGTCCAGGAAATTGCCAAAGACTTCAATCTGGATGCTGAAAGGATCCTCGAAGAACTTGGGCCCAACCGGGATCAATGCGTGTGGATCAGGCATCTCTGAGTTCGGCCCACGTGCACCGCTTGATTTGCAAAATTGTGAGCAGGGGCAAGTTTCACATAATTTCGCTTACAGGCCGTCCTTCTGGCCGTAGTCAATCTTATGTTAATTACAAATTTACTGGGACACCTTTGCTTGGGGAACTGCCATTCGAACTAGACGCAGCTTAAGACCGAATTGTGCCCGACGGTCCGAATGTCACCGATTTCCAGGACTTTGCAAAGTCGAGCGTGCGGCTCAAGAAGAGACGTCCAGCGAAGCTCTTCAATGCCGCATTCGGTGCATACGCGAATTATTGCTATTCGCACCACTTGCTTAGTTACGGTGATTATGGATACCAGTCCTTAGAAGCTTTGTCCGACATAGACGTAGACAAAACCATCACCTTGGTTATTTCTCGTTACGTCGACAGAAAAGTCTATCGGGAAGTCATTGGAAACCCGATACCGCAGTCCCAGACCACCTGCTACCCGATTTCCATCGTCTGTTAATGAGGAGAAACTCGATCCGGTCCATCCGATGCCTCCAAATACGACAAAACCGAACCGACCGCTCAGCCTCTGCCGATACTCAATCTGCGTCGAGACTAAGTTAGTATCGAAGAACTCAGTCGGGGTGAAACCGCGGAACCCATCTGTGAAGCCGATGGAGCACTTGTCAAAAAACGGAGTTTCATCTGAAGCCTGACACGCAGACAGGCGGGTTGCCAACACCGAACTTTGGCTCAACGAATGGAAAGTATCAAAATTTGCAAACGCGTAAGTGTAGCTTCGTTCTACCCCTTCAATAACGTCTGCAAGATTTAGCTCAAAACTTAGGTTTGTTCCTGTTGTCGGATAATCACTGTCGTCCCGTGTATCTCGGTCAGCACGCAGGCTAAGGGCCAGATACTCGCCAGTAAGATCTGGAAGTAATTCATCAGGGATGCGATCATCTTCCGCCGCGAGTTTGATCGTGCTTTCCAGATACCGAACGCCTGCACCTACCGAAAAGTTACGACCTAGATCACGATCAAAACCGACTTCCACGAATTGGCCTTCCTGTTCCAATGGGAAGCGGGTGCCGCCAAAGAAAACGTCATAGTTTAGATTCGCGGTGGCTAGCGTTGCGTCGAAATTCCACCCGCTTCTGAAAGACAAATCTCCGGAGAAGCCATAAGCTTCGCTTCCATTGGAAGATCTCATAGCACCGAGACCAAAATAGGATGTATCTGAGTCTTCAGACGTTTGGAAAAGATATCCGGCACCAAGTGCAAGACCAGAATCCAAAAGCGGGTTTGAGAACGGAACCGGGACGGCGAGAAATGAACCATTTCGTAGCCCGTACGCCTTATTGGTATCCTGTTCGAGGGTCGGTCCGAAGCTTTCTTCGATAGCGGTTTCATTTGCGCCCGCAGCAAACGAGAGAACACCTTGAAGTAATAGTATGCTCGGAACCGTGCCACGCAGACACCTCTTGATCGCGCTCTTAAACTCAGTTGGGTACAAATGCGCCATTGATTTAGACTACTCTGACCGATCCGATTTGGTTGCCAAATCTTACTGGACTAGCGCCTGATAGACCTGTCGCCTCCACCGGCGCGGTTGCCGGGTTTGGGACGGCCTCCGCTTCCGCCTCCCAGAGCGGGACGAGTGCCACCACCTGCGTCTCCTAGGGCGGGGCGCGAACTACCGCTTGCAGGTGGGCTGGCAGGGGGTTGGCTGAATTGCGGTTGTGGGTTTGGCGCGGGCCCGTTGCTCAGAACACCTTCGCCCTGCTGGCGGGCCTTCAGGTCGCGCCTTAGCTCATCTGTACGGGACGGCTTGTTCTTTGCGGGCAGCGTGGAGGGATTGCCATCCGCTAGGCGCCGGGTGTCGTTGATCTCGCGACGGGCTTCCCTTTTGCGGTCATCATCGGGACGCCAGACGGTGTTTCGGGAGTTTTCGATGTCGATATCGATATTAACATCCCCGTCGATGTTCGGACGTGTGTTCGGGTTGCCGATGATCGGGCGTCCGTTCCATCCTCCGCAGTTGCGGCACCCCCAGTAGTAATATCGGTCATCATCATCATCGAAAATCTCGCTTATGAGATAGACTGTGCCTGCCGCAAATAAGATGTTGCGCAGTGCGTCGCCGGTCGTGTCTTCCTGCTCCACGTAAACTGTTTCGGTGTCATATTGCGGGACATAGACAACCTCCGGATCAGTGGGCTGAACAACGACAGCATCCGTTGCATCTTGCGTCACCGTCATTTCATCACCGGAAACAAGCGTGCCGGCATTGATCGCAGTCTGACGCATGGTTTGTACTGCGCCCAAGACGTCCTCTGTCTGCGCCAGCATCGCCAGCCCCATGGTTTCAGTCCAATCGATATTGGCGGCCATACCTGATATGACCTCGGGAAAGCCAATGGCCAACACCTCCACACTTTCGTCAAATCCTTCCGCCTCGATCAGCGGGGTCAGCTCATCTGCGGTGGCACCCTCATTTTCGGCCAGAAGGCGTTCCGCTTTCACCACTTCGAGGGGCTGCGTTGCCGCGATGAACAACTGGGTCAGGACGGTATCGGGAAAAAGGGCAACGGGTGCGACAAGCGCTTCCAGTTCCGCCTGCGTAAGCAAGTCCGCGTCTACTGCTGCGTCATTTGTTTCAGATGTGGTTTCGACGCCGCCGTCTTGGTCGGGAACAGCGTCCTGCGCATGGGTGGTTGTCGCAAACGCAGCCAGACAAGCAACACAAAGAAGATTAAATTTTATCGACATGGCCCTGTCCGACCCCCTCGTTCACAACGGTATTGCACTCTGCGTAGCTACAGAGTGGATCACTTTTCGATCTTGCTGATTTTCGTTCCCTGAAGGCTCGTGCCTGCCATCAGACCTTCCTGGCCGAAGACTATGGGAACGATGTCTCCATTCAGGTCACTTGTGCCCATCGATGCCGACCAACCTTGGTCGCCACCAACCAGCGTTGGACCAGTACCTGCTTCCCAACCATTGTTGCTGCTAAGGTATTCGAGAGCCGTGTCATTTAGAAAAAACATGGCGTAAGAGAATTGCTGAACGCCCGCCTGAAACCCATACGATGCGCCCGCAATATTGTAGTATCCGGTCGTATTGCCGTTTTCCCGCAAAGCTCCCTCGCCATATTGCCCACCAACCATCAGCCCACCCTTGGTAATCTTGGGAAACACCAAGACTGCAACAGCCTTCTCAGACAGCTCTTTGGTCTCAGGTGAGCTTGCGTAGAGCTGCGTAAGAACCTCATTGACGCCATTGTCAATTTGAGCCGCTGTCATGCTTTCGGTCGCATCCACAACAGCTTCGCTTGCTCCCTCTGCGGTATCTCCAACTTTCTTGGCGACGCCAGAAACGCCTTCTGTGACTTTGTCCAGCAGCTTCTGAGCATTCACGGGTTGCCCCAGTAACAGATGTACAAACCCAGCTATCGCGATTGCTGTGATTGCTTTTGTAAGTTGCATTTCTTCCTCCCACTTGACTTGCCGGTGCATCACTTGCGCCGCGTAAAAAACTTCTTGCCAGGTACGTTGACAGCCGTGCTTGGTCGCTACGTACGCCGTTTCTGCCATTGGGTCCTCAAACAGAAACCCCCCCAATTCAGACGTCGTCCGCATGTCATTTCCTTGAACTCCAGCACGGCAAAACTGCACCGGTCGCGCGATTGGAAAATGACGAACATTCAAACATCAAACACCATGCGGAAGCCCTGATGTGTGGTGGTGCTATCCCGCGTGTTTCCCGACCGGGCCGCAATTCGATACCGCCAGCAATAGGTCGCGTGGCAAAGGTACGATCCGCCCTTCAGCAGTCGAAAACCTTTCATCCGATCGAGCTTCTTGCGGACGCTTTTCTTCAAAGAGGGAATTCGGTATGGATCAGCAGTCCACTCCCAAACATTCCCAACGACATTATAGAGACCATAGCCGTTTGGCTTGAATGACGAAGCAGGTGCAGTTGCTGCGTAGCCATCCAGCTCAATGTTCCGATGCGGGAAAGTGCCTTGCCAGATGTTGCAGGGAAAGAAATCGCGATCATTCGGGTCTTCTTCACCCCAAGGATATCTCACATCCCCCAGCCCGCCGCGCGCCGCATGTTCCCACTCCGCCTCGGTCGGCAATCGGCCACCTGCCCAAGTTGCGTATGCCCGGGCATCGTTCCAGGAGACCTGTACGACAGGGTGATCCGGAAACCAGGCGGTCCCAAACGTGCCGGGACCGTTAACGTCAATCCAGTTGGCGCCTTCAACGCGACGCCACCATTCCGTACCTGCGACACCAAGAGGGTTGGGGGTATCATCCGGCACATCGAGCCAAAAAACGAAGGACCATCCAATTCTTTGGGCATCCGTGACGTATCCTGTTTCATCGACAAATCTTTTGAACTGCTCATTGGTGACTGTGGTCGCACCAATGCGAAACGGCTTGAGCGGCTTGGACCGCCGCGTCTCTTCACCATCGTCAGGTATCAACGGATGCGAAGTGCCGACGATTGGGCTGCCGCCAGGGATTTCGAGTGTCCCGTCCAGCATCGGTGCTGCGGCACCGGCTCTCAGCGCGAATATTCCTGCGTTCGCATTTTTTTGAGGACTCGGGGCACAGCAAGACCTATTCGATACCGACATAGACATGCACCTGTTGCATCGCTTTGTTCATAGGTAATTCAGCTTCTTTGTGATCCAGTAAAGGATTTCTGCCAGCGCGGAGATCGCTCCGGCCTCTTCGGTAATCACTAGGGCGGTGCCGGACGCACCAAGCTTTGTCGTCTTGTCACTCAGGTCGTTCGGAATGTCTGCGATCACGATGTATTCCGATGATCCGGCCAATTCACGGAGCGAGGGGAGGCCGCTCCTTGTATCAAGTGCTCCTTCACTTGTTGCAGGAGGTATGTCTCGGATGGTTGTTTCAAACTCTTGGCCTGGAGCACTGCGCATCGCGATCCTGATCTTGTCACCCGCGGAGACGTTCTCAAGGCTGCTCAGCGGCAAGGTCGCAATCAGGACGCGATCTCCCGGAACCACAAAATTGACCGCGCCCTGCAGTGTCGTAACCCGGTTTCCGGGCCTGAGCGAGAGCCCCGTCACCAAACCATCGGCAGGCGCGCGAATTACCGTCTGTTCAAGCACCCATTGTGCCTGAGCCAGCATGTTCTCCACTTCGACGACACCCACATCGACGCCGTCCACCTGCGCTGCGAGACGCCTCTCAAGGCCCGCTTTTCGGGCCGCCGCCGCACGCAGGTTCGTCTCAAGTTGCTCAATTGTGGAAACGGCCTCCTGCAGCTGGAACTCTGACGATGCGCCCCGGTCTGCGAGACGGATGATGTCATCGCGCCGCGCAATGCCAAAGGTTAGCTGGGCTTCAAGTGATGCAATATCAGCTTCGGCGGCTGTCAGGTCATGGCCCAACTGGTCCGCTTCAGCCTGCGCAGAAGAAAGAGCGGCTTCAAGCCGAGCCACTTCTGCGGAGTATTCGGTGTTGTCGATCCGAAAAAGCACATCGCCCTTTGCCACCGGTTGATTGGGCTTCACAGCCACTTCCGTCACCGGGCCAGAAACGTTGGGCGCTATATTGATCACCGCGCCTTGAACGGATGCCGTTCCTGTGGGTGTCGTATGATTCAATGCCCCGATGACAACCAACGCGATGAGAATACTGCCACCATAGATGACAGTCTTAGAGACAGCGTTCCACGGTAACAGGCGGAGTTTTGAGAACACGAGCCAGGCGAGCCCGAAATACAGTGCCAAAACAATCAGCATTTAATGTGCCTCATCAGGTATTCATCATCCAATCAACTCCGTCGGCAATAGGAAGGCCATTCACACGGGTTTCCTTAGTTGGGAGTCGGTTGTCGTTGCTTCTTTCGCGGCATTAGAACGAGAGCTTCGCGCCGACTATGGGCCCGGAGAATGAGAGATCACTCACAACGTCTGAGTTCCCGATATTCCAGTCGAGATGGCGGTACCCAAAACTCAGGTTCCAATTGTTGATCTGGTAGTCAAACGTGATACCTGCCTGCCAGGTCAGATCGCTATCACCCCCGCCAACGTCGGTAATAAATGAAAAGGCCCAACGATCTGCTATTGGGAAGACGCCTCGCACGCCTACGATGGCATCAGTGTTGGAGATTGACCCGGAAACGCGCTGTGAACCGTTACCAACAGCCAGGTTCGCCGTCGTGTCCATGTCGAGGTAGCGGAAGCCACCAAAACCGACCAACTGACCATCCTGCGTATGTCTGAAGTCATACCCGACGGAGCCGGTGAATACGAAACCTGTAACGTCCGCATCTGCGCTGGCCGGGATGCCCGGTCCTACAGCACTGTCTTGATCTGCGCTTACAT
Organism: Ruegeria sp. AI2; assembly: GCF_056541275.1. Taxonomy (NCBI): domain Bacteria; kingdom Pseudomonadati; phylum Pseudomonadota; class Alphaproteobacteria; order Rhodobacterales; family Roseobacteraceae; genus Ruegeria; species Ruegeria sp. AI2. The sequence continues at coordinate 38,446 of NZ_JBQFYB010000013.1, forward strand.
CGAGGTACTGAAAATCGCCTAATACTGAAATCGGCCCGTTGTTTGCTTCCAGTGCGCCCATCAAACCGAAATCAAGGTTATCAAGTAAGTCTGAGAAACTCACGGTCATGCTTTCGCCGGTGACCGTGGTACCACCCAATTCAGGCGCCCAGAGATAGATAAACGCGCGGAAGTCCCAATTATTTTGATCAGCAAAGGATGGCCCTGCGACACAAGTCATGATCGCGGTCAACGCGGTAGTGCTAATGAGCTGTTTCAAACAACTTCTCCATCTTCGTGTGGCAACTAGATGCCCGGCGGCCCAAGATCAGGGCCGCCGGAGTTCTGTCATTGATTGGGAGAGTCCTTGCGGACGATAAAGGCATCAACTGCGGCCTGTGTTTCTGGCCGAATGTTCTCTATACCTTCGTAGGGCATTCCAAAAGCGGGTGGTGTGTCCGGATAGTTCTCTTTGCGCGCTTTGTGCCGAGCTAGAATACGCACGAATTCCTGGCCACCCCATGCGCCGACTTCTGTCGAAACCGAGTATTCCTCGCGTGTATCGTGGTACAGGTTGTAGAATTTCGCCACGATCGGGTTCTCGCCTGGAGGCGGCAGCTTCAGCTTCAGCTGATCCTTTACAATGGCCTTTGGCTTATCATCGGAATAGATGATGACATGGTCACGGCGTCCCTTTTGCTCATCGTCGAACAGGATTGACGCTGTCTGGTCCACACCATCTACAAGCCGGTCACGCGGGATATACTCATCAGCCCCGGCGAAGCGTGCCAGCGTCGTATAGATGTCAGACACATGGATGATGCTGTTCAGCATGCTGTCCGCCTCGATCATTCCAGGCCAGCGGATAAAGGCATCTGTACGCACACCCCCTTCGGTCGTATCCGATTTGCCGCCACGGAAAATCATCGGGGTATAGCCGGATTGCGGCGAATACTTGGTGAAATGACCGTTGTCGCCCATCACCACAACGATGGTGTTGTCAGCGATGCCCAGCTTCTCCATTTCATCAAACATGTCGCCCAGCCAACGGTCGACCAACTGCATCTTGTCCGCATAAAGGCCCCCATTCGGCGACTGCGGCCCCTCCCGACCAGTTCGCGTGTTGTCGAGCGGCAGCATCGGCCAGTATTGCAGGAAGAACGGCTCTTCTCCTCCAGCAAGGCGGGACAGCTCTTCCATCATTTTGTCCTGAAACGCCTGGTTCATTTCACCATATTTCGCGGCATTCCATCGCTCGCCTTCTTCCATCCGAATCTCACGGATCGGGCCTCCAGCTTCGCCTTCGATAACGGTCATCATGTGCGATGCGTCAGGTCGAAAGAATGCGTCCAAGGTGTAAGTGGGCAAGTAGTCATTATTCGCGACCGACACGCCCTCTTTGATGGCGTCGTCATTGAAAATCGTGAGCTGACCCTGCTGGTGTACCGCCATCTGGGCATAGTCAAAGCCCTGGTTCATGGCCCAGCTCTCAGCAATGTCACCCATGTGCCACTTGCCAACGTGACTGGTTGCATACCCGGCCTGTTTCAGAACTTCCGGCAGGATGACTTCATCACCCGGTAGGCCAAAGCCCGCGATATCAACCGCAGTGTCGCCCATTCCCATACGGACCGGCAAACGGCCAGTCATTTGTGCAACACGGGTTGGCGTGCAAGATGGCTCGGTGTACATGCGCACCAGGCGCATAGCCTCGTCCGAGAAATCGTTTATGTTTGGCGTTTCATATCCGCGCAGCGCGTTCAATTCCGGGATGCCCATATCGCCGAAACCCAAGTCATCAATCAGAACACTGATGATATTTGGCGCTTTGCCGCCGTTCGCTTCGCGAAAGCCTGCCAGCGCATCATCAACGGCAGCGTCATCCTCAGCCCACTGAGTGCTGCGCTGCGATTGCAGGATATAATACTCAGCGTCATGATTGATCGGCGCTTCCTGTGCCAGCAGCGGCTGCGCTGCCAAGGCAATAGGAGCAATTGCTAACCAGGTTAGTTTCATACTCTTACATTTCCTCTGATTGACTTTGCCAGTTCTCTACGGATGGTTTGGAGTGATCGATGATTGTACGCTCTGGAAGTGGGATTGGATTTCTTGTCTGAGCCCAATCAAGCACTCAAGCACATGTACATCTGTGGTGTGGTCTAGATTGCTCAGTTTGTGAATTTCGACAAAGTCGCGGCACATCTCAGCAAAAACTTCATCCCGCTGATAGAGCGCGCAAACGTGTTCAAACCCATTCTCGAAGCACTCTTCTAACCCAGCACTCCACAATTCTTCGATTTCCACAGCAGGCCTCCGGGAACTAGCGGACAAGGATTGAATATTTGAATGAGAAAATTAGGTATAGTTTTATATGGTATGTTACGGTTACACTGAACCCGTAACTTCATGATATTATGTTGTTATTCATGGCTTTGGGATTCGGAATGCAAGGTCAAAGTAAGATCGTTTTGGACAGCGACGCAGTCGTGGGTGCCTTGGACCGTGTCGTGTCGAGTAAAGCCTTCGCCGGAGCTGACCGCCTCAAAGAGTTTCTGAGGTACATTGTTCAGGAAAGTATTGCGGGGCGCGGCGACAAAATACGTGGAAAAAACATTGCTCAGGACGTTTATGGCCGGAAGTCTCAGAAGGACATTTCTACTGCAAATGTAGTGCGAGTCGACGCGGGTCGTCTGCGACGGAGACTGGAAGTGTACTATTCAGACGAAGGGGCAAAAGATCCGCTACGAATTCAAGTCGCCAAGGGTGGCTATACGCCTCAGTTTGAAGTTGCACAGAGCCAAGAAAACGAGACTAAACCAAAAAAGAGCTATGTTAGACTGTACTTTATTGGTGCCGGTGCGTTTGGATTGTTGGCTATTGCTGCGATCACTTTGTGGATTTCGGTGAATGACCCAAACAAGGTGCCGAAGAACTCCCAGTCTGACTCTCGTCAAAACGCAGAACGAGCGGCCCTGTTTGAGGAGTCTCCCACTGCACTTCAAGCGCGCAATCTCGCCGAGGAAGCGCGCGGCTTGTTATTTCCGGCAACGCAGCCGACGCGCCTGCTTGCTGCGCTAACGCTTTTTGAAAAAGCCATCGAGTTAAACCCCGATTATTTCGGTGGATATGCCGGAGCTGCGCAAGCCGCAGCTATGTTTGGTGGACTAGCCCCAGATGGGCCAGACCGCGATCAGATGTTCGAGCAGGCGCGACAATACGCCGAGGAAGCATCGCGATTAGCTCCCGCAGAAGGCTGGAGCCAATCTGCCATGGCATTCCTTTTGATGTTCGAGAGGGATTTCGATGACGCAAACCGCTTGTCCAAGCGCGCAGTTTCATTGGACCCGGATGACCTGATCACACTTGAAATCGACGCGATCATCGCTTTTTTTTCAGGTGACTTTGAAAGGGCTATCGCCAACTCAGACCCGGGTTTGCACCTGAACCGGCGAGGATCGCGTTTTCCTTGGCGAAACGTACTTGGCAATGCGAGTTTCTACACTGGAAACTACAACGAGGCCGCAAAACACCTGATGGAAGCTGCCGCATCGGGTGGTCCGGTCAGTGAGATCAATACCGCGCATCTGATCGCTGCTCTACAGGCGACGGGTAGAACACGAGAGGCGCAAAAACTAGTTAAGGAATACAATGAAGCTTGGCCAGATAGCCGGATCGAAGAACTCATGCTCCGCCTGTTTCAAAATCCGCAAGATGCAGAGAAGCTGATTGCTCAGATGCGACAGGCTGGATGGGTGCCCTAATCATTCCGGCCAGCATAGTGAAAGCCCTACCCTTGAAGTTTGAAATTTCTGTCCAGGATCGTGGCAATCATTGCAATCCTAGCCAAGAAGATTCCTTTGCCTGCACAAGTGAAATTCAAGGTATTCGTCTAAGGCATTGGCCTTTTTTGGTTCCGGCTGAATTCTCCGATTTCCAGCCCAGATGCTCTCAAACCGCGACACTAATCGCTGTTTGCCTGATCAAAATCGGTCGCTGCCATCTCTCGTACTTCAATAGTCAAGAACCGCTCAAAACCAGATGTTGGAGCCCTCCCCGGCGCTTCAAACGGATTGGAAAAAGAAACGGTCATGAACAGGATCAGCCCAGAATAAGCTGCAAACATGGAGACCAGTGTTAAATTCAATGCCGTCGCGGGCCATGTAAAAAAGGCCGCTGATATCAGAACAATACCCACAAGAGCAGCCATACTGAACAACGCCCTTGATGCACCACGCGCTGCGTTCTCGCGCCGTTCCCGCAATTCAGATATCTCTCGCACATCTTCAAGCATGAATTGGTGTAAACGGCTTTGTTCGGAAGTTTCAGGGGTCATCCGCAGCAACAGGGCATATCCTGCCTCCCAATGTTGCCATGCCAGTTCTGAAAGCTCTTTTTTACTGGCGAGTTGTGGCCATTCTTCTTCCGTGACGATCAAGGCATATCGAGCAAAGCTCTGCCGCAACGCATGTGTTTCGACATGCCCGTAACGTTCGGCGTCATGGTAGATGTCGCTAACCAGTGAAGCTTCTCGCGCCGCAGCTTGCGTAACATTGCGTACTCCCGCCAGGTCCTGCGCAAATACAAGCGCCAGAACCAATCCATGCAAGGCTCCAATCCGAAACAGGACAGAGACTGCCAACTCACGTGTTTCCTCCTTCACAATCCTGTTGCGAAAAGCCAAACGCGCCAAGAAATAGCTGACAAGCGCTAAGACAATAATTGAACCAATGAAGGCAAAGGCTGAAAAATACTCGATTGGACCCATCGTCAGTGGCCTCTGGAATAGCTTTGAATATCAACAAGGCTAGGTAACGGTTGCATGGCGCGCCCGTATATCTCGTTCCTTTGAATGCTGCGGAAAGCATGAACGGCTGCTTTGGGGTTCAGCCTGTCACTAGTCACTTTCGCACCTTGAAATTCGCAACAAAGATGGTGGCGATGGTTGTGATCGTAGCTACGAAAATTCCAATGCCAGCAACGGTGAAGATCATCGTAAAGACCTTTCCCGCTGCGGTGATGGGCGCAATATCACCGTAGCCGACAGTCGACATGGTGATGACTGAAAAATACATCGCATTCAAAATGCTCCAACCCTCGACGAGTACGTAAAAGCAAGTACTGACAAAGACCAGTGACGCGGACATTGCGAGCAAGTGCAGCGACCGTCCATCTGTTAACGCCATAGCCAAGGCTCGAAACAGGCCAATATAATTGAATAGAAAGTTACTCAGCATTCCGGTTCTCGGCCATTGAAACGTTAGGCAGGCTCCAGTGTTGAACTGTTATTCTTGTGGCCCTGCCGATTTGCACGCCACTTTCTGACATCGACAAAGTCGAAATAGATCCCAATCACAGTTGGGAAGACGAAGATCACGAGCAGTGTTGAGGCCAGCAGACCAAAAGCTACCGCCGCCACCAATGGGACAAGGACCTGAGCCTGTGGGCTGGTTTCAAAGAGCATAGGCATTAAACCGGCGAAGGTTGTTGCAAAGGACAAAACCACGGGACGGAACCTATGGCGAACCGCGTCAATTGCTGCGTTCAGATAATCGCCATCCTCGATCTCTGATTCAAAAAACGTCAGGAACAAGATAGCATTATTCACTACGATACCCGCTAACGAAGCAAAGCCGATGAAGCTCGGCATTGAAATGTCGATACCGAGAGCAAAATGCCCAAAAATGGTCCCGATTAACGCAAAAGGAATGCTGAGCATAATCATGAACGGCAGGGTGTAGCTGTGGAACTGAAAGGCGAGGATCAGATAGACTCCGACAAGGCCCGTCAGCAGCGCAGTAGAAATCGAGGCCTGCGTCTTCTGCTGCTCCTCCGTGGCACCCCCGATACCTATCGAGACTTCGGGGTACGATTGTTGCAAATCAGGCCCGATTTGGTCTGTGACGAGGGCCGAGACAGCGGTTGAAGTAGTCGCTCGGCGGTCGATCTTTCCAATAATTCGGGAAATGGCTTGCCCGTTCTTTCTGGTGATCTGCGCGTAGGCTTGAGTAAGTTCAATGTTGGCAACGCCCGACAGTGCCACTTGCTCACCGGTTGGGATTGTAATTGGAAACTGCTCTAGATCGGCAAGTGTTGGTACTGAGTCGCCAAGCTCAACGCGGATTGCGACATCTGAAAACTGTTGGCGGAAGCTATCTGTCTCAGTTCCCGAAAACGCAGCCCGTAGTTGCGCACTTACGCCCTGTGGGGTCAATCCGGTGACATAGCCGAACTCCGTCAGCGAAAGTCGAATCTCAGATCGGCCCTTCGAAAAATCCTGATAGGCTTCGGTCACGTCATCTCGAGCGATCAGCCTTTTAAGTAGCTCATTGGTCGCAGCCTCCAAATTCTCAAGATCGTGTGAGGCGAGTTCCACGTCCAGATCGTCTCCACCGGGGCCAGCCGCGATCTGCGTGAAATTGCTTTGAACCAGATCCGGCAGAGGTCCCGTAGCTTGTTTCCAAAGGGCCAGTACGTCATTTGCAGCGACGTTGCGCAAATCGCTTTCAAGCAGATCTGCGGTAACAGTAGCCGTATAGGCACCATTGTCTTTGACGTCCTGATTGACCGAATACTGAACCAGAATACGCTCGACTAGAGGCTGAGCCTCTTCGGTTCCAGGCGTCAGCTCCGTGTCTACTCGCTGCAGACCCGAAATCAGTTGCGCCACAGCATTCTGAGTGCGCTCGATGGGTAAGCCAGAAGCCAAGGCGATACGCGCCTCAATTGTGTCACCTTCGGTCTCTGGAAAGCCGACAACTTTAACTAGCCCGGATGCCAGCATTCCGATGCTCAGGATTAGGATCGCAAAGACCGATCCCAACGTCGCGTACCGCCATCGTAGCAGAGCCGAAGCGACTGGAATGAAGAACCCATCGCGCGAGCGATCCAACAAGCGTGGTACAAAACGCCGGGCATTTTTAACCGCATCGGCACGTGTATGAGCCATATGATGAGGAAGGATCAGAAATGCCTCAATCAGGCTGGTGATCATCGTCAGCAGTAACACGATCGGGATCACCTGAAGCACTTTTCCGGTTTCACCTGAAAGAAACATCAACGGGCCAAACACGCACGCAGTGGTCAGAAAGGATGACAGTACACCTGGCATAACTTCCGTAGCGCCCTTGATTGCAGCTTCTTTAGGCCCCAGCTTCTGGCGCCATTTCGCGATATTGTCCGCTATGACGATGCTGTCATCCATGATCAGACCGATTGCCATCAGCAATCCGATCAAAGAGATCGTGTTGATCGTCACCCCGACCAGACCCATGAGGAAAATACCACCGAGGAACGAAAACGGCAGCGAGAATGAAATCCAAATTGCTTCGGACACGGAAAAAAACAGGCACATGACCAAAACCACGAGCAGCAAACTCTGGACAGCATTGCCTAGAACCAGATTGATCTGGGTCTCAACGGTTTCGGTCAAATTGTTGACGACCGTAATTCGAAACGGCGCAGGATACCGCATTTCTTCTTGCGCAATTTTGTCAGACACCTGTGCAAAGGCCTTAATGGCGTCATCGGTTTTGCGTTTGCTGACCTGAATGATTGCGGCCCGATCCCCGTCAATAAAAGACTGCTGCTCTGGTGCGGCTTCAAACAATGTGACCTCAGCCACATCTACCAGACGCACGATCCCGCCTTCCGGCGTCTCCACCAGAACCAAGTTTTCCAGGTCGGTTGCTGAACGGCGCGCATCGAAGTAGCGCAGGGTGATCTCGCGCCCCGTCGTTGCGACTGTACCTAAGGGCGCGCGCAAACTGCGCGCCTCAACAGCGTCAGCGACGTCCTTCGGACTAAGCCCAAACCGTCGCAATGCCAGTTGATCAAACGAAATACGGTATTCGGCTTCCGATATACCCGTGACCTCGGCGGTCGCGATCATTGGCAAATTGGCTAATTCTTCCGCAAACGCGTCAGCGTATTGAATCAGGCCATCATGTGTTTCAATGCCCGAAACCGCTACAGATGCGATCACTTCCGTTTGACCAAGAATGCTGACCGACGGAAGTTCGGCCTCTGACGGTAGATCATTAATACTGGAGACTTCTGATGAGATATCGTTGTAAAATTGCCCGATATCTCCGTTCTCCGCCATAGTGAGGGTGGCCGTCGCCAGGTTTTCAACAGACAGGCACTCAATCTCTTCTAGATTGTTAACTGCTCCCAACGCCTCATCGAGAATAAGGCAGATTTGCTCGTCCACATCGCTGGCCGACGCGCCCGGGAATTCGACCGAGACCGAAACTTCGGACGCAGTGAATTCCGGGAAGCTTTCACGCTCCATGTCCAGCAGTGTGGATAGGCCGATTAAACAGACAGCGATCAGGGCGAGGTTTGCTGCGACGGGATGCCGTGTGAAGTATGCGATCATGACTCTTGGCCTGTAGATTCCTCAACAGGCTCCAACAACATACCAATGACTGCGGGTCGGGGGTCGGACAAGACGAGCTGATCGCCGATTGCGAGACCTTTGTGGACAATGACCTCGTCGTTCTGAACCGAACCAGTTTCCACCTCCCGCCGCTCGAGCCGGGATTCATCGTCCAGAACATAGACAAAGCGGGTTGGTCCATCGGTATGCAAAGCTGCGCGTGGGACACGCAGTGCCTCTAGCGCGGACGGCGCAGATATTTGGACTTCAACAAAGGTGCCATTTGAAAGCGGTGGCCCGCGTCTGTCGGGGTTTGGTACGCTTGGGCTTTCTATTCGGACAACCAGACCAACCGTTCCCGTTGTCGGGTCTGCGCTGCCATCAAACCGAACGAGCTCAGCTGGCCATGCGTAGACCTCGCCTGCGACAGACATGCGCACTTCTGCTTGAAGGTCAAAGCTCTGCAACACATCAAAAGCATCAGATACATCCATACCTCGCAGCGCATCGATGGGTTCAATACCTCTTAGCGTTGTGAACAAATTGCCAAGAACACGAGTTTGGAATTCTGCCGTGACTTCCGATGCGGCGGTACTTTCTATTGTGGCTACGGTGTCACCGAAACGAATGAACTGTCCCGGTGACACCGATTTGGCTACAACACGCCCAGTGAGTGGAGTGGTAATGGTCGTGTTTGCCAATGCTCGCTCGGCTTCTTCGATTTCGACAGCACGGGTGTCGATCGTAGCCTGCAGCGAGGCGCGCTGCGCGGGGAGTAACCGCAGCGCATTTTCAAGATTCAAAACCATCTTTTCTTGCGCGAGCAAATTACCGATAGCCGTATCAACAACAGACTGGGATGCACTTCCGCGTTCCAACAGAGTTTCTTGCCGCGCCAACTCTGCCCTGCGTACATCCAAAAGGCGGGTTTCCAGTTCAATCGAAGCCTTCGTGTTTTGCTCGGTCGCTTCCAGTTCATCCAATGCAGCTTGGGCGCTGTCTCGGGATGCAGTCGCCCTCGCTAGTGAGATTTCGTAGTCCCGGGGATCAACCCGCAAAATTTCCGTGTTTTTTGAAATAACTGTCCCCACCTCGAGTTCAGGAGACACGAAGGTTGCGCGCCCATCGACCTGCGAAATTGCTTGCCAGCTGTCCACGGCAGTGACGCGACCATACCCGGATGCGTTCGGTACTGCGGAAGTTGGGGTCAGCGCCATCGTGCGCACGACCGTTACTGTTTCAGCCGGAGGTGTTACTTCCGCCGCGTCTTCACTGGTTAGCCACATGAACCCGCCCACGCCAATTGCCAGAGGGGGGAGAAACAACAGGGGTCGGAAGTTCATGTGACTATTCCTCGGCGTCTTGGGGGTTGAGAGGTTGTGGTCAGGCCCGTTCGACCAACTGCATCCGTTCAGCCTTTGAAATCCTAGGTCGGAACGCCCCCATGATCATCTCTGTAACCAAGGGGATCACGTTCGACATCCCAACCAGCTTCTCAGTGTTTTCACGGTCGAGAAAAGCCTTGCTCAGTTCGCCGTCTGGGATTGAGGCTTTAGCCATCTCCAGCAGTTCCGGCATCATCGGGACCAGAAAAACGAACGCATTGACTGTCAGAAAGGCCGTCATCGCAAGTTTGATCCGCATCCACCAGGCGCGTTCTGCAAAGCCAAAGAATAGGATCAGATCGACCAGGATTTTCAGACCAAGACCGGGCAGAATGAGAATGTAAGCGCTCTGCAGCTTGTAGTGGTAAATGACAGCAGCTGTTTCGGGAGATGGATGTGCGTTGATGGCACCGATTACAATGTGGGATAGAATGCCGCCCACATACATGATGGTTCCAATCTCAGCGATGAATGAGAGAAGCTTTTTCATGGAAATACAGCCTGATGAATTGGTGATTAACGGAACTCAAATGCCTCGGTGTGAATCTTGCTGCGTGGAACGCCTTCGGATTTGAGGTCTTTCATCAAACCGTCCACCATCGGCTTTGGACCACACATGAAATACTCATAGCTATCCAAGGGATCGGGCAGTTTCTGTTTCATCATGTCTACGCGAGCAAAGTTCCCCTCGTCTGAGAACAAGGGCACCAACGTGACGTTCCCCAATCGGGCAGCGTGATCACGAAGTTCATCCAGAAAAATCGCATCCTGCGCTTCGCGAGCTGCATAAACCAGATGAATTTGTCGGGAATCCCCAGACTCCATAGCTCGGATTTTTGACAGAAACGGAGTTAATCCAATGCCACCGGCCAGCCAGATTTGCTTATCTCCAGCCTTCGTCGCGTCAAATCGCCCGTATGGCCCACGAACATTGACGTGACCACCAGGCTGCAGTTCTTCGCGCACCTTGCGCGTCCAGTCACCCAGAACCTTGATAGTAAATTTCAAGTGCCCATCACTGGGAGCGCTTGAGATTGTAAAAGGATGAGGCTCGCTCCACCCTTTGCCTGCAATCTCAACAAAGGCAAATTGACCGGGCTTGAAGTCAAGGTGCGGTCCTGTGGGTTTAAGGACGATCTCGGTGGCCCGTTCAAGCGCATTAACAGCCTCGATTGTGTAGGGTGCCGCAGTTCTCTTGTTCATCCCGAATATTGAATAGATCAGGCAGACCACACCGCATGTTGCGGCGGCCAGCAGCAGCAAACCGGAGGGGCTAAACTGCACAAAGAAGATCTGAGGTGCTGTGAAGAAATGTCCGATCACAAGCACATATACAAGCGCCATGATCTTGTGTGTGGGTCGCCAGAAGGAATATCGGATTTTTCTGTTCAAAGCGATGAACAGACCGATTACGAGAAAGATAAGTCCTAACATCCCAAGTGGGGCAGAAGGAACCAGCGGGTTTTGCAGAGGATCAACGCCCGCCGGAAGCTCCTTTGGTACGCCAAAAAAATGAACAAGCGCGAGCAGAGCGGCAAGCACTCCGACAACTCTATGGGTCTGATACATTCGATCCAACCCACCAAACCAGTCTTCTAGAACCGGAGCGCGCGTGGACAACACTACCGAGCAGGTCATCAGGAGAAACGCAGCCCCACCTAGCAGGGTCGTAGCGGTAGTTCTCGAGTCATGATCCGTTGGCGCAAACACGACATGCAGAAGCCCGAAAACTGCGATCAGGCCTAAGATCAACAAAACACCCTGCCGCTTGAGCATCGCCCGCACTCCTCATGATATTGGCTATGAGCGCGGCACCTCAGCTATTTCGACTGATAAACACCGACTCAACCTGCTGCTTGACTTGTAATCGCAATACTTGCACTTACAATCATTGTAAATGCAAAAATCACTGCAACACTTGCAGGATGCAAGATTAGGGATTAAGGCCATGATCAGGAGCGCATTCCTGATGACCCAAATGAAAAGCACAAAGCACATTCGAGAAAACAGTTTCGGGTTTCTGATCCAGACCTTAGCCCGCGAAATCGACGCTCGGATGAAGCACGCGCTGAAAGAAGTGGACGTCGACGTAAAAGTGTTCGCCAACTTGATGCTGCTGGCTGACGAAGATGGGATCAACCAGAGGGCTTTGGGTGAAAAACTCAATTTCCCGGACTATTTCACGAGCCGAAACATCGATGCGCTGGTCGAAGCTGGCTACGCTGAACGAAGGCCCGACCCGGACAGTCGTCGTTCGTTTCTAATTTTTTTGACGGATGCTGGACGCGAAAAAGCGATGCAACTTCCGAAAATCGTTCGGCAAGTAAACGACCAAACTCTTGAGATGCTTTCAATGGATGAACGCAAGCAAGTCGTCAGCCTTTTGAAAAAGATTGCCAGAATCTCAGATTCAACAATTGACTAATACTATCCTGAGAAATTGATTCTTGCATCTAGCCATCTGTTTCGCAGGCCCTTTGGTTAGATTGAAGATCTCCAATTCAGCTAGTTCAAGCGACACGTTTGTGCATGAACGCTCCCCTGATTGCTTGGTTTGAGATTTCCTGCCCCAGACCAGGCCTTTCCGGTACGCGATAACGGCCATTCTCCGGTTGGTAGTCGTGTTTGCACAGGGCAACCACGTCGGGATGTGTAGAGCGGAAGTGATGTTCATGGATGCAGAAATTCGGGATTGCCGCCTGCAAATGCAGCGCTGCTGCGGTCGAAATTGGCGAGCCGGCGACATGTGCTTGCACTGTGGCGTCAAACACTTGCGCCATGTCGCAAATCTTCTTGGCCTCGGTCATCCCGCCGACGCAGCAAATATCCGGCTGGATCAGCTGGATCGCGTGCTCGCGGAAATAATTCATGAATCCCCAGCGGGAGTAGATCCGCTCGCCCGAGGCAATCGGAGTGTTCACCTTTTCCCGCACCAACCTGTGCGTCTCTGGGTTTATTAGGGTGGTGGGCTCCTCATAGGCGAAACACCGATATTTATCGCAAAGCGCGCCGATGGCGATGGCGCCAGGAGCATCCGTCCGACCGTGGTTCTCGACGATTATATCCACCTCATCACCACAGGCAGAGCGGATCGCGGCCAATCGTTCATCAACCAGCGCCAGCAGCGCATTCGGCACGATCCCCTCAAAAGCGGATTTCGGGATAAGATTTGCTTCACGATCGTACATCGTGAAGTCGATCTTCACCGCGTCATAGCCCTGCGCCATAGCGTACTCGGTGATCATGGCGTAGTCAGACGCCTTGCCGAACGGGCCAATCCTATCGTCCCAACCAAATTGCAGCTGGCTGGCATAGACGCGCTGATCTTCGCGAAACTTGCCGCCCAACAGCTGATAGCAGGGCAGGTCCAGCATCTTGCCCTTGATGTCCATCAGCGCGATGTCGATGGCACTGATGCCCGAAAACACCACGCCGCCACCGCCTTGGCCCCAGATGCTTTCCTTGAACATATGGTCCCAGATGACTTCGTTCTCCATCGGGTCCATGCCGATTATCATCTCGGCTAGATCGGCCACCATGCCGAACCCCGCGGTCGAGCCGACACCATAGCCGATGCCGCATTCACCATCACCATAGATGCCTTCGTCGGTGTGGATGCGACAAACGATCGGATTGCGCATACCCCTCTGATCTCCGGCATCGAGGAAATAGACGTCCACAGATGTTATCTTCATGGGGTCAATCTTGCTTTCCGAGGTTAGTCAAACTCTGCCATATCCGCCTTGCGACGCGCCATTGAATGGAAGTTCTCCATTGTGAACTCGATTTCATCGCCGGTGGTCCAGTCAAAGAGTGCCCTTTCTACCTGTGTCAACGGACCTTCATAGACGTGGATAGCGCAGCTTTGTTCTTTGCCATCCGCCGTGATCGCGTGGATGGCTTCGGGCCCAAGGCGTACAACCTCGCCTGCCTTAACAATACGGTTGCCGCCGTGGCGCAGTTTCCCGGGTTCTTTCTTGTAAAGAACTTCGACCTCGGCACCGCGATAGACAGCGATATGTACCGACATGCAATGTTCGTGCGGTGCAAAAACGACTTCCGCGCCATAGCGACAGGTCCAGATCGAGCAGCTTTCATCCTCGAACAGCATAACCTCGTCCTCTTCCGTTGCCGCGATGGCGTCTGCCAGGTCATCCATCTGCGACAGACTTCCCTCCAGAAAAGCCCGAATAGCTGTGGAGCGATCCTCTGATGCGGCAGCTTGGCGGATTTGGCCGACAAGATCATCTAGGATTGTTGGGATCATGGTCTGTCTCCTTTCGCGTGTCATAGCCTCCTGTCTTTCTGACAAATTGGTTCAATCACGCCTTAGCTTCATTCTGCGCCAGTTGTGGCATTTCCACAGCTTTCGCAATAACAACGTGTTGGCTGGATCGGTTCGAAATGTTTTGATTTTTCAGTCGCTTCCCGCCATGTCAGATGAGTTGCAGCTGCCGTTTGCGCCGACCGCAGCCGCAAAGCGCGGCCCCATCAGGTCACAAATCTTCACACTACATCCACACCGCACTGAGACCTGAAATTCCGTAGGTTTCGCACTCATCTCCTTTTCGCCCCGGCCTCATCCGAAACGATAACCGGTTCCATGCACGGTGGCGATCAGATCACCATGCGGCGCAATCTTCTTGCGAAGCCTTGCCACATGCACGTCCACTGTGTTCGTCAACGGGTCCGCAGTCGCACCCCAGACTGAGTTAAGGATACGCTCCCTACTCATCACTTTGCCTTTATTTGTCATCAGCATCGTAAGTATGGCCATTTCTTTGACGGATAGGTCTTGACGTGCACCATCAACACGGACGCATTGTGCGTCTTTATCCAGGATTATTGGGCCTACGTTTTCTTCCGGCTCACAACACATCACCCAGGTCTTGCAGCGCCGCCTAAGAGCCGCAATCCGGGCCAATAACTCGTCAAAATCGAAAGGTTTGGCCAGATAATCATCCGCACCCTTTTCTAGACCTGCGATCTTTTCATGTGTCGATTCAAGGGCTGTCAGCATCAGGACCGGCGTGTAGTCCTTGCGAAATCGCATCTTGGTGCAAACTTCATGGCCCGAGATACCAGGCAACATGACATCCAATACGACCACGTCGAACTCGTTTTCTCCTAATAGCTCCAACGCCGTTTCGCCATCTTGTGCATGAGTTGGAATCATGCCCTCGGCTCTCAATCCGCGCACCAGAAAATCGGCAATCCCATCTTCGTCTTCAACTATCAAAATATTCATGAAACAGATCTCAATGGAGCGCGCAGTGGCAAGGATATCAGAACCTGCAATCCGCCGAACTCACTATCTGACAGTTTGACCAATCCGCCGTGAGCTTCAACTATGGATTTTACAATTGGCAAACCAAGCCCGTAGCCTGCATCGCGGTTCCCTCCTGCATTGGATCCCCGGTAAAAACGAGCAAATGCGTTTTGCTTCTCTGCATCACTCATACCTGGACCATTGTCTGCAACAGAAATCTCACATGTATCCCCGTTTTCACTAAGTGTTATGATAGTGGTTGTTGCCCCATGGTTATTGGCATTTTGAAGCACAGCCAGAAGTGCCTGGCGTAGACGAAGGCGGTCCACACTGACTGGAATAGACCCATCCGGTTCAGAAATTTCAGAAACAATTGGTGAGAGTGCAACCGCATCCTGGACGATCCTTGATAAGTTGCTCGCCTCTTTCTTGAGCTTCAGTTCGCCACTTTCTTGCCTGGATATCAAAAGCAGGTCGTCGACAATGGCCGATGTATGCTCCGCAGCGACTTTAGAACGGCGCAATGCCTCCTGGAGTTCACTAACCTCGGGCTGCCTGTTGCGCAGGGCAATGTCTGCTTCGCCGCGGATGATTGTAAGCGGCGTCTTCAATTCATGGCTGACATCAGCCAGAAGGCGTTGCCGCCCGCCAGACTGGACACGAGCCTCCTCTAAGAGCCGCTCCAGTTCACTCGTCCGCTGTTTCACGATGGTTTCAAGATCGGTGTTTTTATCTTCCAATATCTGGTGGCGCTCACTCACCTTTGTGGCCATGGAATTCAACAGAGCTGAGACTTGATCTATCTCTTGGCTTCCTGAAACAGCAATGCGCTTATCTAACTCTCCGCGCTCCATGCCTTCCACGCCGCTCAGCAGTCCTTGAAGCGGTTTGGTCACGTTGCGATGGAAAAACCGAATTGCCGCAAATGCCAGTCCTCCAGCAACTACAATAAACGCACCACCCATGGTTGTGACCAAAAGTACCTCTTGGCGAAGCTCTTCCCGTGTTTCCGCAACTTCTTCCTGCTCCTCGTCTAACGCCATTGTCATCAAGGCACGAAACCCAGCCTCGGTATCGTTGCCGAGCAGACCGACAAACGCCATCCAGCGGGTACTGGCTTCGTTAAGTGTTTGTATCTTCGTCCGGCGTTCAAAGTGCCGGATCAATACCTCGAGCTTTGTTTCCAGGCGTTCTAGAAGTTCCAGTTCTTCAATTTCTTCCTCGCCAACCATCTCAATCTCAGTTGCGATGATACCTCGGATCTCCGCGATATCTGACCGAATTTGGTCAGCGAGCGCGCGTGTTTCTGTTTCATCATCAACGTCGGGCGTCAAAAGCGTATTGCCGTAGTGCTTGAATAGCTGAAAACCGTTTGTGGACAGACGAAGATGTGCCTCATAAGAGGCCTGCGCCAGAGCCATACGCTCAATATGATTGCTGGTCCGGTCAATAGCCCAAAAGGCCAGACCACCGCTCAGTAGCGCAAGTAGAAACACTCCAAACGTATATCCAGTTACTACACTGGTCAGGCGCATTTTCTGTTGTCTCCCTCTACTATGCCATGACTGGCAGCCCGCTTCAGATCGCTGCACCCGTCCGAGAGCCAAACCTCCGTACCCGGCGCCTCCTTTGCTCCCAAGGTGTGCACGATGGTCGCACCGTTATTTCCAAGGTTCGGCAGAAGCCTATCGCGGTCAGCCAAATGCGACCAGACATAGCTCTGAATCACAATGCAAACTGGCTCTGCCAGTATCACTTGAACTACGGAAATCCTCAGT
Source organism: Ruegeria sp. AI2 (assembly GCF_056541275.1). Classification (NCBI taxonomy): domain Bacteria; kingdom Pseudomonadati; phylum Pseudomonadota; class Alphaproteobacteria; order Rhodobacterales; family Roseobacteraceae; genus Ruegeria; species Ruegeria sp. AI2. The sequence goes on from NZ_JBQFYB010000013.1 coordinate 55,234, forward strand.
TTTTCAGTCGCGGTAAGATTGGTACCACGCTCGGTTACCGTCCCATCAAGACCACCAAGTCGGTCCATCAGTGAACCCAGACCATTCGCGCGCGCGCAGTCTTCTATCTCATGATCAGACGGACGACGCTTACAGCCAAGCGAGAGATTGCGACGAAGAGATCCCTTCAATAACGAAGGATCATCATTGACAAAACCAACCTGCAGTGTGGACCCAGATTCACCATCGAATTCCGCGGCCCAGCCGCTGGTCTCAGAACCAGATACGATGCAATGCATAGCGTCTACCGCGTCGTCAATCTCAAGGATCGAAAGACCAGTGACCTGGCCAGCTGGGCAGTAAAATCGTAGATCACCATCCTTCTTGAGCCACAAGCTCATCGGAGCGTCAACAGACGAACGTGATGGTTCCTCTTCGGTCGAGGCCAAAAGCGCCTCGCAGCGCGCTCGCGCCACGCTCCAAGCTACATATCGGTCCCAAACACCGATCATTTCTTTGATTGGCAGTGCAGCTATCCCCAAAACTGCTAACGCTCCAGCCGTTGTGCCCGGCGCAACCTCAAAATTAAGAGCAGTCCAAAGGATGGCCGCTCCACCGAAACCAAGACCTGCATCAGGCAAGGCTCGTAACAATGAGACGCGACGTATGCGACTAACCGAATTATCTGCGACCGCCCTGCCCTCTTTCTTCAAGCTCTTCAATTCGCGGCGCAATCGCCCAAGCCGGGTCAGAGCGTCCGACATCATGATCCGTTCCATCGCAAAGATTGCCAATTTGGCTCTGCTTTTTCTCAATCGCCTGTGGCGTCGGCGAAGAATTGTACCGAGTCCTACCATAAGCAGAACCGCAGCCAGCAGTGGGAGCGCACCCGCAGCAGCCAGGCGCGGATCAAGCCACCACAAGCAAGTAAATGCTGCAGGCGCAACCAAGGCCCCGACAATCAGCCGATGTACTCCCAATCCAACCCAGCCCCGGGCTGCGGTCATATCCCCAACAAAGCGCAAAGAGAGCCCGCCGACGCTTCTGCGATTTCGAACTTTCTGTGGAAGCCGCGCAATCGCCGAAAAGACGACTTCGCGCAGTTCAATAGCGAAAGAATGTCCAATGGCTTCAGCCTTTGTTCGCGCAAGCGCATTGCAAGTTGCCGTGGCAGCCGCCGAAAAACACAAGAGCCCCACCAGCATAAATGGAACATCAGCGCTTCCGTGCAGTGCTTCGAACAGGCCTCGTGTGGAAAGTGCCGCCAGAAACAGACATGCCGCCTGCAGTACACCGAGCATCACCATGGCGAAAATTGCCCGACCTCGTGGCCGGGCAAGAGGGTTAGGAAGCCTCAAATCACTCATGCGGCAACCGCTCCATCCGAATGTGTCTCAACTCGTTCATTCCGCATCAGGTGAGCGGTCAAATCGGTAACGACGCCAGGGGTACACAGTTCTTCCCGTGTCAAGATCGGCACTCCGGTGACATGGCCTGCTTCCCGCGCACCAAGTGCCGACAGGCTGACCTTGCCTGAGATAGCAAAGGGTGACAGGCCGCAGGTCGAGAGCAACTGCGTGCCGCCGACAGCGCCAAGTGCATCTGGAGCTGCGAAAAGCAGGCCATCCATGCGGCGGATGATTGAAGAGTCTTGCAGGATTTCGCGGGTTTCTTTCTGGAATACTCCGTCGGCAATCTCCACCACGGCCACCGTAGCACCACCTCGGGCCGCTTGCCCAACCAGCGTATCAAAGGACTGTTCGATATCTGCCAAGGGCACCCGGAAGGTGGAAGCATAGCCAGTATCAGTGAAATCACTCGCCGGGATGCCAGCATCCTCAAAGGCATTGAAGTCCCCGAAGGCTCCAGTACCTGTAGCTTTGATTCCAGCCACCTCATAGCCCGCGCGCATCAATCCATGTGCCAGACAGACAGCAGCGGTGGTTTTGCCCGCATTCATCGATGCGCCAAAAACACCAAACACCGTCATGTTTTCCGGCACGGTTGCGGCATCGATCGCATACCGGTCTATATTGACTACAATGCCGTGACGATCCGCCAGCGCACCTATGGGGCGCAGCTGTGTTGGTTTTGACATCGCGTGATGAGCAGCTTCAACTGTGCCCGCCAAGCCGCCACCAGCCAACAAATCGAGCATGTCGCCACTTAGCTTTGCGGCTCCTAGGAACTGATCCGGAGCGTAGCGGTCTCCGAGACAGACCACCACGAGATCGCCAGGATACATAACTGACAAGCGCTGATTTTCCTGCTGAATCTTCTTGTGCTGCCCAATACTGGCGACCTCACACAATATGAGGTCGCCAGCACGCAGGGTGGCTGGTGTGAGTGGGGCAAGCCCTGCGATGTCCGAACGCAACGCACGGCGTGTCGTGAACGCCCATTTGATTTTGTGCCGCACGGAAGCAAAATTGAGTGTCGCGTGGGTTTCCATGTGTTCCTCCTGAGCCGTGGATTGTATTGACAATCACACTTTGTCCGGAACGCGGTTGCAAAGCCTGACGCATGAGTGACGCACGCGTTAAGCAAATATTAACGAGATATGAACGAGCAACGGCCGTTGAAATTCCTCAGATCTGCAACAATGAAAAAAAGGTCAGCAGTGTTTTGTTAATAAAAAAACTGCTGCGGGTTACATCGTCGAACCACCGATCTTGTCGTTGAGAATCTCGAGTATTCTGTTTCTTTGTATTTTCCCTGATGGCCCTTTTGGCAATTCCGGCAAGACATGGACTTGATCGGGGGATTTGAATCGACCCAGCTTGGTTTCGCAAATCTGCAATAGGGTCAGCGACGTCAGTTCGGATCCGTCCCGGATTTTCACGGCGGCCTCAACGGTTTCACCATAGCTGCGACAGGGGCGCGCAAAAGCTGCGGCTTCAACAACGTCGGGATGGGAGTACAGCGCTTCGTCGATCTCACGCGGGGCGATATTTTCACCGCCTTTGATGATCAGTTCTTTCAGGCGGCCGGTGACATAGACGTACCCATCCTCATCCATACGCGCCAGATCACCCGTACGCAGCCAGCCATCGGCTGTAAAAGTACCTGCAGTCGCATCCGGGTTCTTGAGATATTCAAGCATGACGTTCGGTCCGCTTATAACCAGCTCACCTTCAGTCCCATGTGGAACCCGTTGCTGATTTAGGTCCAGAATCGCGGCGTTATTTCCGTACGCAACACCTGGTGAGCCGATCTTGCGCACGCCTGGCGGAAGGGGGTTTGACAGGATCTGCGCCGCAGTTTCTGTAAGCCCCATAGTTTCGATGATGGGAACCTCGAACCGCTCTTCAAATGCGCGTTGCACATCCGGGGCCAGCGCGGATGACGCGGACCGCCCGAACCGCAACTGCTGTCGTGTCTGGGCATCCGGGTTGTTGTCGGAATGCAGCAGATGAGAGATTATTGTCGGGACCACCGAAAACCAAGTAGCTTGCGTTTTCCCGACGTTGTCCCAGAACCGGCTTGCCGAAAACCGTTCGCACATGACCAGCGATCCACCCGAGACGAGCGTTCCCATCACCGTCACGCAAAGCCCGTTGATATGGTAGATCGGCAAAACACAGAAGCCACGGTCCGTGTCTGACAGCTCATGCGCGATAGCAGTGGTCCAGCCTCCAGCCAACAGGCTGGAATGGGTGTGAACGACACCTTTGGGACGGCCGGTTGTGCCCGAAGTGTACATGAGCAGGGCGTGATCATCGGGCGCCAAATCGTAAAGCTCGGCAGTGGCGTTACCGGCGTCGGTGACCTGCAAGGCCGTGGTCACTGCAGGATCGGCAGTTCGGTCAAACAACTCGGTTTGATCTGGGTGCACAAAGGCAAAGCGTGCGCCGCTGTGTTCAAGCGCGTAGGCTACGGCACTGTCGCCCGCAACAAGATTGATCATGGTTGCCCGGAACCCACCACACAGAACGCCGAATAAGGCAATCAGCGCCTCGCGGCAGTTAGGGTAAACAAGGGCGACACTCTCGCCTTTTTGCACGCCCAAGCGGGTCAACATGCTTGCAACGTTTCGGGACGAGCTGCTCAGCTCCGCCCAGCTCAGATCCGGTGCGCCATCGGGGAACACAAACCCGGTTCCGCCCTGATCGGCCCTACGGTCCAGCCAGTCGCGGACTGTGCCTTTTGGCGGTTCCATCATTGCCCGGTCTCCTGCCAATACGCGCCGAAAACATCCTCTAGCGCGGGTTCGCGCGGGGCTATTTCACGCACGACTTTGGTCGTTTGGACGAAGTGCCGCCAATGCAGGTTGGTATCGATTGAGTTCCCACCCCAACTGCCGCATCCCATAGAAAGCGAAAAGGGCATGCCATTGTTAAAGCTGCCACCAGTGGCAAATGTATGCGCTTGATTGACGATGACCCGGCAGGTCGGCAGGTCGCGACCAAGCTCAACCGCGCGCGTGTCGTCGCTGGTGTGAATGCCGACCGAGTGTCCGGCCCCCTGATGGGCTAAAATGCGCGCTGCGGTGGCTTTCGCGGCGGCATAGTCTGAGGCCCGATACAGGGCCAGAACGCGGCTTAGTTTCTCACCGGACAGGGGGTGATTGGGGCCGATGCCGTCGGTTTCGACCGCCAGAAACTTGGTGCCTTCGGGGACTTTCCCGGCCATTCCCAGCGCCTCAAGCATCTTGTCAGCGTCCTGAGCGATGGCTGACCGATTCAGGTGTCCGTCCGGCCAAAGGCGGGAAACGATCCCTGCTTCGTCAGAGGACGGAATCAGCGCGCCTCCCTCAGCTGCCATTGCGGCGACAAAGTCGTCATAGACCGCTTCTACAACAACGACGGCATTTTCGGACGAGCAGGAGGTCGCGTTGTCGAAACACTTCGAGGCCGTGATCTTGGCTGCGGCGGCCGCTAAGTCGGCGGTTTCATCGACTATCACCGTGACGTTGCCCGCACCAACCGCGACGGCGGGTGTCCCGCAGGACTGCGCCCGGTGCACGTTATTCTGGCTGCCGGTGCAAATAACCCGATCCGAGCCTTCCATCAGCCGTTGGGTTTTGGCCTTCGATCCCGGCGCGGGGAGCATTTGAACCAGATCCGCGTCCAGCCCCAGCTTTTCAAACTCGGCGTGAATGAAACTCAGCAGCAGCTCACAGGATGCGACACCTTTGGGCGAGGGCGCGACGACGATCGCGTTGCCGCCCTTCAGGGCATTGATAATGTTGTTGGCCGGAGTTGCAGCGGGATTGGTCGACGGGACGACCGCGCCGATTACGCCAATCGGGCGGGCGATTTCGGTGATGCCTGTTTCAGGATCGTCACTGATGACGCCGTAAGTCTTTGCCTCGGCAATATCGCGCAGCAGGCCGAGGGTCTTGCGATGGTTCTTGGTGATCTTGTCAGGGACATTGCCCAGCCCTGTGGTTTCCACGGCCAGCTCTGCCAACGCCCGATTGCGCGCGGGTTCCATGATCGCCCAACCCGCTGCCAGCGCCGCCTTGTCATAAAGTGTCTGGCTGCCTGCGGCTTCATAGGCGATCTGCGCCTTGCGCGCCTGCGCCATGATCCGGTCAACTTCGGCGATCTCGGGGGCTATCTCGTTCTGAGCGTTCATGTTCATCCTCGATGTGTTTTCCGGGGCGGACCAGACCCGCCCCGGTGGGGGTCGTTCAGAGGCCAGCCAGCAGTTCGTTCAGCGTCTGTTGGCGCTGCGCCCACATCTCGATCACTTCGTCACGTGTCATGATGTGCATGGGCGAGCCGCCCGCTTCCATCTTCTTGGTGACGCGCGAGTTGGCGAACATCTCGGGCACGGTGGCGGCCAGTTTTTCAATCACCTCTGGCGGCGTCCCTTTGGGCACCATTACACCGCGGAAGTTGACCGAGGAATTGTCGACGTCCAGCCCCTGTTCCATCATCGTCGGAACGTCGGGCAGGAACGCATTGCGCTCCAGATCGGCGACGCCAAGGATTTTGACGTTACCTGCCTCTTGCGCGCGGAAGGCATCGGACAGATTGTTGATGCCGCCCATGACTTCGCCGGCTATCACTGCTTTCATCGCCGCAGCTCCGCCGCCTTTGGTCGGGATGTAGGCCATCTTGGTTCCGGCGGCCTTGTCGATCTGCAGCGCCGCGATGTGGTGACCCACAAAAAGACCCGCGCCGGATACGGTCAGCTTGCCCGGGTTTTCCTTGGCGTAGGCCACGACGTCTTCCATCGAGTTGAACTCGCTATCCGCACCAACCACGAACACCGCCGGGTCTGCACCCCAGTTAGCAATAGGCTCAAAGCTGTCCGCCGAATACTCGACACCACCCTTGATCGACTGGGCGATGAAGTGGGGCACGTTATAGGCCGCCAAAGTGTAGCCGTCCGGATCAGCTTGCGTTGCGAACCAGTTCCATCCGACACGCCCGCCCGCACCGGGCTTGTTGATGATGGCGATGGGCATTCCCAGTGCATCCTCGTTCCCGGCGGTCATGGTTACAATCCGTGCCTGGAAATCGGTGGCCCCACCAGCCCCGTAGCTGACCATCATCATCAGCGGTCGTTCGGGATAGTCCTCTGCCGTTGCCGCGCCCGTCAGGCACGCCAGAGCCATTGCTGCCCCTGCAATCAATCTTTTCATTTTCCCTTTCCTCCCTGATTTGGTTCGACCACGCGCCTGCGGGATCAGAACAGAATTTCTCTTGGTGTGTAGACGTTCAAAAGCATCGCAAAGAGCCCGTACATCACTGTTACAAAGACTGCTGTGATGATCCCGCGCTTGATCCAGGTTTTGCCCTCGGAATGCGGTGCGGGGTCATAGATCGACAGCAGGATGAAAAAAGCGATGGTTGTTGCGGTGTAGAACCCCAGCGTTTTTGCGGCCCAGAACACGTAGATCGGTGTGACGATAAGACCGGGCAGCATGTTCACAAACATTGTCCGCGTCACGCCGTTGCCGATCTTGGACAAACCCATGACCGCCTTGCCAAATGTCCACCCGGCCAGCACCACAAAGACAGTTGCGATCAGACGCGGGAACAGGAATGCCTCGGCCGGTTGCTGGGTATAGCTGACCCAGGTCACCCAAAGGCCGACTGCAAATACCATACCCGACCCGAATATGTGCTGCGAGCGGTTCATGCCTGTGCCTCCTCTTTGGTGGTGTAGCGGCGGCTTCGCAGTTCCATCCAGGCTGAGTAGGCGATCGAGGCAAGAACCACTGCGATCAGGAACAGGTTCAACCCACCGGTCAGGAAGTACGACGCCTTACCGACGGTCGCGTCAGCGATCATTCCCCCTTGGATAAAGTTGGCTTCGGCGATGGGTCCTAGGATCAGTCCCAGCACCAGCGGCGCGGCCGAGAAGCCAAAGCGTTCCAGAAAGAACATGCCGATGCCCAGACAGGCCATGACATAGACGTCACCCATCGAGCCCTGAACGGAATAGGCCCCAAAGACCGACAGTGACAGAACGATAGCTGCCATGACGGATTGCGGAACCTGTGCGACTCGCGCCGCAAGCCCTGCAACGTAAAGGCCAAAGATGCACATCAGCACTTGGCCGATCAGCATCGAGTTGATGAAGGTCCAGGCGACGTCAGGATGATTGTCGAACAAATCCGAGCCCGGGAAGATCCCGTGGATCAGCAAGCCACCCAACAGCACGGCAGCGGTCGGGCTGCCGGGGATCGAAAGGGTCAATAGCGGAACCAACGACGGTCCGACCATAGCGTTGTTGGCAGATTCCGCAGCAATCACACCCTCGGAGTGCCCAGTGCCGAACTTGTCTTTCTCGGCCGAGAATTTCTTGGTCTGATCATAGGCCACGAGTCCCGCGATCTGTCCCCCGACGCCGGGGATAAGACCGATGATCGAACCGGTCAGCGTGCCGATGCTCAGCGCACGTGTGCGACTGAAAAGTTCGCGGAAGGCTGCGAGGACTGAGTGACGCTGTACTTCGATGACCTCGGCGCCCGTGTTGTTGCGACCCTTAGCAAACATCGTCAGCACCTGAGGTATCGCAAACAGGCCAATCAACGCGGCGATTATGTTGATGCCGCCACCCAGTGCTGGGTGAAAAATGAATCTCTGCGCGCCCATGATGTCGTCGAACCCGATTGTGGCCAGCCACAACCCGATACATCCCGACAGTAGGCCTTTGACCACCGAGGCGGAGTCAAGCGTGCCAATCACGGTCACGCCGAGAATGGCCAGCCAGAAAAGGTGTGACGGGCCAAAAGCCAGCGCCCATTTCGCCAGCACCGGGGTCAGGAAGATCAGCAGCAATACGCCAAAAATACCGCCAACCGCCGAGGCCAGAAAAGACAGTTGCAAAGCCCGCGCACCCTCCCCCTGTTTTGCCATGGTATGGCCGTCCAACGTTGTGGCGATATTTGCAGGCGCGCCGGGGATCTTCAGAAGTATGGCACTTACGGCACCTCCGGCAACGGTTGACGTATAGGCTGCCCCCAGCAGGATCAGACCCTGCGCCGCCTCAAGCTGGAAAGTAAACGGGATCAGAAGTGCGACAGCCATTGTCGGCGACAGGCCCGGCGTTGCCCCCAGGATCAGGCCGCCAATCGTGCCGCCCAACAGCAACAAAAACGACAACGGTGTGAAGACGTCTCCGAAGTAATAAATGAATTCCATTCAGGGCCTCCCAACCCATCGGTCCACACTTTTACTTTGTTGACAAATCAGGGTAGGCGATGAAAATAGTATTGCAAATGTTTTCATAAATTCGACCGAATGGAAGAATATTATGGCTAATTATCAAAAGGGTAAGGTGGATATTGTAGCGGTTGCAAAGGCCGCAAAAGTGTCACCGTCAACGGTGTCCCGCACCTTTAATCACCCCAATCTGGTCAACCCTGCGACTCGGAAGAAGATCAACCGAGCAGTGCAAAGGTTGGGATACATCCGAAACCGAGCAGCGCAGACGATGCACGGCAAAAGGTCAGGCACAATCGGTCTAGTCGTCCCTACCATCAACCACGCAATTTTCGCCGAAGTCATTCAGGCATTTTCAGATTCCATCGACAGTGCCGGGTTTACCCTTTTGCTGGCATCACACGGTTATAATCTCGACCGAGAATACGCGATGGTCCGCAAGCTGCTGGAGCATCGGATAGACGGGGTGGCGCTGGTAGGGCTGGAGCATTCTAAAGCCACTGTTCAGTTGATCAAGCAGCAGAGAACACCGGCGCTCGCTATATGGAACTACTCAAATGACTGCCCGCTTCCGTGTGTCGGAGCCGACAACCGCTTGGCCGGGCGCCTTGCGGCAGAACACCTGCTTGCATTGGAGCACCGTGACATTGGGCTGATCTTTCCCAAAACTACAGACAATGACCGGGCGCAAAATCGTCTTTCTGCCGTACGTGACGCGCTTTATGAAAAGGGTATTTCCATTCCGAATGAACGAGATTCTGAAGCCCCATACAGCATATCTCAGGCTAAGCAGGCGGCCACATCTCTTCTAACTGAACGTACTCGCCCTACCGCTTTACTTTGCGGAAACGACGTCATCGCACAGGGCGCTTTGTTTGCGGCCCAAAACCTTGGCTTGAAGGTTCCTAATGACCTGTCAATCATCGGTATTGGAGATTTCAAGGGGTCCGCGGATGTTGAGCCAGGGCTCACCACTATTCGCATTCCAGCAACAACCATTGGAAAACTCGCAGGCGAAAGATTCACCAATTATATTATGTCAGACGATCCAGATCACTTCAGTATCTGCTGCGAATTAGAGTGCGTCGTCAGAGGAACAACTGGTCCAGCGGTAGTATAGGTTCAACGTCAGAACAAAATTCTGGTCAACCTAATGCGAATGCCAAACCATAGTGAAGTCAAAACGTGGGGCTTGACCTGCATGCAGCAACAAGAAGCAAAATTACCGGAAATCTCTCCTGAAACAAGCGAAGCGATGTCGCCCGTAAACCAGTGGCTATTGAGCGCTGGTCGTGACAAGGCAAACGTTTGTGAGCTGTTAGAGTCCCTGAATGTCCGTCTGACCGCACTCGATATCCCACTTGTCAAAATGTTTGTCGGGGTGGAGCAACTCCACCCCGAACTATTTGCTGAAACCTATGTCTGGGATGCAAAGAAGGGTACGCAAATCCTTGCCCGCCCTCATGGAGCACAGCTATTGGATAGCTATAAAAATAGTCCTATTCCAAAAATACTTTCTGGTGTCCCGATGATACGGCTGCATGACTTGAGTATTGAGTATGCTTTTGGGCAATCCCTCAAGTCAGACGGCGCCACAGATGCCGTCTTTATGAGTTTGCGCTTCAGTCAAAATCGTCCACAGGTTCTGTGCTGCGCAACAGATCAGCCCTCGGGTTTCACTCCAAAACACGTCATGAAAATCGCATCACTTTTGCCAGCACTCGGATGTGTTGTTGAACTGCTCACAGCTCGCAGAACGGCTGTTCATCTTTTGGATGCTTACGTGGGGCATGATGCCGGTACCCGCATTCTGAATGGTGAAATCACGCGTGGGTCCGGTAAAACTCAAAGCGGGATCATATGGTTTTGCGACCTTGCCGGATTTACGTCAATGAGCGAAGCACTATCCAGTAGCGATTTGATTGGAATGCTAAATCAGTTTTTCGACGCTATGGCCAAACCGGTTGAAAAATACCAAGGTACAATTTTAAAGTTTTTGGGAGACGGCATTCTAGCGTTTTTTGCTTTGCCGGCAGACGTCGATGATCCTTCGAAAGTGTGCTCGTCGGTGTTAAATGCCGCGCGTGAAGCTTGCGAAAACGTAGATCGACTAAACTCCGACCGCAGTAATGTAGGAGATCCGCCGATTTCATTTGGGATTGGTTTGCACATTGGTGAAGTGCTTTATGGGAATGTGGGCGCGGTAAATAGACTTGACTTCACCGTGATTGGGTCTGCCGTGAACTACGCGGCGCGATTAGAAGCGATCACCCGCCGTACGAACTACCGCATTGTGGTGTCATCTGAGTTCGCTGCTCGTGTCAGCGAAACGTTGCCTTTGGTTGGCCTCTTTGAGCTGCCGGGCATTTGCGAACCGCAGCCCGTTCACGGCGCATTGTCGTGTTAACCGCCATTCGATTGTTTCTCATGGAATTTGTTTCACGCCCGTTCGTTAGAAAAAGTACTTGATACCAATGTATGGACCATGCTGGTCGACGTCATAGGCAAATTCACCGGAACTCAGTGTGTCGCTATAGTCGACGCTAAAGTAACGATACCCGAACGTGAACGCGGTCTTCTCCCAAGGTTGATAGTCGAAACCAACATTTGCACCAATCTGGAGGTCATTTCCACCGGCACCAAAACCGCCAAGTTCCAAGGACCCAATCCCAGTCCATTTCTGGTTTAGCCGCCACATCCCGCGTATGCCGACGACTGGTTCTATCCAACCCTGATCTCCACCCAACGTAGGTGGGTTCCCCGGTCCTGGGGTAGTTAGGTCGATTTCCTGACGGATGGAGTTGTACCTCAGACCACCTTGGAGATCGATTGCATACCTCTGGCCGCTGCTGCCGTATTCGCCATCTGAAATACGGTAAGCCCCAAGCACACCAAACCATTTTTGACGAACGTCCACGTTTACCCCGGCACCCAGAGGGCCAGGCAGATTGGAATCCTGTTCGATCCCCACATAATTTGCATCCACGATGATGCCAAAATCCCCGTTCCATGCCTCGTACCGGCCGGCTGCTGCGAAATCGAGCACATCCAGGACGTCACCAAGGTCCAGATCCAAATCCGCGGATTGTCCAGCCACGGTTGACGTACCCGTGGTTCGTAGGGGTGTGAACAGATAGAATGAGGCTCCATGCCGCCAGCCTGTTTCGTTTTGACCTGGCGCAGGTAGAGACTGAGCACGGGAAAGCCCGGGCATAGATAATACGCCGGTCAGAAATACGAGGGCGCTAATTGATCTGCGATGGAGCATCGGATTTTCCTTGCATATTGGCGGCGCTTAGTAGTTGAACCTCAGACCTATCCCGGCACCTTGGTCGTAGGGTCTGTCAGTACCAATACCGACCAACACATCTGCGTAGAGTGCAATTCCAGGGCTGAGGTTCTTACCGATCTGGAATTCGGCGGTCGCGGGCCACGCGTCATTTTCCCAATCGTATGGCGCCTTGATATCTGCTTTGGCCCAATACCCGTCACCAAATGGCTGAAGCGCAATAAGGCGCATCGCAGTCTGGCTGACATCGGTCGAACCGTTATATGAAGCAAAGTGTTGGACCAGAGGGATCAGAGTCAGCCCAGTATTAGTGTTTGCAAAAGCGAACCCACCAAATGGGGCTATCTGATCCGACCCGGTGCCGATGCCTTCGTCGGGGTCACCAAAATCGAGGATCCACTCCAAACCAAGTGCAGACTTCACGCTCCAGGTGTCATTCAAGGGTTTCTGTGAGGGAAAGTAGATCAGCTTGAAGCTGGTCTTTTCGAACCCGTCGAACCTTTCACCAGTCGCATTCGTTGAATTGTAGTGGAGCTCGTATTTTAGTTTTAGATCGGGGCGTAACATGTATGCACCGTCGACAAAGGCATCCTGACGGTCTGCACCCCCTCCCAGATCAAAATACTGATATCGAATGTCGGTATTGTTAACCGCAGCCAAAGGATTTGACGCGTTTTCCTCAGCTTCTGATGCAGAGCCTACCACGAGCAGTACATAGATCAGAGGAACAAGACAATGGAAGATGCGTGACATCAGACACCTAAGAGAAGTTGGATGGTCAAGTTAGACGGCGACAGGTTCTCGCCGCCGTCTACCTTCATCATTGCCAGCTGGAGAAGACTTCTCGGGTCAACTCGCTTTCGGGACGAAGATTCTCAATACCTTCATACGGCACACCCTTGCCCAGCGGCAGATGCGGGTGCTTTGCAATGGTTTTCTGATGGCGCTTCACCATGTCTTGGAAAGATGCACCGGACCATAGTGAATACCCGACAAGCGGATGCTCTTCACGCGGGTCGCGATAGACATTGAACACGGGGGCCGCAGCGCCGGGCTGACCGGGGGCCGGCAAATGCATCTTGAACTCTTGCTTCACGACTGAGCGCAATACGGGCCCTTCGTACACATAGACGTAGTCGCGACGCGAGTTGCCTTCGCCTTCAAGTAACAGCGCCGTCTGGTCAATGCCGTCGATCACGCGGTCGCGCGGGATGCGGTCAGTTGCGCCTGCGATCCGCGCGAAGGTCGTGAACAAATCCGAGACATGTACGATGTCACCTGCTGCACTGCCTGGCTCGATAGCGCCAGGCCAGCGGATGAACGCGTCAGTTCGCACTCCGCCTTCAAGGTGCTGCGTCTTTCCGCCGCGATAAATCAACTGGTTCAGACCGGACGTTCCTTCGTAGTGATACATCAGGCCATTGTCAGCCATAATCATAACGATGGTGTTGTCCGCCTTGCCAGTTTCATCCAGCTTAGCCAGAACTTCACCGATCCAGCCGTCCAGAACCTGCAACTTGTCGGCATGGAAGCCACCATTGCGGGAAACGGCCTGATCCGGATAAGCAAAATTCAGCGGATAGAGTGGCCAGTATTGCATAAAGAATGGGTCGTCCTGCGAGGCGAGGCGGTCAAGCTGTTCCAGTGCCTGACGCTGATAGCGCAGGTTCATTTCTTCGTATTTAGCCTGTGTCCATTCTTCGCCCGGCGCCATGTCGACTTCGCGAGCAAGGCCACCTGCTTCCCCTTCAACGCCGGTTACCAGACCATAGGGCTTGAATCGCTCATCCAGCTGGAATTGGTTGGACTGTCCGGACGGATGGAAGCCAAGCATATTGTTGGCAACCATCGCATCCCGTGTCATCAGGCTGAGTTGAACCTGCTGATGCAAAGGGAATGCGGCCCAGTCAAAACCCTGATTGTGCGGGTAAGCCTGCTCAATATCGCCCTGATGCCATTTCCCGACATGAGCAGTGTTGTATCCTTCTTCCTTCAGGATCTCGGCAATCGTGACTTCTTCAGCTGCAAGACCTTCGCCAACCAGCGCAACTTTGACCTCTTCAACGCCGGCGCGCACCGGATGACGACCGGTCAACATCGCAGTTCGTGTCGGTGTGCAGGATGGCTCAGTATACATTCTCATCAAGGACATGCCTTCGTTGGCAAAGTCGTTGATGTTGGGCGTGTCGAAACCTGTGACGTAGTTCATCGTCCGGTTACCCATTTGACCGAAGCTGACATCGTCGATCAGGATATACAGGATATTGGGCGGCTGGCCGCCATTGGCGTCGCGGATCTCGGCAAGTTTCGCCTCAATCTCGGAGTCCTGCGCATCCCATTGCTCGCCAAACTGTGCGCGTAGGAACTCAAACTCGCCATCATGGATGATAGGCGCATCCTGGGCAAAACCCGCGCCAGCCATCAGCACCATGGCTGTGGCATGTTTCAATATTGATCTCATCGGTATCCCTTCCCCTATGGATTACATCTTTCCTGCGCGCCGCAACGATTGGGTGATTTCATCCCGAAGACCATCCAGGGTATCGCGGATATCGCAGGCGAATTGATACAAGTGGCTTCCCGGCTCGATATTCATTGACAGAAACTCGTCACAAAGAAGCTGATAGTCGCGGCAGATCTCATCGAATTCCGTATCCACGAGCCGTAAATCCGCAATTGCGGATTGGTGATCGGGAAACAGGGTATCAAAAGCGTAACCGTACCAATTGCGATGGCTCATTCGATGGATCAACAAACTTCGCTGAGTTTTCCCCGAATTCACTTCTCACAAAAGGTTTATCGGGGCATAATACGGTGTAACCAATTGCGTAACTTTCTGAAAATATGGGATTATCCAAAAACACATCTACTCAATTGAATGAGAGCGGGTCACCTGCTCCCAAAGATGTGCGGGCGGCACTTCAGCGGCTTGTCAGGTCTTCGACTTTCGCGGGTTCACAGCGATTGCAGGACTTTCTGGTGTATGTGGTCGAAGAATCGCTCAACGGTCGAGCTGACGATATTCGTGCCAAGACCATCGCCATGGATGTTTATGGTGGGACCCTGTCAGAGATGTCGCGCCGTGAAAACGTCGTTCGGGTCGACGCCGGTCGCTTGCGTCGCAAGCTTGCCGAATTCTATGCCGGAGATGGTCTCGAAGAGGGCATGATATTCGACCTGCCAAAGGGCGGCTACGCTCCTGAGATTCTGGTCAGGTCGCCCGAGACGCTTCAACCTCCTCCGTTTGGGCTGGAAATCAGAGTAAACACTTGGCGTCGCCCTTTCGTTGGAGTTGCCGGCCTCTTCGTTCTAGCCTGTTTTGTAGTTGTTGTTGTGTTGCTATCGAAAAAACTAGCCGATCCAGTCGTTTCGCCAGTCGATGGCCTGAGTCGTGACGAGCGCAGCGCCATTTTTGATGCATCCCCTATGCGTCTTCAGGCTGTAAATCTAGCCAATACTGGTCGTGATCTAATCTTCCCGGCCTTGGAACCTGCGCGTATTGACGCGGCCTTAACCATATTCAAGGGGGCAATTGAAAACGACGACAGCTATTTCGGCGGCCATGCAGGCGCTGCGCAGGTCGCTGCGACAATTGCTGTGCTGACATCCGATGCCGACCTAGCCAAGGAAATGTTGAACTACGCCGACGCTCGGGCCAACAGGGCCATCGAGTTGGCCCCGGAAACGGGTTGGAGCCAGTCCGCAATGGCTTGGGTCAAGTTTGCAATGGGAAACTGGCCTGAGGCCATAGAATTTGCACAAAGAGCACAGCGTTTGGCACCACACGACGTACATGTGTTGGAGTTCGTGTCGCTGGTCCTGCTCTTTTCCGGTTCATTTGAACAAGTCGTAGAAATTAGCGAGGACGCACTCTCAAAAATCGAGCTAGAGCGGGGTTACGTGTTTCAGAACGCGATGGGGTCAGCAAAGTTTCATATGAAGGACTATGAAGGCGCCGTGTCAGCCTTTGAACGAGCAACGGAAAAAGGAGGCCCTGTCGGACCTGTATCCGTTGCTTACCTAATTGCGTCACATCAGATGATGGGCAATCAGGCTGAAGCTCGGACTCTATCGGAACAACTCTCACGCGATTGGCCTGACAGTCGCGTGGATGCGCTATTCGAGAAGCTTTTTGCAAATCCGAAACACGGGGAAGACCTTGGTAATGCAATGAGACAGGCCAGTTGGAAGCCACCAGGCTAGGAGCGTAAATCCAAACTTTGGCCGCTAGATTTGCTCTCAATGTCATCGAAACCGAATGCTCAGCAACTGCGCAATGCCTGATTCATGCGAAACAGACGATGTGAAATCGGCTTTCTATGTACCTTCCAACGGTCAAGTTAACCCTCTGGACGTCATGGTTGCTCTTAGCAAAGGTGCCCGTGCCTTGAGGGCTAGGTGTTCGAAGACACAAAGGTCAACCAGTTGGTTACGGGTCAGCCCGCGCGTGAGCGTGACCCATGCGCGAACCGCTTTTTCACAACAGGAGAATTCTGACGACTAGGGCTTCGAGCACACACCAGATCGACTTGCATGAATCCGACACGCAATCAGACTGGCTCGAGAAACACGTCCTCCAGCATACTCTCTGAAACCGCTCCAGGTGCTCCGATTGCAACCAGACGGGTTTCGGGCTTGCGGTTACCCCACGGCTCCTCTCTTGCAATGTCGACGCGTTTGCCGACGACTTGCACTACTACCCGATGGTCCGGATCCTCTTCGGATAGCACAAACCCTTTCACCCGGTAGACCTCGCCAGGCAAACGCTTGATCGCGTCACGCAGTCCGGACAAGGGGACGGGTCGTTCGGATTGCAAGAAGGTCGTCGTGAACTGGGCAGAATGGTCATGGTTCGGACAACCACAACCGGGACCATGTTCGTGATGATCTGGTACTTCGGTATCTAGCTGCTTGGCGGCAAAACGCCCCACCGACAGAAGGATGTCGAGCGGTACTTCAGCGTTAACGGCCTCCACAAGTCGGTAGCGACGGAATCTTGATCCAAGCCAGTCGTGAACCTTCTGAACAGTAGTACGGTCAACCAAATCAATCTTGTTGAGGATAACCATGTCAGAGAAGGCGATCTGGCGTAGTTTCAGCTCCATCTGCTCGGGCGCAGCAAATACTTGTTCAGCATCCACAAGGCACATGATGCTGTCCAAACGGATCATGTCCCGGAACCGTTGGTCAGTGAAAGTCATCGCAATCGACGAAGGGTCCGACACTCCACTTGCTTCAAGCACGATGTATTCCGGTTTTTCCGGGCGCGCGAGAACGGCCTCCACCGTTTCGATCAGGTCATCTCGGATCGAGCAGCATACGCAGCCATTCGCCAGACTCATTACGTCATCTTCAACACCTACCACGAGGTCGGCGTCCACGTTTATTGATCCAAAATCATTCACAAGAACGGCCACGCGCAATCCATGGTTGCCGGTCAGGATGCGGTTTAGAAGTGTTGTCTTACCGGCTCCTAGAAAGCCGGTAAGAATGGTGACTGGGACAGCAGCGGTCGAGCCAAACTCAATCATGGCACTCACCTCCTAGTCCTCGTCTCGCGGACCGATTACATCGGACACCTTGATCGTGAAGTTTTGGGGCCATTCCCCACCAGGCGCACGAAAGACATCTGACGGGTAGTATTCGCGCGGATCGATCTCCATATCCCGGTACTTCTGATCTTGTTGATCTGCGCGGGTGAGCCTTGGGTTCGGCAAGGTAACTTCGTCTGGAAGCTCAATGCGCCCGGCCTCTGCTGCCGCGGCCAGTTCGCGGAATGGCGGAACAGTTCCAGATTTTCCGGGCAACGCCGCCTTCCGGTACCAGATCGCATCTTTGGTAACGTTGACGACAGCCACATCAAGCCCCCATTGGAATAGTCCGTCGTAGTGAGCGCGAATGCCCGCCAGCATTTCAGCGTCGATATCCTCGTCCTGAGTGTAGTGTGTCACCATTCCCAGACGCGGCCTTGTATCAGCAAAGAGCTTGCCCACAGCATAGTGGGAGGTGTGATGTGTATCGATGGTGTAGTTGAACAGATCCTGTGGAATGCCGTATTTGTAGGTCATCAACTGACCAATATCCTGTCCCGACATTTCGGTTACAAAAACATCCACACCTTCGCCGTATTTCCGTGAAAGCTCATCCGGGCGACCATCGCCGGTCCATACAAAGCTCAGACCGTTCCAATCGAGCCGATACCCAACTGCGCCGTCCTTTGCATGACTGCGCGGCCAAGACCGAACAGTCACGCCGTCTTCGTCATAAACGATGCCACCTTCCTGGCGGAAATCGAATTCATTGACTTCGATCTCGTAGCCGTCCCCAATCGGGAAAACATCAAAGGCCTCCAAATGCCATTTGAGCATCTGTTGCATGCCTTTAACCATTCCAGCTGTGCCAAGTTCGGGTGTCCGACCAGAGGGACCATGGATGCGTAGTGGCGTGTAACCACCCGACCAGGCACGGAATGGGTATATATAGGGAATATCGGCGTAGTGGTCGACATGAAGGTGAGAGATGAAGATGTCGTTGATCAGCTGCCCCGGCACTTGCATGGCAATGATATTGCGCACACAACCGGATCCAAAATCGAAGAAGAACCTTTTTCCGTTACCCAGCTCGACCATAATACAGGTGCCCGCCTGATCTTCGCGCGGCGGATAGGGTGTTGAACCACAGAATGAGATGCGCATCTCATCTGGCCCCAACTCCTCACTCAGTGGAAAATAGTTCGCGTTTGAACCAGTCATGTACTTCGTAGGACGGAAGTACTCCGGCAAAGATATGCCGCCTGCGGGTCGACCACCATATGGGTTTTTGAGTGTTTCTCCTAGAGGGCCGTCTCCTTCGTGGGCCTCGGCGCTTCCTGCCGCAAACCCAGCTGCCCCTGTCGCAGCCGCTCCAGTAGCCAAGCCCTTTAGAACACTCCGCCGCGACGGGTCTTCAATTTGGTCTGACGCCTGAGCCTGTTTGTCGTCCTGGTCTTTTCTATTGTCTTCCTTGGTCATGGATCGGTCCTCAGTTAAAAGTATCTCACAGTTTGCGCTTCAATATCCGGCGAAGCTCGTTGATGAGTTCAGATTTGATGTGGGCCCATTCGGCGCGCTCTGAGGCCGTGATCGATGCGTCTTTCGAAAACGCAGATGCTTTCTTCAGGTCTTCGATGACCTCGCCGAGAAGCGCGTCCGTTTCAATGTGCCTCGACAGCACATCGGAAAGTTCTGGAATTTCTTCAATCAGGTCCACCGTCACTGGAAAAATCCCGACACCCACTATCTATTCTCAAATCAAGATGAGTGCGGTTGACCGCAAAGGCCAAGTGAGTCACCGTGAGTTGGGGGTGAGTTGACATTGAACAAATCCAACGAATTGCCAATAAATCAACATGTTGGACAGCCTTCTCCGGAGCTCATCCGGGAAGCTCTGAATCAAATTGTATCAAGTGAAGGGTTTCAAGCCTCGCCCCGCCTGAAGCAATTTCTAACCTATATAGTAGAGGAATCTTTATCGGGTCGAAGCGATCAGATCCGAGGTAAAGCTATCGCTGTGGAGGTCTATGAGCGTCGCATTGATGGCACTGGCAGTCAAAACCTCGTTCGCGTCGAAGCCAGGCGGCTGCGTCGACTGCTACACGCGTTTTACGAAGATCACTGGGACGGTGAAGGTGTTCGCATTTTTGTCGACCCCGGCGGATACAAGCCTCGGTTTTCATACGAACCTACAATCGAAAACCGCGCGTCAGGTACTTGTGACAGCGATGAGCCTGATGGGTGGCGGCGTTCGCTGAAACTGCTGCCAGCCGGACTGGGTGTTCTTGCATTAGTCGCTGTGCTTGGAATCTGGATGAGCCAGGATAACAGGGAGGTTGTGCCAACAACTCGATCCATCGAACAAGCAGAACGTGTGGCGCTTGGCGAACAATCGTTGACAAGACTCCAGGCAGCCAATCTTGCGGATCAAGCCCGCGGCATGCTTTTCCCCGTTTTTGATGTCAAGCGTCAGCAAATAGCGCTGGGAATGTTCCAGCACGCGATGGAACTCGACCCGGCTCTGTCCGACGGCTATGCTGGATCAGCGCAGGTCCTTGCGATCCTGGCGGTGTTGTCACCGGATGAAGCACAAAGGGATTATCTCTTCAATCAAGCCTCAGAAATGTCTGGAAAAGCACTTGAGTTATCTCCAACCGACGCGTGGGCAAACAGCGTAAATGGTTGGGTGCTGGCTGTCAAAGACCAGCCAAACGAGGCATTGAAATACGCAAGAATGTCAGTCGAACTGGCGCCAAAGGATGGCCATATTCTCGACCTTACAGGCATCACTGCTATCATGGCCAATGCCCCTGCACTCGCCGCCGAAGTTAGCAATCCAGAAAGACCCAGATCAGGATCTGGCCGCTTTGGCGCAAGAAACATTTGGGGCGTGTCGCAACTTATGCTCGGGAACTACGAAAATGTTGTCGATGCCTTTCAGGGCGCACCAGCCGCTGGTGATCCTGTCAGCGCTCCTTCCCTATTATTCCAAGCTGTTGCACAGGATCAGTTGGGAAATTCGGGAGAGGCACAACGCCTCGTAAACGAGATGCGCAAAACTTGGCCCGAGTTTCCGTCTGAGTTTCTCGCCGACAGGATTTTTCAAAACGACGACGCAACTCGCAATGCAGTTTTCGAAACATTGAAAAAGTACTGACAAATCCAGCCGCGCGCAACTCATCGAAAAAATGATGCTTTGCACGGCTCCATCCGCTTAATGTGCAATTCCATATCTTTTTGCTCACAACATTTCCAGTTTCAGCTTTCATCAAATAAACACGATAAGTATCCCTTATCAAGTATAATTGATTTTGCGGGAAAATGGGCGCAGAGTGGGCCGTATGAGCACCCCTGAGCCCTATCTCCCCGCCCCCTCCCCTGCCCTGTCGCAGTCTGACCAGGACGCCCTGACCGATCTCTATGTCCGCGGCACACCCGCCAACACGCTCAGGGCCTATGAGCGCGATTTGCTCTATGTAACGGCCTGGAAGGCAGCACGGTTCGGAGTGCCGTTGGACTGGCCCGAGAGCGAGGCCACAGCGCTGGCCTTCATTCTCGATCACGCCCGCGATCTGGGAGATGCCGCGCCCGAGGATGTCGCGCGTCAGAGTGCCGAGATGTTGATCGCGCAAGGGCTACGCAAGTCCCTCGCCTGCCCGGCCCCTTCTACGCTGGACCGGCGCATCGCCTCCTGGCTGGCCTTTCATCGAATGAAGAACCTGACCAGCCCTTTTGATGCGCCGCAGGTGAAGCAGGCCCGTGCCAAGGCGCGCCGCGCCGCCGCCCGGCCCCCTGCCCCAAAATCGCAGCAACCGATTACCCGCGATGTGCTCGAGCAGTTGCTGTCCACTTGTCGGGGGTCCCGGCGGGATTGCCGCGACCGCGCCATCTTGATGCTGGGTTGGGCTTCGGGTGGTAGACGGCGCTCGGAGATCACCGGGTTGATGTTTGAAGACGTCTCGCTGAAGGAGTTCGACGAGAAAAGCCTGGTTTGGATTTCACTGCTGGAGACCAAGACGACAACCAAAGGTGAAACGCCGCGGCTGGTGTTGAAAGGCCGCGCAGCCCAAGCGCTGGCCCATTGGATCGAGGTGGGTGAGATTCAGGACGGCCCCTTGTTCCGGCCTGTTTCAAAAGCCGATCGGGTGTTAACCCGCCGCCTCAGCCCGGATGCCATCGCGCAGATCGTCAAGCGTCGGGCGAAACTGGCGGGCCTGCCGGACGGGTTCGCTTCCCCCCATGGGCTGCGCTCGGGCTTCCTGACCCAGGCCGCGCTGGACGGCGCCCCGATCCAGGCCGCGATGCGCCTCTCCCTGCATCGCTCCATGGCCCAGGCGCAGAAATACTACGACGATGTGGACATCGCGGATAACCCGGCGACTGATCTACTGGGGTGAGTAGTTACTGACTATTTAATAATCCCCGCTTGAGGGAAACTCCGGCTGCTGTGCCTATGTCTTGTTTCCTGTCGCATCTGTTAACGTGGCCAGCGCGGAAACATGTCGCGGCAGATCGCAACGGGAATGCAGGATATCAACAATGATCACCGCGTCCGGCTGATCCAGATAAACCAGGAAATGCTCTCCTGCGCGCACATATCTGAGATCCGCCGCCTCTTCGACCAATATAGAACAACTTCGGCTGGCCACCCTGCCCTCTGTGATGGCCTGACAGCGCGCTATTAGTTCTTGTTCATAAAGATCGGCTTGATGCGATC
The DNA here is from genome assembly GCF_056541275.1 of Ruegeria sp. AI2. Taxonomy (NCBI): domain Bacteria; kingdom Pseudomonadati; phylum Pseudomonadota; class Alphaproteobacteria; order Rhodobacterales; family Roseobacteraceae; genus Ruegeria; species Ruegeria sp. AI2. The sequence continues at coordinate 77,374 of NZ_JBQFYB010000013.1, forward strand.
CAAACTTGTCGATGGTCCATCGGGCAATTTCCACCAGGCTGGATTCAGCGCGGCGTGTCAGTCGAAAGGGTCTGGTCACGCCTTGGCTCGTGCCCTTGCAAAGGCACGACGGATCGCATCCGAACCCCTGCCTTCTGCCAAATCTCCGGCCTGAGCCTGCGCTACACCCTCCTGCAAGCCTTGTTTGAGAGACTCCAGCCCCGCTTCTTCCCGCTCCAAAAGCCGAAGGCCGGCGCGCAACGCTTCACTGGCGTTCTGATATCGACCGGACGCAACCAGATTCTGCACCAGTTGATCCTGCGATTCTGTAAGTACAACATTGCGGGTTACCATGGCGTAAGCCTCCTTTTTGGCAATATATGCCAACGAGACCGTCTGTTCAACGATTGAGGAGCCCAAAATCACTAATTCGAGCAAGCTGGTTTTATGGACGCTAATGGGACGTGAACACACGGATCATGTCTGTGATCCCATATGAATCCAATGACGGTAGAGACTTGCGTCAAAAGCCGCGCCGCGCAAGCACAGCTGCACTGGATCGAGGACAGTTCCGTGTTCCGTCGCAACTTACAGGCGCACAATTCCCGAAACCCCGCCCTCACGGTATGCCATTTCTTGGGCAATTGGCGAGCGGCTGACTCTAGCCGGAATGTTCGCGTGTTTTCCTCTGCGCACGGGCTGAGCTCGGTGTATCTGACCCAGATCGCCATGCCATTCTCACCGCATCGTACTCCCGTACTGGCGCAGAAGTATTGTTACGAAGTTGGTATCGCAGAAAACTCGATAACGAAATTGTTGGTGAGAGAATTTGACCAATCAGCTCAACTAGCTCCCTGCCCTTCCCAATTGCGCAATTTGCGCCAAAAGCCGTTCGGCCTTCACTCCAACTCCATGCTAGAGGCGTTCTACTCAAAGCGGAGCATAGGGAGGAGTTTTACAGGAATGCCTTCGCATGCCTACGTTAGAACTTCATCGACTGAAAGAACCCATGATCCCGCTCAACCGAGTTTACAACTGTAAACCACCCTGCTCTGATGCAAAGCGTATGTAGTCCTCCGCGTTGGAAAACCTACAATATAGGCGAAAATCCTTGACTTAGTGCTATGAATCACGGCTGTTTATCTCAAGTGGCGCAAAAATGACCACATTCTTTAATTTGAGGCAACTACATGATTCCCGTGACACCACTTGCGGCAGAAAGACCATCGGCACTCGCCACGGAAATATCTGAGAGATTAAACTCGGCTATCCGGGAACATCTACTTGCTGCATTTGCCCCCGACAACACCAAATCACTGCGAAATTTTGCAGCGCCAGAAGCTGCTGAACTCTTAGGAGTCTCAGGTCAATTCATGCGCAAAGTCCACGCAGAGGGAACGATTCCTGAACCGAATGACGTACGCAGCGGTAGGCGTTACTATACTGCCCAAGAACTTTGGGAGGCTCGCGAAACGCTTGAGAAAACCTCACGCAAAAAAGGGCGCTATGTCCCTCGCCGGACTGAAGGAGAAAAGCTCCAAGTCTGGCAGTTGATGAACTTCAAAGGCGGCAGCAGTAAGAGCACCACAACAATTCACTTGGCTCACTATTTTGCGCTTCGCGGTTACCGTGTGCTGGCTGTTGATCTGGATCCTCAAGGCTCTCTTACATCCATGTGCGGCATAAGCCCCGAAATAGAGTTTGACGGGCTGACGATTTACGATGCTATTCGATATGAAGATCCGGTAGATATGGCGGACGTCGTGCTTCCGACGTACTTCCCCGGTCTCTCTGTGGCTCCGTCACGGCTTGTTCTTTCCGAATTTGAGACAGAATCTGCCGTTCACTCCAACCCAGACCATCCGTTCTTTACAAGAATACGGAATGCCCTGGCCCAGGTGGAAGGAGATTTTGACCTTGTTCTGATTGATAGCCCACCTCAGCTAGGATTCTTGACAATTGCTGGGATGGCGGCCGCCAGTTCATTGCTTGTGCCACTTACACCTTCGATGCTGGACGTGTCTTCGACGGCTCAATTTCTCGAACTCGCTGGTGCTTACATGGCAGTCATTGAAGATGCCGGCGCTACGCTCGAATACGACAACTTCAAATTCCTGATAACGCGTGACGAGCCAACAGACGTACCGTCTCAACAACTGGCTTCGTTCATGCGGGCACTGTTTCAGGATCGCGTTATGTCAGCCACAGCCCTCAAAAGCACCGCGGTCAGTGACGCCACAATGCTCAAACAATCAATTTACGAAGTCGTGCGGTCAGAAATGACACGCGCAACTTATGATCGGGCAAAGAACTCAATGGATGCGATCGGCTCTGAGGTAGAGCAAATGATCCATCAAGCATGGGGACGCAGCTAATGGCTAGAAAGTCGCTTCAGGAGATGTCGGGGATCGCAAACACCATCGCGCGCTCTGGCCCCAAGGCCATCGATAAAACTCCAAAACCCAATGCCCCTGCTCTTGGTGCGCTTCAGGGCTCTCTTGCCGCAATCAGGGAAATTGACCCTGCTCTGATCGACGACTGGGGGCCTGCCGATAGGCTCGGTGAGTTTACAGCTGTAAACATTGACGAAGAAGACGATAGTTTTGAAAGCTTGATGTCGAGTATACAAGACGGTGGCCAACAAGTTCCCATTCTTGTCAGAAGATCGAAATCCGACGGTCGATACGAGGCAATTTATGGACGGAGGAGGCTCAAAGCCTGTCGTGAACTTGGTATTAAAGTCCGCGCCAATGTTCAGGATATCGACGATGCTTCAGCGCTTCTCGCCAAAGGGCTTGAGAATGCTGCGAGGCGCAATCTTTCCTTCTACGAGAAAGCACGTTTCGCCGAGGCGATCCTGACTTCCGGGCATGACACGGCAACGGTGCGGCAAGTATTGAACGTTTCGAAATCAGGGCTGTCTCACCTGACAAAAATTACGCAACATGTTCCTGCAAAGATTGGTGACATGATCGGCGCAGCCCCAAAATCAGGCCGCCCAAAATGGACCGTGCTTGCAGAGCACTTCGTTGCAGGCAAGCTAGCGGAAGATGAAGCTGCAAATCTTCTTGCAACCATTGAGCCATCGATGTCGTCAGATGATCGGCTGGAAATGCTCCTAAAAGCAGCTGCCAAACGCGGTGCAAGACAAAGAGAAGGTGCAGCCGAACTCAACCCAATCGAAGGCGTTACAATCAAATCTACCAACGGATCACTAACTGTTTCGGTCAAAAGGACCGGAGCTAACGCTGGCTTCGCTAGCTGGTTGGACGAAAACATGGCTGAAATCATTAAGCGCTCACACGCTGAGTTTACAGCTGTAAACGCCAAGAAAAAGAACTGAGGACGAGCAGAAAGGAGGAAGGCAAACAAACAAAACCCCCGAAACCGGAGCTTCGAGGGCTGCTGCGCAAAGCGCAATTCTTAGATTAGACACCTAGAATCTAGCAGCACCCGAATCGCCACACAAGAAAAAACGCTCTTGAGCGAACGGGTAATTTTTGTCTGCCGATAGATAATCATGAAAACACTAACAGCATTGGCTCCAATTGGAGCGACCTTGTCGGGAACGGCAGGGCAGGGGAACAGTACGCCCAAAAAATGGATACTTCTTCGCGCCGTTGAAGAGGCCAGAGAACCTCTTGGGTTAAAATCCACAACTCTCAATGTCCTGAGAGCGATGGTTTCCTTTATGGGCGGTGATCAGATTGCTGCGGACCAGGATGATCATCACATCTGTTTCGCGTCCAACGCGGCGATAGCCAAACGAACTCATGTCAGCGTGCAGACAGTTGAGCGTCATATCTCGACGCTGGTGGACCTTGGACTTATCCGCCGCGTCATGAGCGCAAACGGTAAGCGATGGGCGCGCCGGGATCGCCAGGGCAGGGTGGTCACCGCAACTGGGCTCTCCTTGATGCCTTTGTCTGAACGGCACGCTGAGTTCATTCAGGAAGCCCAGAGGCATGCTGATCGCGTTCTCGAGTTCACTGTACTCCGTGACAAAGTTTCCGCCGCTCTGGCGCGCCTTAAGGAACTCGTAGCAAATGACACCGCGATCTCTGATTTGGTGACCACCGTACGCAATGCTCTGCGTCGCAAACCAGATGCGAATGTACTCAGCGAGCTGTTGGCAGAAATCTCTGTGGAAATCTCCGAGATAACACAGACTGATACAGAAAATTTGAGGGCCAGTGACAGTGAAATTGAGGGGCACAAAGAGGACTCTTTGAATCCGGAAGTTAAGAAAGAAAAGCTTTCTCAGATTCAGGTTTCTCCAGACCAAATGGAGCGCAGTTTTCCACGGCTATGCTCAGAACTACGCTTTGCAAAAGATCAGCACCACTGTGATCGGCTTATGGATGATATCGCCGAGTATCTACGGCTTGGCCAAACCTGGTATGCAATGAAATCAACTTTTGGCCCAGCTATTCGCTTCATTGTTCTCGGATACATCTTTCAACGTGCTGAGAACATACAATCTCCAGGGGCTTACCTGATTTCGTTGCTGGCCAAGATCGAAAAGGGCGAATTGTCTCCAAAGGCAATGCTCTCGCGGACATCCAATGCTACGTAAATTTGGGGAAACAGGATGAAATTTACCGTTTTCAGATTACACCTCCAAGTGATGACTGGATCGAAGGGTCTGAAAAAGGTGAGCTATAGGATTGACCTCTATAAATCACGCAACCATAAATAGTGAGTTATAGAAAGGAAGCTTATACCTCACGATGTGGAACTGGCAGAACCCTGACTGGCCTACCTTTCGTTACGACGCCGCAAGACTCGAACCATACGAGCAACAGTTCCTGTTGTCCTCAGGGGAAGTTCTTGGAGCGGTTCATCATGTGAACACATCGGATCGAGATCAATTGCGTATCGACCTGCTAAGCGAAGAAGCAATGAAGACCAGCGCGATCGAAGGTGAGATGCTGGATCGTCTCAGCGTGCAATCTTCCTTGCGCCGACATCTTGGACTGGCTCCCGACAGCTATCCATCCAAACCGCGCGAGCAGGGCGTTTCTGAAATGATGGTGGATGTTTATTCCAACTATTCGGAACCACTGTCACACGACACCCTGTTTCGGTGGCATGACATGCTTCTGTCCCATGACAGGCATCTGGAAACGATTGGATCATACCGGAGCCATGAGGATGCGATGCAAATCGTCTCAGGCAGGCTCGACCGCCCAACGGTGCATTTCGAAGCTCCACCTTCACATCAGGTTCCGGCTGAAATGGACCAGTTCGTAGCCTGGTTCAACCGGACCGCACCGGATGGTCCCGAACCATTGCGCGCACTGATCCGGGCCGGTTTGAGCCATCTGTATTTCGAGAGCATTCATCCCTTTGAGGACGGCAATGGCCGGTTGGGTAGGGCGCTGGCTGAAAAGTCCTTGGCCCAGAATATCGGTCAGCCAAGTCTGATTGCCCTTGCTTTCACGATCGAGCGAGAGCGGAAGGCTTACTACGACCAACTCGAACGCCATCAAAAGACGCTGGAAGTCACACCGTGGCTCGTCTGGTTTGCCGAAACTGTCCTTACAGCACAGCAGGTGACGCTTGAGCGGGTTGGTTTCTTTATTTCCAAGACGCACTTCTATGATCGGTACCGTGATCAGTTCAACACTCGCCAAAGCAAGGTAATCGCCCGTTTGTTCAAGGCTGGGCCGGATGGGTTCACAGGGGGATTGAGCGCTGAGAACTATATCTCGATCACGGGAACATCGCGCGCCACAGCAACGCGGGATCTCCAGAACCTGGTAGAGAAGGGCGCTTTGATCCGAACGGGTGAACTCCGGTACACGCGATATTGGTTAAAGCTAGATCGGGACGGGTAGGGGGCTGAAGTACGGCACGAAGCGCGGGAAGTGGAAGTTCGCTGCAGTCGCTACGCATGCTCGCAGGAAATGCGGAAGCTGACGTTTAGATAGCTTCCCAAGCGAGCATCTTTCTGTCCCGCCGCAAGGCGGCTCCGAGTTCGTACTTCATATGAATGGTCCATGCCGAAACTGGCGCAATGGGCGGGAAACGAACCTTCGTCGTGTCAATCCCGAACTCCGCTATGCGGCCTAAGCCGAGCTAGAGCTTGTCCACGCCGGTCATATTGATTGAATTCCGAAAGTGTGGAAACGTTCATATGGTAGACGCGTTAACGGCGATATTTCACATGAAGCGTATCCTGTTCTCAGTTGTGTTTTGTTTTCTGCCTGCGATGGTGCTGGCGGACAAAGTTGCCTTGGTAATTGGCAATGCGAACTACCAACATGTCAGCAATCTCAAAAACCCGTCGAATGATGCGATCGACATTGCAGAGGCATTGCGCAGGATCGGGTTTGAGGTCACAACAGGTCTTGATCTGGATTACCGCGACATGCGCCTTGCCATACGTGACTTTGGAGAAAAGGCAAAAAACGCCGAGTCGGTCATCGTATACTTCGCCGGCCACGGCATCGAGTTGGACAACACGAACTTCCTGATCCCTGTCAGTGCGGAACTGCGGAGCGACCGTGACATCGAACTCGAGGCAATCCGCCTCAACACATTGATTAGCTCCATCGCGGGCGCACCCGGCTTGAAGATCGTGTTGGTTGACGCCTGCCGCAACAATCCATTCCTCGCGACTATGGAGCGCACAAACAGCACCCGCTCAATTGGACGCGGACTTGCACGTATCGATCCGGGAGGTGTGTTGGTTGGATATGCTGCAAGGAGCGGAACGCTGGCGCTTGACGGCGATGGCCGCAACAGCCCCTATGCTCAGGCTCTGCTCAACCACATCGAGGAACCCGGACTTGAGATTGGCAAGTTGTTTCGGCGAGTCCGCGACAGGGTTTACACTCTGACAGAAGGCTATCAGGAGCCATTTACTTATGGCTCGCTTCCCGCCAGAGACATTTTTCTTGTTCCAGATGCGGCTGCAGGCTCGACGCCAGAGGAAGAAATTGAGCGTGTCGAAGACCAGATTTATGCGGACTTTGAACTTGCGCGTTCGCTCGGAAGGCTTGATGCGATCGAGATGTTTCTGGAGCGATACGAAGGCGAAAGGGATCATTTTGCAGTCGCGCTCGCCCTTTCGTTGCGGGACGACTTGCTTGCTGAGCACCAGAAGGACGAAGTGCCGGGCAACAGTAGTACTGCGCGAGACAAAGTAGCAGCTCTTGTGCCGACATCGCCTCAAAGCGCGAAGGATGATACAGAGACGCGCAGCCTGATCCGTGATATACAAACTGAGCTAAATCGCGTTGGCTGCAGCGCTGGCACAGCGGACGGTGTTGCGGGCCCACGCACGAGATCTGCTTTCTCTCGGTATATCAGCGCTAGAGAGAATCTTGGACTGACGCCTGAGAGCCTCGAGACCAGTGAAACTCTTGCCGCACTTCGAGGAGAGCAAGGAAGAGTCTGTAATCAGTTGGTCGCGCCGTCTTTCGCGACTTTTGATGGTGACTACATTGTCTTAATCAGACGCAGATGGGACGATGATTATTGGCAAACAACCAGTCGGCCCGACAAGGCCTATTTCCCCGGAAAAATCGAGCCACTTGCAGCCTTGCGCATCAATCGCAATGGAGACAAGCTGACCTTGCTATCTGCCCAAGGCTTTGCGGCCGAAGGGCCTTGGTTTAGGGACTTCACTGGCAAATTCGATGACTCCGGTCAGTTGAAATTGCGCTTCACATTGAGTTCGCATTTCGGGCAGGCGACACCCTATAAGGTCAATATAAGCGTCAAACTGCCCGAAGGACTTTCGCCAGGAAGAAGGCTTGTCTACGAGCCGCGCAGGATTGACGGGCAGTTTTTTCTGAATTTTCTAATACGCCGTGTCAGTTGAAACTTTAAAGCGATGTCCTTGCCTGCTCCGCAAGAAGACCGTCGCTCTGGGCTCCTCGTCGCTGTTCGCCGCAGATTTCGCCAAGGTCTTGTTTGGGCCGTCCGCGAAGACGGCCCAAGTTGTTAGATTTCAATGGCCTCTGCGATCGCAAGCGCATCTTCCAGCTCAACACCGAGATACCGGACGGTGCTGTCCATCTTGGTGTGCCCAAGTAGCAGCTGGACCGCCCGCAGGTTGCCGGTCTTCTTGTAGATCTGTGTGACTTTTGTCCTCCGCATCGAATGCGTTCCGTATGCACTGGCCTCCAGACCGATCGACGTGACCCAATCCCGGACGATCCGGGCGTACTGGCGTGTCGAGATGTGCAAGCGTTCATGGAAACGACCCGGCCATAGGTACTCCGAGCCGACCATGAGCTCATCTTCCATCCACTTTTCAACCGAGGCGCGTGTGCCTTCGGAGATTTCAAAACGAACCGGCTTCTGCGTTTTGCTTTGCAACACCGAAGCTCGTTCCTTGATCTGGCCGGACGCCATCACGTCGACGACTTTCATCTTCACGAGATCGCAGCCACGCAGTTTGCTGTCGATTGCCATATTGAACAGCGCCAGGTCCCGATGGTTCTCGGCGAGTTCAAGTCGAACACGGATTGCCCAGACGTGTTTTGGTTTCAGTGGCCGTTTTTGCCCAACGATGCGCCCTTTGTTCCAAGCCGGGCGAAGCGCACGAATGGCCGGTAAGTTTGGTGTTTCCATGACTGATCCTCCGATCCGCCATGCCCTCCCACAACGACAACCTGACGTTGACGATGCCTCCATATCACGGGATGCTGCGTCGCATCCGAGGTCGGGGCTGAGCCCAAATTGACCAATTCTGTCGTCAGGATCAATTGGCGCATACTGTCAAGAAGCTGCCACTCAAATTCGCGGATCAACGCAAAGCGAGTGAGAGTTTGCGGTCCGCACGTTCCACCAAATGCTTCAATCGGTGGCAGTTAACTTCGGGTCAGACGAAGATCGCTTCAGACGCCATATGTGCAAGATCGAACCCAGATGAATGCTGCACCAATGCGCGAATTGCGAGATTTTCCAGGCTCTGATGCTCAGGAAACGGGAGTGTGAATCCTACGGGGCAAAAGAATCCTTGACCAATTCCAACATCAGCTCTAGTAAAACTGAAATGACGTTTTGCTAGATGAAACGATTGCGAATGATTATGTGGAGCCGCGCATGTCGCGAAGCCACAAACCAACCAACAGTTCGGGAGGAGCCTGACATGATGAAAGATAACCAAAAACTGAAGCTCACCACGGCGCTAGTGGCAGGTGGCCTGGCCATTGCTTCGCCTGCCTTTGCCGAGGGAGAGGTCGTGTTTGCGTCCTGGGGAGGCTCGTTTCAGGATGCCTTGCGCTCAGCCATGCTGGAACCTGCCGCTGGTGCGCTGAATATCACTGTCAAGGAAGATACGACAAACGGCATTCAGGACGTGCGCGCGCAGATCACGGCGGGTGCCGTTGCATGGGACGTTACAGAACAGGATTTGCCTTCGTGTGAAACCCTGAGCCGGGAAGGCAGCCTTGAGCCGATCGACTATTCGATTGTTGACACCACAGGCATTCCGAAAGAGCTGATCCATGACAATTACATCGGCTTCATCAACTTCACCAAGGTGATTGCCTATCGCAAGGATGCATTTGGCGACAATGGCCCGTCCAATTGGGCAGAGTTCTGGGATCTGGAAAACTTCCCCGGCAAGCGCGGTATGCACGGCAAGGTGAACTATAACCTCGAAGCCGCGCTCATGGCGGATGGTGTGCCGATGGCCGAGATCTATGACACGTTGGCCACGAATGAGGGCAAGGCGCGCGCATGGGACAAGCTGGGTGAGATTGCCCCCGAAGTTACCGTTTGGTATCGCGGCGGGTCGCAATCGGCGCAGTTGCTGCGTGACGGCGAAGTGGACGTGATCCATATGGGCCATAACCGCGTAGAAAGCGTGATCGCGTCGGGCATTGATGTGGCCTATGCCTTTGATGGCGGCACGATGGACGTGGACTGCTTGTTGGTTCCCAAGGGGGCTCCGAATAAAGACAACGCGATGCGCCTTATCAACGAATTGCTGAGCGCCGAAGCACAGGCGAGGCTGGCGGTGACCATGCCGTTGGGTCCGGTGAATTCGGGTGCCTTCGGCACCGGGATAATCTCGGATGAGATGGCAGTGAAGGTCAACACACATCCCGACAACTATGGCAAGCAGCTTCTGGTCGATCCGAACTTTTACATCGGCCAGCTGGGCGAGTTGACCGAAGAGTTTGACACGCTGATCCAACAGTAAAAAATATCTGGGCGCGGCACATCTTGTGCTGCGCCCATTTTTGTCAGGTTAGGAGCCCCCATGTCACCTGCAGCCCACTCCCTTCCCATCGATATATCCAACCTGTGCAAGGCCTACGGATCGGTCAAAGCGCTGAATGACGTGTCTTTGAACATCGCCGCGGGCGAGTTCCTGACATTGCTGGGGCCATCAGGCTCCGGCAAGACGACGCTTTTGATGGCGCTGGCCGGATTTGTGCGTCCTGATGGCGGGTCGATCCGGTTTGGCGAACAGGAAATGATTGCAACGCCGCCCCACAAGCGCGGCCTTGGCATGGTGTTCCAAAGCTATGCGTTGTTTCCGTTCATGACGGTCGCAGAAAACGTGGCTTATCCGTTGAAAATTCGCGGGGTGTCCAAAAGCGATCAGAAGGCCCGCGCCGAGCGCGCGCTGGAGACCGTGCAGCTGGGCGGTTATGGCGACCGGCGCATCACGCAATTATCCGGGGGACAAAGACAGCGCGTGGCCCTTGCCCGCGCCATGGTTTTTGAGCCGCAGATCATTCTGATGGATGAGCCGTTGTCAGCGCTCGACAAGAAGTTGCGCGAACATATGCAAATCGAATTGAAGGCGCTGCATGAAAAGCTGGATGCAACTGTCGTTTACGTGACCCATGACCAGCGCGAAGCCCTGACGATGTCGGACCGGATTGCAGTGGTCAATCATGGGCGGATCGAACAGATCGCGACGCCTGAGCGGCTCTATCGCCAGCCGCATAGTTTCTTTGTGGCGGATTTTATCGGGGAATCCATTTCCCTGCCGGTTAGTGTAGCGAATGACACGGCGCAGCTTGGCGAGCGCGTTCTGAAATCCAATACGCCTATTGCGCTGGGCAGCGGAGGCCATCGTCTGATCATCCGGCCCGAGTTGCTGGAAGTCACAGCAGGCGCGGTGCCAGACGCCGCCAATGACCTGTCCGGCCAAGTGCATGACATCATTTATCAGGGCGACAGCGTTCTAGTGATCGTTCAGCACGACAGCGCTGGTCAGATCAATGTGCGTGTGCCTGCCAATCGCGCGGGCCAAACCGGGTTGCCGTCGAAGGGAGAGCAAATCGGCCTTGCCCTGCATCCCGAAGATACGATCATCGTACCGGAACATGTGGCATGAGTATCGCCGAGACGTATGAAGGTGCTGGGACTCTTCAGAATGCCAGCACGCTCAAATCCGAAGAACGCCGCGAAAAACTGACGTTTCTTGGGCTTTCGATGCCTGCGGTTTTGACGATCTTGATCGTCGTCTTCCTGCCGATTTTCTGGCTGTCTTCGCTGTCGTTTTTCAATGCGGCAGGCGAACTGAGCACGGAAAATTACACGCGCATCTTTAGTAGTGCTCTCTATCGGCGAACCTTTGTCGTCACGTTTCAGATCAGCATTGCCGTGACGGTGATTTGCGTCCTTCTCGGCTACCCGCTGTGCTACTGGCTGACAAAGATGCCGAACAAAACAGCGGCCATTCTGATGGTGTTTGTGCTGGTCCCCTTCTGGACCTCGGTTCTGGTGCGGACCTATGCGTGGCTGGTGCTTTTGCAGCGCAATGGGATCATCAATTCGTCGCTGATGTCACTTGGCATTATCGAAGAACCGCTGCAACTGGCGCACAATCTGACCGGCTCCATCATTGGCATGGTGCATATCATGCTGCCTTTTTTGGTTCTGCCGCTCTACGCCACTATGCGCAATATTGACGGCGACCTGGTCCGAGCCGCCGTGGGCCTTGGTTCCAGCCCGCGCGGGGCCTTTTGGCGGGTATTTTTCCCAATGTCCCTGCCGGGCCTTTTTGCCGGCATCGTGCTGGTTTTCATCCTGTCGCTTGGGTTCTTTGTCACACCGGCTTTGCTGGGCGGTGGCCGGGTTCAGATGCTGGCGCAGCGTATCGAAAGCACCATCACAGTCTATTCGAACTGGGGGGCCGCATCAGCCCTGGGCGTGGTCCTGCTGTTGCTGGCGCTGGCGATGATCTGGCTGATGAACCGTGTCTTCGGGCTCGACAAACTGTTTATGCGCTGAGGATCTGAAAATGGAACAAGTCGGACAACGTAAAATCGACGGCCTGTGGCTGACAGTGGTCGGCATTGCTGTGCTGTTCTTTCTCATCCTGCCCACGCTGATCGTTATCCCGATGTCGTTTTCGGGGGCATCCTATCTGGAATTCCCGCCGACATCGCTCTCGTTTCGCTGGTACGTGGCCTATGTCACGTCGCCGGAATGGATGAGCGCAACAAAGACCTCGCTGATCGCGGCGGCGCTGACCACGGCAATCGCGACGCCCCTGGGCTCACTTTGTGCCTATGGTCTGCATTGCTCTGCGCCTCGTATCAGGAGCGCGGCTCAAATCCTTGTGATCATGCCGATTGTCGTGCCAGTGATCCTGATCGCTGTTGGAGTGTTCAGCCTCTATGCCAAGCTGGGGCTCAATTACACACTGACCGGGATCGTGATCGCCCATACTGCGCTGGCGCTGCCATTCGTGATCGTGACGGTGATGTCGGGATTGCAGAATTATGATTTCGATCAGGAGCTTGCAGCGCGCAGCTTAGGGGCGTCCCGTGCATACGCATTGTGGACAATCACCGTACCGCAGGTGAAATTCTCGATCCAGACAGGGGCTTTTCTGGCATTTATCACGTCGCTGGACGAGGTTGTGATCTCGATGCTGGTCTCGGGCGGGGAAAACGCCACAATCACCCGGCGCATGTTCAATTCACTGCGTGATCAGCTTGATCCGACAATCGCGGCGATCTCGACCTGTCTGATTGTCGTGTCCATCACGGCGCTTATCGGTGTGCAGATGATCGGGCGTCGGAAAGACAAGGCACAATGATGCGGGTCTTATTTTTCGCCAAACTCCACCCGAATCTGGCGGGCGGCATCAAGGACCGCCGCGCGATACTTTTCGACGGCTGTGTCATTGAAGCGGACGCGCAGGCCGGACAAGCTGATCGCGCCCAGCAATTCATCTTCGAACCCAAGAACAGGAACCGACAGTCCGGCGACGTCAGGATCGCGTTCACCAAGGCTGAGATAATACCCGGCCTTTCGGATGCTGGCCGCCTGTTTTCCCTGCCGGATGGAATAAGCATCCAGCACCTGACCCGAAGAGCCCATGCTCAGCGGAATGATCTCGCCCTCCTGAACGTGATCCCGCGCAAGCCTTGGCGAATTGACCCGGTAGAGGCACACGCCAGAGTTGCCGCGTTGCACATAAAACGACGCACTTTCGCCGGTCGCATTCACCAAATTCGCAAGCACCGGTCGCACAATTGGCCCCATCCGCAGGTTTTGGCGAAACACGGATCCAAGACGCCACAAAGACGGCCCGAGGTGAAACAGACCCTCGGCGTCTCGCGTAATATGACCAAACTTTTCAAGCGACACGCTCAGACGCAGAATTGTCGCCTTGTTGACCCCGCTGCGGTCCGCAACCTCCTTCAAAGAGAGGCCTGCATCGCCCGGCTCAAAGATGTCCAGCACACGCAATGCGCGCTCTACCGCTTCGACACCACCATTGGCGTCAGGGGATCGGGGCTTGTCGGGCATAGGCAGACCTTTCGACGCAAATCCGTCGCTTTTTATAGCCGGTTTGAGCGCAATTGGAAATCGCAAATAACGAAGGCGTCTGGCAATGAATAGCGCGCGGAAACAAATGATAACAGCTGGTTATGCGGACCTTCCTTTTGGCATTCATTCGCAATGTAAGGCTGATTGTGTTGGGGTTATGGGCGTTCCGAGCGAAGTTAACACCGGGCCCCGATCCGGCACCTCTCTGGCACCCGATGCGCTGCGCAAAATGACTGCCCAACTTGGGATCGGACTGCCTGTAGATGGTCGGGATCTTGGCAATCTGGACCTGTCAGGGGATTGGCCTGCCGCGTTGGAACAACTTGTGACGCAAATGGTGGATCACGGTGTTGTACCCGTTGTCTTGGGTGGCGCGTCTGATGTCGCCTCGGGTGTGCTGGGGGCCTTGCCTGATCTGCCAGTTGTCGCGGCCATGCCGTTGGCCCGGCGTGATATCGCGACGCGAACAGCCAACACGATCTGGGTGGGATTGAACGGCGATCAACCTGCTGGTGTCTGGGATCTGATCAGCCAGCGCAAGATGGATTGGCGCACCGCGCGGCAGTTGGATGAAGGGCACGGCGACTATTCTGACACGCCCGAGCGCGCTGTCTTGTGGATCGACATATCGGTCATTGATCTGGGGCATGCAGCTGGCAGCGTCGGCCTAAATCCCGGCGGGATGAAACCTGAAACGCTGGTTTCCGTCATTGGTGCCATGTCCTGTAAATGGCAGGCGATTGTGATCACCGGCCTTGCGCCTGCGCGCGACACCAGGGGAATGTCGGAACTGGCGGCGATCGAAACCCTGAACGCGGCGTTGCACAATGAGTGAAGCGGCGCAAATACAGTTTGACGCGATCCCCAGTTTTCTGGGCGCATCCATTGGCGATCTGGAAGATCTCGTGCCCGGTCAGGTCGCGATTGCAGGCTATTTTTGTGACAATCTCGCCCGGCCATCGGCAGGGCAACGCTATCTCGCGCGCCAGCTTCGGTATGCGTCCTGCCCCACAGTAACACCCGCGAATGCAATTGACCTTGGGGACGTGAACGTCTTTCCGCTAGAACCTGACAAGCATTTTCTCGCAGTTGCCTCGCAATGTGAATCGGTTCTTGAAACCGGTGCCCGCATGGTGTTGGTAGGCGGCGATTCCAGCGGTTTGGAAGCGCTTGACGTCGCCGCAAGACAGGTCACAGGTGCGGATGTTCCCATCATTGGGGTCAATGGCGGCGCAGTGAGCCATTTGCCCCGCACCCAACCGGTCATCCTGTCTGTGGATTTACAAGAGCTTGCGGGCAAATGGGTATCGCACCCGCATCGCCTGACGGGAATGTCACCAGCACAAATGATCGCGCAAATTGACGCCACCCCGGGCGATACCATCGCGGCTGCGGTTTTTGGGCTTGCCCCGGAACTGGACAACCGTGGCAAGGCTGAAACCCGCGCTGCACTGGCGATCCTGCAAGCGGTCACAGCTCGTCTTGAGAAAGGAGCAGGCTGATGCCTCTACGTTCGGCCCCGTTGCCGCGCATGGCAGGGCATCTGTCGTTCATGCGCTCTCAGACCAAAGCAATCGGCGACGTCCGGTCTGGAGATCTGGCCGTACTGGGCATCCCGTTTGAAGATACAAACGCACCTCATGCAGGGCAATCTCTGGCGCCGCGTGCATTACGCGAAACCTCGGTCTATTTCGGTTGGCACGCAAATCCACAATTCAGTCACCCCGTAGATATCGATGCGCGTCAGGATATCAGTACCGATGGCCTGCACGAGCGGCTTTGTGATCTCGGAGATATTGCACCGGGGTCCGAAGATGCGATCCACGCGGCCTTGAAGGCGGCCATGCGTCAGATCAGCGACAATGGCGCCTGTGCAATCTTTTTGGGCGGATCAGATCGCATGTCCGAGACGGCGCGGAGCGCGCTCCCTCATTGTCAGACAGTGCAGCTTGGCGGTACACCAGCCGATGCGCGCGATTTTCATATTGCGCCCTTGCCGAACGGAACGACCACGCCGGTAAATAGAGATACTGCCGCGCAGCGTGCCGCGTTTTCAGAGTGGCGGGATCCATCAAAGCCGTTGTTTGTTCGGTTTGATCTCTCGGTGTTTGAAACATCGCTCAGTGCGCTTTGTGATCGGCCCCGTTTGGGGGGCTGCGATCTTGCGACGGTGGTGCAATGGCTTGAGCTTTTGGGACGGCACGAGGTCAGCGCCATTATGTTGACCGGTCTGAATCCGAACCGTCCCGGAATGGGTGTCGTGAAGGTTGGCCAACGCCTGATGGTCACGGCTCTTCTGGCGTTTATCTATGCGCGCCTCGGCTTTGGGATTGATTTTCCGCGCCGCCAAACTTCCAAGGAAAAAGTACTGACATGACTGCAGCGATAACGACATTTCTCCCGCCTCTGGCACAACCGGGGTATCGGCTGTTTGATGGGCCTCTGCTCGATGCCGCCGACGTCCGTCCGGGCCAAATCGGTGTGGTGGGTATGCCCAGCGATTGGACACATTCAAGCCGGCTCGGAACCAGGTTTGGTCCCGAGGCGCTGCGTAAGGCAACGACGGTATTGCAATCCATGCGACCGCAGGGGGTCAGTTTTGATCCAGATACGGGCCAAAGAAGCGCAACGGCCAGCGACTGGCTCGTGGATTGCGGGGATGCAGTGATCACCCCTGAGGATGTAGACGCAACCACCGAGGCCATTGCCGCAATGACCGAGGCGCTGAGCGTTGGAGGGGCGATCCCTCTGGCACTGGGCGGTGATCACTATAATAGCTTCCCGGCCTGCCTTGGCTATTCCCGTGGGTTGGCCAAACGCGCACCAAATGCACGTTTTGGGTATATCCAGATCGACGGTCATCTGGATTTCTCTGACCGGCTTGGCGCGTGGGGCAGCCATAACCACGCAACCAATGCCCGTCGGATTTCCGAACTGCCCAATGTCGACGTGTCCAATATGGTTTGGGTCGGGATCACCGGTTGGGTCGACAGCGGTGAACTCGCCTTGATCGAAGAGCAGGGCGGTCGGGTGTTTTCGGCTGGCGACGTACATAAATTGGGGACGGCAGAGGCAATTCGTCAGGCGTTGGAGCATGCCATGAAGGGATGTGACGAACTGTATCTGTCAATCGACATCGATGCGATGGACGCTGGCTACCTCCCCGGCACCGGCTCAATCGTTCATAGCGGTATTACACCGCGTCAGTATTACGATCTGCTGGATGGGCTGGCCGAGGCCCCGTTGGGTGGACTGGATATTGTTGAGGTGTCCCCTCCTCTTGATCCGTCGGAGCGTACCGAATTTCTGGCTGCAGAAATGTTGTTCCGGATCCTGCGTCGCTTCCGCACACAACCTGTGACCGGGGCGGTGACAGAGCAATGATGGACTACAAAGGAACAGAGCAGCTGGGTGGGTTTTCCCATGCAGGAAAAACACTTGCGCCCGCGACACGGCCCTGGATCACAGACCTGTCAGCGCTTTGCCCTTACGAGGGCCTGCAACCCGGGAACCTACCGGAATTTGAACGCGACCCGAATTGGGACAACTGGGCGCTCACCGACAGTCCCAAAGACCCGAACCTGCGCCTGAACTGGCATCTATTTGAGGACGGTGGAAGAAGATTGATGGTCGCCGACCGGATGCTTATGAGCCGCGTCAGCTGGCAGGATCTGGATGATGCGGGGTATGTCCATGGCACAGAGCTGTCGATTGATGGACGCCTGTTTCGCTGCCGGTTGCTTACGGGGGGGGATACGCCCTGTAGTGACCCTTTTCAGGGGGCGACGCGCCCCAATGAATGGGATGCGCTGGTGGGGGGCAGCGGGGCGTTGAACGCTCCGCAACCGGACCCGGCCAATAGTACAGCACCGCTTTGCCCGGATCATCTGACCTCGCCTCATAACCGTTTGTGGAACTGGTTCGGCGCGGTCAGCTGGACCGCCGAACCGGTTGCCAGACGGGCCGATGGGCGGGTGTGCAGGGGCTATCATGGCCCGACCTATTTTTACGTGAATACTGTGGACCACCGGCATGAAGATATCGGGTGGCGACCAGTTCTTGAGGAAGCGCTATGACTGCAAACCCCTTTGCCAACTTTATCGCCGGATCATGGGTTGCTAGCAGCGACGCGGCCCCCAATGTCAACCCGTCCGACCTGAACGACACGATCGGCGAGTATGCCCGGGCAAGCGCCGATCAAACGGTTGACGCAATCGAGGCCGCGGCCGCGGCCCTGCCGAATTGGCGCAAGACATCGCCTCTGGTCCGGTTCGAAGCGCTCGACCGGATCGGGTCGGAAATCCTCGCCCGTGTAGACGAGCTGGGCGATATGCTGGCCCGCGAAGAGGGCAAAACCTTGCCCGAAGCCAAGGCCGAAGCGCATCGCGCCGGGCATTTGTTCAAATATTTCGCGGCTGAGGCGTATCGTGCGACCGGCGACACCTACCAATCTCTGCGCGAAGGTGTGTCGCTAAATGTTGTACGCGAGCCAATCGGCGTTGTGGGCGTAATCACGCCCTGGAATTTCCCACTGGCGATCCCCGCATGGAAAATCGCACCCGCTCTGGCCTATGGCAATACGGTTGTGTTCAAACCTGCCGAACTGGTGCCCGGATCGGCATGGATGTTGTCCGATATTATTGCCCGTGCGGGCGTGCCTGAGGGGGTGTTCAACCTTGTGATGGGAAAAGGCCGTGAGGTTGGGGAGGCAATCGTTACGCACCCCAAGGTGTCCGGGGTCACATTCACCGGTTCCACACCCGTCGGTCGCCATATGGGGGCGGCGCTGTTTGCGCGAGGAGCGAAAATGCAGCTGGAGATGGGGGGGAAGAACCCCTTGATCGTGCTGGATGACGCCGATCTGGATCTGGCGGTGCACTGCGCCGTTCAGGGCAGCTTTTTCTCAACCGGACAACGCTGCACAGCGTCTTCCCGCCTGATTGTGACCGAGGGCATTCACGACGCATTTGTTGACCGTCTTTGCGCGGCAATGAAAGACCTTCGGATCGGTGATGCGCGCGCTCCGGAAACCCAGATTGGTCCGGTCGCCAGTGAAGCGCAGCTCGCCATCGACAAACGATACGTGTCTCAGGCTGTGGATGACGGTGCAACGCTTGCCGCAGGTGGTGGCGAGGTCAAATCCAAAACAACCGGCCATTACTTTGCGCCTGCGTTGTTTACGGATGTGTCACCCGACGCAGCCGTGGCACGAGACGAAATCTTTGGGCCCATCGCCGCCGTGTTACGCGTGCCGGATTACGACGCCGCCCTGGCCACGTCCAACGACTGCGAATTTGGATTGTCCGCAGGAATTGTCACGCGGGATCCCGCCAAAATCGATCACTTCTCGCAGAACGCCGAAGCAGGCATGATACAAGTCAATCTGCCCACCGCCGGCATGGATTTCCACGCACCCTTTACGGGCCGAAAGGGATCCTCTTATGGTGCACCGGAAAAAGGCAGCTATTGCCGCGAGTTTTTCACGGCGGCCAAGGTTGTACACGCGGGGCGCGGATAATGTCGCAGACACCTTTGAAGGGCATTCGTGTTCTTGATCTGACCAATGTCCTTGCCGGTCCGTTCTGTTGTCATCATCTGGCGCATCTGGGCGGCGAGGTTATCAAGGTCGAAGCCGTCGGTCGGGGCGATCTCGCCCGCCAACTGGGGGCCGACCCAGAGCTGAACAAAGTCAACATGGGCGTGTCCTTTCTCGCCCAGAACGCGGGCAAGAAATCGGTCACGGTCAACCTCAAGAACCCACGGGGTCGAGAGATTTTTCTGAAACTGGTCGAAACTGCAGATGTCGTGGTTGAAAACTTCCGGCCCGGCGTCATGACGCGCCTCGGCGTGGGCTACCAGACCCTGAAAGAGGCCAATCCGACCCTCATCTATTGTGCTATCTCCGGCTTTGGCCAAGAGGGCCCGTGGATACGCCGCCCGGCTTATGACCAGATCATACAGGGAACCTCGGGTGTGATGTCGATCACCGGGGATAGCGACAGCGCGCCGCTGCGCGTTGGATATCCGGTGGCAGACACTGTGGGGGGCATCACCGCAGCCTTTGCGATTTCATCTGCTCTGAACGCCAATCCGCGCGGCACCTTTATTGATGTGTCGATGCTGGAATCGGTGCTGGCGACAATGGGCTGGGTGGTGTCGAACTATCTGATCGCCGGCGTCAATCCGACTGCCAATGGCAATGAAAACCCCACTTCGGCGCCTTCCGGTGCGTTTGAAGCGAAGGGCGGGTTGATCAACATTGCCGCAAACAAAGACCAGCAATGGGAGCTACTGACGGACCACCTGGGATTGGCCGCGCTGCGCGAGCGGCCTGAATATGCCACGCGCGAGGATCGCAAACGCAATAGGCTGGCTCTGAAAACTGAGCTGGAGACCGTGTTGAAGACCCGGTCACCGCGCGACTGGGCCAAGGAACTCAATAGCATTGGTGTGCCATCAGGAGCGGTTTTGACAGTGCCGGAAGTATTGGAAATGCCGCAGGTTGCAGACCGCGGTTTCCTCGACCAGTTTGAAAACGTCCCCGGCGTCGGACGCGACATTCAGGTTGCCACGACCGGGATCAAATTGGACGGCAGCGCGCCCACCGTCGATGCACCACCGCCCACATTGGGGCAGCACAACTCTCAAATCTGGAGCGAGTTAGGTCTTTCACCGGAAGACATTGAAAAACTGGCAAAGGATGGCGCGATATGACGGACCCCGCAGGACGCAATGACGCCGATGCCATTTGCCACTGGTGGCGCACCGAAATTATCGACATGGCTCCGGGGCGGATCGCCTTTCGCGGCCACCCGATCCAGGACCTGATCGGAAACGTCAGCTTTGCTCAGATGATCTGGCTCATGGTGCGCGGCAATTTGCCCACGCCAGAACAGGCGGCGCTTTTTGAATGCGCGCTGGTGGCGGGCGTGGATCATGGTCCGCAGGCGCCATCGATAGCCGCAGCGCGTATGGCCGCGACCTGTGGGCTGGGGCTCAACAACGTCATGGCCACCGGGGTCAACATGTTGGGTGACGTGCATGGCGGCGCCGGTGAACAATGCGCCGAGCTTTATTTCGACGTCGCCAAACGGATGGATGACGGCGCTGAACAGGAAGTTGCCGTCCGCGACGGTATCGCCGCCTGGTGTGAGGAAAATGGCAAGATCGTCTCGGGTTTTGGCCACCGTTTCCACAAGCCCGTCGATCCCCGCGCACCGCGATTGATGGCGTTGGTACGCGAGGCCGCGATGTCAGGCACTGTAGAAGGGCGATTTGCCGATATCGGTGAAGCTATACAGACGGAAATCGGACGTAAGCGCGGTGCCGATATCGCGATGAATATCGATGGGGCCACGGCTGTTATCTTTTGCGAATTGGGGTTCCCGGCACCGCTTTCCCGGGGATTGTTCTGTCTTTCCCGCTCGGTTGGCGTCTTGTCTCATGGCTGGGAACAGATTCAACAGGGCGGGCGGAACAAGGGGCCAATGCCGCCGCGTTATCTGCCGGAATATATTGGTGTCAAATCGGAGCGCTAACCCGATGACCATTGATGGTGCGAACGCCTAAATTCACACCGAACTTGGCATTGAAGCGCCACTGGCGTGTGGACTGTTTTGCCGGTCTCGGTCATTGGGCATCCCCCCCTAGAAGCAGACCCAACATGTTAGTCTGAACAAAGATTCACTTCTTTGGTGTTGTCTTTGAAGGTATTTCAATCCAGGCGAGAATCGATACATTTTCACGCTTGTTCTGACGTCAGCGAAGCGCACCGAGCTGCCATCGCGACAAGCGCGGCGAATTCACACTTGGTCCGCGATGCGTGAGTTTGTCGATCGCTGGATTTCGCAGTCGCAGCTAAAGTCCGGTCTGGTGGGCCGCACCGCAGCGATGCGCGCCCTCGGTCAACGGCAGGAATGGGCCGATCTCCTAACAAGTTGTGGAAAGAAATTACGGGATCACCTTAGATCTCAGCGTTATCGCTCAGATTGAACCAAGTTGGCTATGCTAGTTCGCTGATCATCGATTTCAGATGGCGCATGTCGGTACCGCAGCATCCTCCAAATACTTGGATCGACGGATTCTGCCTCGCAATCGCGGCAATCTGTTTACCAAGTTCAGCTGGATCGCCTTCGTCCAGCTCATCTGCTTCGTCAAGTTCCGCATGCGAGCAACTCGAAGCGTTCGCCACAAGGCCTCTCAGCCGGGGGTGGTTGCCAAGCGCTCCGGCGAAATGGGTAGGGTGAGCGCAGTTGACCATAAAAAACAGCGCCGCCGAGTCGGTTGCTGCGTCGATCTGGTCAATTCCGTCCACAAGTTTGGTCCCGTCTGCCAGGCACCCGTCTGTCTCAACAACCAGAGACATGATGATCGGCAGTTCAGCGTCCCGGGCGGCGAGGATGCATCCCGCTGCCTCGCTTGGGCGGTTGAATGTATAAGCGGTGACCAGATCGAGGCTTGTGTCTTTCAGGCTGTGCATTTGAGCGGCGTGGTATTGACGTGCATCTTCGACGGGTACCGGCGGGATGTCGGCGTAAGGATCATGGCGCGGGCCGATGCAGGCCGACACCAGTACATCATCGCGAGCGGCAGCTTGGCGCACGTCTTCCATTAGACTGACCGCATCTTTGTTTACTTCGGCGAGCCGCTCTGCATCGTACCCCAAGGGCGCTGCCCGGTCGGCGTTCGCCATCCATGTGGGCGCATCAAGGATGCATCCGACATTCATTTCACGGGCCAGATCGACAAGAGCCTGCATTTGACCGGCCAGTATCACCCTGGTGCCAGGTTCTTCCAGCAATGGAAACGACGCGAAACCGGGAAGCTCAATTCCATGATTGAAAATCAGGTCGGTGCCAGTGCCGGCGTAAACCAGAAAGGGCTTGTTACCTTCGAGTGGGAGCTGTCGCGCCATTCTGATCCACGCCTATTGCCGTTACCTCTGCACAAGAAACCTACTTTGTCTCGGGCCTCCTGTGAACCTTAGGACTGCGACAGGGTGTATTCCGTCACTCTGATCCCCACGCCAGGCCAAACACCAGGTCATGTCTCGGTCGAAATCACCAGTGGCGACCGGCGCGCTCTGATTACAGGTGATGCAATCCATACAACCGCCCAGTGCTGGCATCCCGAGTGGCATTTTATGTTTGATTCCGATGCTGAGATGGCCGTGACATCCCGTCGGAAACTGTTGGAAAGCGCCTCGGAAACGGGATGTATTGTGCTGGGAAACCACTTCGCTTTGCCGTCTATTGGTCGGGTGAAGGCGGACAACGACGCGTTTCGCTGGGAGGACTAGCCCAGGTTGTATTTTGATGTGCGCGGGTCTGTTGTGGGATGGCGGCTGACGTGAAAGTTCGACGCGCCGCGCAGCTTACAGGCAATGATCGGCGAAACTAAATCTCGAACCCATTGGGCTATGTCACATTCCCTTGAATTCTTGTTTCACAAGCTTTCTCTCTTCACCATTTTGTGAAAGCCTGAAGCAGTTATGAGTGACAG
>NZ_JBQFYB010000014.1:0-98518 GCF_056541275.1 Ruegeria sp. AI2
ACTATCTCTTCCGGCTTCGGTCGCTTGTTTGCCATTCTTAGTCCTCCGTTTCCTAAACATAGCGTCGGACCAGTTCAGTGGGGGAGGCTCACCCTTGCCAACAGCCCTCGCATCATTCTGGCAGATGAACCAACTGCGGCGCTTGATAGCCAGAGGGCCGGGATCGTGATGGACCTGATGCGCAAGCTCGCAGCTGAGCAAGATGCCTGCATCATCGCGGTGACGCATGATGAAAAGATCTACGACAGGTTCGACAAGCTGTTCCACTTACGCGACGGCCGACTTGATGGAGCGGAAGGGGCGTGACATGAAAAATGCAACCACTGGCAACCGCGCCCAGAACATAGCGGCGAGCGTGGCAATAGTGTTCGGCGCGTTGACTGTTTTCTCAGGCGGACGGGCCTTGTTTGGTGGCGATGAAGCACGCGCCGCCGTTGGTAATGCAGTGCCCTTCGTGCTGTGGTTCAACTTTCTGGCAGGATTCGCCTATGTCGTGGCCGGCTTTGGACTGTTTCTACGGCACCGGTTATCGGCCTGGATATCAACAGGCATTCTGGTTGCCACCGTTCTGGTTTTTCTGGCCTTCGGCACTCATGTGTTGCAA
Source organism: Ruegeria sp. AI2 (assembly GCF_056541275.1). Taxonomy (NCBI): domain Bacteria; kingdom Pseudomonadati; phylum Pseudomonadota; class Alphaproteobacteria; order Rhodobacterales; family Roseobacteraceae; genus Ruegeria; species Ruegeria sp. AI2. The sequence continues at coordinate 605 of NZ_JBQFYB010000014.1, forward strand.
GGCAATGCCTATGAGATGCGCACCGTCGGTGCGATGACCTTGCGCACGGGTGTCTGGTTAGCCATTTCCGTTGTGGCTTGGGTGCATATCTGGCGAGCAGAATGACTCGCCTGTAGATATGCCGTTACTCGCAGGACATTTCCTTTGACCTCCCATTTCGGGGACAAAGGAGATGTTTATGAGTCAGGATGTACGCGGGTGTTGTCACGTTAACGTCCGGTCGACCAGGGAATGCTGATGGTCGGGATTCAAGCGGCTCGAGTGGCAGCATTCCAGGCGTCAAATGCCTCGAGGCGGTGATAACGGATTGTTAGTGCGGAGCGACGACGTGCCGGGACGCGGAAGCAATTTCTAACGGCTGATGGGTGGTTACGAACCGCTGCAAACCTCCTGAAGATCGGTGTCCTAGCATCGTCCGTTCTCGCTTTCGGAATGGGAGGGGGCTGTTTTCAGCTCGATTGTTGAGGCCCTTGTGCGACCAACGATCCAAGCCCGGCGCGATTTCCCGTTTGGCGGTGCCTTAGGACCGCAACTTGTTCGTGATGATCCGCTTGGGAATGAAACCAAGGCGCTTGATCAGGCCGCGCAACAGCCGTTTTGCCGCCCGTTTGTCCCGCCTGGGTTGGAGGATTTCCTCCAGCACGACGCCATGCTGATCAACCGCACCCCAAAGCCAATACTCGCGCCCCACGAGTCTCACAGCAACTTCATCCAGATGCCAGACATCACCTGGGCGGCCATGTCTCTGCCGCAGATTTCGAGCTACCGCCGGTCCGAATTTGATGACCCAGCGACGGACGGTTTCGTAAGACGCATCGATCCCACGCTGCAGCAGCATCTCTTCAACTTCCCGCAGGCTCAAGTTGAAGCGAACGTACAGCCACACCGCGTGCGCGATGAGCTGGGGCGGAAACCGGTGGCGCTTGTAGCTGATTGACGATGTGTTCATCAGTGTCACCTACGCCCAGCCGTGAATCACGCCGACACGTGGAAATCAATGGGTCCTGACAATAGGGGAATACAAATCGCAAGTTTAAGTCCGAGAGGCTTCAAACGCTGCCCATGCTTTTTCAAATGCGTCGAAATCGAACCCAGTTGCGCGGGCGGGATCCAGAATCAGTTTTTCGGTTTCAAGCAATTTGATGATCGCCTGTTCAAGCTTGCCCATCACTTCGGGCGGGATAACCAGCGCACCATGACGGTCCGCATGCACAAGATCGCCGTTCTGAATCTCCAGGCCAAAGATCGAAACCGAGGTGCCGATTTCGCGCACGTGTACGAACCCGTGACTGGGCCCGATTGACCCGGCAACAACTGGGAAGCTACCGGGTAGATCACCCAGGTCGCGCATTACTCCGTTGGTCAGAGCGCCGCTGATGCCGAAGCCCTTGTGGACCGTCGTGTTGATCTCGCCCCAAAAGGCGCCGATGCAATCTGGATAATCCAGATCCTCAACCACGGTGACAACCGGGTCACTTCCACTTGCCATATGCCTGTAATAGTCCATCCGACGTTGGCGGATCACCCCAGGCGGTTCTGACGGCGGGCTCACAGCAGCGATCTTCGCGGTACGGGCATATCCCACCATCGCCCCCGCATCGGGATCAGAACACAACATTGTGCCCCGGGTAAATTCATTGAATCCGCGCTTGCCCTTCGCCACTTCGATGGCGTTGCAAACAGTCGGCGTGTCGACCTTTTTCAGCAGGTCCAGCAAGGATTGGTTCATATCATCTCCAGCCAGCGGATCAAAGCCGCCGTTGTTTGTCGCGGTTGTTCCAGTGTCGGCAGGTGGCCGGCGTTTTCTATGATTTCCAACCGGCTCTGTGGCATCAGATCGTGCATCAATTCATGCCTTGAGACGGGGCACAGGGCATCGTCGCGCCCACAGAGAATGAGTGCTGCGCCGGTGAAGTTACGCAGCGTGTTGCTCTGATCAGGGCGATCACCCAGAGCTTTGGATTGATTGACGAAAACGTCCGGCCCAAGATCCATGGCCATGTCCATGCACAAATCTAGAATGGCGGCGCGACGCGGACCGTCCGCCAGGTAGTTCGGTTTCATCTCTTCGGCCATGACTTTGCGCAGGTTGCCACGTCCGACCGCATCGATCTGAGGGCCGCGCCTGGCTTTGACCTCGTCCAGTTCAGCAAGCGGATTCGTGTCCATCAACGCCAGACCAGCCACACGGTCCGGGGTCTGCCGCAGAATTTCCATCGCCACGATACCGCCCATCGAGAGTCCCGCCAGAGCAAAGCGTTCGGGCGCATAGGCTAACACATCGGTGGCCAGCGCCCGCATCGTTTCATGGCCTCCGATTGGTGCGCACAGGATCGGGTATTTGCCTGACAAAGCGTCAATCTGCGGAGCGAACAACCGCGCATCGCACATCATTCCGGGCAGGAGGATAAGTGGCGTCATTTGACCAAGGCAGCCCCTTCGGCAAGCGCGCCCAGCTTGGCGTAGGCGATATCCGGATCTACCGCACCAAAGCCCGCAAAGGTGCCAAAGCCGCAATCTGATCCGGCGATTACACGCTCATTTCCAACTATGTTCGTAAACCGCTCGGTACGCTGAGCAATCAGTTCCGGGTGTTCGACAAAATTCGTCGTGGTGTCCACCACACCGGGCACAAGAACCTTGTCACCCGGAATTTCACCCTTGCGGTCACGGAACACCATCCATTCATGCGCGTGTCGCGGGTTAGAGGTTTCAAAAAGCACGTAGCGCGATTTGGTCGACATTAGCGTCGAAAACACCTTGTCCATGCCGATGTCGCAGCAATGTGGCCCCTCGTAATTGCCCCAGCAAATATGGACACGCACTTTGTCAGCCGGGACATTTTGCAATGCGTGGTTCAATGCCTCAACATGCATGTTGGCGATTTTCACGAACTCGTCGTCGGACAGATCGGTGAACAGCATATGGCGCGACAGGGCCAGATCCGGGCAATCCAGCTGTAAATCCAGACCCGCACCAACGATGGCTTCATATTCTTCCTTCATCGCGTCAGCCAGCGCGGCCAGATAGGCCTCGCGCGTCGGATAGAAGTCATTCAGCAGAAACAGAGAAATCACCCCAGGGCTGGCTGCGTTCATAAAACCGCGCCCGACCCCGTGTTCGACCATGGCAGCCTTGAGGTTGTCGATGTCCTTCTGCAGCTCACCTTGCCCTTTTGAGCGCACCTCGCCAACGCACATGGGTCGCGCATATTGGGGCGTGCCGCCATCATCCGCCAGACGTTTCAGAAAACCGGGAAACATCTTGAGGTCTGCGGGCGCATTGCGCGGGCTGTCACCCGCAAAGCCGGTATAGCGGTCCTTGACGTAAGTGGCGTAAGAGATCTTTGAGGTCTCACCGTCCGAGACGATATCTACCCCAGCCTTGACTTGTTTCCGCACGGTCTCGGACACGGCCGCGGTCATGCAGGCGTCAAATGCGGCCTGATCGAACGGTTCCTCTCGCTCGCGAGCGAAGATGAAGTCAACGACCTCCTGATTTCGTGGCAGACTTCCCACATGGGTGGTTGAAACGCGGGTCATGTTAGGATCTCCATTCAAATCTAGGTCCATCGCCGGGCCGGAAAGCCGGCGATGGATGTGCTGCGCGCGCCCCGATTGAAACCGGGACGTGTAATTTCGGCGTTATGCTCCTGTCCAAGTCGTCCCAGCAGGGTCGTCGGTTGCGGTGATACGGTACAGACCCGCTTGCCCGGTCATAGACGGTTCGGCGCTGTAGCTTTCACCGGGCAGAACCAGAGCGGTATCGCCGTTGGACAGGGTAACCTCGACCTCATTGATCTTGATACGCCAATGGCCGCTCGCCGGCATCAGAACCACGGGTTTGTCCGCATTGACCAGTTCAGCCACAGCCGAACCGCGCGTCATAAAATCAACCTCGAAACCGGGCTTGTCTTTGATCAGACCATTTTCACCGATCACAACCGCAGGTTTGTCCGCTGCCAGCGCCATCAGGTCCCAGTAGCGAGCGACGTATTTGCCGATCACCGCATCAACGGGAACCTCGGGGAAGGCTTTCAGTTCTTCCTCGGTCAGTAGCGGCATCGGCTGCACATTGTCCGGCAGTTCTTCGCCCTTTTTGCTGTCGTACAGGACGCCGTTATTGCCCAACATCAGGCCATGGGCCTGCGCATCCTGAATGACTTGCGGAGCCCAGGTCACGCCGCCACCGGCATCGTCGCCACCCAGCATCGACATGATCATGCCATAGTCCTGGCCGACATTCTCGAAACCGCGGAAAATCCCGGTTGGGATGTTGAAGATGTCACCTTCTTCAGCGATGAACTCGCCTGCCGTACCATAACGACCCCAGAAGAACCGCCATCGACCTTTGGCAACAAAGAACACCTCGGCGGTGGTGTGGCTGTGCAGCGAGTTGCGGCATTTCGGCGGTTGCCCCGCTGCACCGATGTTGAACCCGATCTTGTCGGTGATGTGGACGTGCTGATCCGGGCTTTCGCTGACCCCGCCGCCAATGATTGTAAAGTTCTCCTTCTGGTCCGAGCCCGGCGTGTGCGCGTCGATGAACGCGGTTTTACAAGGCTTCAGTTCGCCATAACGGACGATGCGGCTTTCGATGGTACTCATATCTTTTCTCCTATTGATTTGGGTTTGATCGGATCAAACCAAACCACCCGGCGGACGATTGTTCAGTCGCCGGGCGCGCAGGCTGGCGCGATGGGCGTGGTACCGCCGCAACGCCTGCCCGGCATCCAGATTTGAGATACGGTGCGACATTCTAGAGATCGCCGGTTTTCAGTAGAATCTGTTTCCAGATCGAGGTTTCGTCAAACAAGGTGTATTCCTTGCGCAGACCCCATGGACCGAACTCGGCCTGGCTGATGCCCAGCACAAAGACCTCGGCCCCTGTGGGCACGCCGAACACGCCCCAGCCGTCATGTGTGCCATGCAAAGACCAGCGGATCGCGGCGCGCGGCGACATCATCGGGTCGTCACGGCCGATCTGGTGGTGAATCTTGAATTCGGCACCTGGGAACGCTGCGCGCAGGCCCATCCAGAACCGATCAACCGGCCCCCAACTGTGGCCGGTCTTGCCGCCGGGATATTCTGACAGAACAGCGCGGTCGTATTCAGCCTCGATCACCGTCATATCGGCATTCATGATCCGGGTCAGGATATCCGCGTATTTCTGGCCCCATTCATTGTCATTGCCACGGCCTTTATAGGGGCCGGACCGATCAATCGCGGGCGTGAGGGGTTGCACGCAGGCGTCTGGCCCACCCTCGCGCGCGATCAGATCGCGGGCGTATTCCTTGGGGTCCCAGCCCATCTGCTGCACGATCGCGCTCTGGTCGCGGATAAGCCACTCATCGTTGATCTGGTTGTTGATGGCGTGGCAGTCGGCCAAAATGCGGTAGACCAGTTTCTTGCCGGTCGCCTTGCCATACACACCGTCACCCAGATGGGTCGCTGTGGACAAAAGGCGATGCGACGACAGCATGCCCTCTTCCGGCGTTCCCGACCAGATTACATCCTCACCCAACAGCGTTCGATCAGGGAATTCTGCCAGAGTTGCCATAGTGGCAGCAATGACATTCTGGTTTCCGACAACCACCGACCCAGGTGACCGCACGACGATGTCCGGGGCGTAATAGTCGTGCAGCGTGGCAATGCCACGATCTTCCCAGATTTCTTTGGTAATCCCGATTATGTAATCGGGGAAATCTTTGAACTTGGGATCAAATCCCTTCATGTCTTCCATCCTTCAGGTATGCGGGCGGAGCCGCGCACAATTAGCGGTCCGTCAATCTCGACCCGACGAGGACCGGCATCGGGGTCCTCGATCTTGCCGAGCAGAATATCGACAGTTTCGGTGACCATGCGATTGGCGGGCTGTCGAATGGTGGTCAGGTTGTATGCTGGCCATGAGGCGACAGTGACATCGTCATACCCGATGACCGAAACGTCGCCTGGAACATTCAGTCCCAACTCAAACCGCAGCGTGTCCATAACGGAAACGGCCATGTGATCGTTGGCGACAAACACCGCATCAGGCGGATCGGCTTCGAACATCCGCAGCGTGGCTTGCCGGGCTTCTTCCGTCGAAAAATTTCCTACTTCGCGAGCGTGCAGCGTAACCCCGGCTTTCTGCAAGGCGGCAACAAACCCTGTTTCGCGGTCACGTTGGGTCGAAGCTCCTTCCCACCCGGCGATATATCCGATCTTTTGGTGCCCAGCTGCCAACAGGAACTCGGCAGCCTTTCGACCACCGGCAACGTTGTCGGATGTAACTGACGACATTGCCGTGTCGTCTTGTGCCCGATTGAACAATACCATCGGTATACCGGCCGTTCGGCAGCGGTCGGACAAATCCGAGGACAAAGCCACCGAAGCGGCGATGATCCCTTCGACCTGAAAGTCGAGTATTTCTTCGACAACATTGTCGATGTTTCCAGACTCATGCGAGGCCATGAATATCAGCACGTGGTATCCACGTTCCTGCAATGTGTTTGTCAGCTTTTCCAGTGCCTCGGGATAGAACTGGTTGTTCAGATAGGCCACGACAAGCCCGATTATCCGGCTTTTCCCGGACACTACAGCGCGGGCCAGAACGTTCGGGCGATAGCCCAGTTCCTTGGCCGCCTTGCGCACCTTTTCAACGGTTTTTTTAGACGCAGACGCGCCGGGGGTGAACACACGGCTGACCGCAGATTGGCTGACCCCGGCAAGACGGGCAACTTCCAGTGATGTAACCTTTTGTGTCGCCATCAGTCTGCCGTCCAACCTCCGTCAACCATCAATGCCGTGCCCGTCACCAGCGCCGACGCATCCGAGGCCAGATAAACCACCGCCCCCATGATGTCCTCAATCTCTCCGGGGCGACCCAGTTTTATCTTGTCCAGAATCCAGGCCCGCTTGTCCGGGTCGTCGAAAGTCGACTTTGTCAGATCCGTCAGAATGAAGGTGGGGCAAATCGTGTTAACCCTGATCTTTGAACGTCCGAACTCAAGCGCCATCGCCTTGGTGAAGCCTTCGACCGCGAATTTCGACGCACAATAAACCGCGCGTTCGCGACCACCAACATGGCCCATCTGGCTAGAGATATTGATCAGCGAACCGGGACGGCCAGCGTCGAGTAGGCCTTTGGCAACAGCCTGGGTCAGGAAATAAGCCCCTTTGACATTGACGCTTATCACCGCATCGAAATCTTCCGGCTGTGTTTCCACGGCATTGCCGTGTCGGGCAAGCCCGGCTGAGTTCAGCAGAATATCGAACGGCCCTTTTTGCGCTACTGCTTCAGCGGTTGCTGTCACGTCCGAAACATCCAGCTCCAGAACCCTGGCAGACCATCCCTGCGCCGACATATCTTTTGCAATATCCTGAAGCGCACCAGCACGGCGCGCCGCCAAAGTGACCTCAGCACCATGTTCCGCCAGCGCCACAGCGCAGGCTATGCCTATCCCCGACGAGGCTCCGGCGACCAAAGCTCGCTTGCCGCTCAGGTCGAAACTGGGGGTGCTGGGAAAATGGGGCATATCAGACCTCGCCGACCGGGAATGGGATGGTGCCCGGTACACGTGCCTTATTGAACTCACGCAGTCGGGCAAAAACATCTACGCCCAATTGCCGATACACGTCCAGCAGATCGACCAACACCCAATTCTCACGGATCAGCCCACCTTCCAGACGCCAGAAATCAAGTGACTTCAAAGTGATCCGTTTGCCCGAAGGCGCAATCCCCATCCAGCCGTCATGGGTGACGGTCTGGATCATGTTCGGCCAGCCGGTCACAGCGGCGTAGTCGCCATCACCAAAAAAGTGAAAGGTGATCTCATCAGCTTGCTGGCCGCGATCGGGCATTCCGTTGAGGAAGGGAATCTGGTGCCAGTTGCGGAAACCCGCGATACCGCGCGCTGTCCCGATCCCTGCAGGGCCATACCAGTTCATGCGCGGATGCCAGAACCGCTCCATCTCCATCACTACGGGCCCACCCTGGCTGGGGTGTTTCTCAAGATGTTTCAGCATGTCGACGATATGATTGCACGAGGCCAGAGATTTCACCTCATCCCACGGTCCGGACACAACGCCATCCAGAGTCGCCGGGCCGGGAATGCAGAACTCCAGCCCCAGAGACGGGGCCATTGGCCAGGCATTCGCCTGCATCATGACTTCGGGAATGTCCCAGAGTGTCTGGATCTCGACAACCTTGCCTTTTTCGAAACGGTAGAATTCGTGGAACCGCATATGGGTCAGATGCCCCGTCGGCGGGATGTCCAGCCAGGGCGCGACGAAGGTGCCGAAGTAGTGGCCACCGCAGCCAACCCAGTCGTTACCCTGTTCTGTCCGACCACCCATGACGATCCAGTCGCGACGCTCAAGATCGGGCATGGATTTCAGAAGTGGCGCAAAACAGGTGTCATAGAGTTCCTGCGGGCCGGTCAGATCTCCGAATGGATACAACATGTGGATGGCGGCATCGGGCGCGATCACCGACTCCAGCGCCGCTCGTACCCCGGCTTCGTCGAATTTATTCATGGCCTCGCGCAGGGGCGCGATCAGGGCCTTTTGGGTAGAGTGAGTATCCATTGCGAAATCTCGCATTATTTTAACTTCTTATCTTAAAAATTCTGTAGGGCCCCGGTCGAATCCCTGCACAAAGTTCGTCACGCTTACGAGGTCGCATCGGCCGTCTCGCGATATGATGCGCCTTCACCATAGGGCACGTTGATGCCCCCATAACGCCGGACACGGATGTTGCATTGTTCAGCATGTCCGACAAACCCTTCCAGCATGCACAGGCGCGAGCCGTATTCGCCGATCATCGCCGCGGCCTCATCAGTGACGACTTTCTGGTAGCTATGCGTTTTCATGAATTTGCCGACCCAGAGCCCACCGGTATAGCGCCCGGCCTTCTTGGTCGGCAGTGTATGATTGGTTCCGATCACCTTGTCACCGTTGGCCACGTTGGTGCGCGGACCAAGGAACAGCGCGCCATAACAGGTCATGTTTTCCAGGAACCAGTCGTCGCGATCTGTCATGACTTGAACGTGCTCGGACGCGATGTCATCGGCCACTTGAAGCATCTCGTCATAGGTGTCGCAGACGATGACCTCGCCGTATTCCTCCCAACTGACCTTGGCAGTGCCGGCGGTGGGTAGGATACCGAGGATACGGTCGATCTCGCTCAGTGTTTCTTGGGCCAGCTTGTACGAGTTGGTGACCAGAACGCAGGGGCTGTTATAGCCATGCTCGGCCTGTCCCAGCAAATCGGTCGCACAAAGTTCGGCGTCCGCAGCAGTTTCATCTGCGATGACCATCGTCTCGGTCGGACCCGCAAAAAGATCTATACCGACACGGCCAAACAGCTGGCGCTTGGCTTCGGCCACAAAGGCGTTGCCGGGACCAACCAGCATGTGAATCGGATCAATGGTCTCAGTCCCTATCGCCATGGCACCAATGGCCTGGATACCGCCCATGACATAGATCTCATGCGCGCCGCCTAGATGCATCGCTGCGATTACGGCCGCATTGGGTTTGCCGTGAAACGGAGGGGTACATGCGATGATGCGCGGAACACCGGCAACCTTGGCAGTTGCCACTGACATATGCGCCGAAGCCACCATCGGGAATTTGCCGCCGGGGACATAGCACCCCACAGACTGCACAGGGATGTTCTTGTGACCAAGGATCACTCCTGGCAGAGTTTCAACCTCGATATCCAGCATCGAGTCGCGTTGTGCTTGCGCAAAGTTCGTCACCTGCTTCTGTGCGAATTTGATATCGGCCAGTTCGCGTTCAGTCAGCGAGTTGATCAACTCGTCGATCTGGTTCTGGCTCAGGCGGAAGCTTTCCGGCGAGTAATTGTCGAACTTCTCTGACAATTCGCGCACAGCAGTATCGCCGCGGGTTTCGATATCCGCCAGCGTTGCCTCGACAACAGCTCGGGTTTTGGCATCGTCTTCCGCTCGGTCAGCTTCAGGTTTGCCGCGTTTCAGGTATTCAATAGCCATTGTCTCTATCCTCAGTTTTCGGGCCGGGGTGGAGTTTTTTCTCCCCGGTCAAATGCTTCCCAGCCTTCGCCGTTGAACAGATCAACGCCAAGCTGCGCGGCGACATGGGCGAAATCGACGTTCACCCAGTTGTCAACGATCTTGCCGTCGACGACTTTCCAGAAATCCATGTACCGGATCTCGACCCGCTTGCCGGTGGGCGCGATGCCGAGGAACTCGCCCGAATGAGTTGCCTCCTGTCGGCCGAAAGCGGCAGCCCACTCGCCCATGTACAGTCGGGCCTCATCAATGCAGGTCTTGTCCGAGAACGCCGCCTGAAACGGGCGTTGCCAGTTTTCCTGAAACTCCTTGAGCCCAGTTTTGGTGCCGCAGCCCCGGTTGCCGATCCAGCGGAACCCTTCTGCGAAGAATTCGCCGATATCGTCGATGCGGTGATCGTTCAAACCATCGACCATCCCCTCGATCACGGCGCGGGTCTCGTCGGTTTTTCTCATGTCCGTGTCACGTGTCAGCACGGCCTGTTCGGGGCGGGAGCCCTTCATGTGTCTTTTCCTTTTATGGATACCAAGGGGTTTTCTGTCTGGACGGGGACGGTTGGTCGGCCGTCAGAAAATCCCTTGGCATCCGGTTGAGCGCCGGGTGGCGCGCAATGGCGTTATGTCTGGCGGAACAGCTCATTGGGTCTGTTCAGAAATTTGGGCAAAAAGGTCGTAACCCAGTTGCAACAGCAGATGTGGAATATCGAGCATGCACCAGTTCTCGATGATCTTGCCGTCTGCGCAGCGCCACCAGTCGCAGTCACGCATAAAAACGCGCTTTCCCGTTGGCTCTAGGTTTAGGAAAGGTTTGACGTGGACGCCAGTGATCTGCGGCCAGCCGCACAGGAACGCGTAGTCGCCATCCCCGGCCTTGCAATTCGAACCAACGCCGGTGACGCCTACATCCTTGCCGTCGCCCCAGCCCTCGAACGTGTTTTCGAAAGGGGACTGGAAACCGGCAAACGCGTCCACTGTCGCATAAGAGCCCAACCCGCCGGGACCGTACCACACCATTCGGTCATCCCAATAAGGTCGCCAGCTTTGGTCCTCAGTCGTCAGCTGTATTAGCATGTCCTCGACCAGATCTGCTGTGGAGCGTGACTGCGCTGGGTCTGATGGCCCAATGACGATACCGTCATGCGTTGCCGGACCCAGCACGACACCTTCATAGCCCTGTAGGTTCAAAGGCCAGAGGCCGAGTGCGATGATCAGTTCTGCAAAACCGAGGAAGACATAGGATTCGACGATCTTGCCATCTTCCATTCGGTGGAATTCACCAAACCGCAGAAATGCCAGTTTGCCACTGGGTGGAATACCACAAAGCGGTCGCTTGAAATGACCATGGAAATACCCGGTTGAGGTGACCCACTCGCTTCCCAGGTATTCGCCACCCGTGACCACATAGTTCTGACGGGTGAGCCCCGCGAACGCCTCTGAAATCGGCAAGATGACAGAGCTGACGTAGCCGTTGCCATCAGGGGCTACATTGATCGGATGGCTCGCTTCGGTAGTGGCCGTTGCGGCGAAAATCTCGCTGGCGGCCGTCTGCATGGTCTCGCCTAGGCCCTTATCAAAGCTTTCGAGAAACTGACGATAAAGCTGTTTGTTTTCAAACGTGGTTCCGGTGGCAATACCCATCGCTGGGCGATTTGCGCGCTTGTTCATGGCGCTTTCCTTTTTAGGACGTTTTCCTATTCGCTGTGGCGGTGTGCAGGCACGAGGACCCGCGCGCATCAAGGCAAATGGAATTCGTCCCGGCCGTCGGGCCCGGCGCGCAGCCAAGTTCAGGCTGGCTGCGTGCGCATGGGCAGATACGGACTGAGGATGAGTGCGCCCCATTTATGTCAGCCTTTCACAGCCCCGGCGGTCAGGCCGCCGACGATCTGGCGTTGGAAGAACATCACCAGGATGAACAGTGGAACTGTGGCTGAAACCACCGCCGCAACGGCGAACATCACGTTGCCCTCGGTTTGTGTTGTACCGAGGAAGGCGGCGATTGCAGGCACCATGGTGCGGTTGCTTTCGGACAGCAGCATCGCCCCGACGGCAAAGTCGTTATAGGCCAGAAGGAACGAGAACAGCCCGGTAGTGATGACGCCTGGCCACATCACCGGAATGATCACACGTCGGAAAGCCTGAAACTGATTGCATCCGTCGACCTTGGCACTTTCATCCAACTCGCTCGGGATGTTCTTGAAGAAGGAATGCAACATCCAAAGAGTGAACGGCTGGTTGATCGCCACAAGCACGATAATGGTGGTTGGAAGAATTCCCCAAACATTCCATTCAAAGAAGGGTAACAGATAACCTGAGACCAGAGTGATTGGCGGCATCGCGCGGAAGATAAGCGCCGTGATCAACAGCCAGAATGTGTAGTTGTAAGTAGACCGCGAAAGGGCATAGCCTCCTAGCGTCCCGATAGTCAGTGAGATGGTAACAACAAAGAAACAGACGATCCCGGTGTTCAGAACATTGCGCCAGAACTCTTCCTGAATCCAAGCACCCTCATATCCGGTGGTGGTGAACGGCGAGCCATAAACCGCTTCGGTTCGGGCACCAGTCAGGGCGTTGGTCCAGTCAGCGATCGAAAAGAAATCCAGCTCGACCTTGAATGACCCCCACACTGTCCAGAGGAACGGAAAGGCGGCCAGGATAAACCATAGGAGCACAAACAGGGATGAGGCGATCCGAAGGCTTGTAGGCATTCTTTGCGCGCGGCTGGCCATATTATCTTGCTCCTTTGAAATCGCGCCAGGTGCGGACAAGCACGGGCGACAGAAGAATTGCGACCCCGAAAATCGTCATCACAGAGGTAGCGGCCGCGGAAGACAGTTGCCGAGTCTCGCCACCGAGATCGTAGAAGATGAAGGTGCTGAGTGATTGCGCATGCGCTTGTGCACTGAAGCCGATGATAGGTTCAAACACCTTGAAATTGTCCATCAACTGGATCAGCGCAACAAATGTGACCAGTGGCATGAGATGGGGAACAACCACGAATTTAACTTGTTGCCAGCGCGTGGCCCCGTCGATCTGAGCGGCCTCTATCTGGTCTTGGGGCAACGTTTGCAGTCCAGCATAGAACACGACAAAGGCAAAAGGCGCAGCGTGCCAAACACCATAGACCATCAGAGCTACCCACATCAGCCCTGTTGATGCTTTCAGGCTGAAATCCGGATCTCCAGCCAGATATACGAGGGCGTTGCCGATCACCCCGCGACTGTCAATCATCCAAAACAGGATGAGCGAGCCGATCAGCGGGGTCACGATCATGGGCAGAAGAGAGAAAAAGATCATCAGACCTTTGAGTTGCCTGTGCAGGGAGTTTACTGCCAGCGCAATCACCAGCCCCAAAATAATTGTGAGCGGTGTCACGACAGCAACGAAGGTCAGCGTGAATGCCATCGCCCGGTAGAAGGGCAGATTACCAAGCTCGGTGAAGAAGCCGCCCCATGTTTCATTCGCGGCCCAGATTTGACCAATTTCCTGTATCGCCAGATGGCCTCGGTTAAAGTAAATGTCCAATCCCACAAACCGGCCCAGAGGTTTCTCGGCGCGAAGCGCCGCGGTGGCCTCTTGATCAACAGTGGTCTCAGTTGTGCATCCGATAAGCGGGGTGCAGTTTTCGACCTCTAACAGAACGGCCGGGTGGGGCGCAAAGATCGATTGAGTCACCACCGAGACAATTGGCATTGCAATGAACAGCAGCATCGCGAGTCCTGTGGGCAGGAAGAACCAAAGGAATGTCTTATGGCGCATGTTGCAATCCTCGCGTGAGTAGGATTGCGCGGGTGGGTATCAAAGGCACCCGCGCAATGGGCTTCTTATTGCAGATAGCCTTGCTCGATGGCGGCGGCACGATAGGCGGCCTCGACATCTGCAAGTGCCTGTTCAGCGCTTTCCTTGCCCTGCATGAAATCAGCAAGTTCGTTGCCAAGTGCGCTGTGCATGAGCCCCATGTACGGCAACATCGGATACGGTGGCGTGCCCATTTTGGCCGCAGCAAACACGCCCTCGGCATCTTTTCCCGGCTGGTAGCCTTCAATCAGCCAGACCGCCAACGGCGTGGTTTCATCGTTCAGCATGTCAGGACGGATGCCATGTTTCATTGCGATGAAGGTGGCCTCGGCCTCTTCATCTGAGATGTTCTTTCCGACAGTCCAACCGTCCCACCACAGGGTCGTTGCAGGGATATCTCCGCCACCAACTGTAAGCGGCGCGCCAATCGCATGGCCGTCGATTACCTCCTGCAACACACCTTCGGTGGTGGTTTGCTGCGAAGCGCGCGAGCCCCACATATTCATAATTGCAACGTTGCCAGCACGGTATTCGGCATTTGTGGCATTGGAGTCATGAGTCAGGAAGTCGGGATTCATGTATTCCGACAAAGCCTTCATCATATTCAGGGCGTTGACACCAGCCTCAGAATTCACGTTGGGTTCGGCCGTACCGGGTTTAAAATGGCTGCCGCCATAACCAAGGAACATATTGTTGAATTCCTGCGCCAGGTTCCAACCCGATGCATAGGCTCCACCAACCGGGTTTTGCATGATGCCCTGCGTACGAATGGCCTCGGCCACCTCGAGCATTTCCTCATAGGTAGTCGGGACTTCCACACCGGCTTGCTCAAGGATGTCCTTGCGGTACATCAGATGCTGCGCGTTCGCCATGAAGGCGATAGCCATGATGTTGTCGCCAATCTTGATCAGCTGCCCAGGCTGCAGGTCCTGACCATACTTTTCCACCAGGTCATTGAGCGGACGAATAACGTCTTCGTTCATCAGTGCCACAACCGAACTATTGGCGATGATTGCGGTCGTGTATTCCGACGGATTGCCCGACAGGCCAGCCACGTTGATGGTCTGGTGCTCGGATGTCAGGTTGGATTCTACCGACGCCCCGGTGCATTCCTTCGCTCCGGCTGCGACGGCCTGAATGGCCGCAAATTCATTGCCGACTATGTTGACACGTGCGCCGATTTCGCAGGCGTATCCCGCGCTTGCGGCAAAGGCGGCTACAGAGCCGACCAGTGCAATATTCTTCAGAAACATCAATATTCCTCCCTAGATGGATGGGTGCATCTTCGAAGTCTGCACCCTGCTTACCCCGTCCCAACGGGTGTCGTTTGCGGTTCTCAGCCCTCCAGGCGAGCCCCGGTTTTCGCATCAAACAGATGGCAGTGATCGGTATGGATATGAATCGAGACCTGATCGTCGATTTCGGCCCGATAGGTTTTGTCGGCCTTGACCGAGACCAGCGCACCACCGATCCGAACCGAAACCATGGTGCTGTCGCCCAACAGCTCTTGCGTATAGATCGGCGCGTTGATCTCGCCGCCACTTTCCACAACATTTGCGTCCTCGGCGCGAAACCCCAGCGTGATAGGACCGTCCGGCGCGTTCAACCCGTGCACCTCTGTGCTTTGGGCGCTGAACACGCCACCCTGAACCTCGCCATCGACAAGGTTCATTGCCGGGTTGCCGATGAAGCTGGCCACAAATGTATTTGCAGGTTCATCGTAAATATCGGTTGGGGAGCCAACCTGCTGAACCACACCTTGTTTCATGATCACCACCCGATCAGCCAAGGTCATTGCCTCGATCTGGTCGTGGGTCACATAGATCGTGGTGACCGCCAATTCGTGGCTCAGGTTCTTGATCTGCGCGCGGGTGGAAACGCGCAGTTTTGCGTCAAGGTTGGATAGTGGCTCGTCCATCAGAAACACGTTCGGCTCGCGCACAATGGCACGAGCCAGGGCAACCCTCTGACGCTGACCGCCAGACAGTTCCGCCGGTTTGCGGTGCAGGAAGTCATCCAGCTCGACCATCGCCGAAGCGCGCCGCACTTTTTCGTCATGGGTAGCAGGGTCAATACCGCGAACTTTCAGCGGGAAGCGAATGTTCTCATATACATTCATATTCGGATAGAGCGCGTATGACTGGAACACCATCGCGACATCGCGGTCTTTGGGCTCCATGTCATTTACTCGCGCGCCATCGATCAGGATATCCCCCTCAGACGCGTCCTCGAGACCAGCAATCATGCGCATTGTCGTGGTCTTTCCGCAACCTGACGGCCCAAGAAGCACCAGAAATTCCTTGTCGGCTATTGTCAGGTCAAAATTGTCAACTCCAACAAACGATCCCCAACGCTTTCCAACATTGCGAAGTTGAATTTCGGCCATTCTGTCCTCCCTGCCGCACGCATCGTGCATACGCTTGCAAAACCATAGACAACAAAAGAAACATCTGGCAAGCTTTTTTTGCATGCGTGTGCAAACGTCGACTTCATCTTCTTCGCAATTCGCCCCATGACAGCGACCAAAGAACTGAAAGAAAGTAATAATGTCCTATGAAATCCAAAAAACGATCATCTTGGATTACTACTCGGCGCTCAGCAGCGTAAAAGAATCGGATATCGCTAACACGTTGTCTGAGTTCTGCGCAGAAGACTACCTCTGGCGCGGTTTCCACCCGTTTGATGAGCTTCGGGGCACCCATGACGTAGCGCAGGCATTCTGGCGTCCCCTGAAGCAAAGCCTAGGGAATATGCAGCGCCGGATGGACGTGTTCATGGCCGGAAAAAACGAGATGGACGGATTCACCTCGGTCTGGGTTGTTTCAATGGGGCACCTGATGGGCCTGTTCGATAATGCGTGGCTGGGCATCGCCCCCACAGGCAAGATGGCGTTTTTGCGCTATTGTGAGTTCAACAGGATCGAGAATGGGAAGATCGCCGAGACGGCGATGTATTTCGACATCCCGCATTTCATGATGCAAGTCGGGTTGCAGCCCTTCCCACCCCAAACCGCAGCCCACCTGGTGCAACCCGGACCGATGACGCATGACGGGTTGATGTTCGACCCGCAGCCTGCCGAAGAAGGCGAGAAAACTCTCGGCACGATCAACGCTATGATTTCCGATCTCGGCCAATGGAACAGCGGCCTGAGCCTTGAGGAAGAATTGCGCCAGACATGGAGCGAAGACATGATCTGGTGGGGACCCGCCGGGATCGGCGCGACCTATACGATTGAGCGTTATGCAAAGCAGCACTCAGGCCCGTTCCGCACATCCTTAACGGACCGTTCGAAGACCAAGCACATTTGCCGCTTGGCTGAGGGTCACTATGGTGGCTTTTTCGGCTGGCCGAATTTCACGGCGCGGCCCACCGGCGGGTTCATGGGTATGCCCGCCACCGACAAGGCCAGTGAATTCCGCGTGATCGACATCTATCGTCGCGAGGGTGACAAGCTGGCCGAGAACTGGGTTTTCATCGATCTGCTGCATTTCTGGAAACAACAGGGTGTCGATATATTGGGGCGCATGGCGAAAGTACCGCGAACATGACCGGCTGGATCGACGCCCATCACCACCTTTGGGACCTTGAAGCCGTGAACTACCCCTGGCTGATGGCGCGCGGGTTGGAAAGGTTCTTTGGCGACCCGACGCCGATTCAACGGAATTACCTGCTGCGCGAGTTCCGGTCCGAAGCCGCGCCCTGCGGAGTCGGTGCCTCGATCCATATCCAGGTGGGAGCCAAAAACGGTCTGGACGAAGCCCGGTGGGTTCAAGCTGTCGCCGATACCAATCCAGACTGGCCAATGGCGCAGGTTGTGTTCTGTGACCTGACCTCGGCTGACCTACCCGCCCAGCTTGATACGTTTCAGGCCCTTCCAACTGTACGCGGTGTGCGCCAGATCGTCGGGCGCGCACCCGGAGAGGACGCGCAGACGGGCACAAATTCTCTGCTGGGTGATCCGCGTTTCCTGACCGGCTTACGGGAAACTGGTCGGCGCGGTCTCAGCTTTGATCTGCAGCTCATTCCCGAACTGATCGAGAAAACTGCCCGAATTCTCGCGCAAGCGCCGGATACAAGGGTCGCCTTGTGCCATGCCGGATCACCGCATGACCGCAGCCCGGCGGGCCTGAACGACTGGGCTCAGAGACTGCGCGCGCTATCCGATCTACCGCATGTCTCGTGCAAACTGTCTGGTCTGGGTATGTTCGATCACAACTGGACGCCTGACAGCATTCGCCCGATCGTGGAGATTTGCCTTGAACAATTCGGACCCAAGAGGGTCATGTTTGGCTCAAACTTCCCGGTCGACAAACTCTATGACAATTACGCATCGCTGGTACAGGCTTACCGTGATCTGGTACCGGCTGAAGCACAATCGGCGGTTTTCAGAGAAACCGCCGCACATTTCTACGATCTTGAGGGGTTCGGAGAATGATACTTATCTTTGAATCCAAGGTGAAACCTGAATGGATCGACTAGAATGGCCACAAATGGCTTCACCTGTGATCAAATTGGCAACGCTTATGAATGTCACTCGGGGGAACTAACCCCCAAGTGCAAAAGCTACTGGGCTCTGCTGCAAACTTATGGCATTGACGATTGTTGGGTTGCCTGCCCCGAATTCCTAAGCCGATATCTTGACGGACTGAGCCGCAATGGAAGGTTTATGATGGCGAAGAACTTGAAGCAGGGGATCGCCAAGAAAACAATCCAGCAGCGGGTTCTTGATGTTCGCCGCCACAAGGACGTTCAGGTAGAGGATTATGTCATCCACGGATGGCGCTATAACGCGGCTGTATCTTTGGCGGAAGCTGGATGCAGTGACAGTGAAATCCAGGCGGTCACCGGCCACAAGACGCTTGAGATGGTCAGGAAGTACCGGAATCAGGCCAACCAGAAACAGCTAACGAAGCGAGCACAGAGACGCCGTAAATAGGTCTGGAACAGAACGGGACCGGAACATGAATCTGGAAAACATAGTGGGAAACTCTAAAATGCACGTCCAGAAAAATGACTGCACAGACTTAAAGTTTCCTTTTGTTATTAAAATGGTGCGGGTGGAGGGACTTGAACCCCCACGCCTTGCGGCGCCAGAACCTAAATCTGGTGCGTCTACCAATTTCGCCACACCCGCAACTCAGCGCCGCAGCGCTGGATTGAAGCGGTCAATAACAAAGCTTGCTTCCGAGCGCGAGGGGTAAAATACATGTATCGCCAAGTTTGTAGATCCTCTGATGAGATATGGGGCAACCACACTATCTTATGAAAATGTTTAGCCCCAAGAGGCTTGTCAGTGGAAAGTTGATGGGAACATCAGTGGCCGTGAAACCCGATATCCTGCGGGACAATGTCCACGCTATTTTGGAAGAGCTCTTCATTCGTGCCGAAGTTAAAATTTGACCCAACTAGCCTACAAAATATCGCTCTTACGTTGACCAAAGTCCTAGAAAAAAAGCCGACAGCTTGTTGTTAGATCACCAATGGCGAACATGGAAATCCTACTTCATTGCCCTCGCGCGTTCATAGTTGAACCCATGGCAGGAGGCGCGGGATTACCCGCCACGACACCCCAGAAAACGCATCTGCGACCCTTTCCAACTCAGAGAGCAACTTCAGGTTTCTGAAACAACAAGAATAACTTATCCGACTAAAGTGCCCTTCAGGGCCACACAGATTTTTGAATGTCCCGCACCGTCAGGTTCAGGCAATTGTGTTCCGCCGGTCCCCGCTCGGTTTCATACAGTTGGTGCGGAATGGCTCTTTCGTCATAGGCATTCCCGCGCAGGTTGAGGCATTCTCAAGAGAACTCCACCACAAAGCTGCCACATTTCAAACGCCAAAAAATCTTATTCACGTCAAAATAAGACCGCCTTGAAAGGTCTTGTTGTTTAGCAGGAGTTAATGAGTCTTTTTTGCCACTTTGGCGCCGGTACGAGTTTCCTGCTCAACTCCAGTACAAGGTTTACTGCTGTGACCGATCTGAATCCCTCCGCTACTGCCGAGCAAGAGGCTGTCTTCTTTGCTCGCGAAAGCTTTCTTGGCGAACTCAAGATCCTGAACCGGGACCACCCGAACACGGGCTTTGGGATATCGCTCCGAACCCATTCCGGAGACCACTACCTGCTGGCCAATGCGCGTATGCCATTGCCCGCGGTCAAATCCGAGGGTTTCCCGACCGGACGCCGCGTTGCGTGCCTTGAAAACGGCGATCGCTTCAGCTCGATCGAAGTGCTGGCTGACGCCAAGGCTTACGAAACCATCAGCCCGCGCGCCGAGGCTGACATTCTGGGCAACGCTTTGAACCTGATCGCACGTATCGACACGTTGAAAGGAATTCCAACGGGCCGTCCTTCGCATGAACCCCGCATCGCAGCTACGGGAACCGGAGGTTAAGCATGGCGCGCAATGATCACCTGTTGTCTGTAGGCAACGAAGCTCTGGCGCCAATGACTTCGGCAATGTCATCACTGACGGCGCAGATTGATCAATTGACTGAGGTGGCTGATGCGCGCTCCTCGGCACGTCTGGCAACACTCAAGACCCGGATGGAAAACTTCACCGCCAGCATCACTATGGTCGGTCAGGTAAAAGCGGGCAAATCATCGATTGTAAACATTCTTGCGGGGCGCCCATCTTTGCTTCCGTCGGATGTGAACCCGTGGACGTCGGTCGTCACAACCCTGAATATCAACACGCGTCCACCGGGCGATACCAAGGCCAAGTTCACCTTCTTTGAGCAGGAAGAATGGGACAATCTGATGGTCGGGGGCGGCCGGTTGGGCGAATTGGCCAACCGTGCCGGTGCAGATGACGAGATGGAGGACATTCGCCGTCAGATCGGCGAGATGAAAGCAAAGTCGGAAGAGCGTCTTGGAAAGCACTTCGACCTGATACTTGGCCAAAGCCACCAATACGATCACTTCGATGAAGAACTGATCCAAAGATATGTCTGCCTGGGCGATGAGGACGACCCGGATATCAATCCAAAAACAGGCCGGTTCGCAGATGTGACCAAGTCGGCCGAGTTGTACATGGATATTCCTCAGTACCCGATTGCGCTGAAACTCTGTGATACGCCGGGTGTCAACGATACCTTCATGGTGCGTGAACAGATTACCCTGCGCAGCCTGCGCGGGTCCGAAGTCTGTGTTGTGGTGCTTGCTGCAAGCCAAGCCCTGACCACCATGGACATGGCCTTGATGCGGATCATCGCTCAATTTGAGAACCGCCAGATTGTCCTGTTTGTAAACCGGATTGACGAGTTGTCAGACCCGGTCAATCAAGTCCCCGAAATCCGCGACCGGATTCTGGATACTCTGAAACAGAACAACATCGACGCAAAGACAAGTGTCGTGTTCGGCAGTGCCTTGTGGGCCGAGGCAGCACTGACCGGGAACCCCGAGATTCTGAACGAAGAATCCCGCGAAACACTCAATACATTTTACCTCGCTGCCGGGTTCGGTGATCAGGCCCCCTCGCTGGACAAAATCTGGGCATTGTCCGGTTTGCCTGACCTGCTGCTGGCGATAAACGAGCGTATTGCAGAAGGTGCCGGAGCAAGGCTGATGGATCGGGTTCGCCATCGCGCCCGCAACATCGCCAGCCAGATTCGTGCCACCGCCGTGGCAAAGACTCTGTCAGAGGGTGAAGGCGTTGCGCGTGATCTTGACGGTGTTTCTCCGGAAGATGCAATTGCGAAAGTTTCTGCGGAATATGAAAAGAAAGCAGCCGAACTGACCAATGCATTACGTGACAAAGTATTGGAGCGCCTGAACTCAGCCGAGGCGAATTTTG
Source organism: Ruegeria sp. AI2 (assembly GCF_056541275.1). Classification (NCBI taxonomy): domain Bacteria; kingdom Pseudomonadati; phylum Pseudomonadota; class Alphaproteobacteria; order Rhodobacterales; family Roseobacteraceae; genus Ruegeria; species Ruegeria sp. AI2. The sequence continues at coordinate 22,223 of NZ_JBQFYB010000014.1, forward strand.
TGAAGCGCGCCACGGATTCTCTGATCGCGCACCTTGAGAAGAATGGCGAGCAAGGCACTTGGCAATACGACCCTGCTGGATTGAGGACTTTGCAAAAAGCCGCTTATTTCAGTTTTGCCCGCGCAATGCGTAAGGATGCTGGCACGCTTTATTCAACTGCGGCTGCAGATGTAGAAGCGCTGTATCACAAAATTCTTGGCAACCACCTGGGTGAATTCAGCATCGAAGCACCTATCGTGCCGCGCGTTCCACCACCGTTGGGGATTGGCCGGACGATCGCTCTGGACTTGCAAAGTACCTGGTGGCGACGCTGGTGGCAAAAGCGAAAAGGCTTTGAAGCGTACGCTGCCGATTACACACGCCTGATCGCGTCCGAGGCGAATTCGATCACCAAGGATATCGAGGAAAACCAGATTGCGGCCGTGTTGGAAAACGTCCGCGCTATTCTGGCGGATTTCATGCGGGAACAGAAGGAAACGTTGCTGAGCATCTCATCATCAGCAGACAAAAACTCCGGCCAGACCTCGGCAGCGATGGCGGGCCTGCAACCTCAGAAATCGCGAGACGAGATTCTGGGTGACATCCTGAAAGACCTAAGCAACGAAGCGGCATAAGTAGAAAAATGGCAAAAGATTCACAAACACGCTTTGTTTCACCGAAAGCATGGGAACGTATCGAGCAGTGGTCCCGCCGCAAACCGGTTTTCGCTTTGATGGGTGAATTCAGCGCTGGCAAATCCACACTGATGAACTTTTTACTGCGAACGCAAACCTTGCCAACGCAGGTTACTGCAACCCAGTTACCACCGGTCTGGTTTAGCTGGGGCAGTGAAAAACCATATATCAAGCGGCATGACGGAAGCGTCGAACCAATCGAGCTGGATCAGCTTGAGACTGTTGGCGTCAATGACGCGCAGTTCATTCGTATCTTTCTTGAAGCAGATATTCTGGAAGCCGTCGATCTGATCGACACCCCCGGTATCTCGGACCCCAAAATCTCGACAGATGTCTGGCAGCGCGCAGTCGGGCAGGCAAACGGCGTCATTTGGTGCACCCATGCGACGCAAGCCTGGCGCGAAACCGAACGTGCAACGTGGGTTTCGCTGCCGGACCGCTTGCAACACAACTCGCTGCTGTTGGTGACGCGGGCGGATGCACTAAACCTTAAAGACCGTCAAAAGGTTCTGCGACGTGTCAATCGCGAAGCCGGACATCTGTTCAACCGGTCCATTTTGTTTTCCGCCCGGGATGCGATCAATGCCCGCGACAAGACTGGCGACGCCGAAAAGTGGTCGCGCAGCGGCGGCGGCAAGATGATCGACAGTTTTCTGGAAATCACAGAACAGATCATGGACAATCGCGCCGATCAGCTGGCGCGGTACCAGATCGACAAAAGCCAGTCCGGCGCATTCAAGGTTCAACCACTGCGCCCCGCCCGCAAACCAGACGACCGAGAGGCACTGGCGGACGGCATCGAAGCTACTCCTCTACGGCTGGTCAATCCGCTGGAAAACGAACAGCAGCCAGAAGCCGACGATCATAATGTCGTAACAAGCTTCCCCATCCGGCCAGCCCGTGTAGAGCGACGCGTTGACGAAGGCGAACGGGTTCGGATCAACCCGGAAGACGCTGAACGGCTGCGGGCAGAAATGGTATCAGACACCGAGCAGATGCCTGAGGAAACCGATACCAGCGACGAGTTGCGTACCTTCTTCAAGGACACCTCGAGCGATCCGCTTGAGTTGAAGAATGTCGCCGGTCTGGAAGAAAACGTGGACGAGTTCGACCTGTCCGGTGAATTCGGTGCTACCGATAATGCTGACGACCTGCTGGGTGACGCTCCAGATGCTGAAACGGGCGACAAGTCCGTTGATGACGTGCTGACCTCGTTGAACACGACCTTGCGTGAAGCCGCGGCCGAAGCGGACGAAGTCGAAGTTTTCACGCCGGAAGTTGAATCGCGTGATGATCGGGGTATCGAAGTCTCGGTATCCTCCATTGCGGCGCTGATGGCGGCTCAGCCCGAGAACAACGCCGAGGATTACGAACCTGAGCCTGAGACAAACGGCTTGATAGAAGTCGTGGCCTCAGTCGAGGAAGAGGCTCGCGACATCCGCAACGATACGCACATCGATCTTCCAGAATCCGCAGCCGGGTCGCCGCTTAGCGCGTCGGATATGTGGCGGGAAATTACAAACAAGGAGGACCTGCCAAAGGACGCAGTCGGGCTTCAGAATGTATTCAAAGCCTTTCTTGCCGAATTTGACCAGATCGCAGTTGAATATAGTGCGAAACAGTCCAGACACGCCCCGCAAGCCATTCCAAAAACGAAAGAAAACAGCAGTGCAGAATGGCATGTTTTGTAAGGATGCCTTAATCAAGGCGCTGAAAAGAAGGACGATAAAGAGTTAAATGTCCATTCAGGATGCATTGAACACCGCGATTGAAACGATACCCGACTGCATCGCAGCCGGGTATATCGACATGGAGACCGGCATGCTTTTAAGCAGTAGTGTCTCTGATTCCGATTGCGCTGAATCGCTGGACACTTTGGCAATCGCAGTGGCCAATCTGTTTCAGGGGCGGGGTGTCGCTGCATTTGAAGCGCTCTTGCACGAGGCCGGAAACACTGATGAGGAAAACGCCGGGTTTGGGGAAATCGCGGTATTTTCAAAAGACCGGTTGAACATCTTTTTGCGGACCAAGGAATATCCTGATCATGTGGTCTGCTATATCTGCCGCAACAGCACGAATGTTGGGCTGGCGCTCACGAAATCGCATCTCAGTCTCAAGCCGGTTGCGGCCGCAGTCTGAACGGGACCAGAGGGGGTCACGGTATGATGGACACAGACATTCTCGACATGCTCGAAGATATCGGGCGGTCTTCGGTTGCCCGCCTGTCTCCGACGGTGATTGTCCCCGGTGAAACTGCAACAGCCCGTCGGGCGGCTGTGTTGCGTTTCATTCGCGGAACGATATTGCCCAGACGACTTGAGCTGACCGCGGCCAACGGAAGCTGCCTGAAAATCGAAGTAAACAGCTCCCGGATCACGGATGTGTTTCAGGTGCCGTCCGGGCAGATCCCCGATTTCGAAACGGAATCACGTACCGCGCTGGTCGACAAGCTGGCCCAACTGATTTCAGACATTTCAGCCGCCCCTGCCCCACTGGAACTGATGTCTGGAAAGCCAGCCTCGACGCTGGAGGCTGATGATGTTGGTATTACGCTGAGTGAGATCGAGAACGCCTGCGCCGGAATTGAGCTTTCCTCTGAGCCAATCGTGTCTGTCGTTCCGGACGTTGAAAAACCTTCAGACAACAGCCCTGCCCCGGCAGCAGGGTCGGGCAATTCGTTGGCGCAACAGTTTTTTGACGGGGCTGCACGCTTTGCCACAGGTCGTGTTCTTGTGGACAGTATGGAAAACACTGCACTGGCTTGCGAAGGAATCTGCAAACCTTCCGAGGGGATGCACCCCAATCAAGAGATTTTGACACGTTTTGTTTCAGATCTTGCTGGTTGGAACAACGACACCCGGGACGAATTCGAAGGCCCACATCTGATCGTCATGCGGCCATCGGGTGGTAAGGGTGCGGGCATGGCTGTTCTGGGCGACAACGAACAGATCGCCGTGGCCATTCATGATGCCCGCAAACTTGGGGCGGTAATCAACCTTTGGAGATCTTTGGGGGAGGCTGAGGAATGACCGCCCCCAAAGCATTCAAATTTTCGACTAATTCAATGCGTTGTTTTATTTGTAGTCAGGGTAAATAGTGATGAGTGAAACACATCGCCGCGAGCTTATTCGCATCGCAGAAGACATGAACGGGACAAGCAATGACGAAACACGTCAGTTCATATCGCGCATCATTGGTGATCTGGGAAAACTGAAACCGTCAGTTGCCTTTGTCGGGCAGATCAAGGCAGGAAAGTCGCGCTTGATCAACGGCTTCACCGGTCAGGCAGAATACCTGCCGTCGGACGTGAACCCGTGGACAACCGTGATCACCGACATGCATTTCGGGCACCCGAACGGTCGAACCGAAGGGGCCGAATTCCATTTCTTCGACAACTACCAGTGGCAATCACTGATCGCCGAAGGCGAAGAGTTGCGCAACATGTTCCCGGATGACGAGGACAGCTACAAGCGCGAGATGATCGAAGAGCAGGTCGAAGCCATGAAGACCCGGGCGCGTCGGCGACTGGGGGACAGTTATGAACAGCTGTTGGGTCAACATCACGATCTGGATCAACTGACATCCGATGATCTGGCGCGTTACGTGTGCGCCGGGGACGACCCCGCAGAAGACGGGACAGTTGACCCCGGCAGTGATCGCGGACTTTACAGTGACATCACGCGCAAGGCCGAGGTCTATTTTGACATCGGTCACTTCCCATTCCCTCTGACCGTCACCGATACGCCCGGAGTAAATGACCCCCTGCTGATCCGTGAGGAGATTTCGCGTCAGTATCTCAAGGAATCCGATTTCTTTGTGGTGGTTCTGTCAGCGCATCAGGCGTTGTCGCGTGCGGACCTGAAACTGTTCCGGCTGATGCAGGCATTGGAACTTGGACAGATCGTTGTCTTCATCAACCGTGTCGATGAATTGGGCGGCGGGGCCGAAGATGCGGCAAAGGTGCGTCTGGATGTCATAGACGGGCTCGAAAAAGCGTTGGGTACTTCGAATATCGATGTCCTGATGGGCAGCGCACAATGGGCGCACTATGCGCTGACCGGCGATGAATCCGGTGTGAACCACGATCATATTCTGGCGTGGTTGCGGGCGCACCCGAAACAGATGCAACAATACCTGAACGGTGTGGCCGAGATCAAACAAGGCCCGGGGCCCATCAGCCGAGAGGCTGTACTACGGTTTGCCGCGATGATTGCGTCAGGCTTACCGGACTTGCGCCGCCATGTCACTCAGGCGTTGGCGGACGGGCCGATAAACGAACAGCTGCGGATGGCGTGGCAGCATCTCGACAGCTTCGCGCGTGGCGATTTGGAGCGATCCCAGGTACATCTTCGTGCCCTGAAAGATGAAGGCAGCGCGGGTGCACACACCGCTGAGGACAGCGACAAGACGCTGAGCGATCTGCGCAAACTGATTGCGGATAAATCGCAAGACATTGTCAAGGACATGGACGACGTTCTTTCAAACCTGCGTGGGGTCATGGACGACACGGTCTCTGAATCCGTCTTTGTTGTGGTGCGCGGACCTGAAGGACAATCCCCATTGCTTGCCAAAGGCGGCGCTACCGAGTTGAATTTCACCCCTTTACGCGAACACATGCGCGAGCTGGTGCAAGGCGCGTCGCAAGTGGTACGGCAACGCATGTTGAGCGAGCTTTACGCGATCGACATGCAATGCAACGCCGCTTTGCGGGCACTGCCAGGGTGGCAGGAACCAGTCGACAATCGCATGAACACAAGTGCAGTGCGTTGGTTCCGCCCGGACACCACCGCCTTGACCCGTGGCATTACGGTTGAGCTGCGTGTAAACTGGTTGTCGCGCCTGATATCGCGCAACAGTGTTGTGACGCGGGCCGAGCGCATGATCGTGCAGGAATTCGAATTGATTGGTGATGACCTGATCGACACAACGCGTGAAAACCTTCTGGACCGGTTGAAAACTGTTCTGGATCATTACTTGGCCCTGTTGGCAGGCCATCTTGAGCACCGTTCCGGAGCGGGTGAGTTGAATGCTCAGGCGGAAGCACAAGCTGCGTTCGAACGGGCGCGCCGTATTGCTGACGAGTTGGATAGTGTCTTTGGAACAAGCAACGTGGACGAACGACAAGCAGAGGCTGCGGAATGATTGAGTTTCCCGGAACCGAACAGGAAGTGCGCCAGCTGGAGCGTTTTCTGACAACGACAGAAAAACTGTCGTCGGACCCGAAATTGGAAAATATGCGCGCACGGGCCCTGGCCCACGCCGAACGCCTCTCCAACGCGGTCAACATCGGTTTCGCCGGAGAGTTCGGGGCGGGCAAGTCAAGCCTTGCGAACATGCTGGCAGGGGCGGATATCCTTCCAACCGGCCCGCAGCATCTGAAGCTGCCACTTGTCATCGTTGCCTACGCGGATACGCCAGAGACGACAGTCGGCTGGTGGAACAAGGAGCCAAAGACATATTCTGGCATAGCACTGGAAAAGGCCGCTGCGGATGAGCCTGACTTTATTTCGGTTGGATTGAACACACCTGCTCTCAAAGAGATATCACTGTTCGATCTTCCCGGCTCTGGCGCATTGGATGATACATACAAACAGACACTGGACCTGCTGAAATTCGTCGACTGTGCCATCTGGTGTACCAACGGCACAAGCGCATGGCGTGAAACAGAACGGCATTTGTGGGCGCAGGTGCCGCCCGAGCTAAGAGCCAACAGCCTGCTGGCAGTTACACATGCTGATTTGCCCCCGGTGCAGGCCGCTCTGGATCGGGTACTGGCTCGATTGAACAAAGAAAAAGAAGGACTGTTTCGCGCTGTGGTCCCAATTGGCACGCCCGTCGCGGTGCGCGCCATGGCACAAGAGCCGGAACCAGATTTTGATCTTTGGGAAAACTGTGGCGGCCAAGAACTCGCGGAAAAGGTCCTTGATGCGGCGTCTGACCGGCGGCGCAGTGACCTTGACGCTGCCCGGAAGGATCTGAAGCACGAGTTTCTGCCATTCCTGGAAACATTGAATGGGCCAGAGCCGGAACCTTCCGTCAACGATGCTGCGTCAATGCAGTCAACGCTGGGGTCTGCCCTTCCGCCACTGAACAACCCAATTCTTGAAGACTGGTTGGCTGCCATTGCCAGCATTTATGAAGATCTGCGTGACACCGCTGCCATTGAACCCGCAGCGTTTTTGCAAAGCTGCCAGGAAATCGTCGAAGATTTCGCGGAACGGCTGGACCAAGGTGGCGAGATCGATCCGGATGCTGGCTGGATTCCGGCCGAGTTCGAAAAAGCGACTGACTTGTTGTTGTTGCTTCAGTTTGAAAGCGGAGATGCGCCTTTGAAAGACGCAATCAGCATACTTGTACAGCTTGGTGACAACCTTGCATGGGCTGGCAGTACCGTCGCCGCGGCACAATCCAAAACCGGTACCTAGCACTTTCCATCAGGATTGAAGCGCTGTTCAGCGATTCGAAGGGCCGAAGAATCGGCCCTTTATTGTTTCGAATTCGTAGACCAAGAGACCGATTTGGGGTCGTCAGTTTTCATTTATTCCACCCCGTTAATCAATATATTGTGCTATTGCTTCGCACTAGCGCCATATATGCCATATTCGAAAAAACGATCCTTAGTGAAGCCATCAGGCGGCCCCATTAAAGTCAAATTTGAAACGTCTAACCGTTCTCAAGTGTCCTGCGGTTGTTTTTGGTTGTGAGTTCGTGGGCTGCCGGCCCTGTTTAATTAAGCCGCAAAATGAGTAGAACGGGCGGATTAAAATGAGCCACAACCAGGCTGTCGGTGCAACGCACGACGAACCAAAAATTGAAGGACTGCAACCGGGCGCAAAGCTGTTGCGCGGGCAGTATGAGATCCTCCGATATCTCAGCAACGGCGGATTTGGGATCACCTATTTAGCACGCGACAGCCTGGAGCGTGATGTCGTGATCAAGGAATGTTTCCCCGGTGCGTTGTGCCGTCGCAACGGGGACTTGGTTGAGCCGAACGACCCGTCCTACAAGGATGATTTGCGCGCCATTATCGACCTGTTTATTCAGGAAGCCCGCAATCATGCGCGTCTGGTGCATCCGAACATCGTCGACGTTCATCAGGTGTTCGAAGACAACGATACCGCCTATATCGCTATGGATCTGATCCGTGGTTGCGACCTGCTGGACTATGTTGAAAATCCGGAAAACGACGGTGGTCCTGACTTTATCGTGCAAGTCACGGAAAAGATGCTGTCCGCGGTGTCGTTCATCCACCAAAGCGGGATGCTGCACCGTGACATTTCACCCGACAACATCCTGATTGACGAAAACGGAAACCCGGTCCTGATCGACTTCGGTGCCGCGCGTGAGCAAGCCGCAAACAAGTCGGCCGCATTGTTGACTCTGCGCGTCATAAAAGACGGGTATTCGCCGCACGAGTTTTACGTCCGTGGTGCCGAACAAGGGCCCAGCAGTGACCTCTATGTCTTGGCCGCGACTCTGTATCACGCAATCAGTGGCGAACGCCCGGTGGACGGCCAGAGCCGCCTGAATGCATTCAACAACGGGCAGGACGACCCTTATACCCCATTGGCAGGCCGCTTTGACGGATACCCCGACGGATTCCTCGAAGCAATCGACAAGGCAATGGAAGTACACGCAACGGACCGGTTGCAGACAGCCCTGGATTGGCTGCGCATGTTCCGCGGCCCTGGCGTGATGTTTGATACCTTCGCCTATCGCCCGGTTTCCGTGATTGTCGGCATGGATCGCAAGGACAAGGAAGAAGAAAAGGCGCGGATCAAGGCCGAAAGTGAAAATGCCGAAGCGGTTGTGACGGCTCTGCTCGCCGGGAACTCGGACATTGTTCGCGAAACCGAAAAAAAGAATGAACCCGAGATGGCCAAGATTTCTGCAAAAGCGGAAACACCGGTCGCTGTTGATACCGTGGTTCAGAGCGGATCCGGTGGCAGCGGCAAGATGATCGCTGGTGCAGCAGTGCTTGTGGCAGCGTTGGCCGCAGGCGGTTTCTTCGTGATGTCCGGCGACAAAGGTGAAGAACAAGCCGAGGTTACGACGACGCTGCCTGAAGCAACCACACAAACTGCCGAAGCAGAACCTCCTGCGGTGGAAAAACCCTTGGCCGAAACACCTGAACCCGACGTCGCGGTCGCTTCAGAGCAACAACCTGAACCAGAAGAGCCTGTCGAGCAGGCGCAAGTTGAACCCGCGGAACCAACCGCTACAGAAACAGCATCCGAAGCTACTGAGACCGCCGATGCCCAGGAACAACCTGCAGAACAAGAGGTTGCGGCCGTTGTGGACGAACCCAAAACCGTAGCCGCTTCCGGCACTCCGGTCGAACAACAGGTATCTTTCCACCATTGGGATGTTGAAATCCCCTTCCAGACGTCCCGCCGCCGGACCGCAACAGGTGCAACTATTGCGGTTACCGGTGTGGACGCCAATCAGGACATGAGCGTTATCGGCGAATGGGTGGAACCCGGAGTTGTGATCTTTACTCTGAACGGCAACCCGGTTCGTCAGGACATCTCTTTCGCGGCGCAAGTCCTGGACAAGCTAAGCGTCGACCCAGACGGCTTTACACGGGTTGCAGCCCGCTACCGGCCGCTTGGAAAGACCCGCGCGCAGAATGGCCTGCTGGCACTGCCTGTGCTGCGCTCGGTCGGATTGGAGAACGGTTACTCGTTCACAGTCAGCAGCTCGGGAGGTGAAGGGTGGCAAACAAAAGTAAGCTCGGTTCCAGCCGAGGCGACAGGCAGCCTGCAAAAAGGCGATGTTCTGTTGAGCGAAAGCCAGACCAACATGACATTGAATACGTCCGAAAGCCTTGATGGCATGCTGGCTGCGCTGGTTTCCGACAGTCAGCCAGAGGCAAAGCTGACCGTATTGCGCAACGGTGCTGAGGTAGCTGCGACCATGCAGTTAGCGCAGGAGTGATCTGACCGGTTCAATTTTGATCTGCCAGTGTGTGTTTACTGAGGGTGGCTTTTAGTTTGCCGCCCGGCGGGAACCGGCCCGCCGCAGAGAGTACCAGTTTCCATGTTTTCAATTGAGTGTCTCTGCGTTGTTCCACGCAGGGTTAGGTAGCAGCCCCATGGCACAAAAGGTCCGTGCCAACAATTCGAAGGTGTCGACACCATGTTCAAATACAAAAGCCCACTGAGCCGGCTTCTCGAAGGTGCCGGCAAATCCAAAGAAGATGATGTTGCTGAAAACGCTCATGCAACTGACAGCGCGGCACCTGAAACCGAAAAGCAGGAGCCTATCGCAGACTTCAACGCGCTGCGTGCCGCACTGGCCGGTGGAAACATGACGTCTGAATCCTATGAGGAAACAGACGAGCTTATCCCTGAAGAGAAAATGCCGGAATTCGACGAAGTTGCGGCGGAGAACACGGAAGAGCCGGTTGAAGTGTCCATCTTCGTTGAAGATGCAACTGACGAGGACGACCAAGATACCAAGAACTTGATGGCCGACCCCGACGATGACGAGGATATCTCGGACGATCAAATCATCACTTTGCATGTAGCAGACGAGCTTGCCGAAACACCGGATGAAGTTGCGCCGCCTCTGGATGTAGCTGAAATGAGCGCGCCGGAAACGGTGGAAGCTGAGGTTGCAGCCCCGTCCGTGCAAGAACCGGCAGTGGTGGAAGAGGGTGCCGTACAGGCTCAACCCACGCCTGCCGCCCCAGCCGAGGACCGTCGCTCGCGGGTCAAAACAACGTTCCTTGGGTTTGAGCGTGCGGACACGCATGTTCAGGAATTGATCGAAACATCAGAACCCCTCTCAAAAACCGAAGCTGCTCAGGAAACATTCCCGGTTGGCTGGCTGGTGGTGACGGCAGGTCCCGGGCGGGGCGCCAGCATCACCCTGACCGAAGGCCTGATGCAAATCGGTCGAAACGATGACCAGGCGATCCAACTGGATTTCGGCGACACGGGCATTTCACGTTCGAACCACGCTGTTATTGCTTATGACCCGGAAGATCGGAAATGCTATCTAGGGCATGGCGGAAAGGCCAACCTTGTTCGCCTGAATGGTAAACCCGTTCTGAGCACAATCGCACTCTCCAGCGGTGATCTGATCCGCATCAGTGAAACATCAATCCGATTTATGGCCTTCTGCGATGAAGGTTTTGATTGGCGGGATTCCTGATAGATGCTGGCTACTCCGGCATATGATGTTGCGCTGATCCTGAACCAGGGTCAGCGGGAAACGCAGGAAGACGCGATTGCTGCGCGCATGTTCGACGCATCGGACGCGGGCTATATTGCGATCGCTGACGGTATGGGTGGCCACGAGGCGGGCGAAGTGGCTTCGGAAATGGTGATTGCCGCTTGGCGGAACGCGCTGGATACCGAGCTAGAAGCCGATGCCTTGAATGAAGGCGCCGCAATTGACGCGCTGCCATTGGCAGCCATGCAAGCCAATGCAGCGATATCCGACCATAACGAGGCACAGGGCCAGGGTTTCAACATGGGCTCCACCTTGTTGGGTGTCCTCTTTCTGGGTCAGCGTGTGTTCAGGATTTCGATCGGAGACAGCCCCCTTTACCTGTTTCGCGAAGGCAAGTTGACACAGGTGAACGAAGACCACTCGATGGCCCCCGTGATCGACGCAAAACTGGCCGCTGGTGAGCTTTCGGAAGCCGAAGCGCGGGGACTGGACAGGAACCAACTGACGTCGGTGATCATGGGGGGTGCTATTCCAAAAGTGGATTGCCCTGAAGACCCGCTGATCGTGTCTCCGGCTGATATTCTGATCCTTGGCAGCGACGGGCTTCAATATCTTAGCGACGCTGAGATTCAGGATGTTCTGCGCCTGCATCAGCAGGAGCTAGCACAGGAAATCGCCGAAGCCTTGCAATTGGCAGTGCAAGCCAAGGGCGATCCCGATCAGGACAATCTGTCGATCGCAGTCGCAAAACTTTCGAGAAAATAACCAGGCAAAGCAACAGGACCCATGAGAAAACACCTATTCATATCAAGCCTTGCCCTAGCCGCCGCCACAGGCGCGGCGTCAGCGCAAGAGGCATGTTCAAACTACGAGATTCAGCGTGGCGATAGTCTGCGGGAATTGGCAATCCGAGTTTACGCAACCGAAGATTATCGGCCAATCTACGATGCTAACAGGGATGTTATCGGCACAAATCCCAATATCATTCGTGTCGGCGATGTTTTGAAATTGCCTTGCCTGGAAGATGTCGGGCGCGCGCCCGAGTTGCCCGACACCGAAGCAGGACGCCTCGCGGCTGAAATGGCCTCAGAACTGGTAAAAGCGGCAGAAGAACGCGCGGAGAAAGCCGTGGCCGAAGCGGAAGCCCGTGTCGCGGCAGCGGAAGCTGAGGCAAAGAAGGCAAGTGAAGATGCAGTCGTCGCTGCACGGGCCGCTGCCAAAGAAGAGATTGAGGCAGCCCGCTCGGAAGCCGCCGCACTGATCAGAAATGCTAACGCTGAAACGCGCCCGGAAATTCGTGATCGTCAGTTGCTGTTGATTACCGGTGGGAACTACGCTCCGTTTACGGACGAAGCGTTGCCCAACCGGGGGCTTTACACGCATCTGGTTGAGACAGCGATGCTGCGTGCCGCGCCGGAACAAGCGTATAAAATTCAGTTCGTGAACGATTGGTCGTCGCACCTGGATCTCTTGATGCCAACACTTGCATTTGACGGCACCTTCCCCTGGTCACGTCCAAATTGCGAAGATGCAGCAGCGTTGTCGGAAAGTGACCGCAATCGTTGTGAGACCTACGATTTCTCAAACCCGTTCTATGAAGTCGTGGATACATTCTTTGCGCGCGATGGATCGGGGTACGAGCAGACGCTGACCTATGCCGACTTTGCCGGGACAACAATTTGCCGCCCGGAAGGCTGGTCGCTTTCACATATGGACGCGGTAAGTCTTTACGAACCCGTCATCAAGCTGATGCGGCCAACATCGCCTGATGATTGCTTTCATGCTGTGATGGACGGAACTGCCGATATCGTGGCAATCGAAGCGCATCTGGCAGAGGAAGCCATCGCTCGGCTTGGCTATAAACACCGGATTATCGAAAACCCCAACCTGGCGGCGATCAAGTCGCTTAATGTCATGACCCACAAAGATAATCCTGATGGGGAAGCGATCTTAGAGACGCTGAATCAGGGTCTGGCAATCATGCAGCAGTCAGGCGAATGGCGCGATATCGTGTCGACCGCCCTGCGTCACCAAATGGAAAATGGATAAGGCCCCGTCTGGCCTGACAAACAAAAGTCTGGAGGAAGTGGAAATGTTTAACGAGAAGATTAAGAAACTGGCGCTGTCGGCAACTGCCATCACAGCTCTGAGCGCGGGAGCCGCCGCTGCACAGGAAGCGTGCACGAACTATACCGTGCAAGATGGTGACACATTGGCAACCATCGCCATCGCCGCCTATGGCACCTCGAACTACCAGCCGATCTTCAACGCGAACAGGAACGCGATCACAAACCCGGGAGCTCTTAATCCTGGGCTGGTGCTGGCCCTGCCCTGTGAAGACGGCAGCCTGCCGAACGGCCAAAGCGCGCAGGAAATCATCGCTGCTGAAGAACAGCGCGCGGCCAGCGTAAAGCGGTCGAATGTCTATGCGCCGCCGATCAAAATGGTGGCTGGTAACGGCTGGGAACCGTTCACAACCGAAACACTGAATGGCGGGGGCATCATGACCCGTCTGGCAACGACCAGCCTTCAGCGGGCAGGAAACAGCCGTGAGTATTCAGTCAGCTTTGTCGACGACTGGAGTTCGCATCTGGATACACTGTTGCCGCTTGGTGCCTTTGATATTTCAATTGCATGGACCGTTCCTGATTGTACCAACCGTACATACGAATGGTCCCCTGAAACCGAAGCTCGCTGCACTCAATTCGTAGCTTCGGTCCCGGTTTACGATATCGTCGGCGGCTTCTTCACACTGCCGGAAAGCGAATACGCAAGCGCGACCAGCTTCAAGGACCTGGAAGGCTCGACCATTTGCCGTATGGCAGGCTGGAGCATGGTTGTTCTGGAAGAGCAGGGACTGAACCGCGAGAACACGACTGTGGTTCAGCCCAGCTCGGCCCGTGATTGCCTTGACGCTGTATTGACCGGAACCGCAGATGTTGCGGCATTCGAAGTTGATCTGTTCGCATCGACAATGAAAGACATGGGTTTGACTTCGGCTGACATCGTTGAGAACCCCTATGTGTCCACACTGTCGTCGATGAGCTTCCTTGCGCATCGCACCAACCCGTTCGCGCGCGAATACATCGCGATGATGAACAAGGGTCTGATCGAAATGCGTCAATCCGGTGAATGGTACGCGATCATCTCGGATACGCTTCGTGAGCAAAACGCAAAGTTGAACGCAGCTTCGAACTGATCCCTCGGTTCAGCTGAAACTTTGGGGCCGGTTCTTGAACCGGCCTCTTTTTGCTGAATTATCGGCGCGTTTCACTCGGATGCCAAAATTCGGCCATTTATCTGCTTCAGAAATACCTCATACGCGCAGCATCTTGGGAACAAAGCGCAATCATCCCTCAAGTGACACGTCCGAGCGAGCAAGAGTGACATATGATACAGGGTGCCTTGAATATCCGAAGTGGATCTCTAACACGGGCGTCGTGGCCGGGTTTGGAAATTGCTGTTATCTTGCCCTGTTACAATGAGGCCGTTGCCATTGGTGAAACAGTCAAGCAGTTCCGCGCCGCCCTACCGGAAGCGGTTATCTACGTATTCGACAACAATTCCACGGACAGCTCGGCGAGAGTAGCGCAAGAAGCTGGCGCGCTGGTCTATTCTGAAACATATCAGGGCAAAGGTAATGTTGTCCGCAGGATGTTTGCTGACGTAGATGCGGATGTCTACGTCATGGCAGACGGGGATGCGACCTACGACAGTATGGCAGCACCTGAAATGATCAATCTGCTGGTCTCGCAAAACCTTGATATGGTCAATGGCGCACGGGTGAACGACGACATTCAAGCCTATCGACGGGGTCACAAGTTTGGAAACGCCTTGTTCAGCGGGCTGGTGAAATTCTTCTTTAACAGCAAAATCAACGACCTGCTGTCCGGTTATCGTGTTTTCAGCAGACGCTTTGTCAAAAGCTTTCCGGCGGTTTCCAACGGGTTCGAGATTGAAACTGAACTTACAGTGCACGCGATGCAGATGCGCATGCCGATTGGAGAAGTTGAGACAAAATACGTCTCACGGCTTCCGGATTCGAACTCCAAACTGGCCACCTATTCAGATGGGTGGCGAATTCTCAAGATGATTGGCCTTTTGATCAAAGACGAAAAGCCAATCGCGTTCTTCTTGTCTTTGGCATTGTTGATATTCTTACCTTCGCTTTTCGTATTCGCATCGGTTTTCCGCGAGTTTTTAGAAACAGGGTTGGTTGACCGAATTCCGTCTTTGGTTGTCGCAGTATCCGGTTTTGTCGGAACCATGCTGTCAATCGTGTGTGCGCTGATCCTGGAGTCTCTGGCGCTTGCCCGGCGAGAGGCGCGTCGCCTGTCTTATCTGCGACACAAAGGTGTTGCGATGTACGGAACGAACAGAACAAAGGCGCCGATTGCCAACCCAGAACCCCGGCGCGTTGGCTAAAACCCAGTCTCCAGGCTTCTTCTTTGCGTAAACACAAGATTGTGTTCGTGTTCAACCATGGTTGAACTGCTTGGCTGACCGAAAATCCTGAGAACCAAAATGCAAATGACCAGCACCCCAAATGCTGGTCATTCTCTGAGTGAGTGATAAGGCCCTGAGGCATCACCAGTGAAATTCTCTGTTATCCAAGGTTTAAAGCAGTCAGCGCTGCCGTGCTATTAGGGGAATCCCGTAAGTACAAACAAATTCATTGTAAAGCATTGTAATTGCGTAATACTTTTCTTGACTCTACTTTCCGTAACAATGACCGCGATACAAAAAAGGGACCGCACAATTGTGCCGGTCCCTTTCTGCTTTTTGAACAGGCAAAGGATCACCTGTTTTGCCGTTAGCGATTAGCCGATGATTGTGTTCAACGTTGTGCTGGGCCGCATAACCGCCGCCGTTTTGGCTGGGTCCGTGTGATAGTAGCCGCCCAAATCCGCAGCTTGACCTTGAGCTGCGGCCAACTCTGACAGGATCTGCACTTCGTTGGCGGCCAGCTCCTTGGCCAGTGACGCAAACTCGGCAGCCAGTTCCGCATCTTTGGATTGGGTGGCCAAAGCCTCTGCCCAATAGCGTGCAAACCAATAGTGGCTGTCGCGGTTGTCCGGCTGACCAACTTTTCGGCTGGGTGAGCGGTTGTTGTCCAGAATACCCTGCGTCGCTGCTTCGGCCGCTGTACCCAGAATGCCCGCTTTTTCGTTGCCTTTGTTATCAGCAAGGAAGTTCAGCGATTCACCCAACGCACAGAACTCACCCATCGAGTCCCAGCGCAGATGGTTTTCCTCGACCAACTGCTGCACGTGTTTGGGCGCCGAACCACCGGCACCGGTTTCGAACAGTCCGCCACCGTTCATCAGTTTGACGATGGAGAGCATCTTGGCCGAAGTACCAAGCTCCAGGATCGGGAAAAGGTCAGTCAGATAGTCCCGCAGCACGTTGCCTGTGATGGCAATCGAGTCGTTACCAGCGGTGATCGTCTCCAACGACTGACGGGTCGCTTCACGCGGGGCCATGATCAGGAACTTGTCGGCCACGCCAGCAGCCTCAAGCGCCGGTTTGACATATTTGATAAGCTCCGCGTCATGGGCCCGGTTTGCGTCCAACCAGAAAATCGCCTCGGAGCCGGTCAGACGCTGACGGTCCATGGCCAGCTGAATCCAGTTCTCGATCGGCGCTTTTTTGACAGTGCAGGCGCGCCAGATATCGCCGGCCTCGACACTGTGGCTGTGCAACGTTTCGCCATTGGCCAGAACGATGCGGATCGTACCATCGGCCGGCGCCTCGAAAGTTGTCGGGTGCGAACCGTATTCCTCGGCTTTCTGAGCCATCAGGCCCACATTCGCCACGGCTCCGGCCGTGGACGGGTTCAACGCGCCGTTGGCCTTGAAGAACTTGATGGCCTCATCATAGACGGTCGCGTAGCAGCGATCAGGGATCACACAGTTGGTGTCACCTTTGGCACCCGTCTCGTCCCAGCCCTTGCCCCCGGCACGGATCACTGCAGGCATTGAGGCATCAATGATTACATCCGATGGGACATGCAGGTTCGTGATTCCGCGGTCCGAATCCACCATATACATGGATGGACGGTCCGCCTTGAGCGCGTCGATAGCCGCCATGATGTCAGCATGACCCTGTACGCGCTCCAACAGAGCGCCCAGACCTGAATTTGGGTTCACACCCAACGCATCCAGTTCCGCGCCGAACTTTTCGAACACGGGGGCCAGCCAGGCTTTGACCGCATATCCAAAGATGATCGGGTCTGAAACCTTCATCATCGTGGCTTTCATATGCAGCGAGAACATGGTCCCGTCTCTTTTGGTGTCCTCAATGGCATCTGAAAGGAACGCAGACAGTGCCTTGACCGACATGAAAGTCGCGTCGGCTATGGTTCCTTCTTCCAGCGACCAGCCGCCTTTCAGAACGGTGACGTCATCATCTTTACCTACAAACTCGATTTTTGCATCGCCTGCTTGTGCTGCGGTGATGGTGGCCGAAATCTCGTTTGCATAGAAATCATTGGCCGGCATGGACGAAACTTTGGTCTTGCTGTCCGACGCCCATTCGCCCATCGAATGCGGGTTGTTCTGAGCATAGTTTTTCACCGCACGCGCCGCACGGCGGTCGCTGTTCCCTTCGCGCAGAACCGGGTTAACAGCAGAACCTTTGATCGCGTCATAACGGGCGCGGATCGCCTTTTCCTCATCCGTTGCAGGTTCTGCAGGGTAGGTCGGAATGTCGTAACCCTGCGATTGCAGTTCTTCGACGGCCGCAACCAACTGTGGAACCGAGGCAGAGATATTTGGCAGCTTGATGACATTGGCATCAGGTGTCTTCACCAGATCGCCCAAATCAGCCAGATCGTCGCTTACACGCTGATCGTCGGTAAGGTTCTCGGGGAATGCTGCCAGAATACGTCCCGCCAGAGAAATATCTTTGGTGCCAACGCGGACGCCCGCAGCAGATGCGAACTTGCGGATGATGGGCAGGAACGAAGCGCTGGCCAGCTCAGGCGCTTCGTCTACAATGGTATACAATATGTCGAAGGTCGATTTATCTGCCATATTCTTTTACCTTTTTTAAGCCTTTCGGGGCGTGCGATCCAAGAGTTGCAACCACAATTGCGTGGCGTGAGAGGGGCTAAACCACGATACAGCCCCTTGGTGACTCTGAATTGACAGGGCTTCCCTTAAATCACGTTTGACTTGGAATCAATCGCATCTGCCCGCGCGTTTTGCCACGGGTCAGATAAAGTGTCGTGTAACTCTTGGGACGGGTAAGACTGCCCGTGGGCTGGAAGGTCGTGACTAACGATACCGTTGCCCGGTCTCTGGATCAAAAAACATCACACGCTCTGGCTGTATGGCGATGCCGATCCGATCCCCGGTTCTGCTTCGTTGATCGTCCCGTTCCTCTATGATCAGCTTATCACCATTTGGCGTCCGTAGATATGAATAGGAAACGCCGCCCAAGGCTTCGGTCAGGTCCACGATGCAAGTATCGGCCGAACGGTCAATCTGAATATGTTCGGGCCGCATGCCCAATATCACCTTGGTCCGACCGGAGGGGATAGTCGCAGAAACGGGCAACGGCTTGCCTAGCGCGGGATGGGAGACATGGCCATCCCCATAGTCACATTCCAGAAAGTTCATTGCAGGCGAACCGATGAAGCCTGCGACAAACCGGTTGTCGGGATCGCGGTACAATTCCATCGGAGCCCCAACCTGTTCAACACGACCATCCCGCAGCACGACGATCTTGTCGGCCATGGTCATGGCTTCGACCTGATCATGGGTCACATAAATCATGGTCGCGCCGATTTCCTGATGAAGGCGCGCGATCTCAACACGCATTTCCACGCGCAACTCGGCGTCCAGATTGGACAAGGGTTCGTCAAACAGGAAAACGTCGGGGCCGCGAACGATGGCACGGCCAATCGCAACCCGCTGCCGCTGACCACCCGACAGAGCCTTGGGTTTGCGTTTGAGATACTGGTCAAGCTTCAGAATGTTCGAGGCTTCCTGCACTTTTCTGGTGATCTCGGCCTTTGGGACACCGTTCATGCGCAGCCCAAAGCCCATATTTTCCGCCACGGTCATATGCGGATAAAGCGCATAGGTCTGGAACACCATCGCCACACCGCGTTTGGCCGGATCCATATGGGTTACGTCCCGCGCCCCAATGTGAATCTCGCCTTCCGACGTTTCTTCCAAACCCGCGATCATCCGAAGCAATGTGGATTTGCCACATCCCGAAGGGCCAACGAAAACACAGAACTCACCATCTTCGATCTGCAAGTCGATGCCGTGAATGACTTGCGTCTGGCCGTACCGCTTGATTGCCTGATTCAGGGTTACACCTGTCATGTCGCTTGCTTCCTGTCATTGCCGAGATCTGGTCGCGTTTCAGGGAAACGCCATGCCTGTGCCTCCGTGCTGATTTGTTCAGCCACCCGCCGCACACGAGGCACCCATGCCTCGAGTTGTTCAAAATCCATTCGTTGGGTCGAGCCGGTTACCGAGATTGCGCCCAGGACCCGACCGCTTGTTGTCAAAATGGGGCAGGCGACGCAGATAATTCCTGGTTCATGTTCTTCGTCATCAACGGCAAAACCCTTGCTGCGAATTCGATCGAGATCCGTGCGCAGGTCATTGTCGGACGTCAGAGTCTTGTCGGTAAAGCGGTGAAAACTCTGCTGCGAAATTGCCCGGTTAAGGTCACTTTCATTCAGAAAGGCAAGCATCGCCTTGCCAACACCCGTGCAATATGCCGGGCCCACCTTACCCGCCTGGGAATACATCTCGATCGGTTGCGCCGCGTTGCGTTTGTCTACGTAAAGAACCTGACCAGCATCGAGCTGCGCCAAATGCACGGTCTCTCCGGTTTCCTGGCTTAGAATATCGAGAAACGGACGTGCAATAGGGGCCAGTGAGCTTTGGGTCCAGGCTGCATGCGCAAGTCGTACCAAACGCATACCCGGCGCGTAGGTTTGGCGCTCGGGGTCGTAACATAGCATTCCCTGATTGGTTAATGATTGCAAAAACCGATACAATGTTGCTTTCGGAAAACCACTGCCGTCCAGCAACTCCGAAAATCGCACAGGGCGCTGAAATGCGGCGACCTGATCCAGCACGTCACATGCTTTGCCAATAGTTCCGTCACCTGACACGGGCGTCCGTTCTCCTCCGCTTGCCCATCGCAGTTCGCACGAGGGTCTTGACAAGACTAACCGAGTCGATGTGTAGTTTTCAATATATAAAACATAGTTTCACTATTTGGAACTTGTGTGGAGACAACAGGGAGGAAACCATGTATTCCACTTTCAAGCGCACAACCGCTGCGCTGGCACTTGGCGTTGCTATCGCGGCACCGGCGGCTGCCGACCTGACCGGAGAACTTCGGATTTTTCTGGACACGTCGAACCCGGCCCCGCGCGCAACGATGGAAGCGATGATCGAGCGGTTTGCAGCGCAGCACCCCGGCCTGGAAATTGAAACCACGGTTATCGACCGCGAGGCGTATAAGACCCAGATCCGCAACTTTCTGACGGCCGACACACCTGACGTGGCCACTTGGTACGCCGCCAACCGTATGAAACCATATGTCGAGGCCGGTCTGTTCGAAGACGTCTCGGATCTTTGGGCGGAACCTGAAATCGCCGAAAACCTGGCATCAACCAAAGGCGCGATGACCATCGACGGCAAACAATGGGGCGTCCCTTACACTTACTACCAGTGGGGCGTTTACTATCGTAAAGATATCTTTGACGAATTGGGCCTAAGCGAACCGACTACCTGGGAAGAAGAGCTGACAAATTGCCAGAAGATCGTCGATTCAGGTCGCGCTTGCTATACCATCGGGACCAAGTTCCTTTGGACCGCTGGCGGTTGGTTCGACTATCTGAACATGCGCACCAACGGGTTTGATTTCCACAACCAACTGGCCAATGGTGAAATCAGCTGGGAAGATGGCCGGGTCAAACAGACCTTTGCCAACTGGAAGCAGCTGATCGATATGGGGGCCTTCATTGATAACCATCAGACCTATAGCTGGCAGGAGGCTTTGCCGTTCATGGTCAATGGAGAAGCCGCCGCGTACCTGATGGGCAACTTCGCAGTCGCGCCCTTGCGTGAAGCAGGGCTGACCGATGATCAGCTGGATTTCTACCAATTCGTGTCAATCAACCCTGATGTCGAACTGGCTGAAGACGCGCCGACCGATACATTCCATATCCCGGCGAATGCCTCGAACAAAGAAGCAGCGCGTGAATTCCTGCGCTTTGTTGTCTCGTCGGATGAACAGACCGAGATCAACAACGGATCGAACCTCGGTCAGTTGCCGGTGAACGCGCAATCTTCGGTGGATGATGACAAATTCCTGCAGCAGGGCTTTTCGATGCTCTCGACCAACAGCCCCGGCGGAGTGGCTCAGTTCTGGGACCGCGACGCACCGGCTGAAATGGCCAAAGTGTCAATGGAAGGTTTCCAGGAATTCATGGTTAAACCAGACAATGTTGACCGTATTCTGGCCAAGCTGGAACGCGCACGAGAGCGTATCTACGACAACTGATCAGGCTTGGGCCGGGCTGAAGCCCGGCCTATTTGACCCGCTTTGTAGGGCGGGCTTCAGCCCGCCTTCACCTCAAGAAAATCCGGGACACCCATGACCACTGCCGCCGACGCCCCAGAACAGGAAAGCTGGTTCCACAGAAACCAACAGCGCATCGCGCCGTGGCTATTTCTGGCTCCGGGCCTGCTGTTCTTTATGGTCTACGTGATCATTCCGGTCTTCCAATCCTTCAACCTGTCACTTTACGAGTGGGATGGGTTGGGTGCCGCCGAATATGTAGGCATGCGCAACTATGAAGATTTGTATTGGGAATGGGTTGACCGGGACGCATTCTATATCTCGCTCAAAAACAATCTAATCTGGTTGATCCTATACCTTCTGGCCATTCCGGCGGGCCTGTTCATTGCCTTGTTTCTGAACCAGACAGTCTGGGGTATCCGCCTTTACAAATCGCTGTTTTTCTTTCCATTTGTCATTTCTCAGGTTGTCGTTGGCCTCGTATTCACGTGGTTTTACGACCCGACTTTTGGTCTTCTGAATGAGCTTCTTGGCTTATTTGGAATGGGCCCATTGAATGTGTTGGGCGACGAACGTTTGGTCACCTACGGCATCATCGTCGCGGGCCTTTGGCCGCAAACCGCCTATTGCATGATCCTCTACCTCACCGGTCTGAATGCCGTCGACCCCGAACAGATTGAAGCCGGGCGCCTGGACGGTGCCAAAGGCTTGAGAATGCTGTGGCACATCATTCTGCCGCAGTTGCGCCCGGCGACTTTCATTGCATTCGTCGTGACAATCATCGGAGCGCTGCGCAGTTTCGACCTGATCTCAATCATGACACAGGGCGGGCCGTTCGGATCCTCCCGTGTGCTGGCCTATTACATGTTCGAGGTCGCCCTGTCCGAATACGGTTTCCGCATGGGGTATGGCGCGGCAATCGCTGTGGTGCTGTTCCTGATCATGCTCTGCTTCATCGCCTATTTCCTCTGGTCGATGTATCGCGAAGAAAGGGAGCGCTGAGATGTTTCCCAAACCCATCGAAAAACAACCTCGCGCCGCGCAGATCACCTATCAGGCGATGCTGCCACTTGCATTGTTGCTGTGGCTGGGGCCCCTGCTGGCGGTGGCTCTGTTTTCGGTCAAACCAGCGGCGGATTTCACCAACGCCAACTATTGGGGCTTGCCATCCAGTTTTGAAGGTGCAGTCAATTACGGGCTGGTGTTCTTCAACTCGGACATGCCGCGATATTTGCTGAACTCTTTCATGATCACCATTCCTACGGTAATCGGTGCCGTTGCCCTCAGTTCCATGACAGGCTTTGCACTGGGTATTTACAAATTCAAATCGAACCTATGGATTTTCTTCATGTTCGTAGCTGGCAATTTCGTGCCATTCCAGATCCTGATGGTGCCTGTACGCGACCTGACACTGGATTTAGGCCTCTACAACACAAAAACCGGCCTCGTCTTGTTCCACATCGCCTTCCAGACCGGCTTTTGCACATTGTTCATGCGCAACTTTATCCGAGCCCTGCCCTTTGAATTAATCGAGGCCGCGCGAGTCGAGGGTATCAGCGAATGGCGCATCTTCTGGTACGTGGTGCTGCCGTTGATGAAACCCGCAATAGCCGCACTCAGCGTGCTGATCTTTACCTTCATCTGGAACGATTACTTTTGGGCGGTCGTCCTGACACAGGGCGCGGAAAGCCAACCTGTCACGGCAGGTATCACCAGTTTCAACGCCCAGTTCCGCGCCGCCTACCAACTAATGAGCGCGGGCTCGATCGTAGCAGCGCTGCCGCCGGTTGCCATGTTCTTCCTGATGCAAAAGCACTTTATCGCGGGCCTGACCCTCGGAGCTGTAAAATGACAAAGATAAGTTTCATCGGAGCAGGTTCCACGATCTTTATGCAGAACATCGTGGGGGATGCTCTGTTAACGCCTGCTCTGGCGGACAGTCATTTTGCGCTGATGGATATCGACCCCGTACGCTTGACGGAAAGCGAATCTGTAGCCCGCGCCATGGTCCGTTCCGTCGGGTCAAACGCGACAGTATCCACACATGCGGATCGACGCGCGGCACTTGATGGCGCCGATTTCGTTATAACTGCCTTTCAGATTGGCGGGTACCAGCCTTGTACCGTCACTGATTTTGAGATCCCCAAACAATACGGGCTGCGCCAGACCATCGCCGATACGCTGGGCGTGGGTGGCATCATGCGGGGGCTGCGCACTGTGCCGGTCTTGTGGGACGTGGCGCATGACATGATGCAGCTATGCCCGAATGCGACATTGCTACAATACGTCAATCCGATGGCCATCAACACCTGGGCACTGGCCGAGAGATACCCGTCATTGAAGCAGGTCGGCCTGTGCCACTCGGTTCAGAACACGGTGGCGGAACTGGCACATGATTTGGACCTGTCAAAAGACGACATTCGCTACAAGGTCGCGGGCGTCAATCACGTCGCCTTCTTCCTGCGGCTTGAGCATCAGGGCCATGATTTATACCCCGCCCTTCGGCAAGGTTATGTCAGCGGCAGGATCCCCAAGGCACCGCTGCTGATGCCGCGCTGCCCCAACAAGGTGCGCTACGAAGTGATGGATCACCTTGGCTTTTTCTGCACCGAAAGTTCTGAGCATTTGGCAGAATACGTGCCATGGTTCATCAAAGACGGGCGGGCGGACCTGATCGAGAAATTCTCAATCCCACTCGATGAATACCCGACCCGCTGTGTGGAACAGATGAACAACTGGAAAGAGCAGGCCAAAACCCTGACTGACGGGCGCGACATAGCCGTCACTCGCAGCCATGAGTTTGCGGCAGACATAATGAACGCAATCATCTCTGACACCGCCTACGTGGCCTATGGCAATCTGCCAAACACCGGCCAGATACCTCAGCTGCCTATGGGGGCCGCTGTCGAAACACCGTGTCTGGTTGATGCAAATGGCATTCAGCCTTCTGTCATCACAGACGTCCCACCGCAGCTGATCGCCCTTATGCGTACCCAGATCAACGTTCAGGAACTCACAGTCAGGGCATTGGTCGACCAGAACCCAGAGCATATCTATCATGCAGCCATGATGGACCCGCACACCGCCGCCGAACTGGACCTGCGCCAAATTCGAAATCTGGTGAACGACCTTCTGTCTGCCCATGCCGACTGGCTGCCAGATTGGTGCCGCCCATCTCGCGCCGCTTGAATTTCACCTTTTTACAAATACTCAAATCCACCCAGACCTAAAAAAGCATCACAGAACAATGTCAAAACGCCGCTCACAGCATTGGTACGGGAAACTCGACAAGGATGGGTTCATCCATCGATCCTGGATGAAAAATCAGGGTTTTCCTGATCACGCCTTCGATGGGCGGCCAATCATCGGAATCTGCAACACATGGTCGGAGCTGACCCCTTGCAATTCCGGCCTGCGCGATCTGGCCGAAGGGGTAAAGCGCGGTGTGTGGGAGGCCGGGGGCTTTCCCGTCGAATTCCCGGTCATGTCGCTGGGCGAGACCCAGATGAAACCCACAGCCATGCTGTTTCGCAATCTGCTGGCCATGGATGTCGAAGAGTCTATCCGCGCATATGGCATTGACGGTGTGGTTCTGCTGGGCGGGTGCGACAAGACCACGCCGGGCCAATTGATGGGCGCGGCCTCGGTCGATCTGCCGTCGATCGTTGTCAGCTCCGGCCCTATGCTGAATGGAAAATATCGCGGTCAGGATATTGGCTCAGGAACCGATGTGTGGAAGTTCTCCGAGGCCGTGCGTGCCGGAGAGATGACCCTTCAGGATTTTATGAACGCGGAATCCGGGATGTCCCGCAGTGCCGGGGTTTGCATGACCATGGGGACAGCCAGCACCATGGCGTCTCTGGTCGAAGCGATGGGCATGAGCCTGCCCACCAATGCCGCCCTGCCCGCCGTTGACGCCCGCCGCATGGCCCTCGCCCATTTGACCGGCAAGCGGATTGTCGAAATGGTCGACGAAGACCTGAAACCATCGGACATTTTGACCAGGGAAGCCTTCGAGAATGCAATCCTCGCCAATGCGGCCGTTGGGGGATCGACCAATGCCGTTGTGCATCTACTGGCGCTCGCAGGTCGCGTGGGCGTTGACCTGACGCTCAAGGACTTTGAAATCGGATCAGAGATTCCCCTTCTGGTGAACTGCATGCCCTCGGGCACATACCTGATGGAAGATTTCTGTTACGCTGGCGGTGTTCCGGCTGTGTTGAGCGAACTCAAACCTTTCCTGCGCCCGGCCAGAACGGTTCTCAACAAGGACATCTCGGCCCATTTCGAAGGTGCCGAATGTTTCAACCGCGACGTCATCCGCCCCTTCAACGATCCGGTGAAGCCCGCTGCTGGCCTTCGCGTTTTGCGTGGCAATCTTGCGCCCAACGGAGCCATCGTCAAACCTTCTGCCGCAACAGATGCCCTTCTTGAAACCGAGGGAGAGGCGTTCGTTTTCGAAAACATCGAAGACCTGAAAGCCAATATCGACCGGGATGATCTGCCGGTCACTCCCAAAAGCATTCTGGTGCTCAAGGGATGTGGACCCAAGGGTTATCCCGGGATGCCCGAGGTAGGAAACATGCCGATCCCGGCCAGATTGGTGAAGGAAGGCGTTCGCGACATGATCCGTATCTCGGATGCCCGTATGTCCGGCACCGCCTATGGCACCGTCATCCTGCATGTCAGCCCTGAGGCACAGGCGGGTGGCACGCTGGCGCTGGTGAAAACCGGCGACCGCATCCGCGTATCTGCCAGCGCCGGCAAGCTTGAACTGTTGGTGGAAAAAAAAGTATTGGACGCGCGCCGAGCTCAATGGAAACCAGACAAGCCGCATTATTCCCGCGGGTATGCCAAACTATATGTCGATCATGTGCTGCAGGCCGATCAAGGTGCCGATCTGGATTTCCTTGTCGGCAAAGACACCCGTCTTGTGACCAGAGAGAGCCACTGATGACCCAACCAGCAACATTTCAAGACTTGAACGGGTCATCCGTCTATATCACCGGCGGAGGCTCGGGCGTGGGCGCAGCATTGACGGATGGGTTTCTGGCTCAGGGGGCCAATGTGGCTTTTATCGGCAGATCGGACGCCAGCGGTTTTGTCGAAGAGATGCGCGACAAACACGGCCGCGCACCTCTGTTCATGCAGGGTGACATGACCGACACCCAGCTTCTTCACACGACAATGGCCAAAGCCGCCAAAGCCCACGGCCCCCTGAACGTTTTGGTTAACAACGCGGCCAATGACCAACGCCATACACTTGAGGAAACCACGACCGAGTTCTGGGACTGGATGATTGAGGTAAACCTGAAAGCCTATTATTTCGCCTGTCAGGAAGCGGCCCGGCAAATGAAAGAAGGCGGCGTTATCATCAACTTCAGTTCGATCAGCTACATGATGGGCAATGCAGGCTATCCGATCTATACGACGTCAAATGCGGGCATTACAGGGATGACTCGGTCTTTGGCCCGCGAACTGGGACCAAAAAACATACGTGTGAACGCGCTGGCTCCCGGTTGGGTCTTGACGCAAAAACAACTGGATATGTGGGCGACGCCCGAAGATTTGGCCGCGCATTTGGATCGACAATGCCTGAAAGAACATTTGACGCCCGAAGACATGGTTGCACCAACATTGTTCCTGGCATCCAACGCCAGCCGGGCGATGACCGGTCAGTGTATGGCGGTTGATGGCGGCGTCGTGGTTTCAGGGTGACACAATGAATACTGAATGGATCGCCGCCGATTGGGGCACATCTCACCTGCGGGTCTGGGCCATGCAGGGGGCAACGGTGCTGGACTGCGCGCAGTCCGACAATGGCATGGCACGTATCGGAACCGGCAGGTTCCAGACCGCCCTGATGGAACTTGTTGAAAACTGGCTGAAGGATGGCCCCATCGATGTGATCGCCTGCGGTATGGTCGGTGCACGCCAAGGCTGGGTCGAAGCACCTTATTCTACCGTTCCGTCGCAGCCCTTGCCGCAAGTACCGGTCCGTGTTCCCAGCACAGACCCGCGCATCCGGGCCTTCGTCATACCCGGATTAAAGCAATTGACCCCGCCGGATGTGATGCGGGGCGAAGAAACACAAATCGCGGGATTTTTGGGAACTCGCCAGAACTGGGATGGTGTCCTCTGCCTTCCAGGAACCCATACGAAATGGGTTCAGGTCAGCGCAGGTGAAATCGTGAGCTTTCGGACGCTCATGACCGGAGAGCTTTTTGATTTGTTAAGTGCGCAATCTGTGCTGCGGCATTCGTTAGGTGAAGGATGGGATGAAGATGCCTTTGCCGAGGCTGTGGCGGATACATTGTCCAAGCCCGAACAATTGGCTGCGCGCCTGTTCGGCTTGCGGGCTGCAGACCTGCTGCACGATCAGGACAAAGACATCGCGCGCGCGCGGCTGTCTGGACTGCTTATTGGTGCTGAATTGGCCGCCACCCGTCCCTATTGGCTGGGCCAACAACTGGCTATCATTGGCGCAGATGCCGTATCGCGGGTCTATGCGGCAGCGCTGAGACAACAGGGCGCTTTTGTTGAGACTGCAAACGCCACCGAAGCAACGCTGGCCGGGCTGGCACTGGCGCGCAACATGACAAGGCAAATCGCATGAGCCGCCCCATCATCGCCATTCTGCGTGGTCTGCAACCACAGGAAGCCGAGGCGGTTGGCAGAGTTATCATCGATGCAGGGATAGACCGGATCGAAGTTCCACTCAATTCGCCTGATCCGCTCGACAGCATTTCCATTCTGGCCGAAGCTTTCGAAGATCGCGCCCTGATTGGCGCTGGTACTGTATTGACGATTGATCAGGTGGACGCAGTTCGGAATGCCGGCGGCAAGCTGATCGTGTCACCCAATTATGATGCTGATGTGATCAAACGGTCTGTGGCGTTGGGGATGCAAAGCTGGCCGGGCGTTTACACGCCGACCGAAGCCTTTGCCGCTCTCAAAGCAGGGGCCACAGGATTAAAGCTGTTTCCTGGTGTCATGGCTGGCCCTTTAGGGCTCGCAGCACTTCGCCCCGTCTTACCCAAGGAAACATGCGTCTTTGCCGTCGGCGGTGCCGGGCCTGAAAATTTCGACCAATGGATCAGAGCCGGAGCGGATGGATTCGGGATTGGATCAGCGCTGTACAAACCCGGCATGGATACAGTCGAAGTCGCAGAACGCGCGGGGCAAATCGTGGCAGCCTTTGACAAGGCGGCAGGATGAGTACGGTCTTTGACGACCGCCTATGCGCGTTGGGGGAAGGTCCGCTATGGCACCCCGCTCGGCAACAGCTTTTCTGGTTCGACATTCTCAACAAACGCCTGATGACGCGCGAAGGTGAAAATCAGATAAGCTGGGATTTCGATGAACATGTGTCTGCCGCAGGCTATGTGGATCGTGACACATTGCTTTTGGCGTCGGAAACGGGTCTTTGGCAGTTTAGCTTGAAGTCCGGACATCGAGCGCTGGTCAAGCCGCTTGAGGCAGACAACCCAATCACCCGCTCGAATGACGGTCGCGCTGATCCCTGGGGCGGTTTCTGGATCGGTACGATGGGCAAACAGGCTGAAGCCGGGGCCGGATCAATCTATCGGTTCTGGAAAGGTACACTCAGATGTCTCGTGTCGGATGTGACGATTTCCAATGCAATCTGTTTTTCACCGGATCGATCCGTGGCCTATTTCTGTGACACGACGGTCAGGCAGGTCAGGCGCTGGAGCTTGAATGCAGAAAGCGGATGGCCCGAAGGGAAAAGCACGGTATTTCTGGACCTTCGCAAAGAAGGCCTGAACCCGGACGGTGCTGTGGTTGATGCCGACGGCAACATCTGGATCGCGCAATGGGGGATTGGACGTGTCGCGGCCTACACGCCCGAAGGTCAATTCCTGAAGGCCATTTCCTTCGACGCGTCACATACGTCCTGCCCGGCCTTTGGTGGCGACGGCTTGGGCACGCTGTTCTGCACCTCGGCACGGCAGGGGTTGAGCAACGCGGATATTGAATCCCAACCCACCAACGGCATGACCTTTGCAATGCCAAACGCGGGGCGAGGGCAGGCAGAACACAGGATCATATTATGAAGCCGGAACTTGGTGTGTGTTACTACCCTGAACACTGGCCCGAGGCGATGTGGGCGGAAGATGCCGCGCGCATTGTGGACACCGGCATCTCGTGGGTACGCATAGGAGAGTTCGCCTGGAGCCGGCTGGAGCCCCACCCCGGAACCCTGCAATTCGAATGGCTGGATCGCGCGGTTGAAACACTTGGCGAAGCGGGATTGAAAGTCGTGCTTGGCACACCAACAGCAACGCCACCGCGTTGGATGCTGGACAAACATCCGGACATGCTGGCTGTGGATGCACATGGAAACACACGCAAATTCGGGTCACGGCGACATTATTGCTTTAGCCACCAGGGTTATGTCGATGAATGTGTCCGTATCGCAAGGGTCCTGGGGAAGCGCTATGGTCACAACCCGTATGTGGCGGCATGGCAGATCGATAATGAGTATGGGTGCCACGACACAACCGTCAGCTATAGTACCCCGGCTCTGAACGCATTCAGGCGCTGGCTGGCTGTTCAATACAGTTCCATAGAACAGCTGAACAAGGCCTGGGGAAACGTGTTCTGGTCGATGGAGTACGGTAGCTTCGAAGAGGTTGATTTACCCAATCAAACTGTAACCGAGCCTAACCCCGCTCATGTACTGGCATTCCGTCGGTTCAGTTCAGATCAGGTTGTGGCATTCAACAAAGCTCAGGTCGATGTGTTGCGACCTTTGACCGATGCGCCGCTGTTGCACAACTACATGGGCCGTATTCTGGATTTCGACCACTTCGAGGTTGGCGCGGATTTGGATATTGCGACTTGGGACAGTTATCCGATCGGATTTCTATCGGACCGATTGGAAGATGACGAAGCCCACAAGACCGCCTTTCTTCAGCAAGGCGATCCGGACATGCAGGCGTTTCACCATGATCTTTACCGGGCAGTAGGCCGTGGCCGATGGTGGGTGATGGAACAACAACCCGGTCCGGTGAATTGGGCGCCCTATAACCCGGCACCCATGCCCGGAATGGTACGGTTGTGGTCGCTTGAGGCTGTCGCCCACGGTGCTGAGGTTGTGAGCTACTTTCGATGGCGCCAAGCCCCCTTTGCACAGGAACAGATGCACGCGGGTTTGCTGACACCGGACAATCGCCCTGCCCCTGCCTTGCACGAGGCCCGTCAGACAGCGGATGAGCTATCCACATTGGGCGAGGTGCATCAGGCGCAATCCAAAGTTGCCATACTGTTTGATTACCCCTCGGACTGGGCCTGGACATCGCTACCGCAAGGAGCAGGCTTTGATTATTTCCGGTTGGTCCTATCAGCCTATCGTGCATTGCGCCGTGCGGGGTTGTCGATTGATTTCGTTTCGTCCAATGACCTGTCCGCGCATTATGCACTGATCCTTGCCCCCGGACTGGCAACGATTGACCCGGATTTGGAGCGTAGGTTAACGGACAACTCGGATCTGGCAATCCTCGGCCCGCGCAGCGGCGCAATTACCCGTGATTTCCAGATCCCCGCCGCTGGTCGACCTAGCCTGAAAGGGTTGGACTGCAACGTGGATTTGGTCGAAACACTGCCCCCCGCTGTCAACCGGACGGTCCAAGGCGGCGGCGCGGCACAGCATTGGATTGATCGCCTTTCAGGTTCAGCCGAAGAAACTCTGAGGTTTGATGACGGAGCGACTGCGCTTATGGCAGGGGACGGGCTTTGGTATCTTGCAGGCTTCCCAAACGAAATATTATGGGATCGAGTCGTCGGCTTGGCTGCGAAAGAAACGGGATTGAGCCTGAAGCCAATGCCGCCAGGACTGCGACTGCGTGAGACAGCCGACCACATGTTCCTGATCAACTATAACGCTGAACCGGTGGTCTGGAACGGGTCGACCATCGGCGGTTGCGATGTGAAAATCCTGAAGCGCAATCTGCCCGGACAGAATTGAATCCTGTCCGGGCAGATACGTTGGTTGCCGCTTGGCACAGCGATCAGTCGCTTTTCAGGCTGTTGGGGTCAAACACCCCTCCAAAACCACTGTTGTTGGATGGTTCACTCTCGGATTCGGAAGCACCTTCATTGCTTTCATTCTCGCTACCATCCAGCGAGTTCGGAGCGAAGACATTACCAAAACCGCTGTTATTCGACGGCTTTGGCGCGGTTTGGGCATCACCCTGCCCGGCTTTTTCCGCCTCCTGCTGTTTGCGGCGTTCCTCACGCTGCTTGCGCAGCTCCTGAATGCGTTGTTCTGCTTCCAGCTGCTTTTGCTCGCGAACATCGGCAATGCATTGCGCCGGACTGTAGGTCGCCGCTGTGCCAATAACGGTGATCGTTACAACCGCAAATGCGACCAACAACACGGCGGCCATGTTACCGGCAAAGAAACTTGGCAGCTTGATCTTGCCAGCCAATTCCTCGACCGTTGCGTTCTTACGCGCCGCTGCCACCAGTTCCTGACGTTTAAGCTTGGCTTCGTTCAACAGAGCGAAGAAAACCGTCAGCGCAACGATAATGAATGCCAGCGCCGAGATCGCGGGTGTGATGCCGTAGCGGACCTTCTGAGCCAGCTCAATCGTCAGCGTCGGGTATTCACCAAAGGTGAAAGTGGTGGTGTTGTAGTTCTCGAACGAGGCCAAGAATGCCAGCACCGCCGCCGAGGCGATTGCAGGGCGCATGAAGGGCAGCAGGATCTTGCGGAAAGCCTGTGCATGGCTGGCCCCAAGGTCCAGTGCCGCCTCGGTCAAGGCAACATCGTACCGTTGCAACCGCGCCACTAGCACCAGCATGCAGTAACTGGCGATGAAGGTGGATTGGCCGATCACCGTCAGGAAGATGCCGTTTGACAGAAAGCTGTCTGCACCCAGCCCCAGCATCCGGTTGATCCGGTCCCAGAAGACCAGCGTCGAGATACCAAGTACCACACCGGGGATCAGGATCGGTGCGATGATGACAGTATAGTAGGTCGCGCGAAGCTTCGGCCAGATCTGGGTCAGCATCAGCGCGCCTGCCAAACCCATCGCCACGGACAGGATCACTGTGCCAATTCCGATGATCAGCGAGTTCTTGATACCGTTTAGGATGCGCTGATCCTGAAACAGTTCGCCAAACCACTGGAATGTCAGACATTCCCATGGGCTCATACGGGGGAAGCCGGACGAGTTGAACGCGGTGATCGACATGATCACAAGCGGGCCCAGCAGATACAGGAAGAAGATCGCCAGATAGACCCAGATGCTTATACGGAGGAAGGAATTGTTCATTTCCCGATATCCCCCATGTTCACTTTGAACAGGCGCATCATGGCCAGCACGAACAGAATACAAGTGACCAGCAGAACGATTGCGTAGGCGGCGCCCTGTGGCCAGTCGTTGTTGTCATTGAACTGCTGATAGATCAGTTGAGTGAACCACAAACTGGACGGCCCGCCCAGAATTTGCGGCGCAGCCAACGCACCGGCGGACAACATGAAGACCATGGTACAGCCCGAGCTGATCCCCGGCTTGGCATAAGGAATGACCACACGCCAATGTATCCGCCACCACGGCGCCCCAAGGTCGCGTGCTGCTTCGATCTGGTTTTTGTCCAGACTTTCAATCACGTTATACATCGGGAAAATCATCAGCAGAATGTAGGCGTATCCCAGACCCGCATAGAGCGCGATGTCATTGCGAATGAAGTCGAACGGGGTATCCCAGATGCCCAGTCCCGTGAACAACGTGTTCAACACACCTGTTTCCCCAAAGATGATGCGCAGCGCAAAGGCGCGCAGGATTTCGTTGATCCAGTAAGGGATGATCAGCATGATCGCAAAGATACGAATATGGCTACCTTCGGCCTGACCCAGGTAATAGGCAATCGGATAGCAGATGATCAGGTTGAAAACCGTCACAAAAACCGCAGCCACAAGAGTTCGGAAAAACACCCTCAGATCAACGGTGTTGTAGTCCTGACCGCCACCTTCGGGGCCGTAAATCAGATATTTGTAGTTCTCCAGTGTATATACGTCTTTGGGTCCGCCGATCTCTGGCGGTGGCAGGTTCGGACGGAACGAGAAGTCCAACATCGACAGCTGCGGAAGGATGATCAGGCCGATGGTCCAGAACAGAACCAGACCCAGGATCGCCACTCCCATGCCAGTGCCGTTGCGATTGAAGAAGTCTTTCAGAAACTGGGGCATGAGTTATTCCCCTTATTCTGCAGCCAGTTCACCCGCTGGAACGATGACGGCGTTATGCGTCTTGTATTCCAGCGTGATGTTCTGTCCGGTGTGGTCCTCGAAGGATTGTCCATGGTTAGGGATCGACACCTTGATCTCTTTTCCACCTTCACCTTCGGTAAAGATGTTGAAGACGTTGCCTTCGAATTCTTCGTGGTTGACCCGCGCGGTAACAAAATGGTCACCCGAAGCCCCCTCGGGCGCAATGGCGAAGGCTTCGGGGCGAATGAACATCATCGCACTATCGCCTTCTTTCATCTTGCCTTGGTTGGCGGTCGATATCCGTGCAACCAGGTCGCCCGAGCGGTTGGTCGAGATCAGCGCTTCGTTGCCCATGACCTGCTTGATCGTGCCACGGAAAACATTGTTTTCGCCAACAAATGAGGCCGCGAAAGCCGTGTTGGGATCGTTGTAGATGGTTTTACCGTCGGCAATCTGGTCAATCACACCTGCACGCATGACGGCGATATTGTCTGACATGGTCAGTGCCTCGCCCTGGTCGTGTGTGATGTAGATAAAGGTAATGCCCACACGCTGCTGTATCTCACGCAGTTCCGTTCGCATGTGCTGGCGCAGTTTGAGGTCAAGTGCCGACAAAGGTTCATCAAGAAGCAGAACATCCGGCTCGGCGCAAAGGGCGCGAGCGATGGCCACTCGCTGACGCTGACCCCCAGACAATTCGCTGGGCAGTTTGTCGCCTTGCCCCGGCAGCGCGATCATGTCCAAAAGCTCATCAGCGCGCTTGCGCCGTTCGGCGCTGCTGGCACCTTTGATTTCCATCGAGAACGTGATGTTCTCCCAGACCTTCATCAAGGGAAACAACGCTAGGTTCTGAAAGATCAGAGCAGTGGGGCGTTTGTTAGGTCCGATGCCCCGCATGTTCTTGCCGCCGATCAGAACATTACCTTCGCTAGGCTCGAGAAAGCCGGAAACAGCCCTTAAGATCGTTGTTTTTCCGCAACCCGAGGGCCCGAGGAACGAAAAGAAATCGCCCCCGTTTATATTGACGTTTGCATCGCGCACGGCGACGAAGTCACCGAAACGGATCCACAGGTTTTCCAGATCGACCCCGACCCCTGCACTCATTTTTGGTATCTCCCTGAGGTGTGTGCTGTCACCACACCACATAGCTTTCCGTTACGCCGGAGCGGCGCACAGATTGTTGCCCCTCGCAGGTCGCGAGGGGCATGGTTTCAGATCGCTTATGCGCTCTTGAACTTGTTGACGAACTCGGTCCGCGTTTCAGCATACCATGGTGCTTCGGCCGGCCACGGGTTGAGGTTGGCCAGCGAGTCGCCCGGATAGGCCTCGGCAAAGTTCTTCTTGTAAGTGTCGCCAGAATACTGGTCAGCCCCCAGAACAGGAGAGTTGTACCCATGGCTGTCGATGGCAACACCGGCAGGTTTGGCCTGATAGGCGAAGTCGATGAAGGCATAGATCTGGTCGATATTCGCCGCACCAGATGGAATCGACATCCCGTCAACCCATGCCATCGCCCCTTCGATGGGCGCTTGATAGTGCACCGGTTCACCAGCCGATTTCAGTGCCAGTGGCGGGCCGTCCCAGGTTTGACCGACAACAACACCTTCGTTCAGAAGGCCGTTCTTCTGCGTGTCGGCGTCGTTCCAGATCAGCTTGATGCGATCCTTACGTGCAATGCACCAGTCGGTGATCTGTCCCCAGACCTTGCGCATGGTTTCTTCATCGCCATATGCGGCCCAGACCGAACCCGGCTCCATCTCGCCGGAACGCTCCATGTAGAGACCAGCGCCAAGCATCATCGAATGCGCGCGACCCATGGTTTTGCCTGCGTTTTCTTCTGACCAGACGTCGCCATAGGATGGTGCGTCCCCAGCTGGCAGCCACAAGTCGGTGCGGTATGCAATACCTTCGGTGCCCCAGATATGCGGCAACCAGTGGACCCCGGCACCGCCAAAGTTCCAAGCATCCGTACCGATTTTGGCCATGGCAGGGTTCACCAAGTCGACCGGAACCTTGTTCATGTCAAAGGGCTGCAACAGCTCCAGCGGCTCCCACTGCAACGAGCGGTTGTTGGTCGGTGAGACGATGTCAAAGCCCTGACCTTTGGTCGCCTTCATCTTGTTAATGATTTCTTCGTTTGAGCCGATCCCGGTGTAATTCACCTTGATGCCGGTAAGGGTCTCAAACTCTTCGATAAAGCTGGGCGGCAGGTAATCCGACCACATCAGGATGTTGATTTCACCGGACGACGCCAGTGCGCTCTTGCTGTAAAGAGGCGCGGCAAGTGCCGCAGCACCCGCTCCTTTCAAAACAGTGCGTCTGGAAAGTGATGATTTGGTAACCATAGTGTTCTCCCGTTGTTGGACTCGATTTTTTTGTTTTCTATTCATAGGACTTTCTGCGCCCATCCGTCAGTCCAAAAGTGACAGTTTGCGAAAATCTTATGTCCAGTTTCGCGATTTGACACGTCTAAGCTGAATTATGAGGTGCTACATTCTCCTGCCAAACGGTAATGTCCCTTGGATTGACCGGATCTGAACCAAGCAAAATTTGACGTGCAAGGCCAACAGGCAAGCGCTTTGAAACGTCACTGAAGTTGAACGCGTAGTAGGTCGAGCCGCGTTGGGTTATGCGCAAATCGGGATCGCAAGGCGTTGCATTTATCCCAGCCCAGTTCAGTACCTCACCGACAATCACTTGCAAAAGCTCATTACGCGGAACCATTGCCAGATAGGTCGTGCGGTCAGAACGGATGACCGCCGGGCTGGCATCGCAATAAGCGCTCTTGAAGCGGGCCAAAACGTGCTCTTTGGTTTCGACGATTTCACGCCAGCCCGTGAATTCAAATTGCTGACCATCGAGAAGAATCACAGCCTCCTGCGCAAGTGAAGGGAGTGATTCGACGCGCGTGACACGGATACCTGTTGACTTTGCCAATTCGCCCGGCGCCAGATTTGAAGGAGTGTTCATCCCGGATGTCTTGCTGCCGGAACGGGCGCCTATCAGTATCTTGGCCCCCGAAGCGTCAAGCTTGTCTGCCAGATCCGCAGTCACGATCATACTTTGTGGCAATAAGATGAGGGCGTAGCCGCTCAGTTCATCTTCAGGGCCAACAAAGTCAAGATCGACCCCAAAACCACGAATTGCAGTGTACCACTCGCGAAAAATCTGAGCATTGGGGAAATCCATGTCGTGCGGCAAAATATCCGCCGCCCAGATCGAGGTATAATCCAGCAGCATTGCAACCCGTGCTTTTGCCCGTCTCTCGGGCGGCAACGTTGCGCGATCCTTCACGATCTGGGCCAATTCAACAGCGGCCTGATCTAGGCTGCCATCTGACCGCAATATCGCAGTATGGTATTGCTCTTGCGCAGATTTCGCCTGCCTCCAGCGAAAAAACATCACGGCTTGCGCGCCGTGTGCATAGGCCGCCCAAGTCCAAAGCCGAACCATCCCCTCTGCCGGAGACGGATTCTTATCGGCCCAATCTACCGGACCCGGCTGCTGTTCCAGCACCCACATCCGACCGCGCCCCTGACTGCGATATAAATCACAATGAAAACCCTGATAATCCGGTGCGCCGGTGCGCAAATAACGGCGCTTTTCTTCATCCGAAAGGGTAGAGCCCAAAAGGTTCCCCAGTGGGTAGCTGTCGAACCCGATAATATCCAGATCAGCAGCCACGGCGTGGTGATCGAATTCGAAACTGCCCGCCATGAAGTTATGGGAGATATCCCGCCCCGGCGCATATTTGCGCAGAACATCCACCTGCGTTTTGTTGAACAGACGAACCCGTTCTGAAGAATAGCGCGCGAAATCCAGCGCGTGGGCTGGGTTGGGCGTGGCGACCAACCCGTTGGGCAGTTCGATCTGACCAAACTGAGAGTAGAGTGACCCCCAGAAAACAGTTCCCCACGCGTCGTTCAATGCATCGATTGCGCCATATCGGTCCTCCAACCAGCGCTGGAAACCAGTCCGCGCGGCATCGGAATAGCTGAGAACTGTATCGTGGTCGTTGTACTCATTGTCGATCTGCCACGCATGGACATACGAATTCTGACCATATCTGCGAGCGTATTCAGTTGCGATCCTTTGCGCCTCGGCCAGATAAACCTCACTGGAAAAACAATAATGCCTGCGTGAACCGAACCCTCTGACCCGACCATCCGGCCCAACGGGCAGGATTTCGGGATACTCATCGATCAACCATTTGGGGGGGGCGGCCGTTGGGGTGGACATCATGACCCGTAGTCCAACCTGCCCCAATATCTCGATCACCTCATCCAGCCAGTCCCAGTGAAACTGACCGCGCACGGGTTCGATCAGGCCCCAGGTGAATTCGGCAATCCGCACCCAATCCAACCCCATGTCCGCCATTCGGGCGGCATCGTCTCGCCATTGCGAAGGGTTCCATTGTTCGGGGTAGTAACAAACCCCAAGTTCCAGCGCGCTCATCGTGTGTCCTTTGCTGTGCGTCGTTCGATCCACTTCAAGAAACTGGCGCAGCCGAGTGTGAGGACAACATACAGGATTGCCGCCGTGTTGAAGGGAGCAAAGGGCAGAAAGCTGGCCGCCTGAAATTCTCGCATCCTCTGGGTCATGTCGCGGACGGACAGGATTGACAGCAATGACGTGTCCTTGATCATCGCGATAAACTCATTGCCAAGCGGTGGAGTTACAATCCGCAGGGCTTGCGGCAGAACGATAAGCCGCGCCGTATGCCATCGCGACAAACCCAGAGAGCTGCCCGCTTCCAATTGGCCTTTTGGTATCGCCTCGATCCCGGACCGGAAAATTTCGGCCATATAGGCGGAATAACCAACCGAGATCGCGATGATCCCCCGTGTCATATTGGTCATATCGATACCGCCGCCGGTAACATCCTTGACTGCGCCCGCCAGCGGCAAACCGATATAAAGAATGATCACCAGCATCGGAATGCCACGTATCGTATCCACAAAGAACTCGGCCCCGACCGCCAGCGGATGCAGCTTATGCTGAGCCCCGCCGATGGTCAGTGTCAGCAACAAAAACCCGAGCACGGCAAATGCCAGGGCTGGATTGCGGTACTTGTCGGGTAGAAATCTTGTTTGCCACAGGACCGGATAACCTTGCGAATGCGCCTCCTCCGGGACAAAAGCGCCCGAGACACTGTCGACCGTTTCGATTTGTTCAAGCGCGGCAGTGGCATCGGTTGCGCTGCGGATGCGATATTGCTGACCGCCGGCCCCCTCGAACTCGCCAAACCGGATAATGTCAGCCTGCGCCTGCGGCGTGCCGCGCACAACCGCGATACGCCCCTCGGCGCTGCCCACCAGAACAAAGCTGACCTGCGGCTGCATGAAGAAAAAGGCCGAGGCTGCCAGCAATGCCAAACTGATCGAACCATAGACGACCGTAGTACGCGCCTTTGGTTTAAACGATTGCAACCCGACCCAGACCAAACCAAGAATGGCCGCGAAGATATAGGCAAAGATGGCCGCGCGGAAAGTAATGGCCACCCCGGTCGCGAACTGCCAATGAGCCATGAACATGAGATAAAACAGTACTGCGCCTGTGAGACTCTCCAACCCCAACAAGACGCGCCCGCGCCAGGGCGGCTGCAAACGTGCCGACAATAGGCAAAGTGCGACTACAGCTGCGTAAACCGCCAGGATAACCTGTAATCCCGTCTGAACCCTGGCAATCACGTCCGGAAACAGTACCCAGGTCTGATTGGACCGATCGATGAGGGGCGAGGTGTTTTCGCTGAGCGCATGAAAGAAGACCGACTCGACAAATGGCATCAGAAGTTGCGGAGAAACAAAGCTGATGACCAAAAGCGCCGCAGCAGCCGGTAACGCGGCAAGCGCGAAGAGCCGCAACCAGCCGGGGGAGTTCTGTGAAAACCGCACGTAGCGTGCGCAAAGATATCCAAGGATCGCAACGGTCGCAATCAGCAGAAATCCAACAAAGATGGCCCCCGCGTCTGTGCCTATCCCCAGAATTGCGACCAGAGACCGCAAGTATTTTGAGGATGTGGCGAACAGGTAGATAATAAAGGGCGCTGCTGCGAGCAACACCAGGTTACTCGGGCGGATCGTGCTGAGGCGCGACATGGAACTTCTCCGCTATGACAAGGCCCGGCGGCAATGGCCGCCGGACCAAAAAAAGGGCGCTAATGGATCAGTTGGTGCCCCAGTATTTGGCTGTCAGCTCGTCCAGCGTTCCATCCTCCTGAATGGCCTTAAGACCGGCGTTAATAGCGTCCACCGTCGGATCGCCTTCCTGAAACACGATACCCAATGGATCGGATTGCAGGCCTGTGATGCCAACAGTCAACTCGCCCGCAAATTCCTGCTCATAGGCCGCCGCCGATGTGCCATCGATGATCACGCCCTGGACGTCTGCGTTCTGAAGCGCCAGAATGGCGGCCGAGAAGTTGTCGTAAAGGCTGACATTCTCGCGCCCGACAAGCTCTTCCGCCAATTGGGCGTTGGTCGTCGCGGTTTGCGCCGCCAGTTTCTGGCCACCGGCTTTGAAGTCCTCAAGTGTCATGTCAGCATTATCGACTTGCAACAGAATGGCCTGGCTGACAACGATGTAAGGCTCGGAAAAGTCCATGGTTTCTTCGCGTTCCGGCGTGATCGACACGCCCGAGATAACCAGATCGAACTCGCCCTGCTGAAGGGCCGCAAAGATACCATCCCAGGCGGTGTTTACGAAGTTGGGAACGCAATTGACCTTCGCACAGATCGCATTCATCACATCGACGTCAAAGCCCACAATCTCTCCGGTTGTTTCATCCACGGTTTCCATCGGTGGGTATGTCGCATCGGTTCCGATTTTCAGAACACGACCTTCCAGGTCGGCAGCAAAAGCCGCTGGAGCCATCAGTGTCGTGAGTGTGGCAGCGGCAAGTAAGTTCTTAATCATGTTCAGGTACTCCTTTGTTGGATCAGGTGGTCTGCGCCGCATCCGGCGCCGGGGTGTCAGGTTGTCGCTCGATCAATGTGGCCCTGATCTTTTTCTGAATCTCGGACGGATCGACCCCGTCCAAAGCTTTCAACATGAACTCACCCAGCAGACGGCTTGTTTCAGCAATCGGCAAGTAATAAGTGCTGGGTGGCGGTACAAAATACTGGCTGAGCTTCAAGTCGTCGTTCGAGATGACCACAATGTCTCTGCCAACCTGTAATCCGGCTTTGTCGGCAGCTGACAGCGCCCCAAGGGTTATGGCCTCATTGGCGCAGATGATGGCGCTCGGCGGTTTTGCCAACTGCATAAGCGTCGCAAATTTCTGCTGACCGGATTCCGCAGTGGTCGGGCCGGTGGATACCAGTGCCGGGTCCAACTCCACACCGCATTCTGACAGCGCATCAGCATACCCCCGACGGCGTTGCTGTGCATAGATCAGGTCATCCGGCGGGTTTATCAAAGCGATGCGACGATGCCCCAGCGCAAGCAGCCGAGCGGTGGCATCATAGGCCGCTGCCTGACTGTCGAGATCCACAAAAGGATGCGGTTGGGGGCTGTCGCTCATACCGTATGTGACAAATGGAAAACCCTGCCCCTGCAGATACGCGACGCGTTCATCATGAACACGCGTGCCGGAAAAGATCACGCCATCAGCCTGCCCTTCCTGCACGATAGACTTCAACGTCTGCAGCGCAGCCTCGCCATCGCATGTGCTAAATACGCTCAGCTGATAGCGCGATCCAATTAGCGCATTGGATATACCGGCCAGAATTCGCGTAAACTCTACACCTTCCCACTCTTCCGCGGCATCGTTTGAAACACTGACCATGACCGCGATTCGAAAGGATTTATTGGTGCGCAGCTTCAGGCCATCCAGATTCACCCGATATCCCAGATCCGATGCAACTTTCTGAATCTCTTCCCGGGTTTCCCGTTTTACCGATACGGAACCGCGCAAGGCATTCGAGACTGTGCCAACGGAATACCCGGTACTTCTGGCAATCGATTTGATCGTCGCCCGCGCCATCACCCAAACCCTGCCAGTTGTTCCGTCAACAATGACCGACCCGTTTGCAGGGTGCGCACGTGATCATCGGTTT
This sequence comes from Ruegeria sp. AI2, assembly GCF_056541275.1. Classification (NCBI taxonomy): domain Bacteria; kingdom Pseudomonadati; phylum Pseudomonadota; class Alphaproteobacteria; order Rhodobacterales; family Roseobacteraceae; genus Ruegeria; species Ruegeria sp. AI2. Next base: position 63,928 of record NZ_JBQFYB010000014.1, read on the forward strand.
CGTCATGTTCGACAAACAGGTCCGTGCAGTTGGTCGAGGCAAGCGCGCGCAGGGTTGCGTTCCAGTCAACCACGCCTTCGCCCATATCGCGCCAGCGCGCGTCACCTGTTCCGCCTGCTGGGTCGATATCCTTTGCATGCACGGACAGGATTCGATTGGCGTGGCGGCGGATCGCGTCCGCCGGATTCAGACCAGCCGCAACCAGCCAACCGATATCTGGCTGCCAAAAGACGTCTCCGCCGGAAAGGATTAGATCAAGAGGTGTGTCGCCAGCCTCACCGATAAGATCAAAATCATGATTGTGATACGCAAGGCTGATACCATTATCTGCCAGCCGGCTTGCCCATTTGGACAACTGGCCCGACACCGCCCTCCATCCCTCGTCAGTGTCGGGCCGCACCTGGGGCGCCAGCCAAGGCATGACAGCCACCCGGCATTCCATTAGGTTTAATACTTCGACGATATCCGAAAATCGTTCTTCGAACTCTTCCCACTCAAAATGTGCAGACCGAACATTAAGGCCTGACCCTATAATAATGCCCGCCATCTGAGCGGGGGTCAGGCCATGCAAGCCAGTGGTTTCGACATCTGAAAAACCGCAGGCCGCAACCAATTGCAGTTGATCTGCGAGATCACCGCATTGCCGCACTGTGTAGAGTTGGGCAGAAACTCGCATCCCTCACCATTGAAACGTTTCAATTAGGGTGAATTACGAGCTGCACCCTTGTCAAGCGCCGTATGGATGCGATCTGTATGGCCAGCCCTGAGAAGGGGCTCCGAACCTTTGCCCAAAACCCAGATGGGGTGGACAATCGAGCCATTTCTTTCAACCGATTTCAGATCCAAACAATGAAGGGCTATACGAGCGGGCCACCAATCTGTATCACCGAAAACGGTATGGCGAGCGCGGAACGTCTTCAGAATGATGATCGCATGGATTATCTCAACCGACACCTGGCTGCCGTAAGCGACGCTTTGGCACAAGATGTTCTGGTAAGGGGCTGTTTTGTCTGGTCACTGCTGTGACAAATGCGATTGGGCCTTCGGATGTGGAAAAAGGTTTGGACTGGTGGACGTGAATTTTGAAACGCTTGAGAGAACACCCAAAGCGTCTTTCATGGCGCTCAAGTCTGCCCTTTCCGGGGGTCAGAACGCCTCTCAGCCGTTAGCGCAACCATCCAGTGCAGTGCATGAGCATTGGAATCTGGTTGCCGACATAGGAGGCACCAACACGCGGCTGGGCGTGGTAACGAACGGAGAGCTGACAGACCTTCGCAAGCGCCCGACGGGGACACTGGAAGATCTGCTGGAAGCGTTTCACGCGCTTCGGGATGAAATCGGAACAAATCCACAGGCGGTTGTGGCGGCGGGGGCGGGCCCAGTCCGGAACGGCACGATTCGGCTGACAAATGCCAATCTGGACCTGTCCGAGGCCGAATTGGCAAAGGCCACTGGTGCCAGTCATACGTTTGTAATTAATGATTTCACCGCTGCAGCGTGGTCGGTGGCAGAAGTAACCCAAAAAGACGTTGCCGTCTTGCAAGGTCACGCGACACCGCCCGCGGGCACGCGATTGGTGGTGGGCCCCGGCACAGGGCTTGGCGTGGGGGCGTTGCTGTTTTCCGAGGGCCACTATCACACAGTCTCTGGCGAAGGTGGGCATGTCGGTCTGTATCCGCGTCACCGCGACGAAGTTGACATCTTTGAAGCAGCCCGCAGCATTGCGCCTGAGTGTTTTTTTGGTGACAGCCTCGCGCTGGAAGCTGAAATGTTCCTGAGCGGTACGGGCTTGCCTATCCTCTATCAGGCGATCGGGCTGGCGGCAGGCCAAATACAGACACCAACGCGCTCGGCGAAAGACATTCTGCTTGATGCCCGCGACCGTTCTGACCCCATCGCGGTACAGGCCGCTCGGATGTTCAACACCCATCTGGGGGCTTTGATGGGCGACATGGCCGTCACACTGATGCCTTCAGGCGGAGTATTTCTTGTTGGCGGTGTCGCAGAAAAGAACCGCTGGTTATTCGGTGATGAGTTCAGAGAGGCGTTCAACGGCGGTGGCCGTTTCAGCGAACTGCGCCGCTCGTTGAACCTGTATGTGTCCGAGCAAGCAGAATTCGGCATCATCGGGGCGAACAATTTCTGCAAGAACGCTTTGATGCGATAGCAAGTCTTCCTGACAAGATATTTTGAAAAGGACTACGAAATGATCCTGTGCTGTGGTGAAGCCCTGATCGACATGATTTCCGAGCCGACAGTGTCGGGCGCACAAGGATTTGTACCGCACACAGGTGGGGCGATATTGAACACGGCGGTCGCAGTCGGTCGTCTGGGTGTTTCCGTCGGAATGCTGACCGGTGTGTCGTCTGACATGTTTGGCCAACAAATTACAAAGGCGCTGATTTCAAGCCACGTTGACACGTCACATGTGATTGTCTCTGACCGCCCCACGACCCTTGCGTTCGTACAGCTAAAAGACGGTCACGCCACTTACAGCTTTGTTGATGAAAACACCGCCGGACGAATGCTGCAACCCGAGGACATGCCAGACCAGCTTACAGCCGTGTCCGCCTTGTATCTTGGGGGTATCAGCCTGGCATGTGAACCCTGCGCGGATGCCTATGCCTCACTTCTGAATCGCCACGGAGCGGATCGCGCAGTGATGTTGGATCCGAATATCCGACCGGGCTTCATCAAGGATCAGACCCGGTATCGAACCCGTCTGAACCGCATGATTGCGCAGTCCGATATTGTGAAGGTTTCAGACGAAGATCTTGACTGGATCATCCCGGGAGCCGAACCCGAGGCCGCCAAAGCGTCTCTTTTGTTGCAGACCGGTCCGTCAGCCCTCATCGTGACCAGGGGTGGCGACGGGGCGAATGGGTACCTGGCCGACGGATCCAAGGTTTCGGTTCCAGTGAAACCTGTTCAGGTTGTCGACACAATCGGCGCGGGCGACACGTTTAACGCTGGTGTTCTGACTGAACTCAGCCGCGCAGGGCATTTGACAAAGCGGGGGCTGCGCAATCTGACCTCTGAAAGCTTGCGGGCGGCCATGGCGTTGGGCGCAACTGTTGCCGCCATAACAGTATCACGCGCCGGGGCAGAACCGCCCTGGGCACATGAGGTTTGATTGCCTGCAAAAACCCGAAAAACGAACTGGTGACAATCGCATCAAGGCCGAGGGCCGTGGCTGCTGAGTTTGCGACCGTCTGGCAGGCTCACAAATTACGTTAGGCCACGGCAGAATAAGCACCTATCGCTTCCGGGCAATGATCCACACGGGATGATATGTCAGTGAGACCCCGCGATCCGTGCCGAACTCCTTAGCGTATTCGTTTTCGAACCGAGCCAGCGTGGACTTGGTCCATGTCCCTTGCGCCCTGCCGTTTACACCTGTTCTTCGCAAATACCTAAGTACCTCGCGGGGCGTATCGAAATAGGTTTGCCTCAGGCTTTCACCAACGGCCAATATCTGCATCGGGCCGTCGACAGCAGCGGCAAGAGCAGTCGGCGTAGTAAGTCCTGGTGCACGCGCAGTTGATCCAATCTGACTAAGCTCTTGATATTGCTGAGGGCCAAAACCCGAAACCGCCAACCACCCGCCGGGCTCCAGCGCGTCCATCGCTTTGTGAAGCAATTTCAACGGGCTTTCCATCCATTGGATCATCGAAGCCGAAGCGATCAGATCAATCCGGGAAGGCCAGTGAACTTCACGCGCATCACCGGCAATGAACGTGGCCTGTTCCGCATCCGCCGTTGCCTGAGCCTGCGGCGCGATGTCGTTCAATATGAGGTTTGGCAGGTGAAAGTTTTGTCGCATCAGACGGGTCAGATGCCCTGTGCCACATCCCAGCTCGAAGACAGTTTCAAAGCGGTCCGGGGCTCCGGCACGACGCAGTTCGGACACCAGCTTGCCTGCGACCCAGGCTTGTTGACTTGCCGTGTCGTGGTAGGTTTGAAAACTTCTGCTAAAGCTCCGCTGCACCCTGTCTGCCAGTTGCGCTGTCATGATACCCAACTCGCCCAACTTTGCTCCGGTAGGAATGGTACGTGCGGCCCCGCAACATGCTCGACTCGGGCCGAGGTTGAGGCCCATGCCGTTTCTTGGGCCGCTGTCGGAATGATCCGGTCGTTTGTGGGTATCCACACCCTGTCAAAACCCGGATCAGGGGCAGACCCGCGCTGTATCACCGCAATTAGCTCTTGCTGCGCCGCGACTATATCGAGTTCCGGGGGCTCACCTGGCAAACCTGCACGGCGGCAGAACTTGGCGAGGCTGCGCTCGGAAAGCTGAGCCGCTGTTGCCTTGATCATGTCAGGCGCGATACCACGTTCCGGGCACGCCGGGTGCAAAGTGCCGCTGATGGCGATCAATCGGTTGGGACGAAAGCCCGAGCACGCCAGCCAATGCGCGGCCGACGCGACACCGAAGGAAAAGGCCAGCATATCTATGTGATCGAAACGGGCGAGATCGGGCAGGGGATCATCGAGGCTGGTGTAGCCTTCCAACAGCAGAATATTCCCGCCCCCCGTAAGACCCCGGAACGGAGCATCGCCCAATGCCCATCCACCGAACACAAGGGTCAGAGTACTGTCACCTGATTGCGCCAGCCAACGGCTTTTCATTTCTGCCCCCCAGCCAGAGCAAGCATCGCGGACGTTACCCTGCTCAGTTCGTCCGGCGAAGTAACATAGGGAGGCATGCAATAAATATTGCGAGCAAACGGGCGCAGCCAAACACCGGTTTCCGCAGCCAATCCATGTGCGATGGAGGGGTCGACCCGCTCTTCCATCTCGATGACGCCGATTGCGCCAAGCACGCGCACATCCGCTACACCGGATAGATTGCGCGCGGGGGCGAGTTCAGCCTTCATCTGCTGCGAGAGTGATGCAACTTCCTGCTTCCAGTTTCGCTGTTGCAACTGGTCAAGGCTCGCCACCCCTGCCGAACAAGCCAAAGGGTTGGCCATGTAGGTGGGACCGTGCATCAAAACTCCGGCCTCACTTTCCCCGATCCCGCGAGCGACGGCCTCGGTCGCGATGGTGGCGGCCAAGGTGATATGCCCACCTGTCAATGCCTTGCCAAGACATAGGATATCCGGAACCACTCCGACGTGGTCCATTGCAAACATTTCGCCGCTGCGTCCGAAACCGGTCGCGATCTCATCAAAGATCAGCAAAACGTCATGCGCATCACACAAGGCGCGCGCCCCGCGCAACCATGCAGGGTGATAGAAATACATCCCACCCGCGCCCTGCACCACCGGCTCAAGGATCAGCGCGGCGATCCTGTTGCCTTTGTCGTTCAGCAACGCCTCCAGCGGCTCCAACCCGTTCTCGGAAGGGTCGTCGAGCCACTCATCACCGAACTGGATGTGAGGGCGTGGCAGAAAGTGCTGGATCGACAACGCACCGCGAAACAGACCATGCATCCCGTTGACGGGATCACAAACGCTCATCGCTTTCCATGTGTCGCCATGATAGCCACCCCGGATCGTGGCAAATTCAGACCGTTCGCCCCGGCCTTTGGCAATCTGGTACTGGACTGCCATCTTCAACGCGACTTCAATCGCGACCGAGCCGCTGTCGCTGTAGAAAATGCGATCCAGGCCATCTGGCAGAAGGTCGACCAACCTGCGCCCGAGTTCCACGGCGGGTTCGTGGGTCAGACCACCAAACATCACATGCGGCAGTGTATTCAGCTGCTTTTGCATCGCATCGATGATGGCCGGGTGCCTGTGCCCATGCACCATACACCACCAGGACGACATTGCGTCGATCATTCTGATGCCATCAGCACGCGTCAGCCAGACACCTTCTGCCCCGGTAATCAGGTGCATCGGGCCGGGTTCAAGCACATGTGTATAAGGGTGCCACAGATGGCGCGCATCAAATTCCAACGGGGTCACAGGAACCTCCGAATGGTCGCCACATCGATTGCCGAAAATGCGCTGTTCAGGCGCTGCGGTGTCAGGTCGCTCAGAAATGGCAGGCGTCCCAGATGATGCACTTTACACATCTCGACGATGGTTTGCTCTACGTCCGGCACGGGGTCACCCACGAATACGACGCCGACAACCTCGCAGCCAGCAGCCCGAAGCGCCATTAGGGACAATGTGGTGTGGTTGATCGTTCCCAAGGCGGTGCGCGCAACAAGAACAACCGGAGCCTGCCATCCGGCAATCACGTCCAGAAAGAAGGACTGGCGGTTCAGCGGCACCATGAGGCCCCCTGCCCCTTCGACAACCAGAGGCCCGTCCACTTTCGGAATTTCAAGACGCGAGAGGTCAATCTCAACGCCCATGTCTTCGGCAGACAGATGCGGTGAGGCGGGCATGTTCAGCCGGTACGCTTCGGGCAGGACCTCGGCACCGCTCAGCGCGCTGACGGTTTCAGTGTCTGTAACATCCTCAAGACCAGACTGAACAGGTTTCCAGTACCGGGCCTGCAACGCTGCCGCCAGACCAGCCGAAAACACGGTTTTTCCAACACCTGTGTCGGTTCCGGCAACGATCAGCGCGCTCATGCGGCCTCCGACTGACAGATTGAGATAGTGGTGAACAAGGCCGTGATATCCTGAAGGGTGACATTTCCGGTAATCGAGACGCGCAAACGGGATGTGCCTTTTGGGACAGTGGGCGGGCGGATGCCCCGAACGTCAAAACCCTGCTGCTGCAAAGTGGCCGCCATCGCCATTGTGCGCTCGTCATCTCCCAGTACAACCGGGATGATCTGGCTGTTCAACGCGGCTGCGGGCAACCCCAGTTCCCGTGCGGTGTCATGGGCATGGCGCATACGTTCATGCGCGCCTTCAACCAGACTGACATCCTCGGCCAGTTCCCGTAGCGCAGCACGAACCAGAGCAGCGTTCAAAGGCGACGGAGCGGTCGCAAAGATGAAGGGACGAGCGCGGTTGATCAGGGTATCTATCATCACGCGCGGACCGCAGATCAGCCCACCTGAGACACCAAGCCCTTTACCACAGGTATGCAATGTCAGCAGATCAGCGTTCAGGTCATGCGCAAGACCCCGGCCTCGCTCTCCGAAAACGCCGGTGGCGTGGGCCTCATCAACAACCAAAACTGCATCAGCTTCGCGCGCAAGTACGGACAGGTCTTCCAGCGGCGCCAGATCACCTTCCATGGAATACACGCTTTCGACCGCAATCCAGACCTGACCCGAACCGCCTGTAGATTGCCAGTCGCGCAATACGTTGCGTGCATCCGCAACATCATTGTGACGGAAGGCACGCAGGTCTGCACGGCTGGACCGCATACCTTCATGGGCGCTCGCGTGAACCAGGGCGTCATAAAGGACCAAATCCTCAGCCGCTGGCAACGTGGAGAAGATTGCCTGATTGGCCTGGAACCCGCCTCCCATGAACAGCGCGGCCTCAGCCTCAAAGAATGCGGCCGCTTCCCGCTCCAGCGCTTCATGTTCAGGGTGGTTGCCCCGCAACAGACGTGAACCTCCCGAACCTACAGGCACACCCCGCGACAGCGCATCATGTGCCGCGCGCTGTAACACTTGAGAACCGGCAAGACCCAGATAGTCATTCGACGCGAAATCCAGCCCTTGCGTCGGGATCAAGGCCCGGCGGCGGTGCCGGGCTTGAAGCGCATCAAGCATCGATTCCAGTCGGTTGACTGCTTTCATTCGGCAGCTTCCGTGCAGTTTCGCGTTTCGGCTTTTTCAGCTTGCAGGCCAAGTTTGGCAAACAGGACCGCGTCGGTGTCTTCTTCGGGGTTTTCTGCTGTCAGTAGCGTTTCGCCAACAAAGATCGAGTTGGCACCGGCGAAAAAGCACATCACCTGCATCTCGTCACTCATGTCGCTGCGTCCGGCCGAAAGCCGCACATAGGACTTGGGCATCAGAATGCGGGCCGTTGCAATGATCCGCACAAAGTCGATCGGATCGATCGGCTCGGCGTCGGCAAGCGGGGTATCGGCCTGCGGCATCAACATATTGATCGGCACCGAGTCAGGTGGAGGCGTCATGTTGGCCAATGTCAGCAACATGTCGATACGGTCGCCAGTATGTTCACCCATCCCCAGAATGCCGCCCGAGCAAACCTTGATCCCGGCTTCCTGCACCCGGTTCATCGTGTCAATCCGATCCGCAAAAGTACGGGTGGTGATGACTTCGGAGTAATAACGTTCCGAGGTGTCGATGTTGTGATTGTAATAGTCCAAACCGGCATCGCGCAGCTGCACCACCTGGGTGTCGTCGAGCATACCCAGCGTCATGCAGGTTTCCATACCCAGTTCCTTGACGCCCTCGACCATCGCGACCAGCGCATCCATGTCACGCGCCTTTGGCTCGCGCCACGCCGCCCCCATGCAAAACCGGGTCGCGCCGCCATCGCGAGCTTTCTTGGCCTCGGTAAGAACGCGCTGAACCTCGATCAGCTTCGATGCGGGCAAGGTTGATCCATTGCGGGCTGATTGCGAGCAATAGGCGCAATCCTCGGCGCAGCCACCAGTCTTGATCGACAATAGCTTCGAGGTCTGGATCTGGTTCGGATCAAAGTTTTCGCGATGCACGGTCTGCGCACGAAACAAAAGATCCATCAACGGAAGATCGTGAATAGCTTGCGCAGTTTTACGGGTCCAGCCGGAGTGTGGGATGATCATTTTATCTATAAAACTTTCTGCAGCTTGCGTTGCTGTAGATTTATTATCGATAAAACTTGAATACGCAACTGTGTTGGCGCAAACGATCATAAATCAAGCGGAAATGCCGCGCCTTCAGAAATCGAGCCCCAGATCGACGGTGCGGGCGGAATGCGTCAAGGCACCGGACGAGATGTAATCCACCCCCGTCGCCGCAATCGATGCCACCCGTTCCAACGTCACGTTGCCGCTGGCTTCGGTCTTCAACCGCCCGCCCACCATCGCAACCGCTTCGCGCAGCATGTCATTGTCCATGTTGTCCAGCAAAACAACCGAAGCACCGCCAACGTCCAGCACTTCGGCAAGCTGATCCAGTCGATCAACCTCAATCTCGACCGCCATCATGTGACTGGCCTGCGCCTTGGCGGCTTCAAGAACCTGACGGATACCGCCTGCCGCAGCAATGTGGTTGTCTTTGATCAGGATCGCATCTGATAAGGAATAGCGGTGGTTGAAACCGCCACCGTGCAGCACGGCCTGTTTTTCCACGATGCGCAGGCCTGGCGTGGTTTTGCGCGTGCAGGTCATGCGGGCCGTAGTGCCGTTGGTCTGCTCCACAAATGCGGCTGTCATTGTGGCAATACCCGTCAGGCGTCCGGCAAAGTTCAGAGCGACGCGTTCGCCGGACAGGATCGATGCGGCAGAGCCCTTGATGGTCATCAGTGTATCACCGCGTACGCAACGCGAACCATCCTTGATCCGCACGTCAACCTCAAGCGACGGGTCCACAAGCCGGAACGCGATTGCGGCGACCTGCATCCCCGACACGACGGCGTTTTCGCGCGCGTTCAGTCTGGCTGTACAGGTTGTTTCCTGTGGGATCACGGCGCGGGTTGTCACATCACCGTAGCTTCCCAGATCCTCCATCAGCGCAGCGCGGACCATGGGTTCCAGGATCAGATCTGGCAGGATCGCATATGTCATGACAGTTCCTCGCAGGCTTTGGCCCGAATGCTCATTGCTTCGGACAAATACATCCGGGACCGCTCTCCGGGCCCATCATTGGCTTTTGGAAAGTCGGAACGCTTATGGGCACCGCGGCTTTCTTCGCGTTGCAAAGCAGCGGCAGCGATCAGGGTCGCGGTGGCACACATGTTGCAAAATGACGGGCAGGCATCGTGCTGCGCCTCCAACTGCGCAATAGTTTGCAGAGCGCGGATTAGGCCCGTCCGGTCCCGGACAACACCAACGTCGCGCGTCATGGTTTCGCGCAACTCCTGGATAGCCTTTGTCGTGTCTGGAGTCACCACATGGACAAACTGCAATGTAACGGGGTCAGCATTTGACACCACCGGAACGGATGCCCCGATACTTTCGGCGCAGATGCGCGCAAAGACAAGCGCCTCAAGCAGCCCGTTCGAGGCCAACCGGTTGGCACCGTGAAGGCCGGTCGAAGATGCCTCGCCGCAGACCCAAAGCCCGTCAAGTGTCGCGCGACCGTCAGTGTCGGTGGCAATACCACCCATGTGATAATGCGCTGCCGGTGCGACCGGGATCGGTTCGTTGACCGGGTCGATACCGTTGCGCGCGCAGTATTCAGCAACTGCCGGGAACAAGTCCGTTATCTTCGAGCCCAATGCGGTGCGGGTGTCCAGCATGGGTCGGTTGCCTGCCTGCACTTCGGCAAAAATCGCACGCGCGACAATGTCTCGCGGGGCGAGTTCCGCGTCCGGGTGAACGGATAACATAAACCGCTCACCCTTATTGTTGATCAGGGTTGCCCCTTCGCCGCGCAACGCTTCGGTTGCCAGCGGTGCCGGATCTTCACCAACATCCATTGCCGTCGGATGAAACTGAACGAATTCGGCGTCAGCAACAAGCGCACCAGCACGTGCGGCCATCCCGATGACCTGCCCGCGAATGCGTGCCGGATTGGTCGTCAAGGCATACAACCCGCCAGAGCCACCCCCGGCAAGCAACACAGCAGGCCCGCAGATCGTAACGGGCTCGGACCCTGTTTCTGATGCGTCCTGAACCGTGACACCTGTCACCCGACCGTTTGATACGTCCAGCGCCGTGGCAAGGACACCTTCCAACACCTGAACCGAGGGCGTTTCATGCACCCGTTCGATCAGGGCAGCCATGATTTCACTACCTGCCTGATCCCCCTTCACCCGTACGACACGGGCGAAGCTATGCGCCGCTTCGCGTGACAACACGTAACTGCCATCCTTGGTGCGATCGAATGGTGTGCCCAATGTCGTCAGGTCAAGGATATATTGCCGAGCCTCGCGCGTGACCAGATCGGCAACGGCCGGAACGACTATTCCTGCGCCAGCCTTGACGGTGTCCAGGCTGTGGCTTTCCGGGCTATCCGACAAATCCATTGCCGCGGCCACACCGCCTTGCGCCCATGAGGAACTTGCACCTTCGCCCAAAACATCGGGTGAGATTACAACCACTGGCCGCGGCGCGAGCTTTAGTGCTGCATAAAGCGCGCCGATGCCAGCCCCCACAATAATGACGCGATCCGTGGTGACTTTGGTCATTTCAGATCAAATGCCGAGCTTGCGGGACAGATCAATCATCGCCTGAACGGATTTTCGCGCCTTTTCAGCCACATCTTCGGCGACCTCGACCTGCCCTTCCATCGTGTGCAGGGCGAAGAGGATCTTTTCAAGCGTGATTTTCTTCATATACGGGCACATGTTGCATGGCCCTACAAATTCGACCTCGGGCAATTCATCGGCAATGTTGGATGCCATCGAACACTCGGTGATCAGCATCGCCTTTTTCGGCTTTTCATCATGCACGTATTTGATGATGCCGCTGGTCGAGCCGGAATAGTCTGCCTCGGCCACCACATCCGGCGGGCATTCAGGATGCGCGATAAGCCGTGTTCCCGGGTTCCATTCGCGGAAGTCGCGCAGGTCCTGTGCCGTGTATTGTTCATGCACAATGCAAGAGCCGGGCCAATACACCACGTTCTTGTGGCTTTGATTGGCAACATTTTGCGCCAGGTACTGATCCGGCGTCATGATGACCGTATCACTTTCCATGGCGTTGACGATTTGAAGCGCGTTCGAAGAGGTGCAGCAGATATCCGAAGCTGCTTTGACCTCGGCAGTGGTGTTTACATAGGACACAACCGGCGCGCCGGGGTATTTGGCACGCATTTCATCGATTCCCTCAGCGGTGATCGATTCTGCCAACGAACAACCAGCATCCATGTCGGGCATCAGAACAGTCTTCTGAGGGCTGAGGATCTTTGATGTCTCGGCCATGAAATGAACACCGGCCTGAACAATCACATCTTCTTCGACTTCACTGGCCTTGATCGCAAGCTGCAAACTGTCCCCAACGAAATCGGACACACCGTGAAAAATCTCGGGCGTCATGTAATTGTGCCCAAGGATCACGGCATTACGCTCTTTCTTGAGCGTATTGATGGCTCGCACGTAAGGCGCGTGGATTGCCCAATCTGGTGGGCTGACCACGCGATCCATGCGGGCAAACGTGTCTTTCATCTCATTGGCCAGAGTGGCCGATGGAGCAAGGTCATAAACGTCCGAAATCACGGAGCGGACATGTGCAATATCGAGCAACGGGTAGCCACCTTTGTCAGTTGCCTTCAACCCCACGGGGTTGTTGAACGGCTTAGCCCTAGCCGAAACAGCACCGGTTCGAAACCGGAAAATGTGACGTTAGCGCTAAGGCAAACCGACAAAACAAATGTTGGCGTGGTAATCAGCCCAAAATGCCCGGCAATCGCAGCCCATGTTCACGAGCGCAGGCTTTTGCATCCTCGTACCCGGCATCCGCATGACGCCAAACGCCTGACGCGGGATCATTCCAGAGCACCCTCTCCAATCGCTTGGCTGCGGCATCGGTTCCGTCTGCGCAGATGACGACGCCCGCATGCTGGCTGAAGCCCATACCAACGCCGCCGCCGTGATGCAGCGAAACCCAGGTCGCACCCGAAGCCGTATTGACAAGCGCATTCAGCAGCGGCCAGTCCGAAACAGCGTCCGAACCGTCCTTCATCGCCTCGGTCTCGCGGTTAGGTGAGGCGACAGAACCACTGTCAAGATGATCTCGGCCGATGACGACCGGAGCTTTCAATTCGCCGTTTCTAACCATCTCGTTGAACGCCAGCCCAGCCTTGTGGCGATCTCCTAGCCCAATCCAACAGATCCGCGCCGGCAGGCCCTGAAACGCAATACGCTCCTGCGCCATGTCCAACCAGTTGTGCAGATGGGTATTGTCGGGGAACAGTTCCTTCATCTTGGCGTCAGTCTTGTAGATATCTTCAGGGTCACCGGACAACGCGCACCAGCGGAAGGGTCCGATACCCCGACAAAACAGCGGGCGAATATAGGCGGGTACGAAGCCGGGGAAGGCAAAAGCGTTCTCCAACCCCTCATCCTGAGCCACCTGTCGGATGTTGTTGCCGTAATCCAACGTCGGCACGCCCGCGTTCCAGAAGTCCACCATTGCAGCGACGTGTTGCTTCATCGAAGCACGTGCAGCCTTTTCGACCGCCTTCGGGTCACTTTCGCGCTTGTCTTTCCATTGCGCCATGGTCCAACCAAGCGGCAGGTAGCCGTTTACCGGATCGTGGGCACTGGTCTGATCCGTGACAATATCCGGGCGCATCCCGCCAGCTTGCATCCGAGCGTAAATTTCCGGGAAGATTTCAGCAGCGTTTCCCAACAAACCAACGGATTTCGCTTCGCCCGCCTTGGTCCAGCGATCAATCATTGCCAGCGCTTCGTCCAGCGTCTCGGCTTTTTCGTCCAGGTATTTTGTACGCAAGCGAAAGTCGATGCTGTCCGGGTTGCATTCCACGGCCAGACAACAAGCCCCTGCAAAGACAGCGGCCAGAGGCTGCGCGCCGCCCATTCCACCCAGTCCCCCGGTCAGGATCCACTTACCTGTCAGGTCGCCGTCGTAGTGCTGACGCCCGGCCTCGGCAAAAGTTTCATAAGTGCCCTGCACGATGCCCTGTGTACCGATATAGATCCACGAGCCAGCGGTCATCTGGCCGTACATCATCAGACCTTTCTTATCGAGCTCGTTGAAGTGGTTCCAATTGGCCCAGTGCGGCACAAGGTTCGAGTTTGCGATCAATACGCGGGGGGCATCGCTATGGGTGCGAACAATGGCAACCGGCTTGCCGGACTGGACGATCAGCGTTTCATCCTCTTCCAGATCCTTCAGGCTGGCAACGATGGTGTCAAAATCCTTCCACGTCCGCGCCGCGCGGCCAATCCCGCCATAGACCACCAGCTCATGCGGGTTTTCGGCCACGTCCGGATGCAGGTTGTTCATCATCATCCGCAATGGCGCCTCGGTCATCCAGCTTTTGGCGTTCAGTTCAGGTCCGGTGGGCGGAAAGATGTCACGGGTGTTTTTGCGAGGATCGGTCATCGGGCAAGCTCCAATGCTGTGTCATTGAGGACGTCTAGAATGTCTTTCAACCAACGGCGGAGACGGTTGGCTTTGGCGGTGTCAAAAGTCCAGGGCGGCATTTCTGAGGTCAGGTAGGTCGACTGCGCCAGCTCCATCTGGATCGCGTGAATACTGTTATCCGGATGTCCGTAGTGGCGTGTCGTCCACCCACCTTTGAAGCGCCCGTTCAAAACGGTGCTGTAAGGGGATGAAGCGGCGAACTCATGTGCAATTGTTTCGATTTCCAATGCACAGGTCATCCCGTTATTTGTGCCAATGTTCATGTCGGGCAATACGCCGTCGAACAGAAAAGGAATGCGGCTGCGGATTGAGTGGCAATCATACAGCACAGCGATGCCATGGATCGCCTTCACCCTCTCCAGTTCGGCCAGCAAAGCGGCGTGATATGGCGCATGAAATGCGTCACGCCGTTCAATGATATCTTTTTCAGTTGGAGGGATGTCCCAGATGTCCTGCCCGTCGAAATCCGTCAGTGGAACTAGCGTCGTCGTGTTCTGTCCAGGGTAAAGAGAATTACCGCCTGGGTCACGGTTGGCGTCGATCACATAGCGATGAAAGGTGGCCCGAACCGTGGTAGCACCGGGCAAAAGCCCGTCGTAAAGCATGTGGATGTGCCAATCCGTATCTGCCAGCGCCCGACCCCGTGCATTCAGTTTGGCATCAATCGCCGCAGGCACATAGGTGCCCGTGTGAGGCAGGCCCAAAACAATTGGACTATCGCCCTGAACTACCTCGACTGGATCAGTCATGCGCCAAGCTCCGGCATGGCGACACCGGTGCCATCGGAAATCTCACCGCTTGCAATAAGGGCCGAGGCTGCTTCGATGTCATTTGCCATGTACCTGTCATCTTCCAACGCCGGTACAACCGAACGCAGGCGCGCCATGACACCTTGAAGGCTTTCACTGGTTGGCAGCGGCGCGCGATATTCAACCCCTTGCGTTGCGCACAGCAACTCGACCCCCAGGATACGTTCCAGATTGGTCACCATTTGCCCCAGCCGCCGCGCGCCATGGGCGGCCATTGACACGTGATCTTCCTGATTGGCCGAAGTCGGTGTTGAATCCGTGACGCAAGGATTGGCCAGATGCTTGTTTTCGCTCATCAGTGCGGCTGTCGTGACTTCGGCAATCATCAGGCCAGAGTTCAAACCGGGGTTGGGTGTCAAAAAGGGAGGCAAATCAAAGCTGAGCACTGGATCGACGATCAGCGCGATGCGTCGCTGCGCAATCGCCCCGATCTCGGCCACTGCCAGAGCAATCATGTCGGCGGCAAACCCGACCGGTTCTGCATGAAAGTTTCCGCCTGATACGATCAACCCGGCCTCGGCCAGAACCAGAGGGTTATCGGTGGCGGCGTTGGCTTCGGTTTCCAGTGTCACCGAAGCCTGACGCAGCACATCCATCGCGGCACCAACAACCTGCGGCTGACAGCGGATGCAGTACGGGTCCTGAACCCGCGTATCTCCGTCCCGGTGGCTTTCGCGAATGACCGACCCAGCCAGTAGCGCGCGCATGGCTGCACCTGCTTCGATCTGGCCCCTGTGGCCACGCAAGGCGTGGATTTCGGGTTGCAAAGGCGCGGTAGACCCCATGATCGCATCAGTTGTCAGGGCTGAAGTGACTAAAGCGCTTTGCGCCGCCCGCCAAGCGCCGAAAAGCCCCGCCAGCGCAAACGCCGTCGAAAACTGAGTACCGTTGATCAGCGCCAGACCTTCCTTGGGACCAAGTTCGACCGGGGTCAAACCTGCCGCTACCAGCGCGTCGCCGCCAGACATGAGGGTACCGCCAAACTCGGCCTCACCCTCGCCCATCATGACGGCTGCCATGTGCGACAGCGGTGCCAGATCGCCCGAAGCACCAACAGACCCCTGTGCCGGGATTACCGGTGTCACCCCTGCGCCAAGCATCGCTTCCAGCAGGTCAATCAGTTCCAGCCGCACACCCGACGCGCCACGTCCGAGGCTGAGCAGTTTGAGTGCCATCATGAGCCGCGCAATAGCACGCGGGATCGCTGGTCCGACGCCACAGCAATGGGACAGGATCAGGTTGCGTTGCAGCGTCGCGGTATCCTCGGCCGCGATCTTGACGCTTGCCAGTTTTCCAAAGCCCGTATTGACCCCGTAAACGGCGGCTTCGCCAGTCGCCGCCTCAATGATGCGAGCGTGTGCCGCGGCTATCGCAGGCCTGCAATCCGGGTCCAGCCGAACGGCGCATTCCTGGCGGAATACCTGTTCCAGCTGCGCCAGAGAGACAGTGCCGGGAGTTAACGTCAAAGTGGTCAAAATGCGCCTCCGAATATGCGGGCGTGAAGGGGATTAAAACCGATGCGGTAGGCAAGCTCGGCCGGTTGAGTGACATTCCAGACAGCCAGATCCGCCCGCAGGCCCTGAACGATCCTGCCGCAGTCTCTCAGGCCCAGTGCACGCGCGGCATTCACAGTGACACCTTTCAACGCTTCCTCGGGGGTCATTCGAAACAAGGTGCATCCCATGTTCATCGCAAGCAAAAGTGATGTCATCGGAGCCGAGCCCGGATTGCAGTCGGTCGCAAGGGCAATTGGCACGTCGTACTTGCGCAGCAAATCAATTGGCGGTTGTTGCGTCTCGCGCAGGGTGTAGAAAGCCCCGGGCAGTATCACGGCCACCGTGCCTGCCGCTTCCATGGCTTTGACACCGCTTTCGTCCAGATACTCGATATGGTCGGCAGAAAGCGCACCATAGCTTGCAGCAAATTTCGCACCACCCAGGTTGGACAGTTGTTCGGCATGCAATTTGACCGGCAGTCCTAGTTCCTTGGCAACGTCAAACAGTGGCACCAGTTGGTCCGGCAGGAAGGCAATCCCTTCACAAAAGGCGTCCACTGCGTCTACCAAACCCTCGGCATGAGCCGCGCGAAGGGTCGGAATGCAAATCTCTGCAATGTAAGCCTCGGGCCGGTCTTTATACTCGGCGGGCATAGCATGAGCGCCCAGAAAACTGGTCACAATGCGCACCGGGCGGCTTTCCTGCAGGGCCCGCCCGGCGCGCAGCATGGTCAGCTCAGTTTCACGACCAAGCCCATAGCCCGATTTGACCTCGATCACCGAGACCCCTTCGGCGATCATCGCGTCCACGCGCGGCAGGGCCTGCGCAATCAAATCCTCTTTATTGGCCGCACGCGTGGCTTTCACGGTCGAAATAATACCACCGCCCGCGCGGGCCACCTCTTCATAGCTGGCACCGTTAAGGCGCATCTCGAACTCAGCCGCGCGGTGGCCACCATGCACCACATGGGTATGGCAATCGATCAGAGCCGGCGTCACCAACCGCCCGTCCAGCGAGGTTGGAGAGAAGGTCGCGTATTCTTCCGGCAACTGCGTCTTCGGACCGACCCACGCGATCCGGTCCCCACGCACGACAATCGCCGCGTCTTCGATCAATCCGTATGCATCCGCACCAACCATGGTCGCGGCGTGCAGATCTGTGAACAGATGATCATAGGTTTGCATTCGAATCCCTCTTCGGTGCAATTCTCTCTTTTCTGGTACAGGTCTTTATGTCATATGTCTATTCATAAAACCGGAGGTAGGGATGACGGTCATTTTCGCAAAACGGGCCTTTCTGGCAGCCGGCTGGGCAGAGAATCTGCGACTCGAGATCAAGAATGGTCGCATTGCCCGACTGACACCCAATGCTGTCGCGCAAATCGGCGACACCCGCGTCGACACTCTACTGCCCGCTTTGGCCAACCTTCACAGCCATGCCTTTCAGCGCGCCATGGCGGGAATGACCGAATATCGGCTGGCTGGCCGTGACAGTTTCTGGACTTGGCGCGATCTGATGTATCGCTTCACAGCCCGCCTGAGCCCTGACCACATTCAGGCCATCGCCGCGCAAGTTTATGTCGAGATGCAGGAGGCCGGATACGCCTCGGTCGGTGAATTCCATTACCTGCACCACCAACCGAACGGGCAACCCTATGACAGAATTTGCGAACTCAGCGACCGTATCATGGCCGCCGCCGCCGAGACCGGAATTGGCCTAACCCATCTGCCCGTGCTCTACAGCTATGCAGGAGTTGGGGAAAAACCGCTGGAGGCGGGGCAGAGACGCTTTGGAAATGATGTGGACCGTTTTTGCGAACTTGTCGCGCAGGCGCGGGATGCGCTCGGTAATCTTCCCGACGACTGTCGCGTCGGCATCGCGCCACACTCCTTGCGCGCCACCTGTCCGCGCGATCTGGCGCAAGTGGTGGCATCACAAAGTTCCGGTCCAATTCATATTCACATTGCCGAACAACCCAGAGAAGTTGAGGAAGTTCAGGCTGGCCTTGGCGCGCGTCCGGTCGAATGGCTGCTGGATAATGCCCCGGTTGATTCCAACTGGTGCCTGATCCATGCCACCCACATGACTGACGAAGAGACTCGCGCCATGGCCCATAGCAATGCCGTTGCCGGTCTGTGCCCGGTGACAGAAGCCAACCTGGGCGACGGGCCTTTCAACGGCCCTGTCTATCTGAGCGCAGGCGGCGCTTTTGGCGTGGGATCGGACTCCAACGTGTTGATTTCCATGACCGAAGAACTCCGCACACTCGAATATTCGCAACGACTGCGCGACCTGTCACGTAACGTGATGGTGGTCGGCGAAGGCTCGGCCGGACAAACCCTTTATCGCGGCGCAGCTATGGGCGGCGCGCAGGCGCTTGGCCGCAATGCGGGGCAAATTACCGAAGGAATGCTGGCTGATCTCGTCGCCATCGACAGTCAGGCCCCTGCCCTTTGTGCACTACAGCCCCACCAGTTGCTGGATGGTTTAGTCTTTGCCGCCAAAGATAATGTCGTTACTGATCTTTGGTCCGCAGGCCGACACCAGGTTCAAAACGGGCGTCACGTCCTGCGGGACAAAGTCGCGAACAACTACAAACAGGCAATATGTGGGCTTCTTGCTGAGCTTTAGATCGGGGCTTTGCCGAAACACACGCGAAGGATCTTAGCGCCTGCAGCCGGACTGATCGTAACAGCGGCGTTCAGCGTCATTGCGTCTCCGGCAACCAGCTGCGTTTTGTCTGACGTGTGGGCCATTCCTGAGGCGACAAAGATAACCTCGCCCGCTGTCGCTTCGAATTCCTGATCACTTGCAAAAACATTCACTACCATAGCGACGACCTTTGGATCGTAGATCGCATTGAACGCACGACACGGCCCGCCTAACAGCCGCGCATTCAGCGCGAGCGCTCCGTCGAACGAAACCGGCAGGAATGGTCGCGCTGGTAAAACGCCACTATCGCCGAGCAAATCAAGCCCGGCGCCTTCGATGATCGTGTGTACACGCGCCATGCCTGGAAATCGGGAAAATGGCCCATCCCGATCGATCCGGGCCACACTGATACGCCAGACGACGTGATTGCCGACCCGCTTCGCGGCAAGTTCGGTTGTTACACCGCCACCATTGGCCCAAGGCGTAACCGCGCAATCCTGCAATCTTATAAGGTTCTGGGTCAAATTCTTTGCATCTCACCGTTAACATAGACATAATACTAATAAGTTCGAAAAAAATAGTGAGCACAATGTGAACGGGCAGAAAAACACCGGCTTCCAAGATGTCCGCGATGAAGTTTTAAATCGCATCCAGACCAGAATCTGGCCGCAAGGCAGCCTGCTGCCCACCGAACTGGAACTGGCCGCCGAGTTCGGATGCGCCCGCGCGACTGTCAATCGAGCACTCCGTGAACTTGCTGATCAGGGTATTGTCACACGCAAACGCAAAGGCGGCACACGTGTGGTTACAACACCGGTCAAACAGGCCAGGCTGCCCATTGCAGTAGTCCGTCAAACCATTGAAGACATGAATGCAGAATACCGGTATGCGTTGGTCAGCCGCACACTGGTAGATTGCCCGGCATGGCTACAAGCCAAACTCGGACTGCCCGAGGGCACGCAAATTCTGCATTTGCGCTGTATGCACCATGCCGACAATCGCCCCTTCCAGTTCGAGGAGCGATGGATCAATACAGCTGCGGTACCGCACGTCATGAATGAGGACTTTCTGACCACCGGTCCAAACGAATGGTTGCTGGCCGAAGTTCCTTTTTCGAACGCCGAAATTGCCTTCTCGGCTGTTCCGGCAACCGGTCCGCTTCAGGACTTTCTTTCTGTTCCGCCCGGAACACCTTTATTCCAGTTGGAGCGGACAACGTGGTTTCGAAAAACCCCGGTCACCTTTGTACGCATGACCTTTCATCAGGGGTATCAAATGCGGACAACCTACTGAGGCTTTTTCCGCTATTGGTGGTCCTGCCGAAAGCCAAATCTCGATCCGCTACCCCGCTTGTTTCAAATACGCACTACATCAAGTGCATGTGCATTCGGGCGGCCAGATTGCCCAGAACCCAGACGGTGCCAAGGATCATTATCATCAGAACCAGTGTCGAAAACAGCACCAGATGCAGATCTTCGCGGCTGCTGCGCCGACGGTCGATATGCAGGAAGTAGACAAGCTGCAACACAAGCTGTGCCAATCCAAGCAACCCGATGGTCAGGTAAACCCCAACCGTTTCAATCCCATAAACCTGCGCCACGCCAAACATCGCCAAGGTCAGCAAAAGCGAGCCACCATACCCGATCACATAGCGCCGACGCTCGCGACGATGCATTTCAGAGCGCTTATCCATAGGTCAGACCTCCGAAATACACGATGGTAATGATCCCAATCCAGATCAGATCGAGAAAATGCCAGAACAACGCCAGTCGCACCACGCGCGAGATAACCACATCCGTCATGCCCTTGACGCGTAGCTGGATACCCAAAACGATCAGCCAAAGGCATCCAGTCGCAACGTGCAGACCATGAAGCGGGACCAACCCAAAAAAGGCTGACAAAAAACCGCTGCGCTGCGGAATGCCGCCTTTTTCCGCCATGGCCATGAAGTCACGCACTTCCAGCACCAGAAAACCAAGCCCCAGCGCAAGAGTGACGCCAAACCACAAGACAATGCGACCGCGCGGCAGATTGTACTTCAGCGCCAGCATGGCAAGACCCACTGTCAGGCTGCTGGTCAGCAGTATCAGGGTTTGCGCAAAAACACTTTTCAGATCAAACAACTCGTGCGGGCCGGGACCACCTGCCTGTGCATCGATCATTGTTATGTAAATCGCAAACATCAGGCCGAAATAAACCAGATCGCTCATCAAGAAGACCCAGAACCCAAAGGTGACAACCTCGGTCGCCTTGTGGGCACTGGCGTGATGTTCTCCCAGATTGATACCGGGATAGCTGTGTGTCGGCGCGCGCTTCATGTCGCCACCTCCAGATCCGGGCGGGCAAGGCCGCGGTTTCCCGGAGAAGTTTCAGAGTCGCGATCAACCGCCGCTTCGCTGTGGACCAACGCCAACCAGGCTTCGTGATCCCTTCGCACCTCTTCCGCGGGGATGGTGAGTTCTGTACTGTCATCAAATGTCCAGATGATCACCGCAAGGATCATCAAAACCGTCATTGTCGCGGCAAGCCACCAGATCCACCAGACCAGCGCAAACATCCATATGCCGCTGAGAACGCACAGGACAAAGCCAATTCCCGTGTTTCGGGGCAGTTCGATATCTTCATAAGCGTCTGGTGTTGGATAGGCTGTTCCTTTTGCCTTCTGTGCCGTGAATTCATCCCGATCCGTAACCTTGGGGATGATCGCAAAGTTGTACGCGGGAGGCGGTGAAGGGATAGTCCATTCCAATGTGCGACCATCCCAGGGATCCCCAACAGGAACGCGGGTTTGGTCGCGGTCACGAATGCTGACCCATAGCTGGATCAGGACCGAGAACAATCCACAGGTAATAACTATCGCTCCGATGATGGCCACGATCATGAAAGGGTGGAAAGACGGATCGCTATAGCTGAAAGAGCGGCGTGGCATGCCCAACAGCCCGACGAAATAGAGCGGCATGAATGTCAGCAAAAACCCCCCGGTCCAGCAAAAGACAGAAACCCGGCCCCAGAATTCGTTCAGTCGGAATCCAAAGGCCTTGGGGAACCAGTAATTGTATGCCGCCAACAATCCGAACAACACGCCAGGCAATAACGCGTTGTGGAAATGAGCTACCAAAAACAGCGTATTGTGAACCTGGTAATCTACGGTTGGGTTTGCCAGGATCACACCGCTCAGCCCACCGATGGCAAACAGCATCAAAAATGACAGCCCATAGAGCATCGGCACCGAAAACCGAATGCGCCCCCGCCACAGCGTCGCCATCCAGTCATAGACTTTCACGCCGGTTGGGATGGCAATCAGCATGGTCGCAATACCAAACACCGCGTTGATCAGCGCGCTTTGACCCATGGTGAAAAAGTGGTGCAGCCAGACCGTGAACGACAACACTGCGATCGACATGGTCGCGATGACAAGCGAGTTGTAGCCATAAAGCCGTTTGGCCGAGAAGGTCGCAAACACCTCGGAATAGATGCCATAAGCAGGCAAAACCAGCAGGTAAACCTCGGGGTGGCCGAACAGCCAAAACAGATTGGCATAGTTCATCATGTTGCCACCGAGGTCGTTTGTGAAAAAGTGGAAATCAAGATAGCGATCAGCGGCAAGCATCAGCGCGGCGACACCCAAAGGCGGCATGGCAAAGACGATCAGGATCGAACTGCAAATGATTGTCCAGCAATACATCGGCAGCCGCATGAACGTCATGCCCGGCGCGCGCAACTTGTAGATCGTAACGGCAAAATTGATACCCGTCAGCGAGGTGCCAATGCCCGAAACAACGATGGCCCAGATCCAGTAATCCGGTCCAACACCGGGATTGAACGTTGCGCCGGTATACGGTGGATAGGCTGTCCAGCCGCCGGTCGAAAACTCTCCAATCACCAGCGACACCATCAGCATCATGCCTGACGAAACCGTAAGGCCCAGACTAATCTGGTTTAGTCGCGGGAATGCCACATCGCGCGCGCCGATCATCAGCGGGACAATGTAATTCGCAACACCAAAGACAAAGGGAACGGCAACAAAGAAGACCATGATTGTGCCGTGAGTGCTGAAAAGCTCGGCAAAATGTTCGGCTTCGAGGAAACCGTCGCCAGGCCCGGAAGCCTGCTGCGCGCGCATGACAACGCCTTCAAGCACACCGCGTGCCAGCATCACGATGGCAAAGACGATATACATGATACCGATCTTCTTGTGATCGACGCTGGTCAGCCAATCGCGCCACAGGGGTGTCCACAGACGAAACCAGCTCAGCAATCCTACGACAACCGCAGCGCCAATAATCACAACAGCTGCGGCTGTATTGGCCACGATCTCATTAGTATTTGGGTTCTGGATCAACCCGGCAATCGGAAAAGCGTCCCAACTCAGACGCCCGAAGAAACCTGTCTCGGTTGGCGTCATTTTTGCGCCTCCTGCCCAAATGATGCAGTTCCAGGCTGTAGATCGACCGGCAAAGGCTGACCGCTGTGGTAGCGGCTCAGGATATTCTGAAACAGGTCGTCTTCTATTGTGAAGTAGAGCGCATCATCCGGCATCCGAGATGTTCCCAAAGCGGCCTGAACCTCATCCCTGTCGGTCCGCATGGCCAGTTTCCGATAAGTTGCCACATCTAGTTGGATGCTTTTGTTACGCACTTTTTCGACCCAAGCGTCGAAATCCTCACCACTCATTGCGATGGTGCGGAACTTCTGCTTGGCAAAGCCCCGTCCGTTGTACTGAGTGTTTTCACCCTGCATCACTTCCGGCGCATCCGCGACAAGAAGTAACTGGGTGGTCATGCCCGGCATCGCATAAATCTGTCCGGCCAGCGCGGGTATCATAAACGACTGCATCACGGTATCGGTTGTCAGCGTCAATGCAACTTGCCGCTTTGTCGGAATTCCGAACTCTCCCACAGTGGCGACCCCAAGATCGGGGTACAGAAACAGCCACTTCCAATCCAGACCGACAACCTGAACCCGCAGCGCCGGATCTTCACCAAACGGTGCCGAATACGGGTCAAGCCGATGCGTCGCCTTCCAAAGATAAAAAGACAGCAAGGCCACGATTATGACAGGCACACCCCACATGACAAATTCCAGCTTGGCCGAGAAATCCCAATCCGGCGCGTAGGGCGCAATGCGGTTGCTCCGGCGGCGATACCGAAACGCTATTATCGGGACCAGCACCAATACCGGGATAACGGCCAGCAGGATCAATACGGTCGCCCGAAGCAAATGCGTTTTCTGAACTGCCGCTATTGGGCCTTGCGGGTCCATAAAGCTGTCGCTGGCCAAAGCTGGTTGCGCCGAAGCGATCAACAGGAGCACAACGACAAGCCTGAGCAAGGATGGATTGGACGAAATGACTTGTGCCACAGCTGACTGTCCTCTCCTCATCTCAATCCCATGCAACTATCGGCAAGCGGGTGAAATTTCTCAAGAGTTTTCCGAACCATAAATTGCCAACCTCAACTTACTTTCAACTTTGGGTGTAAAGAGCGACGGGTCGCGCGGCATCTTCCCGTTGACTTGCAAGGCCAGTCGGGACAGATAAATCGTCAATGCGTATTTTGCTGTTCACTCTAGGATTGATCATTCTGTCCCAGACCGCACTGGCACAGGATCGTGCAGCAATTGAACGCCAGTTTCAGTCGTGGTTGTTGGAGACGATCTGGCCGCTGGCGCAGGCCAAAGGTGTTTCGCGCAACACACTGCAACAGGCGTTTTCCGGCGTTACATTGGACTGGGACCTGTCTGATCTGGTTCCCCCCGGACATAAACGCAAAACGCCCAAGGCGCAAAAACAAGCCGAGTTTGGATCGCCCAGCCGGTATTTCAATCCGGGGTCAATTCAGGGCGCAACGTCTATCGGGCGCAGGATGGCGAGGCAACACTCTGCGATTCTTGCGAAAGTCGAAAGCAATACAGGCGTTCCTGCTCGCATCATTCTGGCAATCTGGGGCAGAGAGAGTGGCTATGGGCAAGTGCCAATCCGCCATGATGCGTTCAGGGTTTTGTCGACCAAGGCATTCATGAGCACGCGCGCGGACTACTTCACGGCCGAGCTTATCGCGGCTCTGCAAATCGCGGAAGCAGGACCTCTGCCAGCCCGGCAATTGAAAAGCAGTTGGGCGGGCGCGTTAGGACAACCCCAATTCATGCCATCAAGCTATTTGGCTTACGCCGCAGATGGCAACGGCGACGGACAGGTCGATATCTGGGGGTCATCCGATGATACAATCACATCGATTGGCAACTACCTGAAACAGCACGGCTGGATCGCCGGGCGTGACTGGGGTTTCGAAGTGTCTGTGCCAGCAACCGTTTCATGTTCATTGGAAGGACCTGATCAGGGGCAGTCAATCCAGCAATGGGAAGCGATGGGCATAAACCGGGTCTCGGGCAAACCTTTTCCAGCCCACGAGTTGAAGGGGGCAGGTTACCTGATGATGCCGGCAGGACGATTTGGTCCTGCTTTTCTGGTCACTCCGAATTTTTACGTTTTGAAGGAATACAACAAAAGCGATCTTTATGCTTTGTTCGTCGGCCACGTCGGTGACAGAATCCAATTTGGAAGCGGCGATTTTAAAGGGCAATGGGGCAAGGTCGGTGGCTTGTACCGTTCTGACATAGCAAAGATGCAGGGCGCGCTGGAAAGCTTGGGGTACGATGTCGGAGGCGTTGACGGCTTGCCAGGTTTCAAAACCCGCCGATCCATAGGCAGATGGCAGGAAACGAGTGGTGTTGCACCCACCTGTTTTCCCGAAACCTCGATGACAACGAAATTGGTCCGATAAGGCGCCAAGCGTGCGTTGAACGGTCCCTCGCGACTTGCTTGAGCATCTTATCGCCAGTCGCAACAGACCGCCGTTATCACCAATCTTTGCGGTTTCGGCCATATTGTTGCCCATTCGAAAACGGACTTGATGCATCAGATCATGTATTTCCAAAAAGCTCGGATGTTTGCCGACGGGATACTTGTGCACATAAGACACGTTACTTGACGCAGCTTGCGACTAAGCGAGCCGTGTTAATTTCAGTTGCACAGTCCCTGCCATCTAAATTCTTTTCGGCCGCGCAGTCCTAAACTACTCGTCATAACAAGGCGCTATGCCCATCCAAAGAAAAGTACGCAGGACTCCGTCCGGGAGTTTTTCAAGGCGACCGACGCTGCTCCAAACATATCAACTTTCCGTGATCGGCAAATCGTCGTCAGATTTTTGGCACAGAGTTATAGCGGTAGGGTCTCTGGGAACTGTCGTTCAGGCCATGTATACAGGAAGCAATGGAGTCGGCTTTTGACTCATCTGGACCGAGGTGGCACGATTTGGTCAATAACAGCCGACACACCGGGCATGATTGATTGACACGGTTTTGAAGACTAAGAGGACATTCCGGATGTTCTCTGCTTTTCCGGCCAAGTTTTGTTTTGAGAGGCACCATGACACGTAAAGTCACCAAAGCAGTTTTTCCAGTGGCGGGAATGGGAACCCGGTTTTTGCCGGCAACCAAATCTGTTCCGAAAGAGATCATGACGTTGGTGGACCGACCCCTGGTGCAATATGCAATCGATGAAGCCCGAGCAGCTGGGATCAAAGAGTTCATCTTTGTGACTTCTCGCGGGAAATCCGCGCTTGAAGATTACTTTGACCACAACCTTGTCCTCGAACAGGAGTTAATGGCCAAAGGCAAAAACAAGCTTCTCGATATCTTGAACAAGACGAATATGGAAAGCGGAGCGATTGCCTATATCCGCCAACACAAAGCCCTGGGGTTGGGGCATGCTGTATGGTGTGCACGCCGTTTGATAGGCGACGAACCTTTCGCCGTAATGCTGCCTGACGATGTGATCGCTGCAGATAAACCATGTCTGCAACAAATGGTCGAAGCCTATGAGGAAACGGGCGGCAACATGGTGGCAACAATGGAAGTTCCGCCAGAGAAGACTAGTTCGTACGGCGTTCTGGATGTCGTCGACAGTATCGGCCCGGTCATTCCAGCCAAGAGCATGGTCGAAAAGCCTGAACCATCGAAAGCGCCATCCAATCTGGCGGTTATCGGGCGCTATATTCTTCGACCTTCCGTATTGAACAACCTGAACGCAATGAAAACCGGAAGCGGCGGTGAAATCCAACTGACTGATGCAATCGCCGAGGATATCGCATCCGGCGTGCCCGTTTTTGGATACAAGTTTGACGGGCAGCGTTTCGACTGCGGCTCAAAATCCGGTTTTCTGCAAGCGACCGTTTCCTTTGCCCTTGCCCGTGACGACCTGCGTGATGATCTGAGCCAATATCTAAATGACATCGTTGCAACTGGAAAAGCGGCCCAGTAGCCGCGGAATCTCCCATTCCACGAAAAATTGAACAATATCGTTGGTCATCAGCAATTCAGGGGCACTTGTATGAACAGTACGGTCTATCCAGTCATCCTGTGTGGTGGTTCAGGAACGCGTTTGTGGCCCCTGTCGCGCAAAAGCTATCCCAAGCAATTCGTTCCACTTGTCGGCAAAACCAGTCTTTTACAAGATTGTGCCGACAGGATGCTTGGACCCTCGCATACGCCCTATGCCAAACCACTGGTTCTAACCAACGAAGCCTTTCGGTTTATTGTACCTGAACAGCTGACCGCTATTGGGATCGACCCCGGTCCGATTCTGATTGAGCCTGAAGGACGCAACACGGCCCCTGCCGTACTGGCGGCTGCGTTGTACCTTGCCTCACGTGATCCGGATGCCATCATGCTGGTTGCACCTTCAGATCATGTGCTTCCAAACAAGGCCGCTTTTCATCAGGCCGTCGCCACAGGCGTGCGCGCAATTGCCGAACGAAGCGATCTGGTGACATTTGGCATCACGCCCGCTCGGCCCGAAACCGGGTATGGCTACTTAAAGCTGAACGACGCCCCAGACGCGTCCGGGGGTGCAGTTCGCCTGGATCGGTTCGTGGAGAAACCGGATTTGGAAGCCGCGCAGGCGATGGTAAAAGATGGCAGTTACCTGTGGAATTCCGGCATCTTCCTGTTTGCGGTACGTGACATCGTTGCAGCATATGAAAAATACGCAAGCACCCTTGTTGCACCTGTCCAAAAGGCCGTCGACAGCGCAAAGGCAGATTTGGGGTTCCTGAGATTGGACCCTTCGGCTTGGGCTGACGTCGATGACGTCTCGATCGACTATGCGGTCATGGAAAAAGCCCCCAACCTTAGCGTGGTTCCGTATTCCGCAGGTTGGTCGGATGTTGGAAGTTGGACGGCTGTTCAAGAATTGTCAAACCCTGATGAAAACGGCACCGCGACAAATGGGGAAGTAACCACAATCGACTGCTGCAACGTTCTGATACGATCAGAATCGCCAGCTCAGGAAGTGGTGGCAATGGGGCTTGAGAACATTATCGCAGTTGCGATGCCGGATGCTGTGCTGGTTGCTAGCATGGACAAAGCCCAGGACGTCAAGCAGGCTGTCGCTGCCTTAAAGGCAAAAGGGGCCAAACAGGCAGATACGCTTCCGATAGATCACCGCCCCTGGGGCTGGTTTGAGAGCCTCGTGATCGGTGACAGATTTCAGGTCAAACGAATCCATGTACATCCTGGCGCTTCGCTCAGCCTACAGTCCCATCACCATCGGTCCGAGCATTGGATTGTGGTTGAGGGCACCGCCAAGGTCACAGTCGATGATCAGGAACGGTTGGTCAGCGAAAACCAGTCTGTCTATATCCCGCTGGGTGCCGTGCACCGGATGGAAAACCCTGGCAAAGTGCCCATGGTTTTGATCGAAGTGCAGACCGGCACCTATTTAGGCGAAGATGACATCATTCGATATGAAGACATTTATGCCCGGGACTAAGCGGCGACATAGTTCTCCATAGGCCATACTCGGGTCGGCTTGTCCCCAGGGATACTCAAGTTAACAGATTATTTCCTGTGCGGTCGGCCAGGTCAGACGGGATTGACGCGCCTTACGGCAGAGTGGCGCGCAACCGACTTTCGGACCGACAGCCACAGGAGGACCCTCGTGTCAATGACCTCACCCAGATTGCGCCTGCCTTTTCTACAACCTTCGCAGGCTCAAAAGCACGTCACCCACAACGAGGCACTGCGACAACTTGATCTGGTCGTTCAGCTAACAGTGCAGACAACCAATGCCAGCACCCCGCCCGTTGTCCCCGAGCAGGGCGATGTCTATGCTCTGGGCGTCACCCCTACCGGGGACTGGGCCGGACATGCAGGAGAGCTTGCCGCATGGCTGGACAACACCTGGCATTTCTTGACCCCATATTCGGGCTGGCGTGCCTGGGACGAGGCCACTGGTGAACTGAAGTTCTGGAATGGGTCTGACTGGCTGCCCTTGCCCGTCAATACTCAGAACCTGAATGGTATTGGGGTGGCAACAAATTCGGACGCTACGAATCGCTTGTCTGTCCGAAGCCCGGCCACGCTTCTGAACCATGAGGGCGGCGGGCATCAGCTGAAGATCAACAAGGCGGGTGCCAGCGATACAGCATCGCTGGTGTTTCAGTCGAACTGGACCGGTCACGCTGAAATGGGGTTATCCGGAAGTACGGGGTTTTCAATCAAAGTGTCCCCTGACGGAGGTACCTGGACCGAAGCTCTGACTTTTGACCCCGCGACCGGAACAGCAGCTGGTGCGGCTGTTCAGGGCGATGCGACGGATACCACTTCGGGTCGCTTGATGCGTGCCGACTACGGTTATGGGCCGGGTAACCTTCTGGGGTCGGTATCAGAAGTTGGCGGTATACCAACCGGTGCGGTCATAGAGCGCGGAAGTAACACCAATGGCGAATTTACACGTTTTGCCGATGGAACCCTGATCTGCACCGCCGCTTTGCTTCCTGTCGCATGCACGGCCGTTGAAGGCGTATTGTTCGCAAGCACTGCAATGACGTGGAACTACCCAGCGCCATTTTCCTCTGCGCCAAGCGTTAGTGGCAGCGCTGGAGCAAACAATCGTTTCATCGGGTTTGATATGCCCGGAAACACTCAAGCCGCGTGCAAAGCCCTCTCCGTAACTTCGGATACAGCGGCTTTTTCACCAAGTGTCATCGCCATAGGGCGCTGGTTCTGAGCACAGCTGCCGCCTGAACTGTGGTTCGGGCGGTTTTTTTGCATCGTCGGCCTATTTATTTAGCAATCGCCAATTCCATTGGACCCGCTACAGCCGCCTTGCTCCGGGCGAAAAGTAGGCGACGCAACACCGCCCGGCTAGTGGCTGTTTATTACTGATCCATGCCCAGAACTGTATCTTTTCAGCTGACAATGGACGTGATTCAACAAGTTCTGCGCAGCACGACGGATTGTAAAAACTCTGTTCCCGCGCATATTGCCTCAAAAACAACAAGAAAACATGGGAACTCAGCAACCATACCTGTAAATCATTGAAACCGGCGCTAGATTCTTCGATTGTGCCCGCGCCGTTGATAGTAATTGGTAAAAAAGGATTTGGCAGATGCGCATTGCAATGATCGGCACCGGGTATGTGGGCCTTGTTTCCGGTGTGTGTTTCTCGGACTTCGGTCATGATGTGATTTGCGTTGATAAGGCTGAGCAGAAGATCGATATGCTCAAAGCCGGACAGGTGCCTATTTATGAACCGGGTCTGGACGTGCTGATGGCGCGAAACGTCGCGGCTGGCCGCCTGAGCTTCACAACCGATCTTGCAGCCGCAGTGGACGGCGCGGATGCTATCTTTATTGCAGTTGGAACGCCAACCCGGCGTGGAGACGGCCACGCGGATCTGACCTATGTGATGGCAGCGGCGGAAGAAATCGCTAAGGCTGTCACCGGGTATACCGTTATCGTCACAAAATCGACTGTGCCCGTCGGAACAAACAGAAAAGTGCAGGAAACAGTCAAGGCCGCCAACCCCCAGGCCGAATTTGACGTGGCTTCGAACCCTGAATTCCTTCGCGAAGGCGCGGCAATAGACGATTTCATGCGCCCGGACCGCGTTGTGGTCGGCGTCGAAAATAACCGCGCTGCCGAGGTGATGGCAGAAATTTACCGCCCTCTTTACCTGCGCGACTTCCCGATCCTGACCACCGATCTGGAAAGCGCCGAGATGATAAAATACGCCGCCAACGCGTTTCTAGCGACCAAAATTACCTTCATCAATGAAATCGCCGGGCTATGCGAAAAAGTTGGTGCGGATGTCAAAGAAGTATCGCGTGGCATTGGCCTTGACGGGCGGATTGGCAACAAATTCCTGCATGCAGGACCTGGCTACGGTGGTTCATGTTTTCCAAAAGATACGGCCGCGTTGGCCCGGATCGGGCAGGACCACGCGCATCCGATGCAAATCACCGAGACCGTCATCCGCGTGAATGACGAAATCAAGAAACGGATGATCGAGAAAATTCGAGACGCATGTGACGATCATTTCAACGGCAAGACCGTGACGGTTCTGGGTGTCACGTTCAAGCCCAACACGGACGATATGCGCGACGCGCCATCACTGTCCATCGTCCCCGCCCTGATTGGCGGTGGCGCAACGGTGCGCGTTGTTGACCCTCAGGGAAAATCTGAAGGAGAAGCGCTTTTGCCGGGCGTCGAATGGTGCGACGATCCGTATATCGCCGCGCAGGGCGCGGATGTTGTTGTGCTGCTGACGGAATGGAATGAGTTCCGCGCGCTGAACCTTTCCGAAATTGCAGCATCTATGAACACCGCCAGGATGGTTGACCTGCGCAACATCTACTCGAAAACTACGGCGCTGAAATCAGGGTTCGACACCTATGTCGGTGTTGGGCGCTGAAAGCGTGCGCCCCGCGGCGTCTATTTTTCGAGTAGTTGACGGATCATAATGCGGCAGTCCAGACCCGGTAACGGCCTTGGCCCGTGACTTCACGCACCAGACCTCTCCGGGTGAACAGGTCGAAATTCCGCTGAACCGCCGCGCGCGAAGAATTGGTCAAGTCTTCCGCAAGCGGGGCCGAGACCATTGGCCATGCCGCCAGAGCATCAATCAGACGCGGTGGGGTGCGGCCGCTCAGATCCAGCGTCGCGTCGCGGGCCTTGCCCTCCCAGACACTGATCCTGTCGAGGTGCAGCAAAGCCGCAAGAACCGCTTGCCCGGCGCCCTGTATCCAAGACCCCAACTTGTCCGTCGGCCGACCCGTTCCGCGCAACGCACCCGGACCAGACAACGCCAGAGGCATGAACATTGCGCCGCCCCGCCCCATCGAAGCCGCGTGCCGCGCAGCGATAATTGCCGCCTCGGTGTCTTGTCCGACGCCCTGCGATATAGCTCGCCAAGCATGAAACGCGATCGCCGATTGTGTCACCGGGTGCAGCCTTTCCGCATTCTGCATGACTTCGGCCAGATCAACGATCGCTTCGGGCGTCGCATCAGAGCCCTGAGCCAGACGGTCAAGAAACGCGGTCAACCCACTTTCCCACCCGCCACTAGCAGGGCCTGCGCCTGAGCTCAGACGGCGTACGGCCCAACCTGCCCGAAACAGCGCCTGCACGTCATCGTGGGTCGCGCCTATCCTCAGACCCGTCCACAAAGCCAGGCGGTCCACGCTGACCCGATCCCCTGTCCACCACCCCAGATCGGACGTTTCCATAAGTGCCAAACGGTGCGTCCACCCCTCAGGCCCCGAACGCAGCCTCTCGTCCAGAGCACCAAAGGTCAGGGCAAGTTCAGCAAGCTCTGCCGACAGTTCTGATT
The DNA here is from genome assembly GCF_056541275.1 of Ruegeria sp. AI2. Classification (NCBI taxonomy): domain Bacteria; kingdom Pseudomonadati; phylum Pseudomonadota; class Alphaproteobacteria; order Rhodobacterales; family Roseobacteraceae; genus Ruegeria; species Ruegeria sp. AI2. The sequence continues at coordinate 96,644 of NZ_JBQFYB010000014.1, forward strand.
GTGCCGAATGCCAATCGCGCGGATCGAATAACGGGCGCTGCGATGATCGGGGACCAGGCAGAAAGAAGTCTTCCTCCACGTCCTGGTCCGGAGGCAAAAACCAAGGGTCATCCTCTTCTGCCGGATCGCCATCATAGATGCTGGCTGGGCCAAGATCATCGACCTCGTCTTCTGGAAGGGGCATGGTTTTCTTCGACGTCATACCCGGCATTCTTCGGGCATTTGCAACAGTTCACAAGGGTTTTCCATCAGCCCGAGAATGTGCGGGTCAACACTTCCAGTTCGTTGCTTAAATCCGTCTGTGGGGAACTGCCCAACAGCATATATCCATAACCGCCCTGCTCCCACTTTGCAGTTGCCAAACCGCTCAACACCGTTTGTTGGACTTCGGTATTTGGGGCATTCGGTCCTTGGCGAATGACACAGAAGGCAAGTGGTCGACCCTGATCATCGGCAAAAACCACTTGGATCAAGGGCTTGCCTTTGAAGGAAAGAACCTGCGCCCGCTTCAGCTCCAGCCCTGGCAACGCTTCAAGTGTTTCCTGATTCAGCGTTCGTCCCAGTTCGGCTTCGGCCATTGCAAATTGCTTGGCCAGCGACGTTTCCGAACTGTCCAGCGATGCAATCGTTTCCGGCACGTAAAGTGATTGATAGATCGCGGCCTGCTGGGCCCAGCTTAAATCTGCTGGCCGGGTGGCCCAGAATGTTACGGCGACGGCTGCAAATGCCGCGCTGGCAGCTACCGCAACAAGACGCAGAAACCCGTTATTGGCGGGCCGCGTCGTTATTTCCGGCAGGTCCACCTTCGGCGCTTCAGCGGGCAGGTTCTCAAAAACATCCCGAACAACAGGCGCAAATGGATCCAGCGCCATCAGACGATGTTCCAGCGCAGCGTCATCTTCAACCGCAGCCTCAATGGCGCGGGTCTGAGCCTCGTCCAGGCTGCCTTCCAGATACGCTAGAAGCGTCTCGTCGGAAAACGTCATTTGCCACTCCGTCGCGCGGTGTCCGCTGCATCAATCTGCATCACGGTTTTAAGTTTCTGCCGGGCATTCGAAAGCCGGCTCATGATCGTGCCAATTGGAACCTCCAACAAGGCAGCGGCTTCGCGGTAACTGTACCCCTCAACGAAGACGAGCATTACCGCTTCGCGCTGTGCCTCAGGCAACTGCATCACTTGAGTAAACACTTCAGCCGCGAAAATATTCGTTTCTGTATCCGGTCCCGTTGCAACCAGATCCGCTTCGGGGGTCACCGACAGCGCCTGCGCGCGTCGAACCGACCGCGAACGCAGCTTATTCAGCCAGATCGACCGGCAGATTGTCATCAACCAGCTGTCCAGACGATTGTGCGACGTCACCTGATGATGTCGTTCAAGCGCGCGCAAACATGTGGCCTGCAACAAATCGTCAGCTACATCCGAGGCACCCGATAATGCCAGCGCAAACCGCCAGACACGCTTCGAATGCGTCTGAACCGCATCGCGGACGGCTTGTTCAGAAGTCATCTCAGCTCTCATCGAATGATCACGACCTGCTTGTGTTTCTCAATCGCGGACCGGACCCGCAAGGGCAGAATTGCCATATTTAGAAGTGAATTGAAACGAAACTCCTGTTCAACGCAGTCACGTTTGCGTCTGTAATTGTTGCAGCGCCTATTTCAGCAACCGGTTGGGTATTGGATACCGGCCATTTGCGACAGTTGTTTTGGTTTCGACCAAAGACATGGTGTTCCAAAACACGATAGCCGTTCAATTGCGGTATTGGATTGATTGAGTTTTTTGGTTTTGGTTTTGGTTGCGGGTTTGGTGGTGAGGTCTTATTTAGCGTGTTTGGATGTTGGGATGGGTTGGTCTGCCGCAGGGTAGCATCAGCC
>NZ_JBQFYB010000015.1:0-73391 GCF_056541275.1 Ruegeria sp. AI2
GCCCTATGAATACGTCTGCAAGATCTGGACTTTAGAGCCAGATCGATTCATCCTAAATCCGATCCACCAAATGCCGGGACTGAACACCTAGTAGACCTTCGCTTAACGCTACCGTTTTCGTCGGTCCATACGATTTCCCAGATTTCGTTTTCGGGCCGCTTGCGCAGCCGGAAATCAGGCTGATGAGTGGATGAAGAAACGTAGTTTGTAAGCCGCAAATGTTCCATGTTCTCTGAACTCTGTTGATTTTTCATGCCATTTTGGCACGAAGAGCTTCATTCAAGGAGGTTGTGAAAAAGCGACAAGGCTATGATCTTTAATGCTTTTATTGGTCGGAGTGAGAGGATTCGAACCTCCGGCCCCTGCCTCCCGAAGACAGTGCTCTACCAGGCTGAGCTACACTCCGACCGTGGCGGGTGATCTATACGCGGCTTTGCCGATGCGCAAGAGGATTTTGAGAAGCGATCATCCTAATCTTCCGTCTTTGGATCGGTAACGGACGGGCTAAACAGGTCACGCGACTCTCATGGCAGCGGATCCGTTTTGTACAGACGGATCTTGGTGCCTCCGTGGTCCACGACCGGACCGGGCGCCAGCAAAGGCAGGCGGGTCGCCCGAGCCAAAGCCGGAGCGCTGGTCACAATCCCAACACGCCATCCTCGAAACCGGCTCATCAAAGATTTACCCAAGGCTCCGTAGACAGAGCGCAGACGCTTTTCATCTCCAATTCGCGCCCCGTAGGGAGGGTTCACAATGACCAGCCCGGCGGGTCCCGCAGGGGGTTTGATGTCACTGACGGAAAGCTGTTGAAAACGCGTGTTGGCGTTAACCCGCGCTCTATGGGCGTTGGCTGTTGCGGCTTCGATAGCTCCGGCGTTGCGGTCAGAGCCACAGAAGGTGAGAAAACACTCAGCGACCTCTGACTCGCTGCGCATGTCTTGCCAGCGGTCAGGGTCGAAGCCCGCAAGGTTTTCAAACGCAAAACTGCGGGACCGACCAGGGCGCAGCCCCAGGGCAATCTCGGCGGCTTCGATCACGAAAGTACCCGAACCGCACATCGGGTCCAACACCGGTTCATTGCCGCTAAATCCGCAGCCACGCAGAAACATGGCTGCCATCGTTTCGCGCATTGGCGCTTTGGCAATTGCTTCTTTATGACCACGCTTGTGCAAAAGCTCTCCAGAACTGTCGACGGAAAATGTACAGATGTCCTTTTCGATTCTCAGCAAGATCCTGACATCGGCGTCGGAAGATATCGGAGCGCCCAGAGTTTCGGATATCGCTTGTTCAACTCTCTGCCGTGCGGCACCGGCATGATATATTCTGGATTTGCGGCTGGTGGCCTCGACTTTGACCGGAACATCGGAGCGCAGGAACTCGCCCCACGGGAATTTGCGCGCACGTTTGTCCAATTGGGCTAAATGCACGGCAGGAAAACTGCCCAGACGAACCAGAACCTTGTTTGCACCGCGTAAGGTCAGGTTGGCGCGCCAGACCTCGGACCACGAACCACGGCAAATGACACCCCCTGGAATCGTCTTGACCTGAGCGAACCCGTTGGACTGCGCCTCGGCACAGAGGGGGGCTTCAAGGCCCGGGGTGGCAATCAGAAAGATTTCGAAGTCTGTGTCTTTTTTCATTCCGGTTGCTTACACTGGAAGTTCAGCGGGCGCGACACGCAATTTTGACCCGTATTTTTGGCCATCTTGAGGGAAAACTCTAAGATTTTGCAGTTTGATCTTAACTTTCGGCGGTAACAGGTTTGCGTTTGCGGGCATCCGCGCGTAAAGGGTCCGTGATCAGAAATACGCCTGCGGAATTTGGACCCGTTTCGACGCTTTTGCGATGGGCACCGGAAAAAACCGCGTTATTGCATGACCCCTAAAGGGTGTCGGCAGGGCTGGCGCAGGAAAGAGGCTTGGAAGAACGTAGCGGTATGCAAACTTTCAAACTTAAAAAAGGGTTGGACCTGCCAGTGGAAGGCGCTCCCGACCAAACCATTCATCCGGGTCCGGAATACTCGACCGTTGGCGTTCTGGGTGGGGATTACATTGGCCTGAAGCCAAAGATGCTGGTGCAGGAAGGTGATAGTGTCGAGCGGGGTACGCCGCTCTTTTGTCACAAAGATGCGCCTGACGCGATGATGGTTGCACCGGTGACAGGCAAGATTGTTGCCATCAACCGGGGTGCCCGCAGGGTGTTGCAGAGCGTCGTCATCGAAGTGTCCGACGCCAATGACACGGGCTTGGATTTTTCGAGCGTGGGCGATGCGCATAGCGCCGAAGGCGTGACTGCAAAACTGTGCGCCGCTGGTCTATGGACTTCATTCCGCACGCGGCCTTATTCGAAAATGCCGGAACCCGGTGCCAAACCGAACGCGATTTTCGTGACAGCCATGGACAGTGACCCATTGGCGGCTGATGCCGCCACGATCATTGCCGAGGCACCCGAGGCCTTTGCCGCTGGGTTGGCAGCAATCAGCAAGCTGACCGAGGGCAAAACCTATCTTTGCCAGAAACAAGGCGACACGATCCCCGGCGCGGATGTTGCCGGTGTCGAGGCCGTGGCGTTTTCCGGTCCACATCCATCTGGTTTGGCCGGAACGCATATTCACTTCCTCGAACCGATTGCGGGGGAAAAGCGAGTCTGGACTATCGGTTATCAGGACACCATCGCGATTGGCCGCCTGATGCAGACCGGGCGTCTGGATCCGAGTGTTGTGATCGCCTTGACCGGGCCCGGTGCGCGTCAGCCGCGTTTGATCCGCACTGTGATGGGCGCGTCCACGGACGACTTGACACGAGGTGAAGTAAGTGTGGACGGAACGCCCCGTATTATCTCGGGTTCGATCCTGTCGGGTGAGCATGCCGACGGTCCGACCGCATATCTGGGGCGGTTTGCCCGTCAGATCTGTATCATCCGAGAGGATCACGATCAGATTCCGATGGGCTGGATCCGACCAATGCATTCCAAGTATTCCGTCCAGCCGGTATTGGGCTCGGCCTTTTCCAGGAAGCTCTATGCTTTCACGTCCAACCTGAACGGTGGCCGCCGCGCGATGGTGCCGACAGGAGTGTTCGAGGAGTTGATGCCGCAGGATTACCTGCCCACACAATTGCTTCGGGCGTTGCTGGTGATGGATACGGATACGGCTCAGGCACTGGGAGCGCTTGAGCTGGACGAAGAGGATCTGGGCCTTGTGGGCTTTGCCTGTCCGGCGAAATATGAATACGGGCTGGCTCTGCGCGACTGCCTGAAAAAGATTGAAAAGGAGGGCTGATCCGAATGGGATTGCGTAACTTCTTTGACCGGATCGAGCCGAACTTTACCAAGGGCGGCAAGTACGAGAAGCTTTTTCCGATCTACGAGATGGTGGAAAGCTTCATCTACACTCCGAAAACCGTAACCACCGTTGCTCCTCATGCGCGGTCTTACGTGGATATGAAGCGGATCATGACGTATGTCGTGATTGCTACTATTCCGTGCATCCTGTGGGGAATGTGGAACACCGGTTATCAGGCAAACTCGGCCATTGCCGCGCTTGGCCCAGAGTCTGCAACCGGCTGGCGGATTGCAGTTCTTCAGGTTCTTGGCATCTCGCTTAGTCCGGACAGCATTTTTGCCAATGTCATGCACGGGCTTATGTACTTCCTGCCGATCTATATTGTCACGTTGGTGGCAGGCGGTATTTTCGAAGTCATTTTCGCAACCGTCCGCGGGCATGAGGTGAATGAAGGCTTTCTTGTCACTTCGATGCTTTACGCCCTGATCATGCCTGCAACCACGCCTCTGTGGCAGGTTGCTCTGGGAATTATCTTTGGTGTTGTCATCGGCAAAGAGGTATTCGGCGGCACTGGTAAGAACTTCCTCAACCCTGCCTTGGTGGGGCGGGCGTTTTTGTATTTCGCCTATCCCGCGCAGATGTCGGGCGATGCAGTCTGGACCCCGGTTGACGGGTTTTCCGGGGCGACGGCTCTGGCTGTGTCGGCTGCCGAAGGCTACCAGGCACTGGCCGCCGACGGTATCACCTGGTGGAGCGCGTTTTACGGCACCATTCAGGGCAGTATCGGGGAAACCTCGACTCTGGCCTGCCTGATCGGTCTGGCCTTCCTGCTGATCACCAAGATTGCCAACTATCGGCTGATTTTGGGATGTCTGGCGGGCACAATTGCGTTCACCTGGCTGTTGAACCTGATCGGGTCCGAGACGAACCCGATGTTCGCAATGCCATGGTACTGGCATGTCGTGTTGGGCGGTTACGCCTTTGGTCTGGCTTTCATGGTGACCGAGCCGGTCTCGGCAAGCCACACCAATGTCGGGCGCTATATCTATGGTGCACTGATTGGTGTCATGGTTGTGTTAATTCGTGTGATCAACCCAGCCTTCCCCGAAGGTATGATGCTGGCCATTCTGTTCGGCAACGTCTTTGCACCGCTGATCGACTATTTTGTCGTTCAGGCCAACATCAAACGGAGGGCGCGTCGCCATGTCTGATACGCAATCCCCTGAACGCAAGGGCGCGATTGCCCGGTTTCTGGCGGCCTCACCGGATTCGGTTGGCAAAACGATCTTCATCGCTGTTGCGGTTTGTCTCGTTGCCTCGATGATCGTGTCGGCCGCGGCAGTCAGTCTGCGCCCGGTGCAGGAGGCCAACAAGCTGAAGGACAAGCAGGTCAACATTCTTCAGGTGGCGGGGGTGTATGAACCCGGCATTGATGTCAGCCAGGCCTTTGCCGCGTTCGAGCCGCATGTTCTGGATCTGGCGACGGGCGAATTTGCGGACGATCAGTTCGACCCAGCCACCTTTGACGATCTGGCCGCCGCCGGTGATCCGGAATTAAGTGTTGCCCTTGACGATGACCCCGCAGGCATTGGTCGCAAGGCAAAGTATCGGGTCATCTATCTGCTGCGCGACGACAGCGGAGCGTTGGACAAGGTGATCCTGCCGCTGCATGGCTATGGGTTGTGGTCCACGCTTTATGGCTTCATCGCGCTGGAAAAGAACGGCAACGACATTTTCGGCCTGCAATTCTATCAGCATGGTGAAACGCCTGGTCTGGGTGCCGAGGTGGACAACCCGCGTTGGAAGGCGTTGTGGAACGGCAAGAAACTGCATGATGACGCGGGCGCCTTGCAGATCACCGTCGCCAAGTCACAACCAGCGGCCGGGCCTGAGTTTTTCGTAGATGCGCTGGCGGGCGCGACCCTGACATCGCGCGGGGTCGACAACCTTGTGAAATTCTGGATGGGCGATGCGGGTTACGCGCCGTTCCTGGCCAAGTTGCAAGCAGGAGAGATCTGATGTCGCAGACCAAGAAAGAGCTGCTGGTCGACCCCCTTGTCGACAACAACCCGATCACCTTGCAGGTGCTGGGTATCTGTTCGGCACTGGCTGTAACGTCATCACTGCAAGTGGCCTTTGTCATGGCCATAGCGGTGACGTCGGTCACGGCGTTTTCGTCGATGTTCATCTCGATGCTGCGCAACCAGATCCCGGGCTCGATCCGGATCATCGTGCAGATGGTGATTATCGCCTCGCTCGTGATTCTGGTGGATCAGATACTCAAGGCTTATGCCTTTCAGATTTCCAAGACGCTGTCGGTGTTTGTCGGCCTGATCATCACCAACTGCATCGTAATGGGCCGTGCCGAAGCATTCGCCATGAAGAACCCGCCGGTGGCCTCGTTCATCGACGGTTTGGGCAACGGCATGGGCTATGGCCTGATCCTGATGCTGGTGGGCATCATCCGGGAGTTGTTTGGATCGGGCAGCCTGTTCGGCGTGACAATCCTGCAAACGGTCAACAATGGCGGTTGGTACGTGCCCAACGGCCTGTTGCTGCTGCCACCTTCGGCGTTCTTCGTGATCGGCCTGCTGATCTGGGCTTTCCGCACGTGGAAGCCGAACCAGGTTGAAGAACGTGAATACAAAATCCAGCAGGTAGAGGCGCACTGATGGAAGGGCTTATCTCTCTGGCCGTGAAGGCCGTCTTTATCGAAAACCTTGCGCTCAGCTTTTTCCTTGGCATGTGTACCTTCATCGCCGTGTCGAAAAAGATTTCGACTGCCATCGGGCTGGGAATATCAGTCATGGTGGTGCAGGCGATCACCGTGCCCGCCAACAACCTGTTGCTGTCCTTCCTGCTGAAACCGGGCGCATTGGCATGGGCCGGGTTCCCGGATGTGGATCTGACCTTTCTCGGGCTGATTTCCTATATCGGCGTGATCGCAGCGATGGTTCAGATCCTCGAAATGATCCTCGATAAGTATTTCCCGCCGCTCTACAACGCACTGGGGATCTTCCTGCCTTTGATCACTGTGAACTGTGCCATTCTAGGTGGTTCGCTGTTCATGGTCGAACGCGACTATAATTTTGCCGAGGCGACCACCTATGGCATCTCATCCGGTTTCGGCTGGGCGCTGGCAATCACTGCGATGGCAGGCGTGCGCGAAAAGCTGAAATACTCGGATGTGCCGGACGGGCTTCAGGGGCTGGGCATCACCTTTATCACCGCCGGACTGATGGCGATGGCCTTTATGTCCTTCTCGGGCGTGAAACTGTAAGGGGGGCGTGAGAATGGAAACCTTTTCGCTCGGCGTTGTCCTGTTCACCCTGATCGTTCTGGCGCTGGTGGCCATCATTATGGCTGCACGTTCCAAGCTGGTGTCGACCGGCAACGTCAACATCACCATCAACGGTGAAAAGACTATCTCGGTTCCGGCGGGTGGCAAACTGCTGCAAACATTGGCGGCCGAAAAACTGTTTGTTCCGTCAGCCTGCGGTGGTGGTGGTACCTGTGCCCAGTGTCGCGTGAAAGTGCATTCGGGTGGTGGTTCGATCCTGCCGACCGAAGAAAGCCATATAACAAAGCGCGAAGCCTCCTGTGGCGACCGTCTGTCCTGTCAGGTGGCGGTCAAGCAGGACATGGAAATCGAAGTTCCAGAAGAGGTCTTCGGCGTCAAGAAATGGGAATGCACCGTTCGCTCGAACGACAATGTAGCGACCTTTATCAAGGCCCTTACCCTAGACCTGCCCGAAGGCGAGGACGTGAATTTCCGTGCCGGGGGCTACATCCAGATCGAAGCACCTGCTCATCAGTTGAAATACACTGATTTCGAAGTGCAGGAAGAATATCGCGAGGATTGGGATCGCTTCAATCTATGGCAATACGAGTCGGTTGTGAACGAACCTATCGAGCGCGCCTATTCGATGGCCAACTATCCGGATGAAAAGGGCATGATCATGCTTAATGTTCGGGTAGCTTCACCGCCTCCGGGCTCAGAAGGAATTCCTCCGGGTCAGATGTCATCCTACATCTTCAACCTGAAGCCAGGCGACAAAGTCACAATCTCGGGTCCATTTGGCGAGTTTTTCGCACGTGAAACCAAGAAGGAAATGGTCTTCATCGGTGGTGGCGCCGGTATGGCACCGATGCGCAGCCACATCTTTGACCAGCTCAAACGCCTTGAGAACCGCGACCGCAAGATCAGTTTCTGGTACGGTGCGCGGTCCAAGAAAGAGATGTTCTTTGTCGAGGATTTCGACCAACTGGCGGAAGAGTTCGACAATTTTGAATGGCATGTCGCTCTGTCGGATGCCCAGCCCGAGGATGAGTGGAAAGGCTATACAGGCTTCATCCACAACGTTCTGTTCGACGAATACCTCAAGAACCACCCGGCACCCGAGGATTGTGAATACTACATGTGTGGGCCGCCAATCATGAACCAGTCGGTTATCAACATGCTGCTGGATCTGGGCGTGGATCGCGAAGACATCATGCTCGACGATTTTGGCGGGTAACTAAAGTAACCGGCGCTGAGTGCGCCGGTTTTTTCATTCCGGCGCCAGATCGACCTATTTTCCGTAATAGTCCCGATACCAGGCGACGAACTGTGCGATACCGTCCTTCAGGTCGGTCTGCGGGCGATAATTCGTCAGCCGCTGCAACAGCTGATTGTCAGCCCAGGTGGCATGAACATCGCCCATCTGCATTGGCATGAAGTTTTTGACCGCTTTCTGGCCAACAGCCTCTTCTATGGCTTCTATGAAATCCATCAGACGCACCTTGTCTCCGTTGCCAATGTTGACGATGCGGTACGGTGCAACGGGCGACAAGCTGTCACCATCTTCGATATCCGCGCGGCTGGTCGGGCGGACCGGCGGAACATCGATCAGCAACCTGATCCCACGCACAAGGTCTTCTACATGCGTGAAGTCGCGATACATGTCGCCATGATTGTAGATGTCGATTGGTCTGCCATCCAGTATCGCAGCGACGAATTTGAAATAGGCCAGATCGGGGCGCCCCCAAGTGCCGTAAACGGTAAAAAATCGAAACATGGTGGTCGGCAAATCCCACAGATGGGCATAGGAATGCCCCATCGCCTCATTTGCCTTTTTGGTGGCGGAGTAGATCGTCAGTTGGGTGTCGGCTTTTTCTGTTTCGATGAACGGCATGTCCTCGTTTGCACCGTAGATTGATGAGGTCGACGCCATCAAAAGATGTTCCACTTTGTGCTGACGCGCGATTTCCATCACATTGAACGTGCCCACAACGTTCGACTCGATATAGCTGCGAGGATATTCAAGGCTGTGCCGCACGCCTGCCTGCGCGGCCAGATGGACGATGACATCGGGCTGAAACTCCTCAGCGACCTGCACAAGACGGTCAAAGTTTTCCAAACGGTCTTCAGTTGCCGTAAATCCCGGGGTTTGAAGCAGTATCTGATGTCGACGCTGTTTCAGGGTCACATCATAATAGTCGGTAATCCCGTCATAGCCATGTACCTGAAACCCTTCTGCCAGAAGCAATTTGGCCAGATGGAATCCGATGAACCCGGCAGAACCTGTAATCAAAACTCGTTTCATAAAACCCTCAGAACTCACTGCAAATTCATCGCTGATCGAAAGGCGTTGATCCTATCATCAGATCAACTGCTTGCGAACATCCTGCGGGCCATATCGGACAATCTAAGGCTCGTGGTCAACACTTTGCCTACTCAAACAGTTGTTGATTGCGACCACTACGCAGGGCGGGTAGGGATCAAATGCCATGATGAAAGACTGGATCAGACGGCGGTTCCAATCCGCGGCGAAGGAAAGCACCAATGCGATGCCATGCGACGTGGCACCCGCGGAAAAGGTGACAGCTGTCGGTGATATTCACGGCCGTCTTGATTTGCTTCAGGCAGTTTTGCCACGACTCGACGATCAAAGCCCACTGGTCTTTCTGGGCGATTACATCGATCGGGGGGCATACAGCGCGCAGGTACTGCGGCATTTGCATCACCTGAGTGAGGCGTTAGACGGGCGGGTTCAATGCCTGCTTGGCAATCACGAAGAGATGCTGCTGCAATTTGTACACGACCCGGAACGATACGCCAGGCTTTGGTTTCATAACGGCGGAGCGGAAACTTTGGCATCTTTCGGTCTCGAATGTCCCGATGAGTTGGACAGTGGCAAGCATCTGCCTGAACTGGCAGAGCGTCTGCGGCACAAGATGGGCGACAGCTTGCTGGACTGGCTTGCAAATCTGCCGCTGACCTGGACCAGCGGCAACGTCACCTTTGTCCACGCGGCACTTGATCCGCGGCAATCCATTCAATCCCAGGATCGCCAGATCTGTCTTTGGGGTCATCCGATGTTTCCACGGCTTGCACGCAGCGACGCGCAATGGGTTGTTCACGGTCATACTATTGTAAGCCACCCCCGGGTAAAAAACCGGGTTGTGTCGATCGATACAGGTGCCTTTGCCACAGGCAGATTAACTGCCGTTGAAATAGACAGCGGCAGCGTCAGGTTTTTTTCAACCAGTTGAAACTATCCTACGATCATCTGCTTCATGCGAAGCGCTTCATACTCCAATTCCCTCAGACGGAAATGCACCACATCACCGATAGTGATGACACCGCACAAATTGCCATCACGCAGAACCGGCATATGGCGGAAACGCCCTTCGGTCATGGTTTTCAGCACGTCGTTCAGCGTATCCTCGGGCGTACAGGCCTTTACATCCCTGGTCATCAGGTCTTCGACCGACTGTGGCAGGGTCTGTCCGGGCGTATCGGCCATGCGACGCACGATGTCGCGTTCCGACAAGATCCCTTGCAATGCCCCGTTCTGATCTGTCACCAGAACAGCGCCAATCCGCTTTTCCTTGAGCGTGTTCACCACCGAATGGATGGTATCATTAGGCCGCACCGAAAACACCGCATCCCCTTTACCCTCAAGCAACTTGGCCACGGTCGTCTGCGAATGCGACAGGTTTGATTCCGCTGATTGGCTGTAGGTTGTCTTGTCAGCCTTGTCACCGCGCGACGGCGACTGGTAAGAGGTTGGAGCCATGGGCAATCTCCTTTTGGTTCTTGCAAAGTCTTTCCCTTTCACCTTAGCGCAGCTAAACGACCTGTATAGGGTACAATTGCACGAGTTGGCCAAACGCAGGTCAGCAAAGGGAGCTTAAGCCTTTGAATGAACTCTATCTTACGCCCCCCGTTGCCGCGCTGATCTTCTTTGCGGCTGTCGTGTGCGGTCACAACTTTCGCATGGCGTGGAAGCAACAGCAGCCCGGGTGGCGCAAACGCGCGTGGTTGTTTGGTATTCCGGCCGGAACTGGTCTTTTGCTGTTGGGTTTCCTTCCGCTGAAACTGTAATGCCAATTTGACTCTGGCGGGGACCGCTGTCATATGCCGGGCACAGAATGTCCCGGAGAACGCCCAATGCGTCTTTTGCCCATACTGGCCTTTTTCACCCTTCTTTCAGGCTGTCTTTTTGACAAGGAACCCGAAGTGGTCCGTCTGTCCGGTGAGACAATGGGCACGACCTACAATATCACCGCAATTGGCGAAGACCTTGACGAAGACGCACTGGCTGCGGCCGTCAGTGATAAGTTGGCAGCTGTGAATGCCAAGATGTCCAATTGGGATCCGAACTCCGAGGTTTCCGTTTTTTCCGCGTCGTCCAGCACAGATCCAATGCCTGTTTCCGACGAATTTGCGCTGGTTCTTTCGGCGGCGAACGAAGTGCACGCGAAATCCGGTGGCATTTTCGACGTAACCCTCGGCCCTTTGATCGAACTTTGGGGTTTTGGCCCACGCAAACCCGAGGACCCGGTGCCATCTGATGCCGATATCAACGCAGCGCTGAACGGTGTAGGTCAGGGCCGCTTGCTGAAGCTCGATACACATGCTGGTACGCTTGCCAAGTCAAACGCCAGTGTGGGCATTAACCTGTCCGCGATTGCAAAAGGCTATGGAATTGACGCTGTTGCGGAAACCTTGCAGGCCGCTGGCATCGAAAACTATCTGGTCGAAATTGGCGGCGATCTTGTGGCCAAAGGTAAGAATGACGAGGGCGAAGCGTGGCTCATTGGTATCGAGAAACCTGAATCGGGTTCGCAAACCATCCAACTGGTTGTTTCACTGGATGATAGGGGCATGGCCAGCTCGGGCGATTACAGGAATTTCTTTGAACAGGATGGTGTGCGCTATTCGCATATCATCGATCCGACAACAGGCCACCCGATCACGCATCGCACCACCTCGGTTACCGTGCTGGCCGAAAACGCGATGATGGCCGATGCCTGGGCAACAGCCATGCTGGCTTTGGGTCAGGATAAGGGTCTTGCTTTGGCGGAGGAGCATAAACTTGCCGTGTATTTCATCTCGCGGGATGTGACAGGCGGTGAAGATGCCTATATCACTGCCCATAGTGCGGCGTTCAAAGACGCGCTGGGATCGAACTGACTGTTGGAGCTGAGATGAGTACCTTTATTCTGGCCTTCATTCTTCTCGCTCTCGTCATGGTGGGCATGTCATTGGGTGTCATGCTGATGGGAAAGACCATCAAAGGCAGCTGCGGTGGTCTAAACGCGATCTCGGGCGCTGACAAATGCGTTGTCTGCCAAAAAGACATCGACCCCGACAGCCCACTGCGCGACAAGCTGCAATGTAAACGCGCCAAGAAGATGCTGGAACAAATGGACCGTCAGGCCTGACGCAGGTTTTGCTTCGTTCTGCGGATAGAAGGGGCTAACTAGGCCCTCGTGACTTTTGGGGAAGGGCGTCAACTTGGCCAAGGCAAAAAACATCCTGTTCATCATGTTCGACCAGCTGCGATGGGATTATCTGAGCTGTTACGGCCATCCACATCTGCATACTCCAAATATCGATCGTCTGGCTGCCAAAGGCGTGCGCTTCAACCGCGCCTATATCCAATCACCGATCTGCGGCAGCTCTCGCATGTCCACCTATACAGGGCGCTATGTGCATTCTCACGGCGCGTCGTGGAACGGAATTCCGTTGAAAGTCGGCGAGATAACGATGGGTGATCACCTGCGGAAGGCGGGGATGGATTGCTGGCTGGTCGGCAAAACCCATATGCGTGCAGACGCCGAAGGGATGGCGCGGCTTGGTCTGGAACCTGACAGCTTGATAGGTGCGCGCGTCGCCGAATGTGGGTTTGACGTATATGAAAGGGATGACGGTATGCTGCCCGAAGGTCCGGATGGGTATTATGACCCGGACGGGGCAAAGGAATACAACAAGTTCCTGAAAGCAAAGGGGTATGAGAGTGACAATCCCTGGCATGACTTTGCCAATTCCGGACTGGATGCGGATGGCAACGTTCTGTCTGGCTGGTTTCTGAAGAATTCACCCGAAGCCGCGAATATTGCCGAGGAAGACAGCGAAACGCCCTATCTGACCGGTCGCGGGATCGAGTTCATGGAAACGCATGATGGCCCATGGTGCTGCCATCTGAGTTTTATCAAGCCGCATTGGCCGTACATCGTACCGGACCCATACGCCTCGATGTATGGGCCGGAACATGTATTGCCTGTGGTGCGGTCCGAGGCGGAACGTCAGAATGCGCATCCCGTGCTCAAAGCCTTCATGGACACAAAGATCGGCCAGACCTTCTCGCGGCAGGATGTGCGTGAGGCGGTTATCCCAGCCTATATGGGGCTGATCAAGCAAGCCGATGACCAGATGGGCCGCCTGTTGGATTGGTTGGAGAGAGCCGGGCGGATGGAAAACACGATGATCGTGTTGACATCAGACCACGGTGATTTTCTGGGCGATCACTGGATGGGGGAAAAGACCTTTTTCCACGACGCCTCAACCAGAGTGCCGTTGATCATTTATGACCCGTCGCCCGAGGCGGACGCGACACGTGGCACAGTCAGCGATGCGCTTGTAGAATCCATCGACCTTGCACCGACCTTTGTCGATGCGGCTGGTGGGGAAGTGGCGACGCATATTCTGGAAGGTCACTCCCTGCTGCCCATCCTTTTTGGGGAGGTGGACACGTTGCAACGCGATGTGGTGATCTGCGAATATGACTACTCGGCTTCGCCAATCGCAAATGTTTTGGACATGTCGGTCCGCGATGCGGTGATGTTCATGGTCGCAAGCAAGAAATGGAAACTGATCCATTGTGAAGGTGGGTACCGGCCAATCCTGTTCGATTTGGAGAATGACCCTGATGAGTTGAACGATCTGGGTGACAGCGCCGAACATGCCGGTGTAATCGCCGAAATGTACGAGCACCTGTTCGCCTGGACGCGGCGGGCGTCACAGCGCACGACCCGGTCCGAGCAGCAATTGATTGAAATGCGCACCAAAAGCCGGGGCAGGGGTGTTGTTCTGGGCGTTTATGATGAAAACGATGCACCACTGGATCTGACAGTCAAATACCGCAATCGCAAGGTGCGCCCTTTCCAAAGCTATCTGAAGGACTAACACCTCTGTGTTGGTTATAATTGTACATCATTGCAAAAGGCGGTTCACCCGTCGAAGTCCAAAGGATAGAAGGTGACCCAAGAGCAGCAAATGGAGTACATCAATGGCCACCCCCAAACCTGTAGTCCTGTGCATTCTTGATGGTTGGGGCCTGTCCGAGGACACAAAAGCCAACGCACCCTATCTGGCAAACACGCCGACGTTTGACGCGATCATGTCTGAGTGCCCGCATTCAACCCTGATCACCCACGGCCCCGATGTGGGTCTGCCTAGCGGGCAGATGGGCAACTCAGAGGTCGGGCACACCAATATCGGTGCAGGGCGTGTGGTCGCCATGGATCTGGGCCAGATCGATCTTTCCATTGAAGACGGGACTTTCTTTGAAAACGAAGCTCTGCAAGCTTTCATCGCCAGTGTTAAGTCCGTTGGCGGAACTGCACATCTGATGGGGTTGATCTCGGATGGAGGCGTGCATGGTCATCTGAACCATATCCTTGCCGCAGCCACTGCCATAACGGATGCCGGTGTCCCGGTTGCACTGCACGCAGTGACGGACGGGCGTGATGTCGCGCCAAGGTCAGCTCTGACTTATATCGCTGAGCTGGAAGAACGCCTGCCCGAAAACGTACGCATCGTCACCGTGAGCGGGCGGTACTTTGCCATGGATCGCGACAATCGCTGGGAGCGTGTCAGTGAAGCATATGGTGCAATGGTCAACGGGCAGGGCCGAACAGCCAGCAGCGCCCATGGCGCGGTTGATCACGCCTATAACCAGTCCGAATCTGACGAGTTTGTCACCCCAACCGTATTGACAGGATATGACGGTATTCACGATGGCGACGGTTTCTTTTGCCTGAACTTCCGCGCTGACCGTGCACGTGAAATCCTGCGCGCCATCGGAGAGCCCGGATTTTCCGAGTTCGCGACAGGACCGCGCCCGAAGCTTTCAGCACTGCTGGGCATGGTCGAGTACTCTGACGGGCATAATGCTTACATGACCACGGTTTTTCCAAAGCGCGCGATTGTAAATGCGTTGGGCGAGTGGGTCGCCAAGCAAGGGCTCCGTCAGTTTCGACTGGCGGAAACCGAGAAGTACCCGCATGTTACGTTCTTTCTGAATGGCGGTAAGGAGACGCCCGAACTAGGTGAGGACCGCTTTATGCCGAGCTCGCCGAAAGTGGCGACCTACGATCTACAGCCCGAAATGTCGGCCGCAGAGGTTACGGCGAAGTTTATCGAAGCCATCGAAGGCGGGTATGACCTGATTGTTACAAATTATGCCAATCCCGATATGGTTGGTCATACAGGTGATCTGAATGCCGCAATCAAAGCATGTGAAGCCGTCGATCAGGGGTTGGCGCAAGTCATTGCGGCTCTTGAAAAGGTCAAGGGGGCGATGATTATCACGGCCGATCATGGTAATTGCGAAGTCATGGTTGATCCTGTGACCGGCGGCCCGCATACGGCCCATACGCTCAATCCTGTTCCGGTAGCGCTGGTTGGCGGGCCAGAAGGTTCTATATTGCGCCAAGGACGTTTGTCCGATCTCGCCCCGACCCTGCTTGAACTGATGGGTTTGCCTAAACCCCCGGAAATGACCGGGGAAAGCCTGCTGTCATGAAACCGGCTGCTCTGGCAGTGTGTCTGTTTTTGGCCTTGCCGGCGCTGGCCCAGCCAGACGCTTCCAAGGCTGCTTTGGATGCAGCGCAGATGCTCGAACAGGCGTCCATCGCGTTATCCGAAGCCGAAAGTGCCCGGGACCGGGTCAATGCTCTTACGGAGACGATCCATGCCTATGAGGCCGGGCTGGGTGCGATGCGGGTGGGATTGCGCCAAGCGGCTACCCGCGAGGCGCAACTGAGTGCCGAGTTGCGGACGCGCGAAAAGGAAATCCGGCGATTGCTCGGTGTTCTGCAAACCATTGAAACGACCGAACCACCCGTTTTGATGTTACATCCCGCCGGCCCGTTGGGGGCTGCCCGCGCCGGTATTATGCTGTCCGAGGTCACCCCCGGCCTGAACGCCAGCGCGCAGGAACTGGCGCAGGACCTAAATGAAGTGCAGACATTGCGTGTCTTGCAGCAAAAGGCCTCGGAAACTTTGACAGAGGGTCTGATGGGTGTTCAGGAAGCCCGTACCCGTCTGAGCGAGGCAATCGCCGACCGCACGGATTTGCCCCGCCGTTTCGTGGAAGACCCGGTACGTACGGCCATTCTGATCTCGTCGACCGAAACACTGGATGGTTTTGCAAGTGGTCTGTCCGAGATCTCGGAAGGAGAGATCCTCGACAGCAATGCCAGCGTCTTGGACAGGAAAGGCCGGATATCAATGCCGGTACAGGGCATCTTGCTGCACAAGGCCGGTGAAACGGACGCCGCTGGTGTCACGCGCCCCGGCCTGATTTTAGGTACACGCCCGCGCGCCTTGGTCACATCGCCAACCGCTGCGACAATTCGCTATCGCGGGCCGCTGCTGGACCTGGGGAACCTGATAATACTTGAACCTCAATCGGGTCTTTTGTTCGTATTTTCCGGTTTGCAGGAGGTCTTTGGCCAGACCGGTCAGGTGATCCCAGAGGGCACACCAGTTGGTCTGATGCCCGGTGAAATGCCGGAAATCGGCGCAATTTTGTCAACAAGCAGTGATGGCACTGGAACTGACCGCTCAGAAACGCTCTATATAGAGGTAAGAGAAGACAATCGCCCCGTGGACCCGGAATCGTGGTTTCGGACCGACAAGGATGGATAAACGCGTATGAAGAAATTTGTGGTGGCCGGTCTGGCTGGAACTGTGGCAGGTATTCTTGCAACAACTCAGATCGCAGGACCCCTGCTGGCGCAGGAGGCCGAGAACAAGGCAAGCGTCTATGAACAGCTGGATTTGTTCGGCGACATTTTCGAACGTATCCGCGCCCAGTATGTCGAAGAGGTTGAGCCCGAAGAACTGATCGAGGCGGCCATTGACGGCATGTTGACATCGCTTGATCCGCATTCGAGTTATCTTTCTCCTGACGACGCCGAACAGATGCGCGTGCAGACCCGGGGTGAGTTTGGTGGATTGGGTATCGAAGTCACGCAGGAAGAAGGCTTTGTCAAAGTCGTCTCACCTATTGACGATACCCCCGCCGACGCAGCCGGAATCGAAGCCGGGGATTTCATTACCCATGTGGACGGCGAAAGTATTCTGGGCCTGACGCTGGACAAAGCGGTTGACCTGATGCGCGGCCCGGTCGGATCCGAAATTATCATCACCGTCGTACGCGAGGGTGAGCCTGATCCCTTCGATGTCACTATTATCCGTGATACAATCAAGTTGACCGCTGTGCGCGCACGGACCGAAGGCACCAGTGTCGTGCTGCGTGTAACCACGTTCAACGACCAGACCTTCCCGAACCTGCAGGAAGGATTGCAGGAACAGATTGCCGAAGCGGGTGGCATCGACAAGGTGAACGGTTTTGTTCTGGACCTGCGCAACAACCCAGGCGGCCTGTTGACTCAGGCGATCAAAGTCTCGGATGCGTTCCTGAACGAAGGCGAAATTGTTTCCACGCGCGGCCGCGACCCGAATGAGGGTGAGCGGTTCAATGCCACCCCCGGGGATCTGGCTGAAGGCAAGCCAATTGTGGTGCTGATCAATGGCGGCTCGGCCTCGGCATCCGAGATTGTGGCCGGTGCATTGCAGGATCATCGCCGCGCTATCGTTGTGGGCACCAAGAGCTTTGGCAAAGGATCCGTGCAGACGGTCATGCCGCTGCGCGGCGACGGCGCTATGCGCCTGACCACATCGCGCTATTACACGCCATCAGGACGATCAATTCAGGCCCTTGGCGTCAGCCCGGACATCATTGTTGAACAGCCTCGCCCTGCACCTGCAGAAGAAGAGGAAGAGAGCAACGGGCGTACCCGGTCCGAAGCTGACTTGCGCGGCAGTCTGAACAATGACAGCCTGAGCGAGGATGAAATCCGCCAGATCGAGGAAGATCGTGCAAGGGCCGAAGCAACCGCTGAGCTGAGGAAAGAGGATTATCAACTGGCATATGCCATAGACATCCTCAAAGGCTTGTCAGCGTTCACCCCGCACGGGCCATCCCAATAACCAAACCAATGGGTCGCGTACAACGCGGCCCTTTTCTTTCTGTCTCGCGAGATTTCATTTCATCATCCAGCAGCGCAATCCGAAGGCGCCGCGCAGAGCGCGCATAACCGAATGGGTGATCCGATTTCGCAAGCGTTTCAGCCGTCTCCGCGGCTTACCCGTCGGAAAGCGCGTTTCAGCATATCCAGCTCCGCGCGCAAAAGATCCACTTCAGCCCTGAGATCATCGGCGGCGGGCTCTCCTGCTATTATGGAGAAACTCCCAAGTTTATCGACACTGCCTGCGTCGACTATTACGAAGCTGTGCACGCCTTCGGACAGGGCTGTGACGGGTACCTGAACATACAGGTTCCATCCGTTGTCTGTAGGCGAAAGCTCAACACCCTCCAGAGCTTTGCCCAGATATCGAACCTCCAAATCCGGTTGCCGTTCGGCCTCAACATGGCCGTGCCAAATACCGTTTTCGAACCGAATGAAAGTCAGGGATGGTTGTGTCATCTTTTATCGTCTCACAAGTCCGCGCGATGGAAGCGGCAAAAAGTAAGGTCTCGCACACTTATACGGTTCATCTGCGGTTTCTCAAAAATAAGATCCAGCCAGATCTTTTCGATCCGACGTTCATTCAGAGGCAGGTGAGCCAGGTCGAAATCAACTGCGTTTACGGTTTCAGAAGGGTCTAGCTGCCGCAAAACCTGCTCCATGTTGGGCCCGTGCTGAACATTGAGACGCGCAAACACGCCAGACGGTTTCTCGCAGTCAATCAGGGTTTCCAACCGGATCAGATGCTCGCGTGTCAAGTCGCGGGCGACCTCACGCGGCAAATCGATTGATACCGACAGGAACGACCCCTCGAAGCCAAAGACCTCGACCTCCAGACTGAACGGGGCCAGATCACTTGCCCCCCGGTTGCGGATTTGCCGCACAGCGATTTCGGTCAACGGGCAGTCGTGAAATAAGCTGACCTGATCGTCCATTACCGTTTTACGGGGAACAGAGGCCATGCCGGATTGCAACAACGGCGCGCGCCACAGGTCGGGTCGCCAGCTCCAGTCGGTGCCGACAGGCCGGTGAAACTGAGTTGATCCCATTTTCGGGCGGAGCAAGCGCGCATCCGCCAGTTGGATAAGGCGATCCAGTTGCCCACGCAGGCTGCGCGCCTGATCGCGTTTCACCCGCAACTCGGCCTGCGCCGAATCTGGCGCCTGCTGTACGGCCCGGCGCCAGCGGCCGAGCGTCCGGCGATGAATATAGCGATCCAGAATCCTGCGCATGGTCTCTTCGTCCGATAATGTCCTTCTTTAGTCAAAGAAATGAGTAGGAATAAACCCGCAATCACAAAAACACTACTTAAGCGCTACGTTTTCTGGTTGGTGGCTAAGCGTAAAAAAGATAGGTGCCGGATTAGGAGTCTGACCCCGTCAATTCTTGCAATACGTCGGGTCAATGCTTACCGTCTGTTTCCTAAAAATGGGTTACCCCTGAACAGCCAAACATCAGTTCAGCTATCGATAAGGCCAGGCTATGGAGCCCACATTATTTTCCTTTATTTGGAAGCATTCAAAAAAACAGCAACTTGTCCTGCTGCTGTTAACGGTCCTGTCTTTCCCGTTTCTCTATGCGTCGCTGGAGCTGCCTAAGCAAATCATCAACGATGCCATCGGTGCGCCAGGCGATACGGTGACAATCTGGGGCATCACAGTGTCTCAGGTTCAGTACCTGATGATATTATGCTTTGCATTTCTGGCTACTGTGATTGCCAGCGGGTTGATGAAGATGCGCATCAATACGATGAAAGGCATCTTGTCCGAACGCATGCTGCGCCGTCTGCGCTATACCCTGATTCAACGCACAATGCGGTTCCCAAAGTCCTATTTCGCGACCACCAGCCAAGGAGAGCTGGTCTCGATGATCACATCCGAGGCCGAGCCGATGGGCGGCCTGATGGGGGATGCGATTGCGCAACCGGTGTTTCAGTTTGGTCAGATGATGACAATCGTCACCTTTCTGTTCATGCAAAGCCTCTGGTTCGGTCTGGCAAGCATCGCGCTGATCCCGCTTCAGGCCTGGTTGATCCCAAAGTTGCAGCGCCAGATCAACTTGCTGAACAAGGATCGTATTCAGGAGGTTCGGCGTCTGAGCTCGGAAATCGGGGAAAGCGCGGCGGGCATCAGTGACCTGCGCACGAATGGCGGCTGGCGCTATCGTCTGGCCCAGTTCAGTCACAGGCTGGGGACCTTGTTCGAGATCCGGTTCAAGATCTACAACAAGAAATTCTTTATGAAGTTCCTGAACAATTTGATCACTCAGATGACGCCATTCCTGTTTTATTCGGTGGGCGGATACCTGGCGATCACGGGCGAGGTGACAGTAGGTGCACTGGTTGCCGCGTTGGGCGCGTACAAAGACCTAAGCGGCCCCTGGAAAGACCTTCTGACCTACTACAACCAGGTACAGGACATGTCCCTGCGGTGGGAGGTGGTCACCGAAAGATTTGCCCCGGACAACATGATCCCCGAAGAGCTGTTCATAGGCGAGCCGGAAACCATCCCACATCTGACCGGTGATATCGAATTGCGCAATGTGACCGTTCGCGATGGCGATGGCAAAACCATTTTGGAAGACATTGATCTGACCATCCCGCGGGGCGCGCGTGTGGCAATTCAATCCACCCATGCGTCGGAACGTAGTGCGTTGGGCCAGTTGCTGACCCGAGAGGTTCTGCCTGTTCAGGGGGATGTGGTCATAGCTGGCCACAAGCTGGACGAATTGCACCAATCAGTTATCGCGGCCCGGATCGGGTATGCCTATTCACGCCCCTATCTGTTTGATGGGACTTTGGGCGATAACCTCATGATGCCGTTGCGCACCCATCCGCAGCACGAGGCAGATGCCATAAGAACCCCGTCCCGTCGTCAGATCGAGTCTGTTCGGGCGGGTAACCCACCGGATTCGCTGGAAGATGAGTGGATCGATCCGGGGCTTGCCGGTCTGGACGATATTGATGGAATACGTGACTGGTGGTTCCAGCTGGTGGAAGCCATGGGGATTGACGAGTTCATGTTCCGGCGCACTCTGCGCTCCCAGTTTGATCCAGAAATACACCCTGTACTGGCACAGGAAATAGTCAGGCTGAGAGAAACCATCGCAGAACGGCTGAAAGAAAAAGGATTGGATCGTTATGTCTATAGGTTCGATCCAAACCAGTTTAACCCGGCCGTCCCGCTTGGGGGCAACCTGTTGTTCGCGGCACCGTCGCGAGACATATCTCCAGACATTCTGGCCGGAGACGCGCGGTTCGTGCAATTGCTCAGCACCCATGATCTGGCAGATGACGCGATCAGCATATCGAATGCTGTCATGGATACTCTTGGCAAGACATTTGGGCGGGACGGGGCTGACCATCCTCTGTTTCTGCGGCTTGGCATGTCAAAGGACATGTATCATCGGCTGCTCGACATCCAGGACCGGCGCAAAGCCAAAGGGA
Source organism: Ruegeria sp. AI2 (assembly GCF_056541275.1). Lineage (NCBI taxonomy): Bacteria > Pseudomonadati > Pseudomonadota > Alphaproteobacteria > Rhodobacterales > Roseobacteraceae > Ruegeria > Ruegeria sp. AI2. Next base: position 21,318 of record NZ_JBQFYB010000015.1, read on the forward strand.
ATGCCGCGCTGAGCGATCAGGAGCGCGCCTTGCTATTGACAGTGCCTTTCCTTCTGACCGCGGAACAGATCGGCCCGGATTTCCCAGAGGAATACAAGGAAAAAATTCTTGCTATCCGCAAGACCCAGGCTGAACGGTTGCGTGGTGCAATGGACGGTTTGTTCATGTCTGTGGCGCCTGACATCTATGTGCCGCGCTTGACCGTGATGGAGAACGCGATCTATGGCCGGATATCGTTGATGGCGGGTGCCCATGCCGAAGATATCGAAGACATCGTTGCAGAGGCCATGAACGAAGCCGGTCTGCGCCGTCGGGCAGCGGCCATTATTTATGACCTTCCGTCCGGGCTGGGCGGCAACAACCTTCCAACCGTGTTTCAGGAGCGTGCCGCTTTTTCGCGCGCAGGCATCAAACGCCCCGACATCCTGATCCTGGACAAAGCACTAGCCAGCCACGACTCGGAAAGCCGGTTGCGCACGCGCCTGAAACTACGGGAACTGCTGCCCGATTCCATCATGATATTCATGGAGGATCATTTTGCACATCCCGAAGCCTATGACTTGTTTGTGGAAATCAAGGATGGACGGATCGACGGCGTCTCGCGAAGCAGACCAGCGCATGAGGACAGCACGTCGGACGATCTGAGCCGGAAACTCGAGATCCTGTCAGCAACGCAGTTGTTTTCCGGCCTGGATGGCAGAAACCAGCGGCTGCTGGCGTTTTCGGCGCAATGGTACGAGGCCAGCGCCGGGCAAGTCATCTTTTCCCGCGGTCAGGCGCCGGATGCGGCCTATTTGTGCATTTCAGGACAGGCCAAACTGGATTGGTCCAACGAGGATGGAACGAAACGTACAATCTCGATCATAGAACCCGGTCGGCTTATCGGAGACCTGTCCATCATTACAGGGGAACCAAGGCAGCTGGATCTGGTCGCGACGGAAGATAGCAGCTTCTTGCGTATCGGCGCGGAAGAGCTGCGTGCCGTTGTTGAAAGCGATGCTTCGGTCGCTATGCAGTTGCTACAGACGGTTGCAGGGTATCTGACCACCCTTTCGAACAGAATCAGCGTGGCCCAGAACGCCGAAGACATGTTTCCACCCGTGACGGATGAAACGGCACAGGAAGGTATTGGTAAGAATGCCTAGCGCGTATTCGGCTCATGCGCGCCTGGTCGAAACAGCCCGCGCCAAACCCGAACTCTGGCGTCTATTGCTGGGGCTGGCATTGATCGCCGTTTTGGTCAGCGTTTTGAACCTGGTGTTTTTCACCGTGGTCGCGGGGTTGGGCTCAGCGAAGTGGGCTCAGGAACTTTTGCAAGGCAGCACACCTTTGGCGCTGCTTTTGTTGCTGGCCAGTTTTGGGTTCATCATTCTTGGCGTGGCAGTGGCCGCGCGTCAGCTGCAGCACCGATCCTTGGGATCAATTTTCGGCCAGCGGGGTCTGGTTGCGGCCCAATTTCTGAAAGTGCTGAAAGCACTGCTTATCTTGGGCGCTGTCGGTGTCTTGCTACCGCCCTACGGTTTGGGGGGATCTCTGTCAAAGAATCTGCCATTTTCAACATGGCTCTTGTTGCTTCCGGTTTCGGTATTGGTTGTCCTGATTCAGACCAGCGCCGAAGAAGTTCTGTTTCGAGGGTACATTCAGCAAGCCCTTGCCGCCAGGTTTCAATCGCCCGTCATTTGGATGGGGATACCGTCTGTTGTGTTTGCCGCTGGCCATTACACGCCAGAACTGGCAGGAGAAAATGCAATTCTGTTTGTGCTGTGGGCATTAATATTTGGGATACTTGCATCCGATCTCACAGCGCGATCAGGTACATTGGGGCCAGCTATCGCCTTGCATTTCTTCAATAACATCATCGCACTATTGTTCGTTTCCTTGCCGGACAACCTGAGCGGGCTGGCGCTTTTCTCGCTTCCGTTCGATGCATCTGACGCCGAACAGCTTCGTCCTTGGCTGGTGGTGGATTTGGCTGTGATGTTCGTATGCTGGCTGGCGGCGCGGCTTGCGATCAGGCGTTGATTGCATTTCTTCCCGTGGCGTCTTATTTGACGTCAACACCGCACAAGCCAAGGTTCCGACATGAACTGGATCACAAATTACGTCCGCCCCCGGATCAACTCGATCTTCTCTCGCCGCGAAGTGCCCGAAAACCTCTGGCAGAAATGTGACGAGTGCGGAACGATGCTTTTTCATCGTGAACTAGCGGAAAATCAGAACGTCTGTACCCAATGTGACCATCACATGGCGATTACCCCACGCGAGCGGTTTAATCACCTGTTCGACGGCGGTATTTTCACCGAGGTTGCAGTGCCAGCGCCAAAAGAAGATCCCTTGCATTTCCGCGACCAGAAGAAGTACCCCGAGCGTATGCGAGCGGCGCAGAAAAAGACCGGCGAAAAAGAGGCGATGCTGGTTGCCAAAGGCGAAATCGGGCGCACGCCTATCGTTGCGGCAGCGCAGGATTTCTCCTTCATGGGCGGATCAATGGGCATGTATGTGGGCAACGCGATCATCGCGGCCGCTCAAGAAGCGGTTAAGCTAAAGCGCCCACTGATCCTGTTCTCGGCAGCGGGTGGAGCACGGATGCAGGAAGGCATTCTAAGCCTGATGCAAATGCCGCGCACAACCGTGGCCGTCGAGATGCTGAAAGAAGCAAATCTGCCCTATATCGTTGTGCTGACCCATCCCACCACCGGTGGTGTGACGGCGTCATATGCGATGTTGGGCGATGTCCACATCTCGGAACCGAACGCGCTGATCTGCTTTGCCGGTCCCCGAGTTATCGAGCAGACGATTCGCGAAAAGCTGCCCGACGGCTTCCAGCGGGCCGAGTACCTGCTGGATCACGGGATGCTGGACCGTGTCACCAAACGTACCGAGATGCGTGACGAACTGATCACCATCACCCGGATGCTGATGAACCAACCGCCGGCGATCAAAGGTGACCTGCCAGCACCGACACCGGATGAAACGGCCAAGGTCGCGCAGGCCGAAGAGACCGGGAAAAAATGAACACCAAGACATCTGACGCCATCCTCGACCGGATGATGGCGCTACACCCCAAGATCATTGATTTGACCTTGGATCGCGTCTGGCGATTGCTGGCCGCCTTGGACAATCCGCAGCTCAAGCTGCCACCGATTATCCATATTGCCGGGACCAATGGCAAAGGCTCGACCCAGGCCATGATCCGGGCGGGCTTGGAAGGGGCAGGGCGTTCCGTTCATGCCTACACCTCGCCCCATCTGGCGCGATTTCACGAACGTATCCGGTTGGCGGGCGAACTGATTTCAGAACCCGACCTGACTGCGGTTCTGGATGAGTGTTACGCGGCAAATGGCGGCGAAAACATCACGTATTTCGAGATCACAACCTGTGCTGCCTTGCTGGCCTTCTCTCGCTGCAAAGCGGATTACACTCTGCTCGAGGTCGGTTTGGGCGGACGGCTGGACGCAACAAATGTGATTGATGAACCGGCGGTGACAGTCATTACGCCTGTTTCAATCGATCATGAACAGTATCTGGGCGACACTTTGGGAAAGATTGCCGCCGAAAAGGCGGGAATTATCAAACCCGGTGTGCCATGCATCGTCGGCCCGCAGGAAGACGAGGCACTGGAGGTGATCGAGTACACAGCCGCCCGGTTGGGCGCACCGCTGCTTATACATGGCCAGCATTGGCACGCTCATGAAGAAAACGGGCGCTTGATCTATCAGGACGAAACCGGGTTGCGTGATCTGCCGCTCCCCAACCTGCTGGGTGCACATCAGTTCCAGAATGCCGGTGCCGCCTTGGCGGTTCTGCGTCATCTTTCAATGGGTGACACTGCCTACGAGGCTGCCGTGTCCAATGCCGATTGGCCCGCGCGTATGCAACGTCTCAAAACCGGTCCGCTGAGCGAGCAAGCCCCCCAGGTCGAACTGTGGCTGGATGGAGGGCATAACGCGGCCGCAGGTATCGCGCTGGCCGATGTGCTGGCAAAGATGCCGCAACGCCCCACGCATTTAATCTGCGGTATGCTCAACACGAAAGACGTGACTGGGTATCTCGCGCCACTGTCCAGACAGGTTGCAAGCCTGACCGCCATCTCCATACCAGGCGAGGCGGCCACGCTCGGCGCCGATGAAACCGCCGCCGCTGCCACCAAAGTTGGCCTGCCTTCTTCAGTCGCTGCAAGTGTTTCGGAAGCGTTGAAGACAATCACGGACAAAGACCCACAGGCGCGTGTCCTGATCTGCGGCTCCCTTTATCTTGCCGGAAACATCCTGCGTGAAAACGGTTAAGCTTCATCTTTTCGCAAATACTCCGGGGGAGGCGCGCGCAGCGCGACGGGGGCAGAGCCCCTACTTCCCCCAGTTCTGGTCCTGCATTTCCCGCAGGCGCGACGCAGTACGCTCAAACTCAAAGGTGCCTTCTCCTTCGACATACAACATCTCGGGTTCCGCCGCAGCCGAGCAGATCAACCGAACTTTTGCCTCATAGAGCGCATCTATCAGGATGACAAAGCGCTTGGCTTCATTGAAGTTATTTCTCGACAAACGGGGGATATCTTCAAGCACCAACACTTTAATTGCTTCTGCGATAGCCAGATAGTCCGCCGGTCCCAGCATCCGGCCGCACAGGTCATAAAACGAAGCCCGTGCAACCCCGTTGCGAAATGCGGGCAGTTCGACAGCGCGGCCTTTGACCTGCAATATCAACGGATCGGCAGGTCCGCCTGCAAGATCTTTCCAGACATCCCGTAATTTCTGCCGCGCTTCTGGTCCGATGGGTGTAAAATAGACCGGAGCCCCCTCTAATCTGTTCTGACGGTAATCCGTGGGCGATACCAGTTCCCATACCTGCAACTGGTCTTTGATATGGGCAATAAAAGGCAGGAACAATTGCCGGTTCAACCCATCCTTATACAGCGCGTCCGGATGCCTGTTCGACGTGGTCACGACAACAACGCCGCCTTCGTGCAGCAGGTCAAACAAACGGCCGACGATCATCGCATCCGTAATGTCAGTGATCTGCATCTCGTCGAAGGCCAGCAGGCGGACGGATTTCACCACCTCCTTTGCCACGGGTGCCAGAGCATCTTCGACGTTCTCTTTCCGGGCCTTGTGCATTCCGGCATGGATTTCCTGCATGAAGGCATGAAAGTGAACGCGCCGTGCGGGGACTTCACCCAGTGTGTCGACGAACATGTCCATCAGCATCGATTTACCACGTCCGACGCCACCCCACAGGTACAGGCCTTTAGGCGGAGGCGGAGCCTTGCGGAAAAACCCTCGTTTAACCGGCTCGGCCAGTGCCGCACGGATGCGCTCAAACTGGGGTAACACGGCTTCTTGAGCGTCGTCACGCGTCAGAGTTCCATCCTCGACGCGGGCTTCGTAGTGCGAAATCAGATCCGTCATGACCCAGAGCCTTACCCATGACCCAGCCCGTTGAAAAGAAGCCTTTTCCCTGACGTATCAAATTTGCTTATCCGTGACCGCAAATCTGTTGAATTGACGCAACCCGTAAATCCAGTACGGTCCGTCGGACCAAGCTACCCGAGGTCTCTATGCCGCAATCCACCCGCATGTTGAACCCGATCCTGATCGTTGGATGCATCATCATCACGGTCAGCTTTGCCGTGCGCGCGTCTTTCGGCGTGTTTCAGATACCGATCGCCAGTGAATTTGGCTGGCTGCGCACGGATTTCTCATTGGCGATTGCAATCCAGAATCTGGCTTGGGGCATCGGTCAACCGATCTTTGCAGCTATCGCTGAGAAAGTAGGAGACCGAAAGGCCATTATCCTCGGCGCCTTGACCTATGCTGCTGGTCTGGTTCTGTCGGCTTGGTCCGTCACACCGCTCGAGCATCAGGTTTATGCGTGGCTGGTTGGGTTTGGCATTGCTGGCACCGGGTTCGGTGTGGTTTTGGCTGTGGTCGGTCGCGCGTCCTCTGATGAAAACCGGTCCATGTCGCTGGCCATCGTTACTGCTGCGGGCAGTTTCGGGCAGGTTCTGGGCGCGCCGACGGCTGAGTGGTTGCTGTCATTCTTGCCCTGGCAACAAGTCTTCGTCGTGTTTGCCGCTGCGATTCTTGCGCTTGTACTGACCTTGCCTTTCATGCGGGCGCCTCAACCAGCTTCAAAGGCAGAGTTGCAAGAAAGCATGGGAGAAATTCTGGGGAAGGCGTTCCGAGATCCTTCTTACACTTTGATATTTATTGGGTTTTTTAGCTGCGGTTACCAACTTGGATTTATCACGGCCCACTTCCCCGCATTCGTGACCGAGATGTGCGGACCGATCCAAGCCGGCAGCGTGCTGCATTCCATCGGCATCACATCCACGTCCGCACTTGGCGCGGTATCGATTTCACTGATTGGTTTGGCCAATATCGCCGGGACCCTTTTGGCGGGTTGGGCAGGTAATCATTTCCCTAAGAAATACCTGCTGGCCTCGGTCTATGCCGGTCGGACACTTGCTGCGGCATTGTTCATCGTTTTCCCGATAACGCCGCTGTCCGTCATTACATTCTCGCTGGTGATGGGATCGCTTTGGTTGGCCACCGTTCCGCTCACGTCGGGTCTTGTCGCGCACCTCTATGGTTTGCGTTACATGGGAACACTCTATGGCATAATCTTCTTCAGCCATCAGGTTGGCAGCTTCCTGGGCGTCTGGCTGGGGGGGCGTATGTATGACCAGTATGGTGACTATGCCCTGGTCTGGTGGATCGGTGTGGCAATAGGGGCTTTCAGCGCCATCGTTCATCTACCGATCCGAGAGAACCGTCTGGCAGTCCCCGCCTGAAGTAACGTTTCGCGCTCGACCTACGTGCGCGTGCCAGCGGTAATGCCGTGTGGGGTGTTAATCTAGCCGACTCGGTCCGGAAACAATCCGGCAAGGCCTTCGGCCGAGGCGGCACAGACGCCACGCTCGGTGATAAGCCCGGTCACCAGCCGGTTGGGTGTGACATCAAAGGCAGGATTGCCACCCTCTGTACCGTTCGGGGTGACGCGAACATCGGCAATATCCCCTTGGCCGTCCACGCCCATGACATAGGTCACTTCTTTTGTATCACGTTCCTCGATCGGTATTTCCGTCACTCCATCCCGAACCGTCCAGTCGATCGTAGGCGAGGGTAGGGCAACATAAAACGGAACCCCGTTGTCCCGCGCCGCCAAGGCCTTCAGGTAGGTGCCGATTTTATTGCAGACGTCGCCTTGTGCCGTGGTCCGGTCTGTACCGGTGATGACGGCGTCAACCAAACCATGTTGCATCAGGTGACCGCCTGCATTGTCCACGATGTAACGATGGGGAATGCCGTGTTCGCCAAGTTCCCAGGATGTCAGCGCCCCCTGATTTCGTGGCCGGGTCTCATCCACCCAGACATGAAGCGGAATGCCCGCGTCATGCGCGTGATACATCGGGCTTGTCGCCGTTCCCCAATCCACCGTTGCCAGCCAACCGGCATTGCAATGCGTCAATAGCCGCACCGGTTCACCTGCGGGCTTTCGGGCTGCAATTTCTTTGATCAGTTGCAGCCCATGGCGACCTATCGAGGCATTGATCTCAACATCTTCGTCAGCAACCTCCTGTGCCATTGCCCAGGCCCGTTCGGCACGGTCACTTGGGGCAAGTGGCATCAGCGCGTCGCGGCATCTGTCCAATGCCCATCGCAGGTTGATTGCCGTTGGCCGGGTCGCGTGCAATACGTCATATGCGGCATCGAACGAAGCGTCAGAGCTGTCACGGGACATCTGTTCGGCAATTCCAAACGCGGCTGTTGCACCGATCAGTGGCGCACCCCTAACCCACATGTCGCGGATCGCTGTCGCAAATTCATCCAGCGTTTTCAGGGTAACCACCCGAAAGTCATGGGGCAGCCAACGCTGGTCGATAATCCGAACCTCACCTGCCGATTTGTCCCACCAAATCGACCGGTAATGAGCACCCTGTACTTTCATAATTCGGTCTCCGTTTGCGAATAGCCTGATCAGAAGTCTTTCGCAGCCTGCTTTCTTTCGGCGGGCTTGTAAACGGGCGTTTCTGGATGCCGGCTGGCGTTTTAGCTTGCCGATGATTGCACTTATCCTCGGGTCGCTGCGCGAAGTTCCCGCTCTAACGCATCCAGAAACCTTAAACGATCTGCTTTGCTGAACGGTCGGCCGCCGCCTCCGGCCCCCAGCGGATTGGCGGCCCGCAGGTCAGCCATCAAATCACGCATTGCCAATTGCTGGCCAATGTTGGCTGCCGTAAAGGCCTCGCCGTTGGGGCGCAAAACTCGGGCACCTGTTTCGACGCATTTCGCGGCCAGAGGGATATCAGAGGTCACAACTACATCCCCAGCGCCACAGCGTTCTGCAATCCATTTGTCCGCTTCATCAGCACCTTCCGAAACCACGATGACCTGTACAAGCGGGTTTGCTGACGGTCGAAGACCGCCATTCGACACCAGTGCCATAGGCACCTTGTGTCGTGTTGCAACCCGTTCGGCCTCGGCCTTTACAGGGCAGGCATCGCCATCGACATACAGCGTTGTCACGCCTTTTTGGCCTCTTTTTCCTCTGGTTGAGCAGGTTTCTTCCGCACCTTGAATTCGTCCGGGATCGGCATCCGGTTGAAAGCATCCAACCCGGCGATCTTGTAAGCCTCGGCCAGAGTTGGATAGTTGAACGTGTTCTGAACGAAGTAATCGACAGTGCCCTTCAGGTTCAGCACCGCCTGAGCGATGTGGATCAGTTCGGTCGCACCTTCGCCCACAATCTGCACGCCCAAGACACGGCGGGTTTTAAGCGAAAACAGCATCTTCAGCATGCCGTGTTCCAGACCCATGATATGCCCGCGCGAGGTTTCGCGGAATCGGGCCACGCCGACCTCATACGGAATGCCACGTTCCTGAAGTTCTTCCTCGGACATGCCGCAGGTGGAAATTTCGGGAACAGAGTAGATGCCATAGGGGTACCATGGGCTTTCTGGCAGTGTAGGTGTCTCGAGCGCATGGCAGGCAGCCACACGCCCTTGCTGCAATGAAGTCGAGGCCAGCGAAGGGTGACCGATCACATCCCCGGTCGCGTAGATATGCGGAACCGCGGTCTGATATGTCTTGCGGTCTACCTTGATCCGGTTACGGTGATCGGTTTCCAGTCCGACTGAGTCCAGATTGAGTTTCGATGTTGCGCCCATGCGCCCGGCTGCAAACAGCAGCATTTCGGCCCGCACGTGACGCCCGTTTTCAAGGGTCACTTCCACATGCTCGCCCGCATCTTCAATCTTTTCGACAGCTGACCCTAAACGCAGATCAACACCGTTTTCGCGGATCTGATGGGTGAAATCATGAATCAATCGGCTATCGATGAAGTCCAGAAACGTATCCCGCGGCTCGATCAGCGTCACCCGAACGTCCAGTGCGGAGAACATCGTGGCGTATTCGACCCCAATGACCCCGGCACCGATAACAACCAGTGAACGCGGGATTTCTGCCATTTCCAGAAACTCGTCGCCATCGACCACGGTCTTGCCGTTGAATGGAACATAGTCGGGGCGATAGGTCTTGGTCCCCGTTGCAATCAGAAACTTGGCGGCCGTTACACGCGTGGTCTCTCCGGCATCAGTGGCGACTTCCACTTCATGTGGTCCGACAAACTTGGCTAAACCGTCCAGAGTATCGACGTGGTTCCGGTTGAACTGATGTTCCAGCACGTCGACTTCGTGATCGAGCGTCATATGCAGGCGCGCTTTCAGATCATCGGCGCGGATCTGGTCCTTGACCCGATAGGAACGGCCATAAAAGCTGCGCTCGCGCCAGCCCGACAGGTTCAGAACCGTTTCGCGCAATGTCTTGGATGGGATAGTTCCGGTGTGAACGGACACCCCACCAAAACGGTCTTTTCGGTCAATCACCAGAACCCGTCGCTTGAGCTTGCCAGCCTGAATGGCCGCAGAACGCCCCGAAGGCCCGGACCCGATGATGACCAGATCATAGTCGTATTTGCTCATATCTCAGTCTCCGTACAGCGCTTCGGCGTGGAAAACGATGTGATCTTCCATGAAGGTAGATACGAAGAAATACGAATGGTCATACCCCGGCTGGAGGCGGAAGGTTGCTTGCTGGCGACGCTCAGCGATGGCTTGGGCAAGCGCTTCTGGGCGCAGCAGGTCCATGAACTGATCATTGGTGCCCGTATCGATCAGGATGGGGCCGTCGAAACCGGTTTCTTTCATCAACAGGGAAGCGTCGTGTTTGGCCCAAAGGGATTCATCGTCCCCCAGATACGCGCCCAGCTGTTTGCGCCCCCAGTCAGCGCCCGTCGGGTTCGCGATGGGTGCGAAGGCCGAAACCGAGCGGTACCGTCCTGGAAGGTTCATGGCCAACGTCAATGCACCATGCCCGCCCATGGAATGACCCGTAATGGCCTGACGTTCGCTATCGATGGCAAAGCTTTCGAACAGCAGGGTAGGCAATTCGTCGGCAATGTAGTCCCACATCCGGAAATGCGGTGCCCAGGGCTCCTGCGTGGCGTTCACGTAGAACCCAGCGCCCTGACCCAAATCGTAGTCGTCATGATCCGCAACACTTTCACCGCGTGGCGAAGTGTCGGGAAATACCACTGCAATGCCTTGTTCCGCAGCCCAAGCTTGTGCGCCGGCTTTTGTCATCGCGTTTTCATGGGTGCAGGTCAGACCAGACAGATACCACAAGATCGGAACCGGGCCATCTTTCGCCTCGGCCGGAAGAAAAAGGCCAAACGTCATGTCGCATTGGCATGCCGACGAAGCATGGCGATACACGCCTTGCACTCCGCCGAAACAGGCATTTTCCGAAAGGGTTTCCATTAGGCATCGTCCTTATTCTAGAGTCGCAACATGGCTAACGATCCACGGACCCGGCGTAAAGTCCGAGTGCCTTTGGAGTGAGTATTTTTAAAGTGAAGGTCAGAGAGTTCCTAGAGCCGCAATTACAAGCGGTATGGTTACAATGCTGACGAGCGTCGACAGTAAAATAGCAGCCGAGGCGCGCTGTGGGGCAATGCCGTAATGCGCGGCCAGCATATATACATTTCCTGCCACGGGCAGAGCTGCTGCTGCAATTGCAACGCTTGCCGGGAATGTTCCAACCGGGATCAGCCAGATCAGGGCGATTGCCACGAAAAGCGGGTGGAGCACCAGCTTGCAGAAACTCAACCAGGCTGCGATCTGAATTCTTTCTGCGGATTTGCCAGCAAGGGACGCACCGATTGCAAAAAGCGCTCCGGGGGTTGCGGCACCACCGAGGATGGTCAGAAAGTTGTTCAGCGGATCGGGAACCGGGATTTGCAGGGATGACCAGACGAGCCCGGCAGAGATCGAGACAATCATCGGGTTCTTGAGCAGACCCATTCCAATCAGTTTGAATGTGGCTGGGGTCAGCCTTCCGTCGCGACCGCCGTTGATCAGGATCACGATCAGAGACGAGAATACCACCAGATCTACGGTCAGGACCAGCATGACCGGACCAATAGCGGCTTCGGTGAACAGCAGCGCGAGCATCGGCAGGCCAAGAAAGCCAACGTTCCCAATAGCAGCGCATTGTGCCTCAACCGCCGAAGTAGGCACGTTAAGGCCGCGTATCCACGCTATGCAAGTTGCTATGCCATAAACAGCAGCGGTTCCTATGAGATAACCGAAGATCAGTCTTGCGTTGAAAATCTCTGCAAAGGGCAGGGTCGCGGCAAATCGAAACAACATTGCCGACAGCGCGAAGAAGAAGACGAACTTGGTCAGATATGCGGTTGCTTCGGCCGTAAAGAATCGTGTGCGCCCAGCCCAAAAGCCAAGGCCGATGATTGCAAAAAAGGGAAGTGTACGCAAAAAGATATCGGCCATGGGCCAAGTCCTAGCACGGTTTAGAACCGTCGCAAGAGCTCAACTCCCCAAATTGGGCGAGGTCAGCGTTAAAGGGAATACGAGAATCCTTGTACCTGAACCGAACGGTTTATAAACTGTGACAGGTATTGATTGAGGAGATGACATGACCCAGACCGCCACCATCCTGCGCACAGGCCGAAAGTTTGATCAGGTTTTGCGCGGGGCCCGAGAGGTTTTCATGGCGGACGGATTCGAGGGCGCAAGCGTGGATGACATTGCCCGCGCGGCTGGAGTGTCAAAAGCAACCTTGTACAGCTATTTTCCGGACAAGCGCCTTTTGTTCATGGAAGTTGCACAAACGGAATGCTGTCTTATGGCCGAACGGGTCGTCGCGATGATCGACGAGACCAAACCCGCACGAGAAGTTTTGATGATCGCGGCCACACAGTTGACGGCGTTTCTAGTTTCAGATTTCGCGCAGCAGGTTTTCCGCATTTGTGTTGCCGAACGAGATCGGTTTCCGGAACTTGGTCGTGCATTTTACGAAGCGGGGCCGCAAAACGGCCAGCGTCAAATGGCAGAATACCTTGAAAAAGCCGTGGCTAAAGGTGAGTTAGCAGTTGAAAATGTCCAAATAGCGGCTGAGCAGTTTTCCGAGCTTTGCAAAGTACGGATCTGGACCCGGGCTGCATTTGGAATTCAGAATTCATTCAGCAAAGAAGAAATCGCTGAAGTAGCGACGCAAGCCGTGGACATGTTTCTTGCCCGGTATGGGGTCTGATCCAAGAAAGAAATGGCCCATATCCGGATCAGGGACACAGGCCATTGCTCACACACCAGAACACTCGATGCAGTTCAGCTTACTGCGATAAGTCTTTTCAAACTCTTTATTTGTCGAACTATTGGCGTGGCTTGGGACCCAACATTGGCCGGAAAGAAAAGCAGGTCAGCGTTCAAACTTGTTGCCCAGCTTTATACGCTTCAACGCGTTAGCAACAGGCCAAGCCAGAAAGAAAACCAGCACAGAGCAAGGCTGATCAGAATATTGCCTGCTGCCAAAAGCAATGTGCGCTCGCGGTGAAGTTCGAGCGATTGGTAGGCAAAGCTGGAGAAGGTTGTAAAACCACCGCAAAACCCGAAAACAAGGCGTTTTTGGTCCTCGGGAATGTCTACTGGACCTCCCAAATACCCAACCCAGATCCCCAGCAGCAAGCTACCCAACACATTTACGAGCAAGGTTGCTAGTGGCAAGTCGTGCCGAATCCTCAGCGCCAGCCAATGGCGCATCACGGCCCCCAGACCTCCGCCCAACGCGAACATGGAATGAAGGTACACTTCGCTCATGACGGCGTCTTTTCGGAATGAAAATGCCGTCCAAGTCTTTCACCAAACAGCGCGGCAGCAAGGCCAAATGAAACTTCCAGCCCGATTGCCAGGGACGTTACCCATAGGCCGCCGTCGGCTATTCGTTCAAGATCTGCAACAAAAGACGAAAAGGTCGACAATCCACCGCAAAACCCAACGGCGCCAAGATGCAGAACATGCGCGTGCACCTTATGGCGCACGGAATATAGCCAGCCCAGAACAAAACAGGCGACTACGTTGATGCCAAAAGTCGAGGTGAGAAAGCTTAGGCCTGGGATCTCTAGTGCAAACGCCTCACGCAACAACGACCCAAGCGCACCGCCTGCGAAGACGGACAGAAACATCACGCTTTTTCGGTCACGCCAGAGGTGGGATTGTGTGTTTGCCAAGGATCGGCCCTTTGTCGTCCGTTAAGCGTGATTTATCCGCCGGTTGCACCGGGTTCAACAGTTGGGAGGTTCGTAACATGATTTCACGTTTGCGTCCCTCAGCAGACATTTTTCCGCGGGCACTTGAAATAAAATTTCAATCTGTTTCACGTTGAGTTCTGACAGCATGGCTCATCAGCCCGATAATAACACAAGGAGTATGGAACATGATTGTACGCAGAATTTTCTTTTTTCTGAGCTGTGTCTGTCTGCCGTTAGTTCTGATCCTTGGGTTCTTCTGGTCTCATGCGCTTTGGCTTCTGATCATTTTGGTGCCGTACGCGATCATCGGTCTTTATGATGTTCTGACGACCAAGCATAACGTCCTGAACAATTACCCGGTTCTTGGGCATTTCCGGTACATGCTGGAATTTGTAAGCCCGGAAATTCGCCAATATTTTGTGGAAACCAACGAAAGCGGACGGCCTTTCAACAGGATTGTCCGAGGGCTGGTTTATTCTCGGGCCAAGGGGCAGGTGGACACACAGGCGTTCGGCACGCAATACGACATTACCGAAGCCGGGTATCATCGCGCCAACCACTCACTAGCCCCCAAACATGTAGACAAAAGTGAAGAACGCATAGTGCTGGGGGGTCCGCAATGTACGCAACCCTACAGCGCCTCACGCCTTAATGTGTCTGCCATGAGCTTTGGCGCGCTCAGCGCCAATGCCATCCGCGCGCTGAACGGAGGAGCCAAGGATGGGGGGTTCGCGCATAACACCGGAGAGGGTGGGCTGTCACCGCATCATCTGGCCGAAGGCGGGGACATCATCTGGCAGATCGGGACGGGTTACTTCGGGTGCCGGACCCCTGCTGGTGGATTTGACAAGGACAAGTTTGCCGAAAAGGCAGGAAGGGACGTGGTCAAGGCTATTGAGATCAAGCTGTCACAAGGTGCAAAGCCCGCCCATGGCGGTGTTCTACCTGCTGCCAAAGTCGATGCCGAGATTGCCGAGATACGGGGAGTGCCCGAACATCAGGATGTGATTTCACCGCCCACCCATAGTGCCTTCGATGGGCCCACAGGTTTGATGCATTTTGTCCAGCACCTGCGAGAAATGTCCGGCGGCAAACCTGTCGGGTTCAAGCTGTGCATCGGCAGGCCGTCCGAATTCATGGCGATCTGTAAAGCAATGCTTGAAACGGGTATCTTGCCGGATTTCATCACAATTGACGGGGCAGAAGGGGGCACGGGCGCAGCCCCGGTGGAATTCACCAACCGGTTGGGTATGCCCCTGAACGAAGCCTTGATCTTTGTCAGCAACTGTTTGCGCGGTGTCGGAGTGCGTGACAAGATTCGGATCATCTGTTCCGGAAAAGTGGCGACCGGTTATGACATGGTCGAGAAGTTGGCGCTTGGTGCCGACATGTGCAACTCGGCGCGCGCGATGATGTTTGCGGTGGGTTGCATCCAGGCATTGCATTGCAACACAAACCGTTGTCCGTCAGGGGTGGCTACACAAGATCCCATCCGCGGGCGCGCCGTGAATGTGCCGCAGAAACGCCGGCGTGTTAATCGCTATCACGATGCCACACTGGAAAGTTTCCGCGAGCTTTTGGGCGCGATGGGCAAGGAAAAAGCGTCCGAGTTACATCCCCGTGATATCCTGCGCCGAACTGCGGACGAGCATGAGCGTACCTATGCCGAGCTTTATATTTATCTGGAGGACGGTGCCTTGTTAAAGGACGACATTCCCGAAGAATTTGCAGATGATTGGAACCGAGCTTCGGCCGCACAATTCTGAAAACCACATTAGGTAGCGCGATGATTGGTCATGTGAAAGCGCAGCCGTAATTGCCCGCTTTTTCCGCCGTCTTATGCAACTTTCGTTATCTGGGAATGGATCGCGGGTTGTTTGCCACGTGGGTATTGATCTTGCGAATGCTCCATTCAACAGAATCTCTCATCGCGCGCCCCAACGCCAGGTCAAACGCGTTGATCAGATCCGGCGTCTGATCGCTTGCCGCCACGACGTTTTCCTGGAACGAGCTGGATGCAACGATTTTATCTTCGTATTCGTCGATCACCTTAATGTTAATACGAACTTCGACGCGAATTTTGGTTCCGTTCGCGGTGTCTTCGATCACAACCCCCTGAAATTCTCTAAGGTCCGGGGCTATTACATAATCGGCTCGCAGGCCAACGGTTGAGCGTCCAACAGCTGCGACTTTGCCCGAGTTCTCAAAGCTTTCAACCAACAAGGTTTGAACGATCAAGGGCGCGCGATCCACCCAGCGGGCGCGGGGCAAATATTGAACCTGCAACGAGGTAGGCTGAATGGCTATCTGGTCCGTGTTCACTGCGGCAGTTGCCGTGGGTTCCTGAACGACGATCTGCTTTTCAATCCTGGGCAGCGCCGAGGAAAACGTGCTTTTTGGGGTCAGCAGATACAAATCATTCGGTTTCGCCGCTTGTTGCAACGTGCCCAGACCAGCGCAGCCGCCAAACAACGCGACCATCAACATTGCAAGTGCAGGCTTGATCATTGACGGAACTCCGATGCTTGGGTGCCCAGAAGGAAACGTGCCGGATCGCGTTCAACTTTGTCTACGAGGCGGTCCAGACTGATAACAAGACGCTGGGATTCTTCGATGAAACGAACAAACTGAGGCAACCCGACCCGCAGGAAGTCTGACACTTGTCGGCGGTTGCTCTGAACAATGCCGTCGATGGTTCCCAGCAATTCGGACGCGGAATTTGACGCGCTCAGGACGTCGTCCGAGATCTGGTCGATCTTTTTCGTTATGCCTGCGACGGTTTCGGTCACCTGATTGGCCGCCTTCCGGACATCTTCCGCAACAGGTGCCACGTCTTCCTCCATGACGCGATTTGCAGAGTCAAAAGCGGATTCTGCCGAAGCCAGCGCCCCCTTGGCGGACTCCATGGCCGTAGTAATCGAGCCAAGCGTCGTGTTGGCGTTCATCACGGTTTCGTTCACAATTCCTAAGGTGATGCTGCCTTCATCAGACAAAACGGTCAATCGTTCAGCCAGTTGCGAACCTCGCTCGATGAAAGGCTTCACTTCCTGCTGCAAGATGCGGTCCGCCGTCTGAAGGGTTGTTTTTGCTTCGTCCAGCGCCGTCTTGGCAGACCCGGATGCCGTTTTGACGGCTTCCAATGTTTCCGTGCCGGTCTTGAGCGTTGTTTGCGCAGTTTCGATCAGCGGGTCCAGCCGCTTTGAAAACGCGCCAATATCCTGCGCAGCGCTGCCGATGTCACTTGCGACGGATTCAAAACTTGTCAGTGTCTTGTCCAGTTTACCTGTGGCCGAAGCAAGATTGTCCAGAATACCGCTCACAGCTTCCCGGTTTTTATCATCGACGACTTTGTTCAGGTTCTCCAAAAGTGTCACGGCTTCATCCAGAACTTTTGGCGCGCCTTCGAACAGGGATTGAATTGCGCTGCGTTTGCTCTTGATAACACTCTTTTGTGGCAATCGTTCAGCGTTAGCCGATCCGCCGGTCAGTTCAACATAGCCAACACCGGTCACGCCAAGGGACTGAAGCTGCGCGATTGTCTCATTGGTTATCGGAATGTCTGCGTCCACTTCGATCCGCACCCGAACCTTTGACGGATCATTTTCATCCAGTTGCAAGGAAACGACTTGCCCGACCGGCAGGCCGTTGAAGTTCACGCCGCCGGCTGCCGACAGACCTGCGACATTGTCAAATAGTACATCGTAATAAGCGTATTGGCGCGTGATCTCAAATTTGGCGAGCCACAGGAAAAAGCCGAATGCGCCCAGCAACCCCGCAAGGGTAAACGCGCCGATCAGAATATAGTTCGCCCGGGTTTCCATTGCTTTTACCTGTTTTGCCCCTTCTGCTGCGCCGCGCGGGCGCGGGGGCCTGTGAAGTATTCCTGTACCCAAGGATGATCGACCTTGGTCATGTCCTCAATCGGACCTTCAACCAACACGCGCTTTTCTGCAAGCACCGCGACGCGGTCGCAGATCGCGTAAAGACTGTCCAGATCATGGGTGACCATGAAAACAGTCAACCCAAGCGCCTGCTGTAACTCGCCGATCAGTTCATCATACGCGGCTGCGCCAATCGGGTCCAATCCTGCGGTCGGTTCGTCCAGAAAAACGATCTCGGGGTCAAGGGCAAGCGCTCGTGCTAGCGCGGCGCGTTTGCGCATGCCACCCGACAGTTCTGACGGAAACTTGCCGCAACTCAGCTGCGGCAGACCCACGAGGCTGATCTTCAATGCACCCAGAGACTCCATCAGCTTCTCGCTGAGACCTGTATGTTCCCGCAACGGTGCCATAACGTTTTGCAGCACGGTCAGCGACGAAAACAGTGCCCCGTCCTGAAAGGCAACGCCCCAGTGGCGTTCGATTCTGCGGCGATCATCCTCTGGGCCATTCAGAACATCGACGCCCAGAACTTCGATTTCTCCGGCTGCGGGTTTGTTCAGCCCTACGATAGTTCTGAGCAATACGGATTTACCGGTGCCTGACCCGCCGACGATTCCCAAAACTTCGCCTCGCCAGACATCAAGATTCAGGTCTTCATGTACCACCTGCGTACCGAACTGAGTTCGCAGCCCGCGTACACGAATGACAGCCTCACGACCTTTAGTCGCGGCAGCTAATGGCTGTGGTGTATCCCCGGTCATGTCATATCCCGATCTCTGAGAAGAAGATCGAAAACAAAGCGTCGATTGCGATCACCATGAAAATAGATTGAACAACTGATGCTGTCGTACGTTGACCGACACTTTGGGCGGACCCTTTGACCTGCATTGCCTGCCAGCAGGCGATAACGCCGATGACGAGCGCAAAGAACGGAGCTTTGATAAGACCGACTGCCAATTGCCAGACGTCGGTGTTTTCCTTCAAACGGGTAAGAAACATTCCGGGGCTTACACCCAGGTCGATCCAGCTCATCAAGGCGCCGCCAAACAGGCCTGCCATATCGGCGACAAAACCCAATATGGGTAGCATGATCAACAACGCCAAAACGCGCGGAATGACCAGAACTTCGATCGGGTCCAGACCCAGCGTTCGCATTGCGTCGATTTCTTCCTGCACTTTCATCGAGCCGATTGACGCAGTAAATGCTGAACCCGAGCGCCCGGCAACGATTATAGCCGTCAGCAATATGCCTAATTCACGCAGAACCGAGATCGAGATCAGCTCGACCACGAATATCTCAGCTCCAAATTGCTTCAGTTGGGTCGCCCCCTGAAATGCTAGTACGACACCGATCAGAAACCCCATAAGGGCCACGATTGGCAGTGCCTTGAACCCGGTCTCTTCCATGTGTGTGACCAGCGCTGCCTTGCGAAGCCGCCATGGCATGACAATGGTACGAAACAGCCGATGCAGTGTCAGACCCAGAAATTCGAGGATGGAAAGCGTATCCCGCCAGGCACCTACAGTGATGTGACCCATTTGTGCGATCAAATCTAACAGACTTCGCGGTTTATCAAGCTCACCGGGTTCGTCGGGTATGCTACGGGTTACAGTATCTATCAGAGTGGCATGTGCCGGTTTCACCCCTTGAAATTCAAGTGTTGCACCTTGCGACGTAAAGCGTTTGCCAAGGTCCGCGATCAGCCAGGCACCGCCTGTATCCAAGGCTTCGACCTCGGACAAATCCAGAACGACCCTTTCTCCGGTTGGGCGGACAGAGGCAAAACTCTGTTCAACGGTTTGCAGCGATTGCGTGAGCAGCTCTCCGGATATGCGTACACGAGTACCGCTGGAATCGTGTTCTGAGATTATCGAAGGTTGCGTCATGAGGTCATGTGAATTGAAACATTCAATGACCGCAATGGCTTTGTGCCATTGGACTTCTTTTTGCCGCGCTGGATGGCCTTGACGTCACGCCGACCGTCGCATTGGAGCTATGCTGAACAGGTGCATGCCAGAGGTTGTCGCACAACAACTTTGTCGGGATAACACGCCTCTGCCTGACCGACAAATTGGTTGCGCTGTGGCGGGAAGCAATACACATTCCGCGTTGGTTATTACGGCGCGGAATCGGAGAAGTCGGTATGCATCAGACCAAGAACGTCTTGTTTGTCATCATCGACCAACTCAGAGCGGATTGCCTGTCCGGGGCCTTGGCAGACCATGTGAACCTTCCGAATTTGCGGGCTTTTATGGATGAGGCCGTGACCTTTACCCGCCATTTTTCGGTCACCAATCCCTGTGGTCCCTCGCGCGCATCGATTCTGACCGGTCAATATGCGATGAATCATCGGTCGGTAAGAAACGGAACGCCGCTACGGCACGATACCCCAAACATTGCTACGGAAATGCGCAAAGCTGGTTACTTGCCAATGTTGTTTGGTTACACAGATACCTCCGCCGACCCGCGCGTCCATGATCCCAATGACCCTGACCTCAAGTCTTACGAACAGTCGATGACCGGGTTTGTTGAAGTTGTCGAAATGCGTCTTGAAGAATCATATCCTTGGCAAGCGCATCTGATGAAAAAGGGGTACCAGTTCGAAAAGTACTGGGATGTCTACAAGCCCGTTTCGCCCGACGGTGGACACTTGCGGCTGAATGATCCCGCGCTGTATCGGGCGGAAGACAGCGATACAGCTTTTCTGACAGATACCTTTCTTGATGGGATCGCGCCGCATCGTGGAAAGGGTTGGTTCGCCCATTTGACCTATATCCGCCCGCATCCGCCCTTGGTCGCACCGGCCCCTTACAATGACATGTATGACCCGGCGGATATCCCTCTGCCGCACTGCTTGCCGAGCGCAGCAGCAGAAAAAGCAGTGCACCCGTTCTTTGGACCAAAGCTGGATACCTTTAGCGCGAAAAAATTCGTTCACGGTTTCGATGACGTTGAACCTACAGACGAAAACATTCGCACCTTGCGTGCTATATATCTGGGCCTGGCGACCGAGGTTGATCACCACATCGGTCGTGTTGTCCAGTACCTGAAGGACAGCGGGCAATACGACGATACATTGCTGGTTATCACCGCCGATCATGGTGAAATGCTGGGGGATCGACACAGCTGGGGCAAAATGACGGTCTATGATGCGGCGTATCACACACCGCTGATGATCCGTTTGCCCGGGAACGAAGCTGTAGCTGGAAGCAAGATCACCGTTCCAACCGAGTCCGTGGATGTCACTCCGACCATACTGGACTGGATTGGACAGGCTGCTCCGAACGCTATGGATGGTCGGTCCTTGCTGCCATTGTTGCGCGGTAATATTCCAGACGATTGGCGCGACTATTCTTTCAGTGAACTTGATTTTTCAGAACCTGAAAACCCGACGCTGTGGCAGCAAGACTTGGGGACTGGTAACAGCGACTCGTGTTTGGGAATATTGCGGGATGAACGGTTCACACTGGTCGAGTTCGCTGCCGACCTGCCCCCGATCCTGTTCGACCACCAAGGTAAGGGCGAATTCGAGAACGTCGCGGAGAATCCAGATTTTGCAACGGATCTCGCACGGTTAAGCCGACAGATGTTGCGCCACCGGATGAAAAATATGGACCACACATTGTCCTTGCATTCGATCACATCTGAGGGTGCAAAATCCCGCCCCAGATACACATCTTAGAACGCGATTTTTTGTCAACGTTCATCTATTCTAACTATACCGGGCACTCGGTCACGGGCAGGTGTGTCGACGTATTTCTCTTTGCGCATTCGCGGATTGGCAAAAGCACTTGAACGAAGGCAGAGTCCGAAACGCCTCCCCTCAATTCCACTACCCGTGCATGATTTCTGATGCTAGGCATGAGCCGTGGAGAAAACGAAGTTGGACATAACGGAAAAGCGTATCAAGGCGATGACGACCGCGGGGCTAAACCTGATCGGTCAGGCGCTTTCCATTTATGACAACAAGTTGCAACTGGTGCTCAGCAATCGCCGCTTCCAGGAAATGTTCGGTTTGCCGGATGAGCTGGTTCAAAGGGGCGCTCTGTTTAGCGACACGATCCACTTTCTTGCCAGCCGCGGTGAGTATGGCGACGATGAAAGTGTCGAGGAAATGGTCAATCTGCGTGTCCAGCAAGCCTTGGCGTTTGAGCCCCACTACATGGAGCGCGTGCGCCCCAATGGGCAGGTTGTTTCAATTGAAGGCGCGCCGCTGCCCCAAGGTGGGTGGGTCGCGGTCTACACGGATATTACCGGCACGCGGCGGGCGGAAAACCTGTTGCGGGCGCGGTCAGAGGAACTGTCGGAACAGTTGCTGAGCCACGCGGAAGAACTGTCCGCAACCAACCGCAAACTTGCGGCCACGATCGCGGCGCTTGAAGAGGCCAAGCGGGAACTGACCGAAATCGAAGCGCGTACTCGTATGGTGACCGAGATGATGCCGGCTCATATCGCGCATTTGGACAGCGACGGCCGTTACGATTACTCGAATCGCCGCCTGAGCGCCGTCATGCCCGGGCGTCCGTCCGATATTCTGGGGCTTCACATTTCTGAAGCGCTGGGTGCGGCCGCCTTTGAACGGGTTCAGGCCCATTTGCTTAAGGCCTATAGCGGAGAGCCATCGGTTTTCGAGTTCACTGAAGATCAGGATTCCCGCCGTATTCGGGTTTCGTTTACGCCGGATGGGGCAGGGGGTGTGTACGTAATGTCGGTGGACATCACCGAAGAGACACAGGCACGCGTAGCACTACAGCAAACCCGCCGCCGGGCGATGGCGGCCCAGATGACCAGCGGGCTTGCCCATGACTTCTCCAATCTGCTCACTATCATCCTTGGGATGCAGTCCCGCCTCGACAAGATGGATTTGCCGGATGGCGCGCGGGAACTTGTGGCGGCAACTCAACAAACCGCGCGCCGGGGCGGGCAACTGCTGAACCGGATCGCCGACATGACTGGGAACCGAACGCCGCAACCGCAGGCCACTGACATCGGGGGATTGTTGGAAGACCTGAGGATTCTGGCGACGCCTTCACTGCCTCGCGGTGTGGGCCTGTCCGTCGTAAACACCTTGCCAAAACAGACATTGATGCTTGATCCGGGTATGGTTCAGGATGCGCTTTTGAATTTGGTTCTGAATGCCAGGGATGCCTGCGGGAGCACGGGCCAGATCACAATCAGTGCACATGCCATTGGTGAGATCTGGATCGAAGTCACGGTTTCCGACACTGGGCCGGGGTTTTCACCCGAGGCGCTTGAAAAGGCGCTGAACCCGTTTTTCACAACAAAAGGGAGCGACGGTTCGGGTCTGGGGCTGCCGATGGTTTATGATACGGTCAAGCTTGCTGGTGGCGATCTGAATCTAAGAAATACGCCATCTGGGGCCTCGGTTGTCATGCGTTTGCCTTTTCGGCCCGCTCCTCCGGCGCAGGACGGATTGGTACTGTTGGTTGAAGACAGCGAAGACCTGCGCGGGCAGTTTCGGGACATGCTGGTGGATTTGGGCTTTACTGTCATTGAAGCAAATTCAGTTGATGAAGCACTGGCCTTGATATCAAGTGTGAAGGACATTTCGCTGGTCTTGTCCGATATCCGTTTGGAAGGACACGGTACTGGCTTGGATATCCTTGAACAGTTGAAACCGGGGTTGCCGCTTATCCTTATGACATCTCTGCCAAATTCAGATCCGCTGCATCAACGGGCCCTTGCTTTGGCACCTGTTTTGCGTAAACCGTTCTCACAGGCCCAATTGTCCGCTCTCATCCAAGCCGAGGCCGCCTGATGTCGCAACCAATGGTGACCATTCTCGACGACGAACCCGAAATTCGGCGCATTCTGACGGATGCGCTGGAGGATGCCGGTTTCAGAACGCAGAGTTTTTCGCGTGCCAGAGAGTTTGAAGCATCCCTTAATCGAGTAACCCCTGATGTCTGCCTTGTGGACCTGTCCTTACCAGATACCGACGGGCTGGCGCTTGTTCATCGCTTGGCGCTGGAACAGGGTGCAGCAGTGATCATTATTTCCGGCCGGGCGCAGGTTCAGGACCGTGTGACAGGGCTGGAGCTTGGCGCAGATGACTATATTACCAAGCCGTTTGACCCCACCGAGGTCGTAGCCCGGGTACGGGCTAGGTTGCGCGCGCCGCGCGGTCGGACATCACAATCGGACAGGGCGGAATTCAACGGCTGGATTGCGCATTTTGATCGGTATGTTCTGGAAGACGGGTCAGGGGCTGAAACACCTTTCAGCCATGCAGAAGGCGAGGTTTTGCGTCTGTTTCTGGAAAGCCCCAAGCGGCTGATCAGCAGGGGGCAGATGCAGGAATCCTTGGGCGGTGCAGCGGGCGACAGCTTTGATCGTGCTATGGATGTCAGAATCTCCAGGTTGCGTACGAAACTTGGTGAAGACCCAAAGAATCCGCGCCTGATCAAAACGATTTACGGTGCTGGGTATATTTTTTTAGGGGATGTCGACTGGAAATAGCGACGCTCTGTTGGCCAGAGTGTGAACCTGAATTTCTTTCGATCCCCTCTGCGTCCGGCAGTGTAGATAGAAAACACAGTAAGCGTCGCAAGAACGAATATTTTGGTCTTTGCGCTCACTCACGCAAAGCTTGATCTTTTATCTTCACGACAGGTTCCAGCAGATACTCCAGTACGGATTTTCGACCTGACAAAATGTCAACCTCTGCGATCATGCCGGGTATGATTTCCACTGCGACACCATTTCCATCGAGCATGGTGTTGCTCGTGCGGATTTCCACAACGAACACCTCTTCGTCGTTCCGCTCTGATCGTGTGACGGTATCGGCGCCAATCCGTACGATTTCACCATCCAGCGCCCCGTATCGCGCAAAATCATAAGCCGTGATCTTTACCTTTACGGGCTGTCCAGCACGCAAGAATGCAATATCTTCGGGCTTTACGTAAGCTTCGACCAATAGTGTGTCGTCCAGGGGAACAATCTCGACAAGATCTTCGCCACTCCGCGCCAAACCCCCAATGGTGGTTCGGTGGATGCGGTTGACGATACCGCGAACCGGAGAGCGAACCTGCGCTCGTGCAGCGCGGTCGCGTAGAGCAGGCAAGGCGGGTTGCAAGGTCGCAAGTTCCGCAGTTGCAATGGCCAATTCAGTAAGCGCCGCACTTCGAAATCGGCTGTGAGCAGCTTGAATCCGATCATCTATTTCATCCAAACCGGTTTGCAACCTGCTGGTCACGGCTTCGGCACGGACTTTGCGGCCGCGCCACTCGGCTTCGCTGCGCCGTAACGCCAGCAATGTCGTTGCCGGTTCCATTTGCCGCTCAACAAGCGGAGCTATGATTGCACGCTCCTCACCGAGCACCTTTAGGGTTTCTTCTGCTGTTACCTGATCCACGAGACCTTCTTCGTGTTCTCGCTGCTTTTGCTCACGTTGTCGTTCTAAGATGGCGATTTCTGCCGCCAGCTCTGCTTGCCGACCCTGATACAATGCAGTTTCCGAGCGCACGACACTGGGTGCACCTTCGATCAACTGCACATCGAAATTCAATTGCGTACCATCTATTTCTGCCTGCAGACGTTGTGCACGGGCTTGCAGCCCGAAAGCGCGCTGTTGTTCCTGGCTAAGTTGGCTGTCGATTTGTGTGGCGTCCAATTCCATCAACAATGCCCCTTTGTCGACCAACTGGCCTTCGCGCACATGAAGCGACCGCAGCACGCCAGGCTCGGCGGCGTCGATCACCTGTATGTCTCCCGAAGGCACGATCCGCCCATCGACCCGCGTTACGTCATCCAATTCGGTCAAATGCGCCCACAACCCGGCCGAGACAATACACGACAGGATCAACAGCAAGAGCAATGAACCACGAACGGGGGACCGCCCCTGCATTTCGCGCGCCAGTTTCGCCAGATCAGGATGCTGCGACATTCAGGTGCCTCCCTTTCTGACGCATGTGCTGCGTCAGCAGGCTTTTGGGTCCATCAGCTGCGATTTTTCCGTTTTCCAGAACGATAACCCTGTCCACAAGCTCCAGCAGACTGGTTCTGTGCGTTACAATGACCAGGGTTGACCCGGAGGTTGACGCACTCAGGCGTTGAACAAGTTGGGCTTCGGTTTTGACGTCCATCGCACTGGTTGGCTCATCAAAAAGCAAAACCGGAGGTCGCCCGACAAGTGCCCGTGCCAGGGCGATTGCCTGCCGTTGCCCACCGGAAAGCCCCTCACCGCGTTCAGCGAGTTGAAGGTCATAGCCCGAAGGATGGCTGTTCACGAATTCTTCGACACCGGCAATACGGCCGGCTTCGACAATGTCGCAATCTCTGGGCCGGACTGCGCCACTTGCGATATTGTCCCTGACAGACCCCGAAAAAAGCCAGACATCCTGCAGAACGGATCCGATATTGCGTCGCAAGTCACCCGGGTCGATCTGACGTATGTCTAATCCATCAATCATGACCGAGCCCACTCGCGGCGTGTAAAGCCCCAATAGCAGGCGCGCAATCGTGCTTTTCCCGCACCCGATTTGACCGAGAATTGCGACTTTCTCGCCAGGCTTGATTGTGAATGAGACACCATGCAGGGTATCTTCGCTTTGGTCAGAATACGAGAAATGCACGTTATTGAAGGCAATTGCCCCTTTGAAATCAGATCGGGTCAGCCATGTGCGCCCCTCCGGGCGTTCGCTTTCTGCATGCATTAGCGCATTGAGGTTGCGATAGGCGCACCTGGCCTGATTTATGCGGGTCAAAGTCTGCGCCAGTTGACCCAGAGGGGCCAGCGCCCGACCGGTCAACATTACCGAAGCCACCAGCGCACCCATGCTGGCTTGCCCGTTTGTGATCAGAAAAACACCAAGAAATACGACAAGCACTTGTGCGGCCTGTTGGGTGAATCCGGTCAGGTTCAGGGCAAATTGCGTGACGGTTCGGCTTCGTGCACCATGCGCTGACTGCTGTTCGATGGCCTGTTCCCATCGTGCGCGCATTTTTCTGCCTGCTGCCGTTGTTTTAATGGTTTCAAGTCCCGAGACAGCCTCAACCAGAACTGATTGCTTGGACTGTCCATCGGACAAGCTTCGTTCCGCCATCCTTGATAAAACTGGCTGCACCGCCAAACCTGTCAGGAGCACCACCGGTACGGCCAGTGCAGGGATCAAAGCCAGTTGTCCCCCAACCAGATAGATCACCAGGATGAACAACCCGATGAAAGGCAGGTCAACAACGGCCACCAGCGTCGCGGATGTAAAGAATTCTCGCAGAGTTTCAAACTCGCGAATGGTGCTGGTCATGGCACCGGTAGACCCAGTGCGCGATTTCATCTGGATGTTCAGCAACTGGTCGAAAATGCGCCGGCCCATCAACAAGTCGGCTTTCTGCCCAGCCTTGTCGATAAATCCCGCCCGCAGCAACTTGAGGGCAAAGTCAAAACACAGTGCCAACGCCACACCCAGGGTCAAAGCGATCAGAGACTCTGTTGCTTCGTTGGGCAATACCCGGTCATAGACCACCATGATGAAAACGGACGTAGACAAACCAAGGAGGTTTGCCAGCGCCGCAGCGAGTGCGACTTGAACGTATGACCACCGGCTGGCGGACAGGGCGTTCCAGAACCAGTGACCGCCATGTGAACCGGGCCCGTCCAATGTTTCGCCGTCGTGATGGCGACGGAACAGGATTGCGTAACCGGTGTGACAGGCTGCCAGCATGTCTTCGGAAACTTCACCGATACCTTCGCCAAGCTCTGGGTCGAAGACCAAAAAGGCGCCAGCTTGCGTTCGTCCGTGAAAGACAACGGCTTTACCCTCTGCCAACAGCAACAGGGTGGGTGTCAGATTGTCATCCAAGTCGGAAAGGCGCATTGCCCCATATCCCGCCTGCATGCCCGCCTTTGGCGCGAGGGCGAGAATGTCCCGTACTGTCAAATCCCCATCTGCGCCAGTTTGCGCCGCGTGCAGCGCCGCGAGACTCAATGGCCGTTCAAGTGCCGACGAGATATTCAACAGACAGGCTTCAAACGGTGTAAGTAACGAGGCATCGGTGGCAGGGTGGGATGCGTTCATTGTGTAGTGCCCCAGTCGCCCAATGAAACCCCAAGCAGGTCGAGTATGTCTCCGGTCAAGCTTAGGGCTGCATAATTGGTTAGAAAGTAGCTCTGTTCCGCAAGGATCAAACGTTCCTGAGCATTTACGTAGTCGCGCTGAGCATCCAGAATTTCAATGAGGCTACGGCGGCCGATTGAAAATTGTTCACGGGATGCAGCGACACTTTCCGCGTTAGCCTCTACGGCAATCCGGGCTTCGCGTAACCGATCGGCACCCGCTTTTTGATCCGAACGGATAAAAGCCAATTCTCGCGTAATTTCTCGGATAAGCTGCTCGCGCGCAAACTCTGTCTCTTTGACCAACGATTCCGCCGCTGCTATTGCGGCGCGGCGTTGGCCGGTGCTGTCCAGCTCGTAATTGAAAGAAAGATCTACTCCAAAATTCGCGTCACGATTGTTATCCTGGTTTGCGAATGCGGCGACCCTGACATCAGGGCTGCGGCGCGCTTGCGCTGCGGACCATTCCGCCTTGGCGGCCAGAAGGCTTGCATCGGACCGCCGAACCTGAGGACTGTTCATTATGATCTGCATGTCACTTCTTTCCAGCCCAGGTGCCGGAACTGGTGCAGAAAGAGTGCCAGGTTCATCCCCAAATACTTCGCGGAATCGCGCTTCGGCGCGGTCTGTGCGCGCATACGCATCAGCCAGCTTTGTGCGCGCATCGGACATGCGTGACCGGGCTGCCAGGACGTCGGCACTTGAACCGACGCCGTTTTCTGTTCGGTCGGTTATCTGGCGAACAAGCTCTTCATGGGTCAAAACATTCTTTGCTGCGATGCTTTGAATCTTTCGTTGATCGAGGACAAGTACATAGGTCTCGATTGCTGCGAGAGCAGTGGATGAGGCCGTTTGAATCTGATCGCCTCTGCTTTCCAAGACACGTGCCCGCGCAGCGGTCAGATCCCCTGAAGCCGCCCCGCCGTCATAGACCAACTGTGAGACCCTCAGATACGGCGATACATCCGCAATATCTGATGCAATCCTTTCAGATCGCGCGTTTAGCCCCAGCGAAATCTCCGGAAGAAAAGCGCCTTCAGCCGCGTCTTGTTTGGCTTTCGCGATTCCCATTCTGGATTTGACTTGCGCCAGATTTGGGTTGTTCTCAACCGCCTTTTTTACCCGTTGCCCGAAGGTGCTGTGACTAAGTGTTTTTGATGGTTTAGTTGCCCCAGCACCGGCTGTTTGGGCTGCGAAGGACATCGTCACAGGCGTCAAATCGGGTGGACTTGTGCAGGCGGAAACCGAAACCAGAAGCAGACTGAGCGCGACAAAATACTGCGAATACTTACTAAATGGCATACTGACCCTCCTGCCACCGATGGTCAAGCAAGCTTTCCTTTCGTTGGGCGGCTGCCAGCGCCTCCATAAATTCTGAAGCATCCGAGCTAACGCCGGTCGACGACTTTTTCTCCAATTGCTCGACGCGCTTTTGAGCCGGCAAAAGCCACGCGCAATGGGTCAAGGAAACTTGGTGGGCATGTATGAGGCGCAGGCCTCCGTTCATGGCGAGCAATGACAGATGCGCTGAAGGAACTTGCCGCAAGGCAACCAGCTTGACATCAAAGTAACCGTCGAGGCATTCGTCCATTTGTGCGCAGGCGAGTGGAGAAAAAAGCCCCATGCCGCCTATCGTACGGCACAACTGATATGTGTTCTCCAGTGATGCTGTAAGAGTGCGAAAGAACGCCTGGACATTTCGCAGTTCAGCCCCCAGCGCTCCGGTTCGGTCAAAGAATGGCTCATCGTCGGGGTTGTCGGTAACCAGGTCCAGACTTTCGTTGACAAGCAAGTCAAACTCCCCCTCTCCGGTTTTGTCCTGAAGCTCAGGTGGTCGGGATTGAAATGGCACACACCGTAGTGCCGAGGGAACATAGCTTGCGCGCCATTCCCCTTTTGCTGACACGTATGGCGTCGGTTTGTCTGGTGTCATCGATAAGATTGCCACGGGGTAAAATCCCCGTTCGAATTTCCGGAACGCGATCGGAAAATTGGCTGCTGCCTGTAGGATCTCTGCCTCAGCCACCGGGCAGTCGACCATATCGCGCGCGAATTCGAACGACGTGTAACGTTTCCAGAACCGATGACCATGTTGTGATCGTGTGACCGGGGTTAAGCCATTCTGTGCCATAACTGCCTCGTGTTTCTGATGAACGCCAATTTGTTCCTGAGCTGGGTCAGGCCGTCGCACCGGTTGGGTCGGTGTGTATGATGTTGTCGGCAGTCAAACTGCTGAGATCGGCTAGGCTATGGAAAGTTGCGAGGGTTTCGACGTTGGCATCGCCAGGTGTCACGAAATCAGCTTTGATCAGGACACTGTCCGTTCCGTCCGTTGCCATCACATAGAGCGCGTCACCTGCAATTGCTCCGGCAAGGCTCTCTATAGCCGTTTCGAGTGTAACGGCATTGAGGTCTGCAAGAACGGTATCGAGGCCTACAAATCCAGTGTCTGTGCCCAATGTGTCACCGACAGTAAGAAGCTCAAAACTCGTGCCATCACCTCGGAGCGTAGCGATATTCAGTCCGCTGAACATCAGAGCGTCGGTTACATCTGCTGCGGGCCCAATTGTGAAACCGGTTATGCTGTCTACGCCATTGTTGTTCGGGTCGGCTTCAAAGACAACGACGTCCCGCCCGGCTTCGATGACGTCAATGCTGTCATCTCCGCCACCGCCACGAATGATTGTGTCCGTGTTTGCTGCGGTGAGGATGTCATTGCCATTGGTGCCAAACTGAACTGCAACAGGGCCACCTTCAGGTGTTTTGATCGTTAACTCAATGGGTTGAGCAGCATCCTGTACTGTCATCGTGAAGGTGACAATAGGTTGAGACAAATCGGAAAAAACAGTCGCCGCCCCAGCGAAGTTGATGATGTCACCTGTGCCTGGGTTTGCCAGAAACAAATCGAACGCGCTGTTTTCCGAGTCAGACCCGATGTCGAAAGTGGCGACAGATGAGTCAAACTCAAGCTCCGCTGTAAAAGCCAGGCCACCAGAGATGTCACGATTTGCATCGGCATAAATGGCAAACGTTACGGTTGACCCACTGCGCCCGACTTCAGAGATCACGTAGGCAGCTGGTTCATGAGCAACCACCTGATCCGATACAGGTAAGGGATCTGGTCCCCCTGCAACGGTTGCCTGGGCTGATATAGTCAGGGCATCCCCAGCTTCTATGGCGGCGAAATCTGACGACGCAACAGCCAGTGTCCAGGATCCGTCCGCGGTTACCGTCGCGCTACCGACGGAACTACCGTTCAGCAAGACATCCACAGTCTGGCCGTTTGAAAGCCCGGCAGAGGAACCGCTGACAGTAGTGCCTGACGCCTTGGCATCAGCAAGGGCCACTGCGTTGTTCACGCCGACATCGTCCAGCATCAGAACTGGCCGAAAGTCCGTTGTTACCGAACTGCTTGCCGCTACTGCGCTGTTGCCAGCGACATCGTCAACTGTTGCGGTGATGGTGTAGTTTGTTCCATCGGAAAGCGCACCCAGGTCGCTGGCTGGCACAGTTATCGCCCAGGTTCCACCCGATGCAACACCTGTATAGGTTTGCCCGCCAAACGTGACAGAGACTATTTGGCCATCTTCCGAGGTCGTCGTGCCTGAAATTGTCAGGTCTGTAGCTTGTTCCATTACATCCAATACGGAGCCAACCGGCAAACTGTCGATCGTGATTGCTGGCGCTGTAAAATCGGTTGTGAAACTCGTCGAGATTTGGTTGCCATTCCCTGCAGTGTCTGAAACAGAAGCCGTGACATTATAGGTACTTGCGTCCTGGAGGCCTGAAAGTTCGGCAACTGTTGCGGTATAGGTCCAGATACCACCGGTTACCGTTGCTGTACCGCTTACATCTACAGTTCCGTCTGCGCGCGCGATCTCCACAGTAATGACCGTTCCATCCTGAGCGTCAGAGGTTCCCGAGACAATCAGGTCGGTGCCTTGTTCAGCAGCGTTCATGACAGTGCCGGCAGAAATACTGGTTATTCCCAGGGTAGGGGGTGTGAAATCGGTCGTGAAACTGTTGCTGGCCTGTGACGCCGGATTTCCTGCGGCGTCGGAGACATCCGCCGTTACCGCCACGGTGGCAGCATCAGAGAGGGCCGCAAGGTCGGCAGCGGGGACAACCGTGCTCCAAGACCCTCCGGTGGCTGTAGCAGTGTAAAATTGACCGTTCAAAGTGACGGTCACGACTTGGCCATCTTCGGCCGACGTTGCGCCCGATATTGTCAGGCCCACCGCTTGTTCGGCAGCATTCATGAATGCGCCGGTCGAGATCGTGTCGATGCTGAGGGTCGGTCCTGTGACGTCTTTCGAAAGTGTCACATCAGCCTGAGGGGCTGTCAGCCCGTTTGCGTCGCTGACATCTGCAGTGATCTGAAAGCTGCCTCCGTCGGCCAAAGATGCGAGATCACCGGCTGGGACAGTTACAGTCCATGTTCCGCCCGTCACTGTCGAGGTATATGTTTGACCATCCAGTGTGACGGTGACTTGCTGGCCATCTTCGACATTGGCGGTTGTCCCGCTTATAGCCAAGCTTGCCGCGGCTTCAGCGGCGTTGAGAACTGCGCCGACGGAAAGCGGAGATATCGAAATTGAGGGGCCGGTCAGGTCCACTGGTACAGTAAAAAGAATCGGCACGGCCGGGTTGCCTGCGATATCCTCGACCGCCACAACAATTGCAGCAGGTGTTCCGGTGGACAGACCGCTGAGGTCAGAATTGGGGATCGTGACAGTCCAGTTTCCGCCTGTCGCAGTGCCGGTGTACACCTGCCCGTCGAACGTGACGATGATGGTTTGCCCGTCCTCGGCCGTGGTGGAACCCGTTAAGGTTAAGTCACCAGCCACATCAATCAGGTCAATTGATCCACCCGCAACAGGATCCAGAGAGACACTTGGCGCGGTGAAATCCGTATCAAAGCTTCCGCTGGCCTGTGCGGCCGGGTTTCCAGCCGCGTCAGTCACGTCTGCCGTTACATTTACGATTGCGCCGTCAGGCAAGGCGCTAAGGTCAGCCGCCGGGACGGTTACGCTCCACTGTCCTCCGGAAACCGTACCGGAATAGCTTTGCCCGTTCAGTGAAACCGTTACGATTTGCCCGTCTTCAGCATCAGTTACACCGGTGACCGTCAGATCGGTGGCCTGCTCTGCCAGGTTGAGTACCGGCCCGTCAGAAAACCCGGTGATCGACAGGCTTGGCGGGACAGTATCGATGTCAAACTGAACGGATTGTGTCGACAGCTCGGCCCCCGACCCATCCAGGTTCCTGATGGTCACCGTCGACACACCCTGTGGAAGCGCGCTGGCTTCGGCTGCTGTCAGAGAGATGCTCCAGCTGCCATCGGGGTTGGGTGTCACGGTTTTCACCAGTGACCCTATTGTGACTTCGATGGTCGCAGTCCCTTCGGGAGCGATGGCGTTGGTGCTAACGTTGTTCAGCGCAGTGGATTGCAGCTCGGCGAGGTTGAGGCTTGTGTAAGTCGGGGTGGGTTCGGATACGACGGGGCTGTCTTCACCGCCACCGCCGCCACCTCCTGCGGCCGCAGCCGCCCCCGCCAGGCCCAATCCGCCCAACGCCGCGCCGGCACCACTGATGCCGCCTGCGGACGCACCCGCGGAAACACCTGCTTCCACAGCGCTGAACTGGGCAATCTCCTGAACCGCGTTCTCAGCGATCATGATGGCACCGCTGTCCAGGATCTGGACGTTTTCAGCTGCCACGATCATTGTCCGGCCATCGACCATTTCTAGAAGAACATCGCCATTCTTCATCAACTTGACCGAGCGAACGCCTGGAATGGTTTCCGCGAACTGAAAAGCATACAGTTCTTCGATTGTGGCTTGTGATAACGCGGGCAAGGCCATCAAAGTTGAAATCAACCCGCCGGCCGCGCCGCGCCCTGCCCAGCGGCCAAGTTTTCCATCGATCCACTGGCGAATGTGTTGCTTGCGGTCCGTTTCCGAAGGTTCAGCCGCCGGACGCTTGTTGAACTCTGGTGCTTTGGTCATCTTACCCTCACATGTGGTTTCCGCGATCACCGAAATGGATGACAGGTCGCGCTGATAACGGCTGGCTCATCTGTCTTTCCCACTGGTTACTGTTGCGATCGAAAGTGAAAAATTGAGTTAATCTGAAACCGAACTTCTCGTTTTCACCACAATTCCGCTTTTGTTTCGGTCCGTGCATCAGGTCATCTTTTGGTCAAGGCCAGGGGTGGCGATGGAGGTGTAGCTGTGATGCTTCAATTCGAAGGTGTGGTGGCAACGGGGAGCGCGGCGCTCGATTCAGGTATCGGCGATACGGCTTTAAAAACGTTTAACGGAACCACCTATCTTTATACCGTCACCGGACCGGGCGGCGGCGTCGCGGTCTGGAGGCTGGTTGAGGGCGCGTTGCCTCAATTGGTCGACACGGAATATTACAGCGGCACAATCACGTTTCACGTTGGTTGCAGTGGCACACCGATAACGCTGGCGGGATCCGAACAACTGGTACTGGATGTAAATATGGCGGTCGGGTTGGTCGGATATGACCTGAACGTGGATGGCACCCTGGACAGCCTTTCGGAAACCGGATCTCTGGCAGGAGGAGGAGATATCTCGGCGATTGTTCAAGTGTCGATCGGACCCATGGATGTTCTAGCAATGGCTCATGAAGAAACGGGTCAAATCGGGACATATCTTGTTAATCCAGATGGAACGCTGAGCCTTGCTGGTCTTGTTGCTGGCTCTGGAGACGCGATACAGACGCTGCGCGCAGGAACAGACCATTTCCTGATCTCAAGTGATGCGGCCAGCAATACAGTCTCAACTTATCGGATCGACAGCCTTTCCGGTCAGTTGACCGAGATTGACAACAGTTCGGCTATGGGAACCCTTGGAATCTCGACTCCGACAGCCGTCGCAACGATTGATGCCTACGGCAAGCCCTGGGTGATCGTGGCGGGCGCAGGCAGCGACTCGCTCAGTGTGCTTCAATTGAAAGCTGACGGCAGCCTGAGCGCCACAGACCATATTCTGGATTCGCACACGACCCGCTTTGAATCCGTGCAGGACCTTGAAGTCGTGGACATCAACGGGCGCGTATTCGTCGTGGCGGGTGGCGGCGACGATGGGCTTACATTGTTCACGCTGACACCGGAAGGCCAGTTGGTCTATCTGGACAGTTTCGCCGACACTTTGAGTAGTGGATTGCAGAATGTCGAATCGCTGAGCCTTGCTCACGTCGGCAATGAGTTGCAGATTCTGGTTACGTCGCAACAAGACGCTGGAGTCACTGTCATTTCGGTTCCTGTCGATGATCTTGGGGTCGTGAACAAAGGGTTTGGAACAGTATCGGGGACGGCCTCAGACGACATGCTGAGCGGCAGTATTCTGGATACCACCCTGATGGGTGGCGATGGCGACGACATACTGATAGCCGGAACAGGTGCTATGACCATGTCAGGTGGGGCAGGGGCCGACATTTTCGTGATGCAGTCAGGCAGCGGTCTGACCACGATCACGGATTTTCAGCCGGGTGTGGACCGTCTGGACATGTTCGACTACCTGCTGTTGCGGTCCCCTCAGCAGTTGACATTCACCAGCACCACTCAAGGGGCGCGGATAGAGTATCGGGGCGAGGTGGTGCAGGTTCAGTCCGCTTCGGGCGGAACGCTGACCAGTACCGATATTTTCGGGGCCGGGTTTGAAGGCCCCGATCACATTCCGGTTGAATTCGGTGATTTCGGCGGTTTGACGCCGGACAGTTCGGATGGTGTGCTTGGGCCAATCACAGTGGACAGCCGATCTGTAAATCCCGGATTGTCGGATGCGGAGATTAGATTCACTCCGATCGGCGGTGGTACGGTATCTGTCACGGCTGACGATCAGGGGCAATTTGACTTAGACCTTCCGGATGGCACGTTCCCCGGAAGACTGGACATCGTCAAACATTATTCAACGGCGAGCAAAGAGATCGACGCGATGGATGCTTTGCAAGTGTTACGCATTTCGGTTGGCCTCGATCCGACATGGGGGCCTGCCGATGCGGAAAACCTGATCGCGGCGGATATCAATCAAGATGGAACCATCAATGCCGTGGATGCACTGGCGATTTTGCAGGTGGCTGTTGGGCAAACCACTGCGCATGAACCTCAATGGGTCTTCTTGGATTCAGATGCGGACTTGTCGGGAGTTACAAAAAGCAACGTTGATTATCAGACTGGAATGGATGTTGTAGCCATAGACGGTGTGATAACCGTCGATATGACGTCCATTTTGCTCGGCAACCTCGAGGCGGCATGAATTGAAATGAACGGTGCTGCAATTCAGTCATTGCAAGGCTTCCGCTTGGACCGCAATGTTGGCCTTAGATACACAAACACAAAAGGACAGGCCATGAATCGTCTTTCGGAACGCAGAGATTTTGCCATCGCGGTCTGTGAAGAAGCTGGGGTGATAGCCGAGAAATACTTCTTGGACAGGAGTAATCTGGTCATCGATCAAAAAGGTGCTCAGGACTGGGTGAGCGAGGCGGACAAAAACGTCGAAGCCTTCATTCGCCAAAAGATCATGGATGCTTGGCCGCAGGATGGGATATTTGGCGAAGAACACGGCGCTGCCACAGGCAAGAGCGGTTTTGACTGGGTGATTGATCCAATTGATGGAACTACGAATTTCGTCAATGGCTTACCTGTATGGACGATTGTTCTGGCCGGTGTCACCGAAGGGCGCACTGCGGTGGGTGTGATCCGGGATCCTAATATGGATGAAACCTTTGTGGCAACACGCGGAGAGGGCGCGACACTGAACGGTTCACCGATACACGTGGCCTCTGGGGTTGCTCTTCGGGATGGGACGGTTTCTGTGGGCTATTCGAACCGGATAGAAACTCGCCACGTCGTGCCGGTGGTCGCAGAACTGATCGAGCGCGGTTCCATGTTTCACAGAAACGCCAGCGGGGCATTGTCATTGGCCTATGTCGCAGCCGGGCGACTTCTGGGTTATGTGGAAGAACACATGAACGCCTGGGATTGTCTGGCTGGGCAATTGTTGGTTGCAGAAGCGGGCGGTGTTGTCGAAGATCAAGACGCCGACGCGATGATCCGCGACGGTGGGCGTGTGATCGTAGGAACGCCAGATGTATTTGAAGGCTTGCTGGAAATCGCAGAGAACGCTTGGGGCGTTTAACGTCTAGGCCATTGGCAACCAAGTAGAATAAGGTCGCAGAGTTGTCAGGCTTGCCTGCCAATAATGGCCTTGTGACGGTTGATCGTACTGGCGGTCAATCGGATTTCCGGAAAGTTCACACCACAACAATGTCCCGACCGCGCCATGTGTAACGACGGCGAGGTCTCCGGTGCCATGGGCACGAATGATTTCCAAGACTGCCCGGTGAATGCGCTTCTGCGCGTCGGCCGCAGTTTCCCAACCGCGAAAGCTAATGTCCGGCTGGGCAAAGAATGCGTCGGCGGCCGCCTCGAACTTTTCCCGTGGAAGGAAACCAGTGGTACTCCGATCATTCTCGCCAAGTTCCGGGTGGATATTTAGAGGCAACCCCAAGGGCGCGGCCAGAATCTCACCAGTGTCACGAGCCTTTCGTTCGCTGCTGGCCCAGATATGGCTGACATTGGCCATAACTTCACTGGCGGCAAAGGATGCGGCGCGCCGGCGACCTGTCGTGCTCAGACCCCATTCCGTAATGGGGGTATCCGGATCAATAACGACCTCGGGGTGAGTGATGATCAGTAAATTCGGCATCTAGTCAGGCAGAAGTACCGGCCCTTTGCCCGCAAACCCCATCCTGACTTCGGTACCCGGTGCAAGCGGTGCATCAACATCATCGTGGACCGCAAAAACCTGACCAAATGCGCCGGTCAGCGTGTATTCCATCCGCACGCCAACATAGGTTGCCTTGGCCACTGTAGCGGCGATGCCGTCATCAGAACCAATCACAAGGCGCGAGGGTCGTACAGCGATGGTCGCGGGCCCATTGGTCAAACCCCGACGCGGCAGAGTGTGACGGTAACCTTCGATCTCGATTGTTGCAGTATCACCGTCGGTTGCAACGATCTGACAGTTGAGCAGGTTTGCCTCGCCTATGAAATCGGCAACAAACCGGTCATTCGGGGCATCATAAAGCTCGCGAGGTGTACCCATCTGAGCGATCGCGGCGTTCCGCATCACAACAATCTCGTCCGAGACGGCCAGGGCCTCTTCCTGATCGTGGGTGACATAGACAACCGTCAATCCAAGGTCTTGCTGAATGGCCCGGATATCCTCGCGCACCTGGCGTCGCAGCTTGGCATCAAGGTTGGATAGCGGCTCGTCAAACAGCAGAACCTGTGGTTCTAGAACCAGCGCTCGCGCGACGGCGACACGTTGTTGCTGACCACCCGAGAGTTCGGAGGGAAGGCGATTGTCGAACCCCTTGAGCCCTACCAATTGCAAGCCATGCAAGGCGCGGCTGCGAGCCTCATCCTTGGCAAAGCCCGAGAATGTGAGGCCGTACATCACGTTCTCCAGCACGCTCATGTGGGGAAACAGCGCGTATGATTGAAACACCATTGATACGTCGCGGTCTGTTGCGGGCAGTTTGGTGACGTCCCGGTCGCCAATCATAATCTTGCCAGAGCTTGCCATCTCTAAACCGGCAATCATGCGCAACGTCGTTGTTTTCCCACAGCCTGACGGACCAAGCAGCGTGACCAGTTTTCCCGCTTCGACATGAAGGTTAATGTTATCAACAGCCACAACGTTTTTGCCGAACACTTTCGACACGTTCTCAAATAATACCGGGGCGGCCTTGGAACCGATTTTGTTGTCGGTCATGAGGGTGTCTCCGTTGTGCTCTGTGTGCGCCGACCGATCTGGACCCGACCGACGAGAAATTGCAATAACCCGACCGCTGCCAGCATCACGAAGATCAGCGTCGTCGAATAAGCAATGGCGAGACCATAGTCGTTATTCTCGACCCGCCCGATGATATAGCTGGTTGCCATGTCGTATTCGGCGCTGACCAGAAAGATCACAGCCGAGATCGCCGTCATCGCGCGGACAAAACTGTAAACAAGCGCGGCCAGTATCGCGGGGCGTAGCAGCGGCAGAATGACACGACGAAATGTCTGCCACGAGTTTGCACCAAGGGTCAGCGAGGATTCATCGAGACTGCGGTCGAGTTGCGACATGCTGGCGATGCCCGCACGGACCCCAACCGGCATGTTGCGGAATATGAAGCTGATAACAAGGATAACACCTGTGCCGGTTATTTCGATCGGCGGAACGTTGAAGGCAAGAATATAGCTGACACCGATCACCGTACCGGGGATTGCAAAGGACAGCATGGTCCCAAACTCGAAAGCGTTCTTTCCCGCAAAGCTTTGCCGGGTCAACAGGTAAGCTGTGACCAACCCAACCGCTGCCGTCAGAGGTGCAGCAATTGCCGCAATGGTTATGGTGGTCCAGGAGCTGTCCCACGCGGCGCCGGTCCAACGAATGCCCTCTTCTTCAAATCGAACAGAGAATGCCGTGACGTAGTGTTTTAGGGTCAGGGAGTTATTGACCCCCCAAAGCTCGACCACACTGCCGTAGATGATCATTGCATAGACAATGATCGTGAACACCGCCCAGCCAAGAGCGATTACCAGCACGGGAACAGAAAGACCCGTAGGCATCAAAGGGTGCACGCCTGCGTCGCCTTTGCCTGTTACGGTGGTATAGCTTTTCTTGCCCAGCCAAACACGCTGTGCGTAAAAGGCCGAAAGAGTAAAAAACAGCAATACCATGGCCAGAACGGCGGCCCGTCCTTGGTCATATTGCGCCCCGACGATGGCAAAGAAAATCTCGGTCGATAGAACGTCGAAATTCCCACCCAGAACAAGCGGGTTTCCGAAGTCGGCCATACTTTCGATGAAGCCCAAAAGAAATGCATTGGCAAGACCGGGGCGCATCAGGGGCAGGGACACTGTCCTGAACGTTTGCCATCTGCTGGCGCGGAGAGTCTGGGCCGCTTCCTCCATAGATGGCGAGACGCCTTCCACCACGCCGATAAGAACGAGGAATGCAATGGGTGTGAACGCAAGGGCCTGTGCTATGAATATGCCTGGCATTCCGTACAGCCAGCGCGTTGGCTGCGTGCCGAACAGTTCGGCGACGAACCGTGTGACTGAGCCTGACAGGCCAAAAAGCAGGATCAGCGCGAGGCCTATCACAAATGGCGGGGTGATAATCGGAAGAACAGTCAAAGCCCGCAACACGCGTTTGTAGCGAAAGCCCGAGCGGGTCACGACCAGTGCAAAGCACAAACCCAGGGCAGTCGTGACGAAGCCAACCAGGATGGCAAGAAACAGCGAGTTCCATGCCGCGCCACACCTGGCACCATAAAAACACCCCAACCCCCAAAGCCGGGCATCAAAGAATTTTGAAAAGAAGACAGCAATGGAATATGCGCCATCTTCAGTGACGAAGGCAGCGAACAGCATCTTGGCGATCGGAAAAAAGACAAAGACGGTGACGATGGTAATCACACCGCCAATCGCACTAACAACAAAGACGTCACCGTTGATGGCACCTCTTGCCGCAATGCCTTGGGTCAACAGGAACAGAAAGCTTGAAGCGCAAATCATTGCGCCATAGCCCATACCGAATTGGCGATCACCAAGTTCGCCAAAATAGGCTTCCAACCAATTGAAATTGAAACCCCTGATGCCAATCCCGAATCCCTGTGCGATCAACCAGCCGAAGCCGAGCGCACCGGAAAGGATCAGAACCCGGGCATAGAGCGGGTCAGACTTGGCTCGCTTCAGCACCAGAAGGGGTAAGGTCAGAGCGATCAACAGTGGGGCAAGCCAAAGCTTCTCACCCTGTGCGATCAGGAATGCAGCGGGGGCATAATCTTCGTCAAACGGGTAGCCGTCAAAAAGCCATTCGAATGACCACAGGCCGCCGTCGACCATATACCACGGCAGCAGGCAAAACCCGACCCACCCGGCGATGACCCAAAAGATCAGAACCGGACGGGTCTTTTTTGTAATATGGTTGGCCATTTACTGCGGCAGAACCGAAACCTCTTCGTCCCATTTCTGCAACAGACGCTTCCGTTCGTCTGAGGAACCATACTTTTTGAAGTCATAGTCGATCAGCTTGATCTGACTCATGTCAGGCGCGCTTTCCGACGTTTCTGCGCTCTTGTTCGATGGCACCTGAAACGCGCTGACCTGAAGAGCAAGGTTCTGCGCCTCAGGCGACAGTGCCCAGTCATAGAACTTCTTCGCCTCTTCCTCGTTGCGGGCACCTTCAATAATGGACATCGACCCAATTTCGTATCCGGTACCCTCGCATGGCGCGACTACCTTGATCGGGAAACCCGATACAGCCTGCTTTACCGCATCATGCATGAAGACGATGCCAATCGTGTTCTCGCCTCGACCGGCTGCTTTGATTGGTGCAGATCCGGATTTTGTATACTGGTTGATATTCGAATGCAGGCCTTTCATGAACTCAAAACCTTCATCCTCGCCAAAGATCTGCACCATCGAGGCCAGCGTTGTATAGGCCGTACCAGACGAGTTCGGGTTGGCCATCTGAACGTGACCCTTGTATTCAGGCTTTAGCAGGTCTTTCCAACAGGCGGGTTCGGGTAGGTTATTGGCCGCCAGCAGGTCTGCGTTATAGCCATACCCAAGTGCGCCGGAATAAATGCCGATCGTTCTGTTTCCGGCACTTTCGGCTTGGGAAATTGCCCAATCATGAAGCTGGTCGCGCATTGGCGACATGTATTCCATTGTCAGGCCCTCTTCGGCGGCCTGCAAATGCGGATCACCCGTACCGCCCCACCACACGTCTCCTTTCGGGTTCGAGCTTTCGGCACGAATCTGGGCAAAGGTTTCGCCTGACGACTTACGCGTCATGTTGACGTCGATGCCCGTTGCATCTTCGAAACTGCGCGCCATGAGTTGGCACCAGTCTTCCTGCGCAGAGCAATAGAGTGTCAGCTTGTCTGCCTGCGCTGCCGACACAGATGCGGCTATTGCAATCAGCGACCCGACGGCCGTGGATGTAAGTTTTTTCATTATCATTCCTCCCTTTGGTTATCGTGCACCAGTGTCTTTTGTTTTGTCAGGCGCTTTCTCATCCAGCTTTTCGTAGCTTGTTAATGACAGACTGGGCGTTCTGATTGCCCGTCAGATTTCTCAGAAAACTTGACAGATCTCTTTCTTCCACCAGCTTTGCCGCTTTCCCCGGTGAAAACCAGTGACGCGTCCGTTCGTCCCGTTCTTTCCAACGCCGCTTCAGTTTTTCAACGACCATGGGATAGAGGGTAACGCGGCAGCGAACGCTATTCGCGCCCTCAAAGCGCTTGTCGTAGAAAAATTGGCCAATCGGCTGTTTCGAGATTGCCCCGACTGCACCTGCTTCTTCCAGGGCTTCAATTTCGGCGGCATGCCAAGGTTTCTTTCCTTCCATCAACCAACCTTTTGGGATGACCCACCGCCCTGTATCGCGCGAAGTCACCATCAGAACGCGTAGTTTTCCATACCTGTCCCAGCGCATCGGAAGTGCTGCAATCTGGTCTGTTATGTTACCGTCGCTCATGCTGCCCTCAATGACACGGTATCAATAGCGCACCCAGAATAACCTTCAGTCGTTAACGGTGGTTCTTAGGTTTTCACTTTGAAACGGTGCAATTCACACATTCTTGCCTTGCGCTTTGGACTCTTCCGAATTGTCACAACCTACTGAGGGTTATGCAACAAAAATTATTGCATTATGCCCGAAATCCCACAAAAGTGGGGTTTGAAACCTGATTGGGTTGTTGGATGTCCAAAACGAAAATACGTGCCAAAACGATTGAAAAGGGACGGGGTAGGGTAAAAAAATCCGACCGGCGCCAGCAAATACTGCTGGAGTTGAAGCTTCGCCCGCACGTTCGCATCAATGAATTGGCTCAGCGTTTCAACGTCTCTAACGAGACGGTGCGCAGGGATTTTGACGCCCTGTCGAATGACGGCCTGATCGCACGCGCGCACGGAGGGGCTTCTGCCCCGGCGCAAGGGCATTATCCAGGTCTGGACGAGCGAGCCAACGCGCGGATTGAGGAGCGCGAACGCATAGGTATCAGCGCGGCGGGACTGGTTCGTGATGGTGAAACGGTCATGATCGATTCCGGTTCGACCACAATCGAAATGGCCCGTGCATTGGCCTATCTCGGCACTCCTTGCACAGTGATTACGAATTCAATCCCGGTGGCAATGACCCTCGGCCATGGGGCTGCCGAGGTTCTGCTTTGTCCAGGAGAATATCTGGCAACCGA
This sequence comes from Ruegeria sp. AI2, assembly GCF_056541275.1. Classification (NCBI taxonomy): domain Bacteria; kingdom Pseudomonadati; phylum Pseudomonadota; class Alphaproteobacteria; order Rhodobacterales; family Roseobacteraceae; genus Ruegeria; species Ruegeria sp. AI2. Next base: position 64,168 of record NZ_JBQFYB010000015.1, read on the forward strand.
ATCTGCGACGATCGGAACCGAAACGCTGGAATTCCTGTCTCGGTTCAATGTCGACAGATGCATGATCGGCTCGTCAGGTTTTTCGGTCGAAGGCCCTTCAGAAACCGTGCGCGGCTTTGCGGCTGTCAAAAGAATGATGCTGACGCGCGCAGCAAATCGACATCTTTTAATCGATTCAGGGAAATTTGGCCGTAAAGGCCTGTCTCAGGTCGGAGACCTGACCAACCTGGATTCCATAGTTTCCGACACGAAACCAACAGGAGAGTTGCTTAACGCGATCAACGGTGCCGAGGTTGATGTTCTTGTCGCCCCGTAAACACTGAAATGAATGACGAACAGCGGACTGCAAAATGACCGCGCATGACTGGGAGGAAAACATGAAGATAGACATCAGAATATTGGTTGGGGCATCGGCATTTGCGCTCATGTCGCTTTCCGGGACAGCTTCGGCGCAAGATTGCCCGAGGGGTGATCTGGACGAGCGGTTTTGCGACGTCGATGGGGATTTGATTGCGGATATCCCCACAGATTCTTCCCAGCTAATTGATCCTGACACCCTGATTTTTGCCTATACACCGGTCGAAGATCCAGCCGTATACAAAACCGCATGGTCTGACTTTCTAGAGCATCTGAAGGCTGAGACAGGCAAGGACGTGGTCTTTTTTCCGGTCCAAAACAACGCCGCCCAGATCGAGGCGATGCGGTCGGGACGCCTGCATATTGCGGGCTTCAACACCGGGTCCAACCCACTGGCAGTAAACTGTGCCGGGTTCCGACCGTTTACGATTATGGCCTCAAAAGACGGTAACTTCGGTTATGAAATGGAGATCATCACCTACCCAGGCTCGGGCATCGAAAAGGTTGAGGATATCAAAGGTAAGCAACTTGCCTTTACGTCACCCACGTCCAACTCGGGCTTCAAAGCACCGTCGGCGATCCTGAAAAGTGACTTCGATCTTCTGCCCGATCGCGACTTCGAACCCGTCTATTCGGGAAAGCACGACAACTCGATCCTTGGTGTGGCGAACAAGGACTATCCAGCGGCATCGATTGCAAATTCGGTAAAGGCACGGATGATTTTGCGGGATGTGATCAAGGAGGAAGATGTTGTTACGATTTACAAATCGCAGACCTTCCCAACCACCGGATTTGGCACTGTCTACAACCTGACGCCCGAATTGCAGGAGAAAATCCGCAATGCTTTCTTCAACTTCGAGTGGGAAGGGACAACGCTTGAAGCAGAGTTTTCCAAGTCGAACGAAGGCCAATTTCTTGAGATGACTTACCAGGAATTCTGGGACGTCATTCGGAAAATTGACGCGGCAAACGGCGTCTCCTACGCCTGCCAATAAGCCATGCTTAATCAGGCGGGCCTGAGAAGGCCCGCTATCCACCCTAATCGGGGGCATTTTATGCTGCGTCTTCAAAAGCTGACGAAAACCTACAGGACCGGAGATCAGGCACTGAAGGCCATCGATCTTGAGGTGCCCAAAGGGCAGGTGCTTGCACTGATCGGGCCCTCGGGTGCGGGAAAATCGACGATGATCCGCTGCATCAACCGTTTGGTTGAGCCTACAAGCGGCGGTGTTCTTCTGGATAACATGGACCTGACCAAACTCGGGTCGGGTGCGTTGCGGAAAGCACGCCGCGAAATGGGTATGATCTTTCAGGAATATGCTCTGGTCGAACGCCTCACCGTGATGGAAAACGTATTGTCCGGTCGGTTGGGGTATGTCGGATTCTGGCGCAGTTTTCTACGGCGGTATCCGCAGTCGGATGTGGACGAGGCTTTCCGCCTGCTGGACCGGGTGGGGCTGTTGCATATGGCTGACAAACGCGCGGACGAGTTGTCGGGTGGTCAACGCCAAAGGGTCGGTATCTGCCGCGCCCTGATCCAGGACCCAAAGTTGTTGCTGGTCGATGAACCGACCGCGTCGCTGGATCCGAAGACCAGTCGTCAGATCATGCGGTTGATCACCGAACTGTGTCAGGAGCGTGGGCTGGCGGCTATCATCAACATCCATGACGTAGCACTAGCCCAGATGTTCGTTCCCCGTGTCGTGGGCCTCCGCTTTGGCGAAATCGTGTTTGATGGCCTTCCAACAGGGCTTACCCCGGAAAAGCTGACCGAGATTTACGGTGAGGAAGACTGGGAAGCGACCATCGAAAAAGTGGATGAGGGCGAAGATGTCGAGGCCGCAGAATGAGCCATCGAGAACTTGACGACATGCTGGGAAAAGGTTGGCGCAAACCGGCCTTTATCAAAAACACGTTGCTGCGCAGGGCATTGATACTGGGGTTCTTCGCCTACCTGATTGCGGCTTTTATGACCATCGATGTTGATTGGGGCAGGGTCTATGAGGGACTGGACAGGGGATGGGCGTTCGTCCTTGCCTTTACCAGCCCAGATTTCATTTCACGGTGGTCAGATATCTGGGCCGGTCTTCTGGAAAGCATTGTGATGACCGTGGCCGCTTCGGTTGTCGGTATCCTGATTTCGATCCCGATAGGATTGGGGGCTGCACGTAATATCGCCCCGTTGCCAATCTACATAATGTGCCGCGGCATTGTCGCGTTAAGCCGGGCATTGCAGGAAATTATCGTTGCCATTTTGCTTGTGGCCATCTTTGGCTTTGGCCCGCTGGCAGGATTTTTGACGCTGTCTTTCGCAACCATTGGGTTTCTTTCCAAGCTTTTGGCCGAAGATATCGAGGCGATGGACAAAGTTCAGGCTGAGGCGATTCAGGCCTCTGGTGCACGATGGCTGCAATGGATCAACTACGGGGTTCAGCCTCAGATCATGCCTAGGCTTGTGGGTCTTTCCATGTACCGGATCGACATCAATTTCCGGGAAAGCGCTATTCTGGGGCTGGTGGGGGCAGGCGGCATTGGCGCGACACTCAACACCGCGTTTGATCGATATGAATATGATACGGCAGCCGCCATTCTGATCCTTATCATCGGGATCGTCATGGCCCTCGAATACCTTTCGGGAATTATCCGCGCGAGGGTTCAGTAATGCCCGTTCTTGAACGCGACGATACACAAATCTGGCGCAGGCGGACGACGGGCCAAAGCCTGGTCCGCTGGTTTGGCTGGCTTCTGGGAGTAGCGGTTTTTGTCTACTGTTGGCAGCTCATTTCGGAATCGACAACCTGGTTTTTCGTCTGGGACGCACCCCGTATCGCCAACGACATCTGGACCCGCGCAACACCTCCGAAATGGGATTATATTACCCAGCTGGGTCGCCCGATCTGGGATACACTGAACATCGCTACACTGGGCACGATCATCGCTCTGTGCATGGCCGTGCCGGTTGCCTTTTTGGCGGCCCGCAATACTACCCCGTCGGCGTTGTTCATCCGCCCCATTGCCTTGTTGGTCATTGTCTCGACCCGCTCAATCAACTCGCTGATCTGGGCGCTGCTATTGATCGCTATCATCGGACCGGGCGTGTTCGCCGGTGTCATAGCAATCGCCATTCGTTCAATCGGGTTTTGCGCTAAACTTCTTTATGAAGCGATTGAAGAGATTGATCACGGTCAGGTCGAGGCGATCACAGCCACCGGTGCTTCGCGGTGGCAAGTCATGGCATATGGGATCGTTCCGCAAATCCTGCCAGCTTTTGCCGGAATTGCGGTCTTTCGTTGGGATATCAATATTCGCGAGTCTACAGTGCTTGGTCTGGTTGGTGCCGGTGGCATCGGGTTGCAGCTCTCGGCCTCGCTTAATGTTCTGGCGTGGCCGCAAGTCAGCCTCATCCTGATTGTAATTCTTTTTGCGGTCATGATCAGCGAATGGGTTTCGGCAAAAGTACGAGGAGCGATCATTTGACCGGATTCTCAGCGCAAGAGGCTTTTAAGGCATACGAAGCCGTCCGGCACCGCCTTCCAGATATTGAACCGAACGACGTGAGCTATCGTCGTATCGAGACCCTTTCCGAAATTATGGATGAGTTTGACGTATTTCTTCTGGATGCGTTCGGGGTTCTCAATATCGGAGAAACGGCAATCCCCGAAACACCTGAACGGATCAAGTCACTGACGGATGCGGGCAAACGTGTCCTGGTGGTTTCGAATGCCGCCGGGTTTCCCCACGCCACGCTGTTGGAGAAATACACCAGGCTGGGATATGACTTCGCACCGCAGGATGTGATTACCAGTCGGGCTACGTTGCTGTCCGGGCTGAATGGCCGACGTGGGATGCACTGGGGTTTGATGGCGACACCCAGCGCCGGTCTTCGCGACTTGGAAGGTTTGAAATTAACCTATCTGGAAGATGACCCGCAGCCCTACGAAACCGTTGATGGTTTTCTGATGATCGGGTCAGCCGCCTGGACTGAAGCCCGACAAGCGATGTTGGAGGCGGCATTGCTAAGCCGACCCCGCCCGGTATTGGTTGGCAACCCGGACATCGTTGCCCCACGCGAGTACGGCTTTTCCAAAGAACCCGGTCTTTTCGCGCACCGTTTGGCCGACCGGACGGGTGTAGTGCCACAGTTTTATGGAAAGCCTTTCGGCAATATCTATGATCTTGCTTTTCAGCGACTTGGGCCCGTCGACAAATCCCGCGTTCTGATGGTAGGTGACAGTCTGCATACTGACATTCTGGGCGCGCGTCATGCCGGAGTGGCTTCCGCACTTGTCTCGGATTTTGGGTTCTTCGCCGGGCATGATGTCGAGGAAGCGATCAAGCAAGCAGCGATCGTGCCGGACTTTGTCGTGACCCGACCTTAAGATTCTGAAGTAAAGCGTATTTTTGGCAGAGCGAACGGGCAGCGTTGATTTGCAGAAGGCGCGCGTAACAATGATTATGTTGCTTTTTTGGGTGTATCCAGTTGGCGATTTTCGCCTAACGGCAAATTCTCACAGTCTCGGAAACTCGAATCCGGTTCTTCCGCATCCTAACAATCTGGAACTCAATATTAAGGGTCACTTGCGAGAATTCAAACTTTCTCAGGCCGGAAAAACCGATGTTTTCTTGACTGTTCCATAAACAAAGCTGGTGTCGATCGAAGCTATTCCACCGATCGGGTGAATTCGGTTTCGAATAAAGTCTTCGTATGCTTCGAGGTCCGATACCAATACCCGCAACTGGTAATCCATTGCGCCGGTCAGCACATGGCATTCTAGAACTTCATCGATCATTCGAACGCGTTTTTCGAATTTCTGCACATCTGTTTCATTGTGCCGCTCAAGCCGGATACGGACAAAGACGGTTATCGCCATCCCGTATGCAGCAGCGTCCACATCGGCACTGTACCCCTTGATGACACCGCTGGCCTCAAGGTTTTTGACCCGTCGCAGACACGGCGAAGGAGACAGATTGACCTCATCAGCAAGATTCTGGTTCGTCATACGCCCGTCCCGCTGCAATGCTCGAATGATCTGTCTGTCTTTGGCGTCCATTTTCCCTCCAATTTTAGCATAATATGCCAATATTCACAATTAATGTGGCATTAATTGCAACCCATTGCTCAAAGTAAAGGCGCAAAGTGGTAACAACTTAGATCAGGAGCTCACCGTGACCCACACAACCGGATTTGCCACTCGCGCCATTCATCATGCCTACAATCCATTTGAAAACGATGGTGCGCTGACCCCGCCCCTCCACTTGACCTCAACCTTCTCCTTCGAAACCGCAGAGGCCGGCGGTGAAATGTTTGCTGGTGAGCGCGCAGGTCATATCTATAGTCGGATATCGAACCCTACTTGTGACCTTCTTGAAAAGCGTATTGCCGTGCTGGAAGGTGCCGAGGCTGGGCTTGCACTGTCCAGCGGGATGGGCGCAATTACCGCCGTACTTTGGACCCTGCTGTCGCCAGGTGACGAAGTCATTGTCGACAAGACGCTCTACGGCTGCACATTCGCTTTCATGCGCCACGGTCTGGCAAAATGGGGTGTCACTATTACCCACGTCGACATGACGGACCCTGCGAACCTGAAAGCCGCTGTTTCTGAAAAAACCCGCGTCGTCTATTTCGAAACCCCAGCGAATCCAAACATGCGCTTGGTGGATATCGCTGCCAGTTCAGAGATTGCACATTCTGTCGGTGCACAGGTTGTGGTCGACAATACATATGCCAGCCCATATCTGACCCGCCCGATCGAGCACGGCGCGGACATCGTCCTGCACTCCGCAACCAAATATCTGGGCGGGCATGGCGATGTGGTCGCGGGTCTTGTGGTCGGAACCGCCGAGCAGATTTCTGAGATCCGGCTTGTCGGCATGAAGGACATGACAGGCGCAGTGATGGCACCTTTCAACGCAATGCTGATCCTGCGTGGACTGAAGACACTGAACCTGCGACTGGATCGCCACTGTGCGTCCGCCAAGGTTGTCGCCGATTACCTTCAGGCACACCCGGCCGTCAGTGAGGTTTATTTCCCGGGGCTTGAGAGTTTTGCCCAGCACGATGTCGCACAACGGCAGATGTCGCAGCCCGGCGCCATGATCGCCTTTGAAATCAAGTCTGGCCTTTCCGGTGGCATCGAGTTCATGAACCGCCTGAACATGATCCAGCGCGCCGTGTCCTTGGGGGACGCAGAAACCCTGATCCAGCACCCGGCATCCATGACTCATTCGACTTATACTGCGGAAGAACGGGCAGAACATGGGATCAGCGACGGTCTAATCCGTCTTTCCGTCGGGCTGGAAGACGTTGATGATATCCTTGCAGATTTAGAGCAAGCTTTGCCCTACCCTGCCCGCAGTGCCGCCTGAGTCTCGGAGACCACCATGCCATATGATCCCAACCAGTTGAAAACCGTTGAACAGCGTCTGCTGTGGTTGTCGCATTGGATGATCCACCATGCCAATCATATCCGGCCCAAGGTTGATGGGATAAAGGTCGGTGGTCACCAAGCGTCGTCCGCGTCGATGGTTTCGATCATGACTGCGCTATACTTTTCGGCTTTGCGTCCCGAAGATCGGGTTGCGGTCAAACCGCATGCATCACCGGTTTTCCACGCGATGCAGTACCTCATGGGCAACCAGACCCGCGAAAAGATGGAAAACTTTCGCGGGTTTGGCGGCGTGCAAAGTTATCCCAGCCGGACAAAGGATATCGATGATGTCGACTTCTCGACAGGTTCGGTAGGTTTGGGTGTCGCGATCACCTCGTTTGCTTCGATCATTCAGGACTACGTCAAGGCCAAAAACTGGGGGGCAGAAGCCCCGATGGGGCGCATGGTGGCGCTTGTAGGCGACGCTGAACTGGATGAAGGCAACGTATACGAAGCATTGCAGGAAGGCTGGAAAAACGGCCTGCGCAACACGTGGTGGATTGTCGACTACAACCGGCAGTCGCTTGACGGCATCGTTCGTGAAGGATTGTTCGAACGGATCGAAAAAATCTTTGATGCCTTCGGATGGGATGTTGTGCGCGTGAAGCACGGCGTGTTGCAGCGCGCGGCCTTCAAAGAACCTGGCGGCGATCGGCTGCGTGACTGGATTGATGCCTGCTCGAACCAGGAATACTCGGCCCTGACGTTCATGGGTGGCGAGGTTTGGCGAAAGCGCCTCATGGACGATCTTGGCGATCAGGGGGATGTGACGGCGCTGATCGAACGGCGCACAGATGCCGAACTCGCTGCATTGATGGAAAACCTCGGCGGCAACTGCGTTGAGACCATGGCCCAAACTTTTGCCGCCATCGAACATGACCGCCCTACCTGTTTCCTGGCCTACACTGTCAAGGGATGGGGCACGCCAATTGCGGGCCACAAGGACAACCACGGCGGGCTGATGAACAACAGCCAGTTCGTCGCGTGGCAAGAACATATGGGCGTGCCCGCCGGCGAGGAATGGGAGCCGCTTGCGGCAGTGCAGGACCCGGAGGCGCTGAAAGACTTTCTGTCGAAAGTTCCCTTCTTTGCCAAAGGTCCGCGACGCTATTTCGATGACAAGCTGGATGTTCCATCTATTGACATTGACACAAGCCGCGAAATTTCTACCCAAATGGCTTTCGGCAAGATTTTGGATGACTTGTCGAAAGGCGACAGCCAATTGGCCGAGCGCATCCTGACGACGTCTCCTGATGTCACAGGCACAACAAACCTTGGCCCGTGGGTAAACCGGCGCAAACTGTTTGCCAGATCCGAGCAAGCCGACGCTTTTATTGAGCATCGTATCCCCTCGACGGCAAAATGGGAATTTACTCCCGAAGGGCAACATATCGAGCTTGGTATTGCCGAGATGAACCTCATGTTGCTTTTGGGCGCTGCGGGCCTTTCGCATTCCCTGTTCGGCAAGCGGCTAATCCCGATCGGTACTGTGTATGACCCCTTTGTCAGCCGTGGCCTCGATGCGCTCAATTATGCTTGTTATCAGGATGCGCGCTTTATGCTGGTAGGCACGCCTTCGGGCATAACGCTGGCCCCAGAAGGCGGCGCGCATCAATCCATTGGCACACCTTTGATCGGGATGAGCCAGGACGGGCTGGCGGCCTTTGAGCCAGCCTTTGCTGATGAACTGGCGGTGATAATGGAGTGGGCCTTTGACTATCTGCAGCGTAACGGTGAAGGGCAACCGGACGAACGCACCTGGCTGCGTGACGAAACAGGCGGTTCGGTTTATCTGCGCTTGACGACAAACCCGATTGAACAGCCTGGCAAACGCGTGGACGATGAGTTCCGTCAAGGTGCTATTGATGGCGCATACTGGTTGCGAAAACCGGGGCCGAATTGCGAGGTCGTAATCGCCTATCAGGGGGCCGTTGCACCCGAAGCGATCAAAGCCGCTGGCGTGATGGGCGAAGGACGCAAAGACATCGGAGTGCTGGCGGTGACTTCGGCAGACCGGCTAAACGCTGGGTGGACGGCAGCGCAACGGGCGCGTTCGCGCGGCAATCAGGCGGCTCGGTCCCACATCGAAACTTTGATGTCCGGTCTGCCGCGCCACTGCAAGCTGGTTACCGTGATTGACGGACACCCCGCGACATTGTCTTGGCTGGGTGCCGTACAGGGACATCAGACCATCCCATTGGGGGTCGAACATTTTGGTCAGACAGGGACAATTGGCGACCTCTATCGGCACCATTGCATTGACGCGGACGCTATCCTGGAGAAGGTGAATGGTCTGACCCATGGCAAGGCTTTGCTTCGCACATGAGCAGCGGTGTTGGACGTCACAGCTAGGTGTTCAGTCCCGGCATTTGGTGGATCGGATTTAGGATGAATCGATCTGGCTCTAAAGTCCAGATCTTGCAGACGTATTCATAGGGC
>NZ_JBQFYB010000016.1:0-67504 GCF_056541275.1 Ruegeria sp. AI2
CGCCGAACAGGGAAACCTCGACCAACTCATGCAGAAAAACGGACCCTTCAAAAACCTCTTCGACCAACAGTTCAATAAACACAAACAAAAACAAAAAGTCGCAGAATAACCGGGGAGGCAAGAACTGAGCGCAAAGCTCTTTTCAGGCCAAAAACCTCCTGATTGCCACGTGCCGCTGAACAGAGGGCTTCCACGCTTCACGTAATATGCGCATGTTTGACGCGCATATCGTGTGATGGTAAAATGGCGCAGATCTGAGGGTAATCAAATGAATGCTCCATCTCGTAAACCGACAAATCTATCACTGGATGGCGATATGCTGTCTGAGGCGCGGGATCTGAAGATCAATCTTTCCCGCGCAGCCGAAGACGGCATTCGGGCCGCAGTCGCCAGCGCAAAAGCTGAACGCTGGAAAGCCGAAAACAAGGCCGCACTTGAGAGTTCCAACGCGTATGTCGAGCGTAATGGCTTACCGTTGGACACCTACAGACAGTTCTGATGCCAAAATACGATGTGTTCCCCAACCCGTCAGGTGACGGGTATCTTTTGGACATCCAGAGCGATCTGCTGAGCGGGTTGAACACACGCGTCGTCGTGCCCCTGCTTCCCGAAGCGACCGCGCCGATCCCGGCCACCCGGCTCAATCCCGTTTTTGATATCCAGGGCAAACCGTTTGTAATGGCAACCCAATTCATGGCTGCTGTTCCGGTGGGCATCCTAAAATCGCCGGTCGACAACCTTGATGATCACTTTGCGCAGATCACCGCCGGCATCGACATGCTAATGCAGGGATTCTGACAAGCTTCTGGCCCTTGGAGAACCAAGAGCCAGGAACAAGTTTGACAATGAAGATCAGTCGTACAGCACTGCCGCGATCTTCGGATCGTCGATGTTGGATGCGTCGTAATAGTAGAACCCGGTATCAATCAGGGCAGGAACTTCTTCGCCCTTCATCGCGGCCACAGCAGCCTTGACGGTTTCATACCCGATGCCCACGGGATTCTGAGTGATTGCACCGGCCATCAGCCCGCTTTTGATCGCATCTTTCTGGGCCTTGCCACTGTCATATCCGATGATGACTAGCCCCTCGGTCCCCAGTTCCTGCACCCCGTTCACCACACCGATGGCCGAGCCTTCGTTGGTGCCGAAGATGCCATTCAGATCGGGGTTCGCCGTCAGGATCGCTTTGGTCACCTCGGTCGATTTCAGGTGGTCACCCTGACCGTATTGAACCGTGACAACTTCGATATCCGGGTATTTTTCGGCAATGCGATTGACGAAGCCGTCGCGCCGGTCGATGCCTGTGCGGCTGGTCTGGTCATGTGCAACAACGGCCACTTTGCCTTTGCCGCCAATCATCTCGGCCATCTTGTCCGCAGCCAGCGCAGCCGCGGCCTGATTGTCTGTTGTTGCTGTAGAAACCGGAATGTCGCTGTCAACGCCACTGTCAAAGGCAATGATCGGAATGCCCTTTTCATCAGCTTGCTTCAACAGTGGAATAGCGGCCTGGCTGTCCAGAGCGGCAAAACCGATGGCCTTGGGGTTATTGGCCAAGGCCGCCGCCAGCATGTCGATCTGACGATCCACCATGGTTTCGTTGTCCGGGCCTTCAAAGGTGATCGTGACACCGTATTCCTCGGCGGCCTGTTCCGCACCGGACTTTACCGCCTGCCAGAACTGGTGCTGAAACCCTTTGGACACCAGCGGAATATATATGTCTTCCGCTGATGACATAGTTGCAGGTATCGAAAGGCTGGCCGCACTCAGGGCCCCCAAAATGAAACGACGTGTTAGCATGTCTTCTCCTCCAGTTGGTCTTCGTTTCTGATTTTTGTGACTGTTCAACCTGTCTTCCTGCGCCGCGCCATATCGGCATAAACGGCCAGAATGATGATCGCGCCGGTGACAACGGTCTGCCATTCCTGCGCGACGGACAGCACCCGCAAACCATTGGTCAGAACTGCCATGATCAGGGCACCGATCAGGGTTCCAAGGATTGTACCACGCCCACCGGACAGGGACGTGCCCCCGATCACGACGGCAGCGATGGCTTCCAGCTCGTAGCCAAGCCCCAGCGCGGGCTGCGCCGAATTCAGTCGCGACGCGATCAGAATTCCACCGATACCGCAGATCCCACCTGCCAGAGCGTAAATGCGCATCTTCCAAAGATCGGTATTCACCCCCGATAGGCGCACCGCCTCTTCGTTTGATCCCAGCGCAAAGGTGTATCTGCCCAGAACCGTGCGCCCCAGAATGTACGAAGCTGCAATGGCAACAAGGAAAAGGATCAGCACGCCATTGGGGATCGGCAATGCGGGAAAAACCTCTCCGATCAGCGACCCGCGCGAAATCTGGTCAAAGCCCGGCGTGTCGTTGAAGTAGATGGGCCGCGTGCCGGATATCACCAGCGACAACCCTTTTAGGATCAGCATCATACCCAGCGTGGCAATGAAGGGCGGGATTTTCATCTTGGCGACAAAGGTGCCCGAGCACAGCCCGCAGAACGCACCCGCCGCAATCGCTGCCGTAACCCCCAACAACAGTGGCATTCCGAGATAGGTCAGCACGACACCGGCGATAACGGCACAGAACGTCATCAGAGTTCCCACGGAGAGGTCGATCCCGCCAGTTATGATGACCAGTGTTGCAGCAACCGCCAGCACCCCATTGACCGATGTCGCCTGCAAGATGGCGATCATGTTCGAAGTTTGCATGAAGTTCGGCGACGCGATTGAAAACCCGATCAGCAAGGCAATCAAGCTGGCGAAGGCCAGCAGCTTTTGGTAGGCGCCGCTTTCCGAGAGCCCCGCCAGTGGGCTTTTCTTTTCGATTTCCGTTGCTGAGGTCATTACGTTGTTCCTGTTATCTGCATCGCCGCCGCCCGCTGCGTCGCCAGATGCATGATGTCTTCCTGAGTGGTGGCTTTGCCGCCCGGCAAAATGCCGGTCAGTCGGCCTTCGCACATCACGGCAATGCGATGGCTTAGGCGCATGATCTCGGGCAGTTCCGACGAAATCACGATGATCGTCTTGCCTTGACCGGCCAGTTCTTCCAGCAGCTTGTAGATTTCAGATTTTGCGCCCACGTCGATACCGCGCGTGGGCTCATCGAAAATCAGGATATCGCAATCCCGCAGCAGCCATTTGGCAATGACAACTTTCTGCTGATTGCCGCCGGACAAAAGACGCACCTCCTGCGTGTCCGAAGGCGTGCGAATGCCCAGCTGCGTGATGTAACCCTTGGCCGTCGTGCTGATTTCACCATCGTTCAGAACACCGACACGTCCGGTGAACATATCCATCGACGCCAGTGCAACATTGTCGCGAACGCTCATCCCGGTGGCCAGGCCGAAATGCTTGCGATCCTCGGAAAGATAGCCAATGCCCGCCTTGACGGCATCGGATGGCGTGCGGATCGAGACCACCTGCCCATGCACCCGGATTTCTCCGCTATCCTTCGGATCTGCCCCGAAGATTGCCCGCGCAACTTCGGTACGTCCGGCACCCATCAACCCGGCAAAGCCCAATATCTCACCCTTCAGCACCGAGAAGCTGACATCGCGGATATCGTGACCCCGACACAGCCCGGTCACTTCCAGCGAAACTTCCGCATCGCTCAGATCGGGGGGAACCAGCGGCTCTTCCTTGACTTCGCGACCTACCATCATCGCGATAATCTGGCTGATCGGCGTTGCTGCCGCGTCAACGGTGCCAACGTACTCTCCGTCGCGCATCACCGTAACCCGGTCAGCAATCTGCTTCAGCTCATCCATTTTGTGGCTGATATAGACAATGCCCACGCCTTCAGCCTTCAGACGGCGGATGATCACGAACAGCTCGGCAATTTCAGCATCGTTCAGGGCCGCGGTCGGTTCATCCATGATCAGAACCCTGGACCGGTAAGAAAGGGCCTTGGCGATCTCGACCATCTGTTGTTTCGCAATGGTCAGACTGCCGACCTGCGCCTTGGGGTCGAGGTTTAGGTTCATGGATGCGAAAATCTCGGCCGTCTGTACATTCAACGCAGCATCGTTCAGTCGGCCAAACCGTTTACGAGGTTCGCGGCCGATAAAAATATTCTGTGCCACCGTCAGATCATTCATCAGGCTCAGTTCCTGATGGATGATGCCGATACCCAAAGCCTGCGCCTCGCGTGGCGTGGTTGGGTTTGCATCACGCCCTTCGATTTGCAATGTGCCACCGTCGCGCTGATAAATCCCCGAGAGGATTTTCATCAGCGTGCTTTTGCCCGCGCCGTTCTCGCCCATCAGCGCGTGAACTTCGCCGGGCACCAGATCGAACTGCACTGATTTCAGCGCATGGACTCCGGGAAAATGTTTCTCGATCCCCGACATGTCGACCAGTTTTGTCATTTATCCTCCCAAACACCCCTCTCCCCAAGGGGTGGTGCCGCCTACATCACCGCGCCGATTTGCCAGGGCACAAACTCGACCCCACCAAAGCCAAGTTCTTCGCTTTTTGTTTGTTCGCCCGATGCGACGCGGATCAGCATTTCGAACAGCTCTTCGCCTTTTGCCTCAATGCTCACACCGTCTGTGACGATATCCCCACAGTTCAGATCCATGTCTTCCGACATCCGGGCATACATTTCGGAGTTGGTAGCCAGCTTGATGCAGGGTGTTGGCTGATATCCCGAAACCGAGCCCCGCCCGGTGGTGAACACGATCAGGTTCGCGCCTGACGCTACCTGCCCCGTGACCGAGCATGGATCAAAACCGGGGCTGTCCATGAAAACAAAGCCGGCTTTGTCGATTTTCTCGCCGAACTTGTAAACACCGCGCAAGGGCGCGGTGCCGCCTTTGGCGACGGCGCCAAGCGATTTCTCAAGAATGGTCGTCAACCCGCCGCGCTTGTTGCCGGGGCTTGGGTTGTTGTTCATCTCGCCGCCGTTGCGGTGAGTATATCCCTCCCACCAGCGAATGCGTTCGATCAGCTTTTCGCCGACCTCAACGGTCTCGGCCCGCCGGGTCAAAAGGTGTTCCGCGCCATAGATTTCCGAGGTTTCGGACAGGATCGTCGTACCGCCATGCCGCACCAACAGATCCGACGCATAGCCCAAAGCAGGATTGGCGGTGATCCCGGAATAGCCATCTGACCCGCCGCATTGCATTCCAACCGTTATCGCACTGATCGGCGCAGGTTTGCGTTCGGCCTTGTTCGCGAGGTCGGCAATCCCGCGCAGCTCGTTCAATCCACGTTCAATGGTACGGCGTGTGCCGCCCTCACTCTGAATGGTCATGTAACGCAGCACGCCATCAGGACGGATCGGACGACCCCCAACCAGATCGGCCACCTGCATCACTTCGCACCCCAAACCGATCAGCAGGATACCGGCGAAATTCGGGTGCTGGGCATACCCAGCCAATGTCCGAAACAGTGTGGCGTAGCCTTCATCTTTGCCCGACATGCCGCATCCAGTGCCATGAACGATCGGGACGATACCGTCCACATTCGGGTACGCGTCCAATAAGCCCCGTTTCTCGGCGGCTTCGGCGATGAACCGCGCCACGGAGCCTGAGCAATTCACCGTTGTCAAAATGCCGATGTAGTTGCGCGTGCCTACCTTGCCATCGGCGCGGTGGAAGCCCTGGAAGATACGGTCGCCTGAAATCTCGGGCAGCGGCGCGTTCGCGCTTGCATATGCGTAGTCCTGCTGATGCGCCCCCATACCCAGATTATGGACATGAACATGCTCGCCCGCGGCGATATCCGCTTTGGCCTGACCTATGATCTGTCCATAGCGGATCACATTCTCACCCGCCGCAATCGGGGCGGTGGCAATCTTGTGCCCGCGTGCGATGTCCGTGGGAAGCCGTATCGATATCCCATCCGGTTGCGCGTCGGCCTTCAGGTCGCGCAACGCGATGATCACGTTGTCATCCGGGTTCAGCCGGATTGTGTCACGAGCCGGGCCTCCCGGGGTTTTGATCTCTGAAACTGGGTGCATGGATTCCCCGCTTGTTCGCCACAGAGCTACGGGGATAATCCACTCTTGTCAACTAACATGTTAGTATGATAGTTCAGATTCATGAACGACCCATACGACATTGACGCCACCCGCCTGCCCGACATTTCAACATTTGAGGGATCGCTTGCGCAGAGGGTTTACCAATCCATCAAACAGGCGATCCTGGCACTGGATTTCCCACCCGGTGCCAATCTGAGAAAGGCACCGATCTGCACGCGCCTGGGTGTATCCCGCGCACCTGTCGCGGACGCCATCACCAGGCTTGCCGCAGAAGGGCTGGTGGATGTGGTGCCGCAATCGGGTACACGCGTGTCCTATTTCTCGATGGATGAGATCCGCGAAGGCGCCTTTCTGCGAGAGGCCCTGGAGCTGGCAACAGTGGCCAAGGTTGCGCGTGACCTGACCGATTATCAGCGCAAAAAGCTGAGCCGCAACGTGCGCCTGCAAGAGCTGTTGATCGAAGATGACGACATTGCCGGGTTCTATCACGCGGATGAGGAATTCCACGCCCTGTTGATGGCGTTCACCGGAATGCTGCGCCTGCCGGATGTAGCGCAGACGGTGTCGCTACAGGTCAGCCGCGCGCGTATGTTGCTGTTGCCGACACCCGGCCGCATCGCGGAAACACTGGCCGAACACCGGGCGATATTCGATGCCATCTGCGCTCATGACGAACGTGCAGCACAAGACGCCATGCGCCATCACCTTGGGCAACTGATGCCTCGGATCGAACGGCTACAACAGGAAAGACCGCAGCTGTTCAATTTACCCCCCCAAAACACCCGAGAGGCAGGATGACCGTTTCGCAAACCGCCCTTCTGAACAACAGGACGTCCCGGCCTGTACCGCTGACCCGCATGGGGTTTGGCGGGGCGCCTTTGGGCAATCTTTATCGCAAGGTCTCGGATGCTGATGCGCAGGCTGCGTTGCAATCCGCTTTTGACGCAGGCATCCGGTTCTTCGACACCGCGCCGCAATACGGGTTGGGGCGGTCCGAGTATCGCTTTGGCGAAGCGATCAGGCGGTTTGGGCGTGAGAACATTCAGCTATCGACCAAAATCGGCCGCCTGCTGCTGGATTGCGAACCACATGAGGTGACGCCTGAAGCGTTTGTGGACGTCCCGCAGAAACGCATTGTGTTCGACTATACCTATGACGGCGTCATGCGGTCATATGAGGCAAGCCGGGACCGGATAGGTGTTGCCAATGCGGACATTCTTCTGGTGCATGACGTCTGCGCTTTCAGTCAGGGCAGTCAGGAAATGTCAGACGCCAAAGTACGTGAGTTGTTCGATGGCGGCGGGTACAAGGCGCTGGTTGAACTGCGCGATGCAGGTGAGATCGCTGCGATTGGCGCGGGTGTGAACGAATGGCAGGTTTGCGAAAAACTGCTGGGTCTTGGCGATTTCGACGGGTTCCTGCTGGCAGGTCGGTATACGCTTTTGGAGCAGCAAGCTTTGGACAGTTTTCTGCCACTTTGCGAGAAACGCGATGTGGGCATCATTCTGGGCGGGCCGTATAACTCAGGTATCCTCGCCACCGGAGCGGTGCCTGGGGCCAAGTATAACTACTCCGATGCGCCTGAGGATGTTCTTGAACGGGTGCGCAGGATCGAAACTGTCTGTGCGGCCCATGACACACCGTTGATCGCAGCCGCGCTGCAATTTGTTTTGGGACATCCCGCCGTGAAAACGGTTGTTCCGGGCGCTGTCAATGCGGCCGAGGTTCAAGCCAATGTCGCCCTGCTGGAGCGGACTATCCCCGCCCAGCTTTGGTCAGACCTGCGTACCGAAGGCCTGATCCGGCCAAATGCCCCCTTGCCCAAGGAACCTGTCAATGCTGCGTAACCTCGACCCGCTGTTGTCTCCTGAGTTGCTGTACGCCCTGCGCGCCATGGGCCATGGCGATGACATCGTTATTGCGGACGCCAATTTCCCAGGCTCCAGCCTTGGGCCTGACTGCATCCGTGCGGATGGTTCAACGGCAAGTGATCTGCTTGGCGCTGTGTTGTCTGTCATGCCGCTGGATACATTCGTGCCCGACCCCGTGCTGACCATGCAGGTTGTCGGTGATCCCGAAGCCGTGCCCGAGGCCGTCGCGGATTTCCAGAAGATCATCGACGCGCAGGCTGACAACCCCGCGCAAATTCAGGGTCTGGACCGGTTCGACTTCTACCAACGCGCGGCATCCGCATTTGCCATCATTCAGACCGGCGAGCGCAGGCTGTACGGCAACATCATCCTGAAGAAAGGCGTGATCGCATGAAGATCGACGCCCATCAGCATTTTTGGGCACTGGCGCGTGGTGACTATGGGTGGCTGACACCGGATTTGGGCCAGATTTACCGGGACTTCGGGCCAGATGATCTTGCGCCGTTGTTGCAAGCACAGGGCATCGACGGGACAATTCTGGTTCAGGCAGCGCCGACCGTTGCCGAAACGAAGTACCTGTTGTCACTGACGGACAAGACACCTTTTATCAAAGGTGTGGTTGGCTGGGTCAATTTTGACACTCCGGATGCGAGCGCGCAAATCGCCAAGCTTGCCGCTCATCCCGCTTTGGTTGGTCTGCGGCCAATGATACAGGATATCGCTGATCCGAACTGGATGCTCGGCGCAGCCCTGAGACCTGCCTTTGAGGCCACCCAATCTAACGATCTGACTTTCGATGCCCTCACCCTGCCCCGCCACCTGGGGCCGCTGCGTCAACTTCTGACACAGCACCCGGACATGCGGGTTGTGATTGACCATGGCTCGAAACCTCTGATCCGGGAGGGTGTACTTGACGGGTGGGCCGAAGACATGGCCGCCATCGCGCGGGACACTAACGCGTTCTGCAAACTGTCCGGTCTTGTCACCGAAGCTGCGCCTGACTGGACGGTTCGGGACCTGTACCCCTATGTGGATCACCTACTGAACACGTTCGGGCCATCGCGGTTGATCTGGGGCAGCGACTGGCCGGTCTGCACATTGGCCAGCAGCTATGAACGATGGATAGATGCAACCGACGAACTGCTAAGCGCACTTTCCTCCAATGACCGTGCGGCCATCCTCGGAGGGAATGCGGCAAAGGCTTATCACATCAGGATTTGACGGTGCCGCACCGAACCCCAAACACGCACTGCTTTGCGCCCGCTGAACCTGCCCAATCTTTTCCCTGAGGCGCGAACAACAAGGCAGTTATCCCCAACACACCACCCGGCTTCGGGAAAATCATGAGGACCAGAATGACATCGCATCAGCCTTCTGACCGACTAAAAGGCAAAACCGCATTCATCAGCGCCGCTGGGCAGGGCATCGGACGTGCCACGGCCGAACTGTTCGCTGCCGAAGGCGCGCATGTCTTTGCCAGCGACATCAACGAAACCACTTTGGCCGGGCTTTCGGAGATCAACGGGATTTC
This sequence comes from Ruegeria sp. AI2, assembly GCF_056541275.1. Lineage (NCBI taxonomy): Bacteria > Pseudomonadati > Pseudomonadota > Alphaproteobacteria > Rhodobacterales > Roseobacteraceae > Ruegeria > Ruegeria sp. AI2. The sequence continues at coordinate 9,391 of NZ_JBQFYB010000016.1, forward strand.
TCCAATCCATCTCGACGTGACAGACGCGCATGCCGTGAAACGTGCCGTGGCTGAATTGCCACCGCTCGATATCCTGTTCAATTGCGCGGGTTACGTGGCAAACGGGACCATTCTTGAATGCGAAGAGGACGACTGGGATTTCAGTTTCGATCTTAATGTGAAGGCCATGTATCGCCTGATCCGTCTGACCCTGCCCGCGATGTTGAACAACGGCGGGGGGTCGATCATCAATATGTCCTCGGTCGCCTCGTCGATGAAAGGCGTTCCGAACCGGTTTGTATATTGCGCATCAAAGGCTGCCGTAATTGGCCTGACCAAGTCGATCGCCGCCGATTTTGTCACGCAGGGCATCCGGTGCAATGCAATCTGCCCCGGCACCGTCGACAGCCCCAGCCTGCACGAGCGTTTGAGGGCGACGGGCGATTACGAAAAGGCGATGACAGATTTCATCGCCCGCCAGCCGATGGGGCGCATTGGGACCGCGGACGAGATTGCCGAACTGGCGCTCTACCTTGCGAGTGAAAGCAGCGCATTTACCACAGGTCAGCCCTTTGCCATTGATGGCGGATGGGCGATATAATCTGAAAGGGATCACAATATGAAACTACTGCGGTTTGGCGCCTTGGGTGCAGAAAAGCCCGGGTTGCTGCACGACGATGGCACAATTCGCGACCTGTCAGGCGTCATCGACGATATTTCGGGCGATGTTCTCAACGACGAAGGGTTGGCGCGGCTGCGCGCGCTGGATCCACAGGATTTGCCGATGGTTGAAGGCAACACCCGTTTAGGGGCGTGTGTCGGCCAAGTGGGCAAGTTCATTTGCATCGGCCTGAACTATGCCGACCACGCGGCAGAAAGCGGTATGGAATTGCCGCAGGAACCTGTGATCTTTTTCAAGGCGACATCGGCCATTATCGGGCCGAACGACACGGTGGAAATCCCGCGCGGGTCCGTCAAGACCGACTGGGAGGTCGAATTGGGCGTGGTGATCGGCAAGGAAGCGAAATACATCTCCGAGGCCGAAGCGATGGATCACGTCGCGGGCTATTGTGTGGTCAATGACCTGTCGGAACGTGATTTTCAGCTTCACCGCTCGGGGCAGTGGGTCAAGGGCAAGTCGGCAGACACATTCGGCCCCATCGGTCCATGGCTGGTGACGCGGGACGAGGTTGCAGACCCTCAGAACCTGCCGATGTATCTTGAGGTCAACGGCCACCGTTATCAGGACGGCTCGACCCGGACGATGCACTTCGGGGTGGCAACTGTGATCTCACACCTGTCGCAATTCATGTCCCTGCAACCGGGTGATGTGATCTCGACCGGAACTCCGCCGGGTGTGGGCATGGGGCAAAACCCGCAAGTCTATCTGAAACCCGGCGATACGATGGAGCTGGGCATCGAAGGCCTGGGTGTTCAAAAACAGAATGTGATCGCGGGATAATCGGGCACTATCAGATGTCTGCCCGAACACAATATCAGGCGAGGTTTCCCTCGCCTGATAATTTTTGACTTAGGCTACCAGATCGAACCGGTCGTTGGTCATAATCTTGGTCCAGGCCGCCACGAAGTCGCGCACGAACTTCTGGGCATTATCGTCCTGAGCATAGACCTCGGCGTAGCCACGCAGGATCGAGTTCGAGCCGAAGACCAGATCCGCGCTGGTTGCGGTGAACCTGACCTCACCCGAGGCGCGATCACGCAGTTCATATGTGCCGCCGTCAACCGGGTGCCAGCTGAGCGACATATCCGTCAGGTTGACGAAGAAGTCGGTGGTCAACTGACCCACGCGATCCGTGAAGACCCCATGCGCCGAGCCGCCATGATTGGCGCCCAGCACACGCAGGCCACCCACCAGAACCGTCATTTCCGCAGCGGTCAGACCCAGCAGTTGCGCGCGGTCCAGCATCATCGCCTCGGGTGATACCGCGTATTCCTTCAGCTGCCAGTTTCTAAACCCGTCCGCCAACGGCTCCAGCACCGAGAAGCTATCGGCATCGGTCTGCTCATCCGTTGCGTCGCCGCGACCGGCCGAGAACGGAACCGTCACGTCAAAGCCTGCGGCTTTGATCGACTGTTCCAGACCGACGTTACCCGCCAGAACGATCACGTCGGCGATCGAGGCCCCGGTTTCCGCTGCAATCGGCTCCAGCACGCCCAGCACTTTTGCCAGACGCTCGGGCTCGTTCCCTGCCCAGTCTTTCTGTGGTGCCAGACGGATACGCGCACCGTTTGCGCCGCCGCGTTTGTCCGAGCCACGGAAGGTACGGGCACTGTCCCACGCGGTGGTGATCATCTCGACCGCGGTCAGACCACTGTCGGCGATCTTTGCTTTGACGGCATCGACGTCATACCCGGTCGAACCGACAGGGATCGGGTCCTGCCAGATCAGCTCTTCTGACGGGACGTCTGGGCCATAGTAGTTGACACGTGGCCCCATATCGCGGTGGGTCAGCTTGAACCACGCGCGGGCAAAAGTGTCAGCAAAGTAATCCGGGTCAGCCATGAACTTCTGACAGATAGCGTTGTAAATAGGATCGATCTTCATTGCCATGTCCGCATCGGTCATGACCGGCATACGCCGAACCGAAGGGTCGGTCGGGTCGACCGGCTTTTCCTCTTCCGGCATGTCGATGGGCTGCCACTGTTGTGCACCCGCGGGCGATTTACCCAATTCCCACTCATAGCCGAACAGGTAATCGAAAAAGCCCATATCGAATTTGGTCGGGTTTTTCGTCCACGCACCCTCGATACCAGAAGTGAACGCGTTGGTTGCCTTGCCGTTTTGATCGGGGTTGTCCCATCCCAGACCCTGACCGGAGACCGGGCAGGCTTCGGGTTCGGCGCCGATATGATCGCCCGCCATCGCGCCATGCGCTTTGCCGACCGTGTGACCACCACAGGTCAACGCGGCGGTCTCTTCGTCATTCATCGCCATGCGGGCAAAGGTTTCGCGGATGTGCAGCGCAGTTCTTGCTGGATCCGGGTTGCCGTTCACACCTTCTGGGTTCACATAGATCAGGCCCATATGCACCGCGCCCAGCGGGTTTTCCAGCGTTCCGGGTGTTTCCAGATCGCCATAGCGGTTCTCGGACGGGGCCAACCACTGGTTTTCCGACCCCCAATAGACGTCTTTTTCCGGGCCCCAGATATCTTCGCGGCCAAAGCCAAAGCCAAAGGTCTTCAGACCCATGGATTCGTAGGCAACCGTTCCCGACAAAACAATCAGGTCTGCCCAGGACAGCGCGTTGCCGTATTTCTTTTTCACCGGCCAGAGCAGACGGCGCGCTTTATCAAGGCTGGCATTGTCCGGCCACGAGTTCAGCGGTGCAAAACGGATGTTGCCCGAACCTGCGCCGCCGCGACCATCCCCCAGGCGGTACGACCCGGCAGAGTGCCACGCCAGACGGATCATCAGGCCGCCATAGTGGCCCCAATCGGCTGGCCACCAGTCCTGACTGTCGGTCAGCAACGCTTCGACGTCAGCACGAACAGCATTGAAATCCAGCCCTTTGACCGCTTCGCGGTGGTTGTAATCCGCGTCCATCGGGTTGGTGCGGGTGTCGTGCTGGCTCAGAATGTCCAGGTTCAGCGCATCCGGCCACCATTTGGTGACAGAGTTGCCTGTGCCCGTGTTCCCGCCATGCAAGACTGGGCAGCCGCCGGATTGATGATTGTGGGGATTGCCGTCCATTGAAAATCTCCTGAGTATTTACTGAGGGGTTCAGATGTCTTGACTCGTACCCCACAGTTTCGATAATTGGAAATTTGTAATTACTATCATTGTGATTAGTTTTTTCTATGAAGTCACTCACGCTTAAACACCTGCGCTACTTTGAAGCGCTTGCCACCTACCGCCATTTTGGCAAAGCCGCGGCGGCCAGCGCGATTTCGCAACCCGCGCTTTCCATACAAATCAAAGAGCTGGAGGCCATCATGGGTGGCCCCTTGGTCGAACGCGCAGCGCGCGAGACGCGCCTGACCGCGCTTGGCGAAGATGTCCTAAAACATGGCCGCGAAATCCTGACGCGGGTCGAAGATTTGGGGAATCTTGTGCAATCTTCCGCTGGTCCCTTGTCGGGTCGCATCAGAATCGGGGTCATCCCCACCGTCGCGCCTTACTTGCTGCCATCAATCATCAAGGCACTGTCGCAACGATTCCCACAGCTGACGATCGAGCCCAAAGAGACCATCACCCAAACCCTGATCGGCGAAATTTTGGACTCAAGACTGGATTTTGCCGTTGTCGCTTTGCCGGTATCGGAGCCCAGCCTTCGAGAATTTTCGTTGTTTAACGAAGACTTTCTGCTGGTTCGCCCGGCCCGGGACGCCGGGTTGCCAATGCCAAGTTCGTCACAGCTCAGAACGATGCGGCTGTTGTTGCTGGAAGAAGGGCACTGCTTCAGAGATCAGGCGCTTTCCTTCTGTTCGATCCGCAATATCGAACCGCAGCACATTATGGAGGGCAGTTCTCTGTCCACACTGGTGCAGATGGTCGGGGCGGGCATCGGTGTAACGCTGATACCGGAAATGGCCGTGGGACTGGAAACCCGGTCTGCCGATGTGTCCATCGCCCGCTTTCAGGACACCCCACCAACCCGAACCATCGGCCTGATCTGGCGAAAGACCAACCCGCTGGGCGAAAACCTTCTGAAAATCGGTGCAATTATTCGCAAAACCGCAGAAGAAAACGCGGGAGGCATGGGGCAAATGAAACCGGAACCAAACGGCTGATCACAATCCGCTTTGGTGATTTGCGCGGCAATTACCCGGAAAACACATCATAAGCCTTCAACGCTTTGGCGCTGTAAGCATAAGACGGCCCGCCGCCCATATAGGCCGCCATCGCCAATGCCTCGCACATCTCGTCTCGGGTTGCACCCAGCCGGACAAGGGAACGCACGTGAAACCCTATGCAGCTGTCGCAGCGGGTCGCAATGGCGATGCCAAGGGCCATAAATTCCTTGGTTTTCTCACTTAGTGCGCCATTGGTCTTGGCGGCCTTGCCCATGATGCCAAAGCCGCGCACGGTTTCGGGCACTTCCTTTGAAAAGGTTCCGATATTGGCCTCGGTCTCGGCCATGAAAGCTTTCCAGTCCATATCCATTCTCCTTATCCGCGCTCGTCCGCGCCCATACGACGCTCCAGCCAGCGCACACCCGCACTGATGATCAGAACCAGGATCAGGTATTCAAAGATCAACAGGGTATAGATTTCCAACGGGCGGTATTCCGTAACCACCAGCTCATTCGCGCGGCGGGTCAGTTCCTGCATCCCGATGACGCTGGCGAATGCACTCATCTTTACGATGTAGATGAACTGGTTTGCCAAGGGCGGCAGAATGCGCCGGATTGCCTGCGGCAGGATCACGTAGCGCATGGTCTGCACATAGTTCAGCCCGATGGTCTGCGCCGCTTCGCTTTGACCGCGCGCAATGGATTGAATGCCTGCGCGGTAAATTTCCGCAGTGAAGGCGCTGTCGGAAATCGCCAGGGTGATGATTGCACCCCAGAACGGGTCAATTGGTACGTTCATGCCCATCGACTTGAACACGATGGGCAAGCCGTAAAAGACCCAAAACAGCATCGGCAGCAAGGGAATGGCCCGAATGAATTCAACGTAAACACGGTTGACCAGCCGCCAGCCACGTTTTTCGGACAATCCCGGCAGGGCCACCAGCAATCCGATGACGATCGACAGCACGGCGGCGATCAGTGAAATCTGAATCGTTGCACCCATCCCCGAGATCAGGAATTTCACATTGATCCACCCCGATGCTGTAGTCGGGTCGATCACATACCAGCCCCAGGTCTGGGATGAAGAACAGCCTGCCAGCAGCAAAGGTACGATTAGTAGAAGTTTTTTCATCTGCCCCTCTCAGTGCTGCAGTATCTGAGACAGGAATTTGCGACAGCGGTCAGACTGAGGGTTGGTAAAGAAATGCTCCGGCTTGCCTTCTTCGACAATCTCACCGGCATCCATGAAGATCATCTTGTCGGCAACTTTGCGGGCAAATCCCATCTCGTGGGTCACGACCACCATGGTCATGCCCTCATTCGCCAGCTCAACCATAACTTCCAACACTTCCGAGATCATCTCGGGGTCCAGAGCCGACGTGGGTTCATCGAACAACAGCACGCGCGGTTCCATGCATAAGGATCGCGCGATGGCCACGCGTTGCTGCTGACCGCCAGACAACTGCATGGGCTTTTTGTCCGCCTGATCGGGGATATGTACCCGATCCAGATAGTGGCGCGCTTTTTCTTCAGCCTCTTTGCGGCCAAGACCGCGCGCCTTGATCGGACCCAACGTCAGGTTTTCCAAAACGGTCAGATGCGGAAACAAGTTGAATTGCTGGAACACCATTCCGACCTCGGACCGTATGGTTGCCGCAGACTTAGCGTCATCCGTCAACTCGACCCCATCCACCCGAATAGTGCCTTTCTGGTGTTTTTCCAACCGATTGATACATCGAACGATCGTCGATTTTCCTGATCCAGAAGGCCCACAGATCACCACCTTTTCACCGCTGTTGACCGTCAAATTGATGTCCTTGAGAACGTGAAACGTGTCGAACCACTTGTTCACGTCCACAAGTTCGATTGCGGCGTCTGGCATAAGATGAACGGCCTCCGTTTTAGTCCCAGTATAATATTTTCTTGAGGTTATCTTTCCCTTTGCGCTTAAATCAATGAACAATACGGCCACAAGCTCGAAACATAACCAACAGGAGACGTTTATGAACACCTTTTTGAAAGTCGCGGCTGCGGCCGTGCTTGGACTTGCAATGTCAGGTGCCGCGCAGGCGCAATCTGCGCTGAACGAAGTGCTGGATTCCGGCGTGCTCAAAGTTGGGACCACAGGTGACTGGAACCCGATGACTCTGCGCGACCCGGCAACAAACAGTTACAAAGGTTACGACATCGACATCATGAATGCATTGGCCGCTGATCTGGGGGTTGAGGTCGAATATGTGCCAACCGATTGGAAAACTCTGGTGAATGGCGTGGTCGCGGGTAAGTACCACCTGACCGGGTCGGCATCAATTTCACCACCGCGGATGAAAGTTGCGGGTTTTTCCGACAGCTATATTTCTGTGGAACTCTACCCCTACACCACCAAGGACAAGGCCGACAAATTCGACGGCTATGACTCGATCAACCAGGCTGATGTGAAGGTCGCCACGACTTTGGGCACCACGTTTGAAAAACGGGTCCGCGAATGGTTCCCGAACGCCGAGATCAAAGTGGTTGAGGCCCCGGCCCGCGGTTTTCAGGAAGTAATCGCCGGTCGTGCTGACGTGTTCATCACTTCGAACATCGAGGGCTCGACACTAGAGGAGAAGTTTCCTGTTATCCGCGTGAAAAACGCCGGCGCCCGTTCACCCTCGCCGATTGCAATGATTCTGCCACAAGGCGATCAGATCTGGATCAACTATGTGAACAACTGGATCGAGGTTAAAAAAGCAGAAGGCTTTTTTGAAGCAAACCGCGAGAAATGGGGGCTCTGACGCCTTCAAGGACGTGCGGACTTCCTGACGCCCGGTCCTATGGCCCGGGCGTTTTCGTCTGCCATCTGGTTCTTCAGAAAAGAGGGTGCAGACACGCGACCTGATGGGTTTCGTCATCCAGTTCAGGCAATGTTTGCCTGCACTGGTCCGTCGCAAGCCAGCATCGTTGCGCAAAAGCGCACCCTTTCGGGATATTCATCGGTGACGGCAATTCGCCTTCCAGCTTGATCCGCTCTTTCCGGGCATCCGGGTCGGCACGGGGCGTCGTGGACAGCAACGCCTTGGAGTACGGATGTCGGGGTGCCGCGAACAGCTGCTCTTTCGGGCCTTTTTCAACCGCGCGCCCCAAATACATGACAATCACGTCATCGGCGAAATGCCGGACAACCGACAAGTCATGTGAAATGAACAGGTAGGCCAGGTTCAGCCGTTCCTGAAGATCGACCAGCAGGTTCAGGATCTGCGATTGAATCGAAACATCCAGCGCCGAAACAGGTTCATCCAGAACCAGCACCTTGGGATCCAGCATAAGCGCCCGCGCAATGGCGATCCGCTGGCGCTGCCCACCCGAGAACATATGCGGATAGCGGTCATAATGTTCCGGGCGCAGGCCCACCATCTCGATCATCTTGCGAGCGTGCTTTTCGCGATCGGCGGCCGTCATCTGAGGCCGGTTTATGATCAGCGGTTCCTGCAGGATCTGGCCGATGCGCTGACGCGGATTCAACGAGCTGTAGGGGTCTTGAAAGACGATCTGTACCGTCTCTCGCATCTTGCTCCATTGCGAAGGGGTAATATCGACCCCGTTGATCGTCAGGCTGCCCGAGGTTGGTTCTTCGATCATTGTGATCAGTCTGGCCAGCGTAGACTTGCCACAGCCTGACTCTCCGACAATGGCCAGTGTTTTTCCTGGCAGCAGGTCGAAATCCACCCCCGACAGTGCCTTTACGGTTGCGGGTTTGGACAGCAACCCACCTTTGACCGTATAAAACCGGGCCAGGTCTTTGGCCTGAACGATAGGTGTGGTCATACCAGCTCTCCGGCGGCAATCTTTTCAACATGGTGACAGCGCGCCTTGCCAAATGCCTCGGCATGAGGGGTCGGCGGGGTTTGGGCGCAGGTCGCATCGGCAAAGCGGCACCGTGGGCTGAAAAGGCATCCTTTTGGACGGTCGAATTGCCCCGGGACAACACCCGGAATCGTCGGCAGAATCTTGGACGTCGCCCGCTCCGGCAAAGCACTTAGCAGGGCCGTGGTATAGGGATGGCGGGGGGTTCGGAACAAATCCCTGACAGGCTGTTCTTCGACCTTTTGCCCAGCATATTGCACCTGAACCCGCTCGGCGGTTTCCGCAACGACACCCATGTCATGGGTGATCAGAACAAGACCCATGTCATGCTCATCACGCAACCGGATCAACAGGTCCAGAATCTGCGCCTGAATGGTCACGTCCAGCGCGGTGGTCGGTTCATCTGCAATCAGCAGCTTGGGCTTGCAGGCAATGGCCATCGCGATCACAACCCGTTGGTTCATGCCCCCTGACATTTGATGCGGAAAGGTATTCAGACGGCTTTCAGGCGCGGGAATGCCAACCTGATCGAACAATTCGACCGCACGCTCATGACGCTCTTTTCGGTTCAGGCCAAGGTGGATGCGCAATGCCTCTTTGATCTGGAACCCGACAGTAAAACAGGGGTTCAGCGAGGACATCGGTTCCTGAAAGATCATCGCCATGTCCTTGCCAATGATCTTGCGCCGTTCGCGGGCCGAGATACCGGACAGGTCACGGCCCTCAAAGCTCATCTCATCGGCGGTGATCGTGGCGGTCCAGGGCAGCAGGCCCATCAGTGCCAGCATCGACACGGACTTGCCCGAACCGCTTTCGCCAACGATGGCCAGCAACTCGCCTTTGTCGACCGACAGATCGACACCGTCCACGGCGCGAAAACTGCCGGAAGATGTGGCGAACTCGACAGTCAGATTACGGATCTGCAAAAGGCTCATGCGATCAGCTCCGCTTCAGTTTCGGGTCCAGCGCATCGCGCAACCCGTCGCCCATCAGGTTGATGGCAAGTACGGTGACCAGGATTGCGAGACCGGGGAAGGTTACAACCCACCATGCGCGCAGGATGAACTCGCGCGCTTCAGCCAGCATGGTGCCCCATTCCGGCGTGGGGGGCTGCGCGCCCATGCCCAGAAACCCAAGGGCCGCCGCGTCCAGAATGGCAGTCGAAAAAGACAGGGCCGCCTGCACGATGATCGGTGCCAGGCAATTGGGCAATACCGTGATGAACATCAGCCGCGACTTGCCAGCACCGGCCACACGGGCCGAGGTCACATAGTCTTTCTGCCGTTCCGCCAGAACCGACGCGCGGGTCAGGCGCACGTAATGCGGCTGGAACACGATGGCGATGGCGATCATCGCGTTGGTCAGTGATGGGCCCAGAATAGCGACCAGAACAAGGGCAAGCAGCAGAGACGGGAAAGCCAGGACGATGTCCATCACCCGCATGATCAATGTATCAACCCATTTGGGCGCAAACCCCGACAGAAGTCCGACCATTACGCCGCCCGTCACGGCAACACAGACCACAACGATCCCCACAAAGAAGGAATAGCGTGACCCCATGATCAGCCGCGACAGCATATCCCTGCCCAATGGATCGGTACCCAACGGGAAGGCCCAGCTTCCACCTTCCTGCCAGGCAGGGGGTTGCAGGATATGGTCCCGGAACTGTTCGGTCGGATCATAGGGGGCCAGCAATGGGGCAAAGGCCGCACAGAACACAAATCCTGCAAAGACCCACAACCCAATCACGGCACCCCGATTTTCGCTGAAATAGTACCAGAACTCTCGCAGTGCGCTGGGACGATTTTCGGCTATTGGCTGAGTCGAAGAAAACTCGGTCATCATCGTCTCCGGATTTTGGGGTTGATGATGCCGTACAGGACATCGACCAGCAGGTTTACCAACATCACGATCACCGCGATCATCAGCAAACCCCCTTGCACCACCGGGTAATCCCTGCGGAAAATACTATCGACCATCCACTTGCCGATGCCCGGCCAGCTGAAGATGGTTTCAGTAAGAATTGCCCCCGCCAGCAATGTACCAACCGACAACCCGATCACCGTGACAACCGGTATCAGCGCGTTACGTAGCGCATGCAGCCCGTTTACCCGGGTCGGCGACAACCCTTTGGCGCGTGCGGTGCGGATATAATCCTCACCCAGTACCTCTAGCATCGCCGACCGGGTCTGACGCGCGATCACGGCCAGCGGAATAGTGCCCAGCACAATCGTAGGAAGGACCAGATGACGAACGGCCGACCCGAATGCGCCTTCCTGCCCGGACAATAGACTGTCGATCAGCATAAAACCGGTGACACTTGGGAAGTAATAAAGCAGGTCGATCCGGCCGGACACCGGTGTCCAGCCAAGATTGCCCGAGAACACGATAATCAGCAGCAGCGCCCACCAGAAGATCGGCATCGAGTATCCGACCAATGCCGAGGACATCAGTGCCCTGTCAAAAAACTTCCCCCGGTTCACCGCCGCAATCACTCCGGCAGGCAGACCCAATGCAATGGCGAAGATCATGGCGCAGAGCGAAAGTTCCATTGTCGCGGGGAACAGCGAAAAGAACTCCTCCCAGACCGGTTTTTTGGTGACAAAGCTTTCGCCAAGATCGCCCTGCAATACCCCGGCAAGGTATTCCCAGTATTGCTGCAACACCGGTTTGTCGAAACCCAGCTTTTCTACCATTTCCTGATAGCGTTCTTCAGTCATGCCTCGCTCGCCGGCCATGACGATGATCGGATCACCCGGCAGCACCCGGATGAACATGAATGAGATCAACGTCACGCCCAGAAAAGTCGGGACGAACAGGCCAATGCGGGTGAGTAAGTAACCAAACATCAGCGACCTATGATTGTAAGCTCTTTGGAGAAATGGGTCAGCGACCGGCAACCATCCGCAGTGACAAGCACGTCATCTTCGATGCGAACGCCAAAACTTTCGAGCGCGTAGAGACCTGGTTCATTCGTCCAGACCATGCCCGGCAGAATTTTCTGGTGGTTTCCGCGCATGATATAAGGCGCCTCGTGCACATCCCGGCCAAGCCCGTGACCCGTTTTGGTACGTATACGATCCGCAAATGGCGAGGCCTCGAGCACGCTGATGACCGCATCGTCGATGTCATGGGCCGTTGCACCCGGGCGGCAGGCATCGAACCCGGCTTTGTTGGCGCGCAGAACGGTATCGTAGACTTCCCTACCCTCGTCCGATACGTCTTGAACAAAGAAGGTTCGCGTGATGTCAGCGGCAAAACCATCTTTGCAGGCGCCGAAATCGAACAGTAACGCGTCGCCTGCCCTGATCTGGTAGTCGCTGCGCGCTTTCCCATGCGGCCGTGCAGAATTGTCGGCAGCCGCCACGATGGGCGAAAACGCCAGAGACTCGGCTCCTTCTGCAAACAGTGCCTGTATCAGGGCCTGCTCGACCTGTTTTTCAGTCTGGCCGACACGCACATCTGCAATCACACGACCCAGAGCACGTTCCGAGATATCGATGGCCGCCTGCATCGCAGCAATGTCTTCATCGGTTTTGATAATGCGCAGGCCCGAGATTTCGCGTTCACCGTCAACGATCCGCAAGTCCGGCATAGCACGTGTAAAAGCCGCAGAGACAAAAACCCGCATCACCTGACCTTCCACCGCAAGCGAGCGGATCGGCATATGTGCGGCCAAAACAGTAAACGCATCGTCATAACCGGTCTGATCGCGCCAATCGAAAACAGCGCCCTCGAAACCGACAAGATCCCATGACGCCAGTTCCAGATTGGGCACAATCGCCGCGGCCTGTCCCTCGGCTGGGACAACAACCACGAAGGGCCGTTCGTGGCTCATGAAAGCTTGTCCCAAAGCGCGAGTGAAGTTTGGGCCAGGTACAAGAGCCAATGCGTCGACTGACAGGTCCCGTGCCAGTTGACGATATTCGGACAGATCCGGCATTCAGGCCGACCTCCTCAATAAAAAAGGCGGAGCCGCCAAACAGGCAGCTCCGGTGAGTGAGTGATGGCTTACTCGACGCTCACACCATAGAAGATGTGGCCGCCCAGCGGGTGCACTTTGTAGCCTTGCACCTTGTTGCTCATCGGCATGAATACAACCGAGTGAGCAATGGTTGCCCATGGGGCCTGCTCTTTGAACACGACCTGCGCTTCTTCATACAGCTTGGTCCGCTCTGCCTGATCGGTGCTTTGCTTGGCTTTCAGGATCAGATCCTCGAACGGCTGGTGGCACCATTGTGCACGGTTCGATGCTTCGACCCCGTCACAGCCCAGCAGAACGGCCAGAAAGTTGTCCGGATCGCCGTTATCACCGGTCCAACCCAGCAGAACAGCACCGTCGCGGTTCAGTTCTTTCGAGCGTGACAGGTATTCGCCCCACTCGTATGAGACGATTTCGACGCCCACACCAACCTTGGCAAAATCAGCCTGGATCAGCTCGGCCATGCGGCGGGCATTGGGGTTATAGGGGCGCTGAACAGGCATCGCCCAGATCTTCATCGACAAGTCCGAGACACCTTCGGCATCAAGCATGGCCTTGGCCGCTTCGGGATCATATGGATCGTCCACAATAGCGTCGTTATAGCCCCACATGGTTGGCGGGATCGGGTTCTTGGCAGCCTGGCCCGAGCCCTGGAAAACCACGTCGATGATCGCCTGCTTGTCGATCGCCATGTTCAACGCTTTACGAACCTTGGGGTTGTCGAACGGCGCCATCGTGGTGTTGTAAGCCAGATACCCGACGTTCAGCCCTTCCTGCTCCATCATGTTGATGTCTGCATCATCCTTCATCGCTTGAATGTCAGCCGGGTTCGGGTAAGGCATCACATGGCATTCGCCAGCTTTCAGCTTTTGATAGCGAACAGACGCGTCCGGCGTAATGGCAAAGATCAGGTTTTCGACCTGCGCCGGTTCCTTCCAGTAGTCGCCATTGGCGGCATAGCGGATCACCGCGTCTTTCTGGTAGGCCACGAACGAGAAAGGCCCGGTCCCGATGGGCGCGGTATTCAGTTTTTCAGGCGTTCCGGCAGCCATCATAGCATCGCCATATTCGGCTGACATGATCGATGCAAAATCCATCGCCATGTTCGCAACAAAGGGTGCCTCTGGCTTGGACAGGGTGAACTTCACCGTGTAGTCATCAATCTTTTCGATAGAAGAGACCAGATCCGGCATCCCCATACCCTGGAAGTATTCCCACGTGCCACCAGACACTTGGTTATAGGGGTGGTTCTCGTCCTTTTGGCGCATGAACGAAAAGATTACGTCATCAGCGTTGAAGTCGCGGGTCGGGGTGAATTCGTCATTCGAATGGAATTTGACACCCTGGCGCAGCTTGAACGTGTATTCCAGGCCATCATCACTGGCCTCGACACTTTCAGCCAGACCGGGGATCACATTGGTTGTACCGGTTTCGAATTCAAGCAACCGGTTATAGATAGGATGCGACGAAGCATCAAAGGTAGTTCCTGCAGTAAACAGTGCAGGGTCAAACCCCTCGGGTGAACCTTCGGAACAATACACCAGGGTATTTGCCTGTGCCACGGCACCCGACAGGGCTATTGCCGTGGTTGCGGCCAGAAGATTGAGTTTCATGATTTTCTCCCAGAAATGGACTTGGCAAGACAATCGCAGGGCTCTTTGTCGTCAGAGCGTTCAGTGACAATACAGTTCGTTGCGATATCCCTGACAAATGTATCCAAAATACAAAACCTGTTGTCAACCGGCTCTGTCACTGACTTTCGTGAAAGATGCCTGTTGCCAGGGTGTGTCTTGAACCTGAAAGCGCCCTGCCCCAAGGAAATCACGAAGGGCAACACTTACATTCCACTGGGCTCGGCAGTTTGGCCACAGATATCGACTGTCATTGACCCGAAGTCATTCAGCTAAGAATGGATATCTAACTTTGACCGTTAGCTGATGAAGTATCCTTGCGCATATCGCGAATGCAATCGTAGCCCAGCCAGAATAAGACTGTCAGTGCAACCAGAAATACGTAGGGAAGCAGCGAGATATGCATAACCAACACGCCATAGAACATGGCGGCGTACGCAGCGATTTGGACTATCACCAACAAACCCCACGCAACCATTCCCCAAAGATTGCGCGCTTTCCTCTGACCGGTCGAGTTGCGCAGGCTCTGACACTCTGCCTCGTTCACCACAGGGGACGCGGCACGCGTTGAATTGAGATGGCCGTTGGTGTCGAGCGCGCTGGATCGACATGCATCGAAACAAGGGGCCGCCTCTCGACAGGTGGGCGCAGTGTGTAGCATTGATTGAGTCCTTGGACATCTGGGGTTTGGCAGCGAGCTTTCACTGTGCCCCAAGACACCGACCCCCTGCACCATGCCGCGCGCGAGATCAGGTGCCACCGTTGCCGTCTTGCAATCATATCCAGCGGAGAAATGCCGATCCTCGCTCAGGCGCAGCATAAAACCGCACAAATAGTCGATTGGCCCGCGAAAACCGCGATCAGATGAGGTCTGAAGAAATTTCTCATGTCCCTCGGTGGCTCATGACTTTTGGCGCGGTTTCGGAAACGCACTAACCGCCGAACAGGGACCTTCGCGTGCTTCCAGCGCTCTATTCTACGGCGTCCTTCGATGCTGAGGGTGAATACCCTGTACGCGTACCATGATCTCCTCGTTAGATAACCCAATAACTTCTAATAGGGGTTTCGGTTCAGGTATCGCTTACAAGTTCATTTGTGTACAAATTGGTAAGATTGCGCTCAAGTACGTGTCATATCCAGCCTCCGAGGATGCCATGCCGATTGAACACGCCCTTTTCAGCCAAGCGGAATATGACCGCAGGATCGCCAAGACCCGAAGCGCTATGGAAAAAGCGGGGCTAGAGCTACTGTTTGTCACCGACCCTTCGAACCAGGCTTGGCTGACTGGCTATGATGGTTGGTCCTTTTACGTGCATCAGGGCGTATTGCTCGGCATGGAAGGTGAGCCGATTTGGTGGGGACGCCAGATGGATGCATTGGGTGGGTTGCGCACATGCTGGATGTCCAAGGACAACATTCGCGGCTATGCAGACCACTACGTTCAATCAACCATACGCCATCCAATGCAGGATCTAGCTGGCCACATTCGCGCGCTTGGGCTGGACGCGGTCTGTATCGGCGTTGAGATGGAGAACTATTACTATTCCGCAAAGGCACACGAGGTTTTGGGCAAGGAATTGCCCGAAGCGACGCTGGTGGATGCGACGGCACTTGTAAACTGGCAGCGTCTGATCAAGTCGGAAGAAGAAATTGTCTTTATTAGCAAGGCGGCCCGGATCTCCGAAAAAGTAATCCAAACGGCCATTGATCGTGCAGCGGTGGGCGTGCGCAAGAACGACCTTGTCGCAGATATCTTTCATGCCGGGATTACCGGGGTTGAGGATGATTGGGGGGATTACCCGGCCATTGTCCCTTTGACACCCTCAGGGCTGGATGCCACTGCCGCGCACCTAACATGGAATGGCGCGCCGATGAAAGAAGGTGAGGCAACATTTTTCGAACTATCAGGCTGCTATCGGCGCTATCACGCTCCGCTTTGCCGCACGGTATTTCTTGGCACTCCGCCGCCAGAAATGCGGGACGCGGAACGCGCGCAGATCGAAGGGATAGCGGCGGGTTTAGAGGCTGCACGGGCTGGCAATCGGACCAGCGACATTGCAACCGCTTTTCTTAAGGTTCTTGCCCGTCACGGAATCGAACGGGAGGGGCGCATGGGATACCCTATCGGCCTGAGCTATCCGCCAGATTGGGGCGAACGGACAGCGTCGATCCGCGCCGAAGACGAGACCATTCTGCAACCGGGCATGGTTTTTCATTTCATGCCTGCGCTGTGGATGGACAGCTGGGGGCTTGAGACCACGGAAACCATTCTTATCACTGAAAACGGCCCCGCCGAAGCCCTATGCAATATCGAGCGAAAGCTCTTTGTGAAAGACTAAGCCTTGAGCATCCTCGAAGACGCCAAGACCCTGCTGGGCGAACTGATCAGCTTCCCCACGGTTTCGTCAGACAGCAACCTGGACATGATCAAGCACCTCGCGGGCCGGTTGAGCGATTGCGGTGCAGCGGTGGAAATATGGCATGACGAAACCGGCACCAAAGCCAATCTTTTTGCCACGTTGGGCCCAAAGCGCGACGGTGGTATCGTTCTGTCAGGCCATTCCGATGTAGTGCCTGTCGCCGATCAGGACTGGTCCTCGGACCCGTTCGTGATGGAGGAGCGGGACGGCAAGTGGTTTGGGCGCGGAACCTGCGATATGAAAGGGTTTATCGCGGCGGCAGTCGTCATGGCCCCGTATTACGCAAAGCTGGACCTTCAGCGCCCAGTGCATTTTGCCTTTACCTATGATGAAGAAATCGGCTGTTTTGGCGCGCAGGCTTTGGCCAAGACCCTGCGGGAGAAAGAGATAAAACCCGCTGTGGTCATCATCGGCGAGCCCACCTCGATGCGCATCATCGAAGGCCATAAGGGCTGCTTTGAATATACAACGCATTTTACCGGGTTCGAAGGCCATGGCTCGGCCCCCGAGCGCGGCGTTAACGCTGTCGAATACGCAGTGCAATACGTGTCGAAACTGCTGGCGCTGAAGGCAGATTTGCAAGGGCGAGCACCGGAAAACAGCCCGTTCGACCCACCATGGACAACAATCAATACCGGTACGTTGGTGGGCGGGGTGGCCCATAATGTGATCCCCGGTAAGGCGCGGGTCGATTGGGAGATGCGACCAGTGCAAAAGGCGGATGCGGATTACGTCAAAGACGAACTGCACCGGTTTTGCGCGCAAACCCTGATCCCGGCAATGCAGACTGTTCATCCCGATGCCGGTATCAAGACCGAAGTAATCGGTGAGGTCGACGGGCTGGAGCCAATGGACGACAACGAAGCGCGTGACCTTGTGATGGAACTGACAGGGGCAAATGGCGCCGACGTTGTACCTTTCGGCACCGAGGCCGGGATATTCCAGCAGTTGGGGATGAGCGTCGTTGTCTGCGGCCCCGGATCAATCGATCAGGCGCATAAACCGGATGAATACGTCTCGGTCGACCAGATGACCCAGTGCCTTGATATGCTTGGGCGATTATTTTCGAAGCTGGAATAGATGATGACCTCGGCCCGCGCGGTATCGATATTCTGGTTGGGTGCACCGGTTCTGTTCGTGCTGTTCTGGGCGGGTGGATACAGTTTTGCCAAGCTGGGGCTGCCCTATGTGGAACCGATGACCATGCTTGCGATCCGTTATGGTCTGGCTGTTCTGTGTCTTCTGCCGCTGCTGGCGGTGTTCCGCCCTGCCCTGCCGCGTGATCCGGCGCACTGGGCCGCGATGGCAGCAAGTGGGTTTCTTATTCAGTGTGTTTACTTCGGTCTGGCCTATCAGGCGATGAAACAGGGGTTGGGTGCCGGCACCACTGCCATCGTGATGGCCTTGCAGCCCGCCCTTGTCGCCGCCCTCTCTCCCCTGGTCGGAGAAGCGCGTGGACGGCCCGTGATGTGGGTTGGCCTGGCGCTGGGTTTTGCGGGGGTTGCAATCAGCGTCTTTGACAAGACTAGCGCAGTGCCTCTTTCCGCGGGGCTGCTTGCGGTTAGTGCATTGGTCGGCCTGACCGCCGCCACTTTGCTGGAAAAACGTCACGGGCGGCGCAGCGACCCAGTGTTGGGAAGTGCTGTTCAATATGTGATCGGATTTGCCGTGCTGCTTCCCATCGCAATGGCGACCGAAACGATGGAAGTCACCTGGCATCCAAACCTGATCCTTTCCCTTGCGTATCTGGTCATCGCCAATTCCCTGATCTCGATCAGCCTCTATGTCGCACTTGTTCAGCGCGGCGACGCGACCCGCGTGTCCACATTGCTTTACCTTGTCACACCTTTGGCAATTGCACTGGCTTGGATGATCCTGGGCGAGCCGGTAACCTGGCGCATCGCCTTTGGTTTCGTTCTCTGCCTCGCAGGCGTATATATCGTGCGGAAATCCAAAGATTGACGCCTATGGCAGTTTTCGATCGGACAACTGGAAATTCAAAGCCTGCGACCAGTTCAATAATGGAAACCACCTGAACCGAGATCACAACCGTCAGGAAAGCGCATTCAGATAGCTTTTGATCGTCGTCCGGCATCCGTGCTGCCAGATCCGTGGCAACCAGCGTGTGAAGGCTTCTGCGAACTGGGCTTCACGACCAGTACTTCCGTACAGGTTTGCTGCCTCAAGCCACTTTTCGGGCTGTTCCCTGGCGGCAAGGGCCGCACTCTGCAAATCGCTCCAGATGGGATCATTGGGCGCAATCTCTGATCCGTCCTCACGCAGACCGGCGCACATCCGGCACCAGAAAGCTTCAACCAGCGCCAGACCGGTGACAGATGTACCCGAGGCCAGTGCATCGCGAAGGGACGGGAGCAAGAATCCGGGGTGGCGTGCAGACCCATCAAAGGCCACGCGCCGCGTGGTGTCGTGAATAGCCGTGTTCGAAAACCTGCGTTTGACCAGATCCAGATACTGTTCCGGTGTCATCCCGGGAACTGCAATGGCGTGCGGAAGAATTTCTTCGCTCTGTACTTTCAGGAAGAATGCCGAAATTTCCCGGTCGTTCATGCAGTCCGAGATTGTGGGGATGTTCAGAACCTCGCCCACATTCGCCAGAATCTGGTGCCCGCCGTTCAGAATACGCAGTTTCAGGGTTTCATATGCGTGTACGTCTTTGGTGATCGTAACGCCGACTTTCTCCAACATCGGCCGCCCGGCGCAGAAATCATCTTCAATCACCCATTGGCGAAAGTTCTCGTGTGAAACCGGAACGCTGTCTTCAATTCCAAGGGCGCGGGTCTGGGTTCGGACATGATCAGTGGTTGCGGGAACAATGCAATCCACCATCGAATTCGGGAACGCCCCGTTCTGATCGATCCAATCCGCAAGATCAGGGTCCGTAAGGCGTGCCAGTTCAACAACGCAATTGCGCAGCATGGTACCGTTGCCCTGAAGGTTGTCACAGCTTAATGCCGTAAAGGGCAGATGCCCGGCGGCACGGCGATTGCCAAGTGCCGCCACAATGGCACCAAAGACCGTGAGAGGCTGTTGCGGGTTTTGCACGTCGTGTCGAATATCACCGTGGTCCACGTCGAAAACACCCGACTTGGCATCCAGAAAATAGCCACCTTCCGTAACGGTAAGGGACACGATCCGAATGGCGGGATCGGACATCTTCCTGATCAGAGGCGCATTTCCGGGTTCAATGGGCAGATAGTCGATCAACGGGCCGATGACTTCGGCCGAAACACCGGACGGGTCAAGCTCGATCAAAGTTGTCAGACAGTCCTGCCGGATCAGCTTTTCGCGCATGTCCGCGTCATAGGCCCGAACTCCGGCCCCGATGATCGCCCAGTCCAGGGCCAACCCTTTTTGCATCAGCCTGTGGATGTACCACGCCTGATGCGCACGGTGAAAATTCCCAAGTCCGATATGAACAATCCCAGGTGCCAAATCTTCTCGCCGGTATCCGGGTTTCTTGATATCTGCCGGAAGCGCCCCAAGGTGGTTAAGGCGCAACTCTACCGGTGTTATGTCCGCCAAAGGGGTCATCAGCTCATCCAATTTCCGCCATCGACATTGTAAGTCTGGGCCACGATGTATTCCGCTTCATCAGACGCCAGAAACACAGCCATCCCGGTCAAATCCTCGGCCCGTCCCATTCGGCCGAACGGTACCGCTGATGCAACTTCGTGCTTCTTCTGTCCCGGTTGTTTATTTTCATACTTCGCAAAGAAGGCATCGACGCCATCCCAATGTTCTCCATCCACAACACCAGGTGCGATCGCATTCACATTTATCCCGTGAGCGATCAGATTGAGTCCCGCTGACTGCGTCAAAGAGATTACGGCGGCCTTGCTGGCGCAGTAAACGGCGACCAGAGATTCGCCACGCCGACCAGCCTGTGAGGCCAGATTAATGATCCGGCCTTTGACATTGGCGTCGATCATGTGTCGCGCAACGGCCTGCAGTGTAAACAGGGTGCCCGAGACATTGATATCGAAGACGCGTTGGTAATCGGCGCGGTCGATTTCGGTGATTGGCGCTGCTGAAAAGACGGCGGCATTGTTGATCAGAATGTCAATCTGGCCGAACTGATCCACTGTGCGCGCAACAGCATTGTCGATGCTGTCCTGATCAGCGACATTCATTTCGACCGCCATTGCTGCGCCACCTATTTCCGAGGCTGCGGCTTGCGCCCGCGTGATATCAATGTCGGCAATGGCCACACGCGCACCTTCAGCGACGTAAGCTTTTGCAAAGGCCAGCCCGATTCCGCGCGCAGCCCCGGTGATGAGCGCGGTTTTTCCGTCCAGTCGCTTCATTCGATCCGCAGCCCTTGGGCGTCAAAACGATGAAGCACGTCGGCACGTGGCGTCAGGTAGATACGGTCGCCATGCCGAAATCCAACCTCTCCGTCCGCGCGCACCGTGATTGTTTCCGCCAGACCGGTTTCATGTATGTGGAAAAACGTATCTGATCCAAGATGCTCGGACACGCCCACGACACCGCTCCAGGTTCCTTCGCTCTCGGACACAGCAATATGTTCGGGGCGGATACCGATTGTATGTGCGCCGTGTTTTGCAGCCTCTTCGCCTTCGATAAAGTTCATCTTGGGCGAACCGATGAACCCGGCGACAAAAAGGTTTCGCGGCGTTCGATATAGGTCCAGCGGGCTTCCGACCTGCTCGATCACACCAGCCTGAAGCACGACGATCTTGTCGGCCATCGTCATTGCTTCGACCTGATCATGGGTCACATAGATCATGGTTGTCGCCAACCGCTCGTGCAACTCGCTGATCTCCAAACGCATGCCAACGCGCAGCGCGGCGTCCAGGTTGGACAGCGGCTCATCGAACAGAAACGCTGCGGGTTCGCGGACAATGGCACGCCCGATGGCCACACGCTGGCGCTGGCCACCGGACAGCTGACCGGGGCGGCGATCCAGATAGTCGGTCAGGTTCAGAACCTGCGCGGCCCCTTCCACACGTTTGTCGATTTCGGCCTGGTCCAGTTTTGCCATGCGCAAGGGAAAGGCGATGTTCTTGCGAACGGACATGTGCGGGTACAAGGCATAAGACTGGAAAACCATCGCCAGACCGCGTTTTGCAGGTGGTACGTTTGTTGCATCGGCCCCATCAATGTCGATGGAGCCAGAGGTGATGTCCTCCAAACCCGCAATCAGGCGCAGCAAAGTGGACTTACCGCAACCCGATGGCCCGACGAACACCGTGAACTCTCCGTCTTCGATGGTCAGATCCAGTGGCGGGATAACCTGCACGTCGCCAAAGCTTTTGGTCACGGACTTGAGTTGAATACGTCCCATGAGAAGTGTTCCTTATTTCACAGCGCCAAAAGTCAGGCCGCGGACAAGTTGTTTCTGGCTAAACCAGCCAAGGATCAGGATCGGTGCAATGGCCATTGTTGAAGCCGCGCTGAGCTTGGCAAAGAACAGGCCCTCGGGGCTGGAATAGCTGGCGATAAATGCGGTCAGCGGGGCGGCGTCAACGGCTGTCAGGTTGAGGGTCCAGAATGCCTCGTTCCAGGCAAGAATGAAGTTCAGCAGGACAGTCGAAGCGATGCCCGGTACAGCCATGGGTGTCAGGATGTGCAGGATTTCCTCTTTCAGCGTTGCCCCGTCCATCCGCGCAGCTTCAAGGATTTCACCGGGAATTTCGCGAAAGTAGGTGTAGAGCATCCAGACGATGATCGGCAAGTTGATCAGCATCAACACGACAACCAGTCCACCTCGTGTATCAAGCAGCCCCAGACGGATGAACAGCAGGTAGATCGGGTAAAGGACACCGACTGCCGGCAACATCTTGGTAGAGAGCATCCAAAGTAAAATGTCCTTTGTACGTTTCGAAGGAACAAACGCCATTGCCCATGCTGCCGGTACGGCAATGATCACACCCAACAGGGTTGACCCGCCTGCGATGATGACTGAGTTCCAAAGGAAACGCATGTAGTTCGAGCGTTCCTGCACGACAGCATAGTTCTCGAGCGTCCAGTCGAAGTTCAGGAACAGTGGCGGGCTTGCGATGGCCTGTGCTTCGGTTTTGAAGCTGGTCAGGATGGTCCAGAGGATCGGGAAAAAGATCAGCAGACCGACGGCCCAGGCCAGGGCAGTGTTCAGCGACTTGCGTTGGATTGTAACGGTGCGGGCCATGGTTTTACCTCTTCACGCGTCCAGGTTCTTGCCGACGATGCGCATCAGGAAGACCGCAACGATATTGGCGAGAATGATCGCATAGACACCTCCGGCTGATCCGAGACCGACATTCTGGCTTTCCAAAACGCGCTGGAAGATCAGGTAGGTGAGTGTACGGGTGCCGAACGCGCCACCTGTGGTGACGAAAATCTCGGCAAAGATCGAAAGCAGAAAGATTGTCTGGATCAGGATTACGATTGTGATTGCACGGCTCAGGTGCGGCAGAATGATGTGGTAGAACCGCTTGAGCGGCGGTGCGCCATCCATTTCAGCAGCTTCCAGTTGCTCACTATCCAGCGACTGGATTGCGGTCAAAAGAATCAGTGTCGCAAATGGCAACCATTGCCACGACACGATCATGATAATCGAGGTCATTGAAGCTTCGGACAACCACGAGACCGGTTCAGCCCCGAAAAAGCGCCACAGATGGGCCAGCAACCCGTTGACCGGGTCCATGAACATGTTTTTCCAGACCAGAGCTGACACAGTCGGCATAACAAAGAATGGTGCAATAACGAGGATGCGCACCACCCCCTGGCCCCACATCGGTTGATCCAGAAGCATGGCGAGCAGGATGCCCAGTAGGACCGTAATCGCTAACACGCCGATAACAATGACAAGCGTTGCCTGTACCGCAGGCCAAAACGAACTGGACGAAACAAATCGGATATAGTTGTCGAAACCCACCCATCCGAGATCTCCGCCCCGCAAGGGAAGGTATTTCTTGAAGGAAAAATACAGGGTCATCGTCAGCGGCACGAGCATCCAGCCAAGCAGCAGCACCACTGCGGGTGCCATCATCAGGCGTGCAACTGATCTGGAATGTTGAGTTGCCATTGTGCAAGACCTCTCTGTTCAGGCGTAAGGCAGCCTGCGAGAAAAACACGAATTGTGGAAGTGGGAGCAGGGGACAGAAGGTCTGCCCCCCGCTGGGAAGGTTGCCTCAGTACCCTGCGGCTTCCATCTCTTCTGCTGTGAAGGCCTGCGCTTTGGCAAGCGCCTCATCCACTGTTTGCTGCCCGGCATAAACGGCCGAGAATTCCTGACTTACCTGTGTGGCAATCCCTGCAAATTCCGGAATGGCCACGAACTGTACACCGGTATAGGGCGTCGGCTGCACACAGCAATTCTGCGGGTCAGCCATCAGGATCGATTCCAGAGTCATTTTTGCGAATGGAACTTCCTTGTAGTTGTCATTCTCATAAAGCGAGGTCCGCGCGCCCGGAGGCACATTGGCCCAACCTTCGTTTTCAGCCACCAGCTCGATGTAGTCTTTCGAGGTTGCCCATTCGATGAACTGCTTGGCTGCATCTTCTTGCTGAGTTCCCGCCGGGATCGCCAGCGCCCAAGCCCAAAGCCAATTGGCGCGCTTGTCGACGCCTTCCGAATTTGGTGCAAGTGCGAAGCCAACCTTGTCAGCTACGGTTGAGTCGTCCGGATTTGTCACAAAAGATGCGGCGACGGTGGCGTCAATCCACATACCGCACTTGCCTTGCTGGAACAAAGACAGGTTCTCGTTGAAACCGTTAGTGGCGTAGCCAGCTGGGCCGGATTCACTCATCATGTCGACGAAGAACGTCAGCGCCTCTTTCCACTCGGGCTGATCGAACTGCGGCTTCCAGTTTTCATCGAACCAGCGCGCACCGAAAGAATTTCCGGTTACGGTGATAAAGGCACCACCTTCACCCCAACCTGCCTTGCCACGCAGGCAGATGCCGTTGATGTCGTTGTCACGATCGGTCATGGCAGCCGCAGCTTCACGGATGAATTGCCATGTAGGTGCTTCGGGCATTTCCAGACCGGCCTTTTCCATCAGGTCGGTGCGGTACATGATCATCGAGCTTTCGCCATAAAACGGCGCAGCGTAAAGCGTGCCATCATGGCTCAACCCGCCTGCCATCGCAGGTAGCAGATCACCAACATCATATTCATCGGACAAACCGTCCAGCGGTACCAGCCAGCCGTTCGCGCCCCAGATCGGAGTTTCGTACATGCCGATGGTCATGATATCGAACTGACCGCCCTTGGTCGTGATGTCGGTGGTCACGCGCTGACGCAGTACGTTTTCTTCAAGCGTCACCCACTCGACATCGATGCCGGTCGCTTTAGAGAATTCGTCTGTGTAGCCCTGCATCCGGATCATGTCGCCATTGTTGACGGTCGCGATCGTGATGGTTTCCGCTTGGGCTGCTGCCGTAGCGACGAAAGTCAACGCAGTCGCCGCACGAAGTGCGTTCTTCAAATACATCCCTGTCCTCCCTGAGCTTGGATGCTGTACAGAGACCCTAGTTTATAAATTGTCGCGGCGTCAATAATAACTTTACGCGCGTTAAGTTTTAGTTCACGCGGATTCTCTCAAGACAAGCCGTGCCGGAAACAGAGTTTCCGTCCGATCGTCAAATTTTCCTCCGCTTTCAATGAGTTTAAACAAGGTATCCACACTGCGCCCAGCCACGTTGTCATAATCATGCGCAGCTGTTGTCAGCGATGGGCAGGTAAATTTTGCAAAGGGGTGGTCGTCATTTGATGCGACACGGAGTGAGCAATCTTCCTTTCGCCCAACCCGAATCCCCTGCTCATAACAGGCTGCCAGAAATCCGATCGCAAGACGGTCATTGCTGCACAAAACTGAATTCGTCCTGAGAGCACCTTTCTCCAACACTCTCAAAGCACCCTGATGCCCGATCTCTTCAAACGCCCAGCCTTCACCATCGATTTTTATGACATGGGGCTCGAACCCCAGACGTTCCATAACCTCAATATATGCCTTGCGTCGCTTGTTGGCGTTTGGGTTTGCTGGCGTGCGCATTTCAAAGAAAGACGGAGGTTCACCCGTCCGGGTCATGTATTCCACGGTTTGGGAAACAAAACTGAAATTGTCCGACCCTATAAACGCTGCACCCAAACCTTCGAGGTTGCTGTCAAACAGAACTGTTGGCACCTCGGCGCAAAATTTCTCGATGTGAGCTCGGTCCGACCCGCGCCCCAAAGGAGCAAACAGTACTCCGGCCGGCTTGAGCGACCGCAGGCTGTCGAGTATTTCGTTCTCGAGTTCCTGCTCACCGTGCGAGCTGAAAAGAGATGGACGATACCCGGCGACAATACAGCTCTGCTCAAGGTATCTGGCCATCTCGGCAAAAAATGGATCGGCAAGATAGGGAACAACGATACCGATATTCTTGGTCAGCTTTCGGTTCTGGTTCACCGCATAGATATTTGGACGGTAATCGAACTTTTCCAACGCTTCTTCTATACGCGCCCGCGTAGAGGAACGAACGCTTTCCGGGTCGTGGAAATATTTGGAAACCGTTGGCCGAGAAATCCCGCTCAGGGCCGCGAACTCCTCCATATTTCTTATTTTTGTCATACCTACCCGCTTGCGGAACTCTTTTGCTTTGACCTTACATCTTCTTTACGCGCGGCAATAAATCAATAGGCAGCGGTATCCGCGCGAATGGCCAGATGCGTGACACCAACGCCGACAGGCGAAAACCTCCTGATCACGTCGCGACGTTTTGGACTTGAGCCCAATATACCGCCCCTCAGCGCAGCCATCTTGGCAGTCAGGTCTGTTCAGGCTCATTTTGCTTCTTAGCAGTACCTGCTGCGACGTCCTAGTAGTCGCCCTGAACACCATAAGAAGCGAAACCGGATAGCGTTTCGGAAATCTGTTCATCGGTCAGGATCACCGGACCGAGGGCCAGGGAAAGGTAATATTGACGGGCAATGGTTTCCAGCTCGACTGCGCGCCATATGGCCTTGTCCAGGTCCTCTCCCATGGCAATGGACCCATGATTTCCAAGCAGACAGGCGGTTCGCTCTTGCAGCGCTTCGATCGCCAGCTCCGACAGCTCGGGCGTGCCAAAGCGTGCATAGGGTGCGCAGCGAACATTGGGACCGCCGAAGGCCGCGACCATGTAATGCGCTGCCGGGATTTCTTTGTGTGCAATCGCCAGCGCCGTGCAATAGGTCGGATGTGCATGGACCACCGCGCCCATATCGGGGCGGGTCTTTAGAATGTCGAAGTGAAACCGCCATTCGGTCGAAGGTTTGAGCGGGCCATCCCAGGTCCCATACTCTCCATCAAATGGCATTGAGACGATCATCTCGGGGGTCAGCTTGTCATATGGCGTCGCCGAAGGTGTGATCAGCATCCGGTTCTCGTATCGGGCCGAGATATTGCCGGATGTTCCCTGGCTAAGACCACTGGAATTCAGAAAAAGGCATTTCTCGATAATCGCCTCACGGATTCTGCGTTCCTTGTCATCCATCTTGTGCTCCTGTCCTAGCGCCACCCGGCAGAATGGACCAGCCTTAGTTATCAGAGGTCGCACCATCAGGCGACAAGCCCAACCTTGCAATTGCATTGTCCAAAGCCAACCCGAAAACCTGCGCCTGAGGTGACAGGACCTGGTCAGGCCGACGCATCAGGCCAACGGGCCCGCGTGTGATCGACGTATCAAACGGCAGCGCCACAAGGTGGCCATCGCTGATTTCATTGGCGACCACCCCCGCCGAGATGATCCAGATCGCATCGGTCTGCCGGGTATACACCCGCCCGAAAGCACCCGAGACAGTTTCCAGACGATCTTCGATTTCACCAATCCCGTGCGCGATCATGAGGCGATCCACCAAGGGCCGAATTGCCGATCCTTCAGGCGGATAAAGCACTTGCCACTCGGTAATCCGCCTGAGATCGGGGGCTTTCAGCAGCGGGTGATCCGCGCGCACGACAAAGACGACCTTCTCCTCGTAAAGCTGGGTAAAGGAAATGCCCTGCATAGTTTCAGTGCGACCCAAACGCCCGATAACAAGCTCCAGGTCGCCCAGACGAAGACGCTCCATCAAATGGCCATGTGGACCGTCGAAAATGCTCAGTCGGGCATTGCCCGCAAGTTCGGAAAACTCGGTAGCAACGGCTGGCATCAAACGGGCCGCAACCGAAGGCAGCACCCCGACCCGAAGGCTGGCCCTGCCCCGCGCCTCGATCTGTTCCACACCAGAAAAACCTTGCTGCAAAGCGGCCAGCGACATTTCGGCGAAATGCAGAAACACTTCACCCTGCCGTGTCAGAGAAACACCGGACCGGTTACGGGACAACAGCACAGTGCCCAGAATATCCTCAAGCTCCTTAAGTGTCTTGGATATCGCCGGTTGCGTGAGAAACAGCTTCTCTGCCGCAACTTTCAGGCTTTTCTCGCGACATATCTCAATAAAACATTGAATATGCCTAACTTTGATGCGGCGATCTATCATTACTTTCCAATTCCGGCAACTAAGTTCAAGCAGAACTCATTTTACATATCGAGATATGGCGTTCAATTATTAGATACGCGAAATCAGGAGAGCCAACATGCGCGTTCAGGTCGCGATCATCGGCGGTGGACCTTCAGGTCTTTTGCTCAGCCAGTTGTTGCACCGCAAGGGCATAGACACCATCGTGTTAGAGCGCAAAACCAGGGAATATGTTCTGGGCCGCATTCGCGCTGGCATTCTGGAAACCGGTTTTGTGGAACTGATGCGCGAAGCCGGTGTGGCAGAGCGGATGGACAAGGAATGCTTTGTCCATGACGGCACAGTGATCTCGTATGGCGATATCGAATTCGGCATCAACTTTAAAAAGCTGACAGGCAGTCATGTGGTTGTTTACGGACAAACTGAAGTAACCCGTGACCTGTATGATGCGCGCGAGGCAATGGGCGGTAAGATCGTTTTCAACGCCGATGATGTTCAGATTCACGGGGCTGACAGCGATGCACCCTATGTGACGTATCAAGCGGATGGGACCGGACACCGGATTGATTGCGATTTTGTCGCCGGTTGCGACGGATTTCATGGGGTGTCGCGTCAAACCATCCCGCTGACCGTGCGCCGGGAATATGAAAAGGTTTATCCGTTTGGCTGGCTGGGCGTTTTGTCCGAAACACCCCCGGTCCATGACGAACTGATATATGCCGGATCGGAACGCGGTTTTGCGCTTTGTTCCATGCGCAATGAGAACCTCAGCCGGTACTACATTCAATGCTCGCTGTCCGACAGTGCCGATGACTGGACTGATCAAGCCTTCTGGCAGGAACTGAAACGCAGGATCCCTGCGCAATATGCTGAGACACTGATTACCGGGCCATCGGTCGAAAAATCAATTGCGGCGCTGCGGTCTTTCGTGACCGAACCAATGCGCTGGGGCCGTTTGTTCCTGTGTGGGGATGCCGCGCATATCGTGCCCCCCACAGGGGCCAAGGGGCTTAACACGGCGGCAAGCGACATCCACTATCTGCACAACGCACTGCTGCAACTCTATGAAGACCGCGACAGCGAAGGCATCGACCGCTATTCCGAAAAAGCGCTGGCCCGGATCTGGAAGGCCGAGCGGTTCAGCTGGTCCACGACCAATCTGTTGCACCGTTTTCCGGAACAGAACGGCTTTGACCTGAAAATGCAGAAGGCTGACATTGATTTCCTTCGCGAAAACAAAGAGGCGCAATCGGTGTTTGCACAAAACTATGTCGGGCTGCCCTACTGATGCAGATTGCGGCGCTGGATAACATTCACCTGCATTGGCGTGAGGATGGCGATCCAGATGGCACGCCTGTGGTGTTTGCCAACTCGCTGGGAACTGACCTGCGCCTTTGGGACAAGGTTGTGCCCTTGCTGCCCAAGGGCCTGCGCCTAATCCGGTTCGATCTGCGTGGTCACGGCCTGTCGGAATGCCCTCAGGCGCTTTACAGCATGGCTGAGCTGGCGGATGACGCCGAGGCTTTGCTTGACCATATCGGGGTTCGCGACACGGTGTTTGTCGGCCTGTCTATTGGCGGGATGATCGGTCAGGCGCTGGCTTCGCGCAGACCGGACCAGATCCGCGCCCTTGTTCTGTCCAACACCGCCACGAAAATGGGGACGGCGCAGATGTGGCGTAACCGGATGGGCGCGATCCGATCGTCCGGCATCGAGCCTGTCGCAGACGCAATTCTGGACCGTTGGTTTGCGGCGGGTTTCAGGGCAACCGATAACGTGCTGCTTTGGCGCAACATGCTGGTACGTACCCCTGTTTCTGGGTACCTGGGATGCTGCAACGCGATTGCAGATGCGGATCTTGAACCCATGACCCGGGTGCTGCGATTGCCGGTTCTGGCCATTGCCGGATCAGATGATCGCGCCTGCCCGCCCGAACTGGTCCGGCAGACCTGTGCTATGATCCCCGGGGCGCGCTATGCCGAAATACCCAACACCGGGCACCTGCCATGTGTGGAAGCCCCCGCTACCTATGCTGAAGACTTGTCCGCCTTCCTGATGGAGAACCGCAATGAGTGACAAATACGAGTCCGGTATGCGAGTGCGGCGCAGAATTCTGGGCGATGCCCATGTGGATCGCGTCGAAGACGCCAAGTCTGATTTGGACGGTCCATTTCAGACGCTTATCACCGAAGGCGCGTGGGGCACCGTCTGGGCCTCGGACGGGATCAGCGACCGTGAGAGATCCATGCTGACGCTGGCTTTGCTGGCTGCGTTGGGCAATTTCGAAGAAATCCCGATGCACATCCGCGCCACAGCCCGTACCGGCGCCAGCAAGCAGGATGTACTTGAAGCGTTTCAGCACGTCGCAATTTACGCGGGCGTGCCACGCGCCAATCAGGCCCTCAAACTGGCAAAACAGACCTATGATGAAATGGAACAGGACTGAATGGGAAACGCGTAGGAACCCCAGTCAGACAAAAAGGAAGTGTGATCCGACAATGTTGAAACAAGGTGAATTCTACCAGCGTGACCGCGAGTGGCACCCACCTGCGTTGACGCCCGACTACAAGACCAGCGTGACCCGTTCACCTCAATATTCGCTGATCTCGCTGCAAAACTCGATCAGTGAGGTCACCGGCCCGGTTTTTGGCCACAACGATGTTGACCCTCTGGATAACGACCTGATCTCGAACTATGCGCAACCCGGCGAAAGCCCGATTGGCGAGCGCATCATTCTGCACGGCAGGGTGCTGGATGAAAACGGACGTCCGGTGCCAAACACGTTGGTGGAAATCTGGCAGGCGAATGCGGGTGGGCGCTATCGACACAAGAAAGATACCTATCTGGCACCGATCGATCCCAATTTCGGTGGTTGCGGCCGCACCCTGACAGATGAAAACGGGTATTATTTCTTCCGCACCGTAAAACCCGGTGCCTACCCCTGGCGCAATTGGGTGAACAGCTGGCGTCCCGCCCATATCCACATGTCGATATTCGGAACAGGTTTTGCACAGCGCCTGATCACACAATGCTATTTCGAAGGTGACCCGTTGATCGACAGGTGTCCGATCGTGAAAACTATTCCTGATGCCGATGCGATCAGCCGCCTGATTTCGCGGCTCGATATGAATTCAACGATCCCTCTGGATACCATCGCCTATAAATTTGACGTGGTCTTGCGCGGTCGGCGCTCGACCCTGTTTGAAAACCGTTTGGAGGGGAACTGAAGATGCAACAGCTGAATTATCTGAAGGAAACCCCCTCGCAAACAGCCGGGCCTTACGTCCATATCGGTCTGGCGCCCGGGGCTGCCGGATTTGAAATCTACAGGCAGGAATTGGGCTGGGACATAGCCGGACTAAATGCCGAGGGTGAGCGTATTCGGGTCGAAGGACTGGTCGTGGACGGGGCAGGATCTCCCATCAAGGATGTTCTGCTTGAGGCTTGGCAAGCAAATGCCAAGGGCGTCTATGCCCATCCTGAGGGCGGCGGCGATGTCGAAGACGGCTTTCGCGGCTGGGGACGCGTCATCACCAACTTTGAAACCGGCGAATGGGCGTTCGACACAGTCAAACCCGGTCCGACACCGGGGCGAAACGTGGGCCAGCAGGCCCCTCATATCAACCTTTGGGTTGTTGCCCGGGGCATCAATGTCGGCCTGAATACGCGTATCTATTTCGAGGACGAGGAAGAGGCCAATAGCAAGGACCCGGTCCTTAATCTCATCGAATGGGAACGCCGCCGCGCAACGCTGCTGGCCAAACGCACCAATCGGGACGGTCAAGTTGTCTATCGCTTCGATATCAAGATACAAGGCGAAGATGAGACCGTCTTTTTTGATATCTGATTACTTGGTGCTGCCTTGCCAAGGCGGCACTTAATTCAGGAAGTCACCATGACCAAACCCTGCATCATTTGCGTGGCCATCACTGGTTCCCTGCCCACCAAAAAGAACAACCCCGCGGTGCCGATCTCGGTTGCGGAACAGGTCGAAAGCACGCAAGAGGCGTTCGAGGCCGGGGCCAGCATTGTCCACGCCCATGTTCGCAACGATGATCAGACACCCAGCAGCGACCCCGAGAAATTCGCCCTCCTCAAAGAGGGTTTGCAAAAACACTGCCCCGGAATGATTATCCAGTTCTCTACCGGTGGGCGGTCAGGCGCCGGTCAGGCAAGGGGCGGAATGCTGCCCCTGTCACCTGACATGGCTTCGCTGTCTGTTGGGTCGAACAACTTTCCCACCCGGGTTTATGAAAATCCACCCGACTTGGTGGACTGGCTATCAGCCGAGATGCAAAAATACAAAGTTACACCCGAGATCGAGGCGTTTGACCTGTCCCACATCCTGCAAGCGATCAGATTGCACAAGGAAGGCAAGCTGTATGGCAAGCTGTATGTTCAATTTGTCATGGGTGTCAAAAACGCGATGCCGGTCGACAGGGCCGTGTTCGACTTCTACGTAAAATCCATGCAGGATCGCGCACCGGATGCCGAATGGTGTGCCGCCGGGATCGGTCCAAACCAGATTGTGGTAAATGAATGGGCCATTGCTGCGGGCGGACACACGCGGACAGGTTTGGAAGACAATGTCCGGCTGGATCGGAATACACTAGCGCCTTCGAACGCTGCGCTGGTCAATCGCGTGACCGAGCTATGCGCAAAGCACGAACGTCCGGTCGCCACCTGGCAACAGGCCCGCGAGATTTTGGCTCTTTGAGCGCAGGGAGGAATGGTGCCATGACGATTGATATCCGCTCGCTTCATGTCAAAGGCCACACATAAGATGGAACAGCTTTCCACTCATCCCTGGCTCAGCGGGCTGTTTGAGGACCCACAGACCTCAGAGTTGCTGGGTGCAGAGGCTCAGCTGAGACACATGCTGGCCGTCGAGGCCGCATATTCAGAGGCTTTGGCGGCGGTCGGCACCGTACCACCAGAGGTGGCGGAAACCGCGGCAAAACTTATCCGACAACACCGTCCCGACATGCAGGCGCTGCGCGACGGGACGGCATTGGATGGCGTTGTGGTGCCCACGCTGGTGCGGTCGCTCAAAGCGGCATTGCCTGAACATTGCCACGTCGCGCTGCATACGGGGATGACGTCGCAGGATGTTGTCGACACCGCTCTGGTTTTGTCAATCAAGGACATTCTGGAGGTGTTTTCGGCCCGTCTTTCAGACCTGATAGATGCGCTTGTGGCGTTGGAACAGGCATATGGCGAACACGTGATGATGGGACGAACCCGAATGCAGGCGGCATTGCAGATTTCTGTTGCCACGCGCCTGCGAAACTGGCGGTTGCCATTGGCCGATCACCAGAAACGCCTGACCCAGTTGCAGCCCAGATTGCTTGTGCTGCAACTTGGCGGTGCCGTTGGGGATCGCACCGCGATGCACGGATCCGGACAGGTAATCGCAGATCATGTAGCCCGTGGGCTTGGCCTGGCCAGCTGCGATGCAAACTGGCATACCCGCCGGGACAATCTTGCAGAATTTGCCTCATGGCTTTCATTGATAACCGGATCGCTGGGAAAGATCGGTCAGGACGTGTCGCTCATGGCCCAGCAGGGGGTGGACGAGGTTTCTCTGGCAGGTGGCGGTGGATCTTCGGCGATGCCTCACAAGCGCAACCCGGTCCGCGCGGAACTGCTGGTCGCACTTGCTCGTTTCAACGCAACCCAACTGTCGGGCATGCATCAGGCGCTGGTGCACGAGCAAGAACGTTCCGGCGTTGTCTGGACGCTGGAATGGATGATCCTGCCCCAGATGATCCTGGCAACGGGGCAGGCTCTGATCAGCTGTGGTACGTTAGTGCAACAGATCGAACGGATAGGCATGGTGGAGTGACTGCACTGGCCTCTGAGCCCGACGTTACTCAGGTGCGACGCTGACTTGGCGTCGCAGGTTCTGTCACTTGTTTCCCATCGTGTTTCCTCCGTTTTCCCAATCACAACGACGGGCCACTTCAGTAGCGAAGGATCAGTGATGGTGCGGGCAACCTTTAGTCATCGAAGAAACGAGAACAGGCAGCGTTCCTGATCAATGTGATGGCCGAGGATCGCCCTGACGATCTGTCGCTGGCCTATTTCACAGCCAAGGAAGTCAGCCTACGTTGGACGGAACATATCGGAATTTCGTTGACGCGGATATCAGGACAGCTGCCATTTTGGAGTGCCGGAGTATGTCAGATGTCGCCGACAATATTGATGCGGCCCACGCGTTATGCAAGCGACGCAATCCCGCCACTCCACACAGCTTTGTGGTAAATAATAGGAAAAAACGTCCGTTCCCAAAGGCCAATCACTCATCAAAAGCTTGAAACTGATCTGCGGCGATTACTGTCTTTGCCCGACCTATGACGCCTTCAAATTTTGGCGCAGGCTTCCGCTCGGTTATCAGGAAGTCACTTGCCGAAAGAGCCGGAAGACGCAAGGCCGGTTTGGGTTCGGATGCCTGGAACTTGGTCGAGTCCACTGCCATGAAACATCGTTCGCTGATCGCCTTCATTGCGACCGCAATATCGACTTCGCATTGTTCGAACACCAAAAAACCCTGTTTCGGATCCACACGTGACGCCGACAGGATTGAGTACTCCACCGACATATTTGCAATAACGTCAAAGGCCGCGCGGTCGAACGCTGCCCCGTCATGATTTCGAAGCTGTGTGCCTGCCATAAAGACCCGGTTGCCGTTCCCCATGGCCAAAGTTGTTGCGATGAACGCTGAATTCGTCACCACGGTAAGATCTCTGCGCGCCTTGAGGGCTTGGGCCACAAAACCCGACGTAGATCCCGTATCGATAGCAATGGACGCGTTATCTGGCACAAGGTTCAATATTGACTTGGCAATGGCGACTTTCGCTGCGCGGTTGGTTGTCATACGCGCTATGAAAGGGGGATCCAGAACCTTTTGGGTGCTGATCAACGCGCCGTGAACCTTGTCGATTTGCCCCGCATCCACCAACGGCTTTACAATTCGACGAATTGTCTGATCGGAAACGTTAAGCCTCTGCGCCAGGTCCATGACCGAGATTCGGCCATGCATGTTAACCGCGCTCAGGATGTCCTTTTCGTATTTTGACATTCAGTCACTCGGATGTTGGACTTTAACAGGATAAATTGTAGTTACCCCCTTAAATCTACAGATTTCAACACTCTTGTTTAATTTTTGTTGATTTATATTGGCCGATACGGTGATCTGGCACCCAATTTGTCGACAGAGGCGAGGCCATGACAACCCATTCTGCAAAACACCTTATTATTGGCGGCGGCATCATCGGATGCTCAATCGCTTATCATCTGGCCCAGGCAGGTGAGACGGATGTCGTCCTTCTGGAAAAGGCATCTCTGACAGAGGGGGCAACGTGGCATGCCGCCGGGCTGGTTGGGCAATTGCGATCTTCCCGCAATACAACCCGGATGCTGAAACGGTCAGTCGCGCTCTACGACCGGCTGGCCGACGAGACCGGTATGGAATTCGACTGGAAGAAAGTCGGCAGCTTGCGGCTGGCGGCAACCAAGGAACGGTTGCTGGAGGCAAAACGCTTGGCAACGATGGCACGCAGTTTTGACCTGGAGATGGAAATCATCTCACCTGCCGAAGCGAAGGCCCTGTTTCCCTATATCGATGCCGACGGGTTAGAGGGGGCCGCCTTTATTCCCTCGGATGGCCACGTTGACCCCGCTGGCCTGTGTCTGGCGATTGCAGCCGGTGCGCGTAACCACGGCGCACAGATCAGGCAGGGGGTGAAGGTTGAGGATTTCGAAATCCGCAATGGTCGCATAACCAAAGTGATGACAACCAACGGCGACTATGAGGCGGAAACCGTTGTGCTGGCCTCGGGCATGTGGAGCCGTGAACTGGCGGCAAAACTGGGCGTCGTGGTGCCAGCCTGCGCTGTCGAGCACCAATATGTCGTAACAGAACCGTTGCCAGAGCCGGAATTGGTCAAGGGCCTGCCCACACTGCGCGACCCCGAGCGTCTGGTTTATTACAAGCCCGATGCTGGCGGGCGTCTGGTCATCGGAGGTTACGAAGACGACACATTGCCATTTGGAGAACGGGGCATTCCCGGAGAGTTTGTGCGCCAGTTGTTGCCTGACAATCTTGACCGTTTTGCGCCGCTGGCTGAACTTG
Organism: Ruegeria sp. AI2; assembly: GCF_056541275.1. Lineage (NCBI taxonomy): Bacteria > Pseudomonadati > Pseudomonadota > Alphaproteobacteria > Rhodobacterales > Roseobacteraceae > Ruegeria > Ruegeria sp. AI2. The sequence continues at coordinate 45,580 of NZ_JBQFYB010000016.1, forward strand.
CCGGTGTCGTCACCCCTGTCGTGAACCAGGTCGGAATCCGGCAAATCATCAATGGACCGATCCCCTATTCCGCCGATGGTGATTTTGTCATGGGCTGGGCCCCTGAGATCAAGAACCTGATGCTTTCGAACGGGTTCCTCTACGGCATTGCGGCTGGCGGGGGCGCGGGGGAAATGATCGCCGAATGGATTCTGAACGGGCGCCCAAGCCTGGATCTTTGGCCATTGGACGTGCGGCGGTTCAGCCCACATCATGCGACCAAGGCCTTTATGTATCCCCGAGCCGTCGAACATTACGCGCATCACTACAAGATGCGCTATCCGGGCCAGGAGGCCGAGACCGCACGTAATTTGCGCTTGTCTCCACTATATAACCGATTGAAAGAACACGGGGCGGTTTATGGATCGAAGAACGGGTGGGAACGGCCTTTGTGGTTTGCCCCAGCTGGGGTCGCCCCAGTTGATCAGCTCGATTTCCTCAATCCCGGTTGGCATGTCTTCGCGGCCGAAGAACACCGCGCTGCCCGCGAAAGTGTCGTTCTGATCGACCAGTCGAGCTTTTCCAAGTTCGAGCTGATCGGCTCTGGCGCGTTGGGTGTGTTGCAACACCTGGCGGTCTCAAACATGGACAAGCCGGATGGCAGCGTAATCTATACCCAACTTTGTAACGACAAAGGCGGCGTCGAGGCGGATGTCACCATCACCCGCCTGGGGCGCGACCATTTCTATATCGTGACCGGCGCCGGATTCGGGGTGCACGATTCCGACTGGATCCGACGTCATCTGCCGGAAGACGGATCAGCACATTTAATCGAGGTTACCTCTTCCCGCGCGGTGATCAACATCTGCGGACCAAAAGCGCGCGACGTCCTGCAGACGGTAACCGAAGAGGATATCTCAAACGCTGCGTTTCCCTTTGCAACCGCGCGCGACATTACAGTCGGAGCAGCAAGAGTGCGTGCAGTGCGCATAGGCTATACCGGCGAGTTGGGCTGGGAGCTGCACATCCCAACCGAATTTGCACTTCATGTCTATGATCAGCTTTGGAAGGCCGGGCAGGCCCATGGCATCCGCGATATCGGCTACCGGGCCATTGACTCGCTGCGCCTGGAAAAGGGGTATCTTTACTGGAGCACTGACATCACCCCGGACTATACACCTGTAGAAGCGGGCCTGGGCTCTCGCGTCCACCAGAAATCGAAGGAAAGTTTCATAGGGCGCGATGTGCTGGAGGACCAGAAATCCAATGGCACGGCACAGATACTCTATACCTTCGTGACCGAAGAAAAATTGCCGATGACCGGGGGAGAAACCATCCTGCACAATGGCGTAACCGTTTCGCGCGCCAGCAGCGGTGGTTATGGGTACCATGTCGGGAAAACGATCATCTACGGCTATCTTCCGGTGGCGATGACGGACCAGACCGAATTCGAACTCGAACTGTTCGGTGACCGCAAACAAATCTGCCGGGTGGACGGGCCTCTGTTCGACCCGGCCAATGAACGGCTAAAAGCCTGAGGGGGAGGGCAGAAAATGACTGACGGAAACACTGACCGTGTCCTGAGTGAACTTCGCAACCTGAAAGGCTTTGAGGACACCTCAGCACAAAACAGCAAAATCAAGCGGCTGGGTGGGTTGACCAATCTGGTCTACAGAGTGGAAACCTGCGGGCACACCATAATCGTCCGCATCCCCGGAGACGGAACCGCGGATTATATCGATCGTGGCGTTGAGATTCACAATGCCAAGGTCGCAGCCGAAGCTGGTATCGGTCCCGCTGTGCTTTGGGCGGATGCAGATACCGGTGTGATGATCAGTGACTGCATTGACGATATCGTCACCATGACACCCGAGCTTTTCGCAACGCGCACCGGAGCGGCCGCGCGTGCCGGACATGCCCTGCGGCAACTACACGAGTCACCCCGCCCTTTCGAGTTCCGGTTCGAACTTTTTTCGATGATCGATGAATATCTGAAAGTCCTGGCAACAAAGGATATTTCCCTGCCCGAAGGCTATACTGAAATCGTCGCCGAAGCGGCACCGATCAAACAGCTGCTGCAGGACAAGCCGGGCGCGCTGGTTCCCAGCCATTGCGATCCACTTTGCGAGAACTTTCTCGACAACGGTGACCGTATGTGGATCGTGGATTTCGAGTATTCCGGGATGAATGATGCTCTTTGGGACCTCGGCGATTTATCAGTCGAAGCCGGGCTAACCGAGAAGCAGGAAATCGAGATGCTGACGTCCTATTTTGGCGCGGCACCAACAGCGGCTCAATTCGGGCGAATGGTGATCTACAAGGCGATGTGCGATCTTCTGTGGACACTCTGGGGCTTGATCCAACATGCCGATGATAATCCGGCCGAAGATTTCTGGGCCTATGCTACGGGTCGGTTCGACAGGTGCAAAGCACTGATGTTCAATCCTGCTTTCGCGGCGCATGTTCAGGCAGTTGCGAACGAATAGTGCAGATGGATAAGTTGCATTCTCTTGATGAATGACTGGCATGTGGAAATAAAAAAATGGTTCGGACAAATGGGATTCGAACAGGTTTCACGGTAGGCTCTTTGAGGGGCCGCAACGTCCCCAAAACGTCGGTTAAAATGCTGTGCAATTCTACCTGAGGCACAGTTTCCTGCCGTGATCGAACAGATATCATAGCTGAATGCGGTCCGAGAGTTGATCTGGCGACTTCAACATACGGGTTGCGATTTTCCACGGTTGGTCTTTGCACGGGCACATTCGAAGGAACGCTAAGTGCAGAATTCCTGGCGCTTGGGCGAAACGTATATCAACGCAACAGGTACGCGGGCGTTTCTTCGCCCCTTCTTGAATGAAGACGTCAATATCACTGATTTCCTTCTGTGCGCGCGGTGAAGTAAGTCGACTGCAACAAGGTCCCTTGTCAGATCTGAGTCTGTCATAGCGGCGGGCTGATTTGGCTAGGTTCCTCACACGTGTTCGCCAAGACAACGCCTCTCATTCAGAAACTTGTAGCGACACGAAGGTCCGAACCTAATTTGCTTTTCAGGGTTAAAAACGCTTTTAGTAGAAACTTAGCCAATGATAACCGTACCGGTTATGAAGTTCGCCTAGTTAAGCGAATCGCTGTCCCCTTCGGACACAGGTACAGGATTTGCTGAAACAAGGCCTCTGAGAGCTGTCGAGCTCTACCACTAGAGAAGAAATGATGGATCAGAAAAATCACCCGTCTCAACTGGGGAAAGCAATTCGACGCCGCCGGAAAGCGCTTGGCAAAACACTTGTCGAGGTTGCGGATGAAGCTGATTTGACGACAGGATTCATATCGCAGGTTGAACGCGGCATCAGTGCCCCGTCCCTGTCTTCGCTTATGGCAATTGCTGCATCTTTGAAGACCAGCATTGAACAGCTAGTCAGCGTTCCCGAAGAGTACACCGAATACGTTCGCAAAGATAGGCGTCAAACCTATGCTTTGGGAGTCAACGGGCGGTTCTATGAAAAGTTGGGTCCGGGGTTTTCGGGCGCGCTTTTGTATCCTTGTATTGTTCATCGCCCTGCGGGTCACATGTCCGAGAAGATGTGTCACGAAGGCGAGACCTTTTGTTATCTGATTTCGGGTCAGTTGGAATATCATCTGGGTGACGAAGTCCACATCATGTCGAGCGGTGACACGATACATCACGACGCGTCCAAGCCGCATTATTCGATCGTTCTAGGAGATACCGAAGCGGTTGAATTGTGGGTGGATACGACGCCGATCAAAAATACGTCCAAGTAATCGCACCGGCTGAACCGCTTACTGAAAGTTCTCCGAATTCTATCGCGGGGTCGCACTTGAAAGTGCTGCCCCGAACGTCGTGGCGTGCCCCGAAATTCTCAATCAATGCTTCTGTGAACACAATATGCAATTTACGCATAGCTAAAAAAAGTTTTAGCAGTAATGAAATTAATATATACCACTTTCACGCGATGGAGAATCGCTTTGGGAGGAACTCATCAATGAAACGTAATTTGATGGCAGCGACTGCCGTCGTGGCCGCTGCAATGGCCCTACCTTTGTTTGCACAAGAGCGTGGTGGCATTCTGAATTTCGCCAGATATGACGGATCAAACCTGATTGACCCTATTTATGCCGATCGAAACCCTGACATCTGGATGGTTGGCAGCCTTTTCGACACGCTTTTGCGCCCCAGTGAAGATGGGAACTCTGTCATCCCAGGACTGGCCGAAGAATACAGTATCTCCGACGATGGACAGTCTGTATCGCTTGCCTTGCGCAGCGGCGTCTCGTTTTCGGATGGAACACCTCTGACCGGAGAAGACGTTGTCTTTTCGCTGGATCGCGCCCGCAATCCCGATCTGAGCCCATGGGCTGGGCTTCTCGGATCCATCGACAATGTAAGCGCGGAAGGAAACGTCATCTCGATCAGCCTGAAAGCGGCTGACCCGACAATCCTCTCTATGCTTGCCACTTTCACAACCGGCATTGTCTCCAAAGCCGTCTTTGAGGCGGCCGAAGGTTCCACTGACCAGGAAAAGTCCGCCGCAATCTTTGCAGCCAAAGGCCCCGGTGTCGGGTCCGGCCCTTTCTATCTGTGTGGATTTGAGCAGGGAACTTCCATGGAGTTCTGTGCCAACAAGAATTACTGGCGCATAGGGTCCGACGGCAAAGCGCTGCCCTACCTGGACGGTGTGCATTTCGAGATCATACCCGATGACGCAACCCGGATTCTGAAGCTTCAGGCCGGTGAGGTGGATGCCGCCGAGTTCATTCCCTTTTCACGTGTGCCGGAGCTTGAAGCAGACCAAGCGATCAACATGAACCTCTATCCGTCCACACGGATCATATATTCGCCGATCAACACGCGTGAAACCCGTGCTGACGGATCGCCTAACCCGTTGTCAGACGCTCGGGTTCGGCAGGCACTCAACTATGCCACCAACAAAGAGGCACTGATCGGGCTTGTGCTACAAGGCGCCGGCAAGCCAATGACGTCGCCTTTGATGGCGGCGGCGACCCAGCTTTCCGCGAATCTTGATCCGTTGTATGCCTACGACCTTGACAAGGCGAAAGCTCTGATCGCCGAGGCCGGCGTAGCGCCAGGAACCGAAATCACCTTTACGACTTTGGCTGGCTCTGCGGATGACAGCACAATATTTGCAGCTCTTCAGCAAATGTGGGCTCCGTTGGGGATAAACCTGTCAGTCGAACAGGTGGATGGACCGACACGTGGCGCCAAAAACCGCTCGGGTGAGTTTGACATCCACACCTATGGCTGGGTGAACGACGTAAACGACCCCAGCCAGGTCGTGGGCTGGTTGGGTCATACACCTACGGCCAATGCGGTCGGTACTGGTTGGGAAAACGCGGAATTCAACGCTCTGTTTGAAGCTTCGGCAACCGAAATCGACGCCGAAAAAAGAGCGGCCCAGTATGCTGAAATGCAGGAAATATATGCAGATGCTGCTCCCTTGCTTTTCATGTATGAGACGCCTTTTGCGGTGGCCGTTTCGACCAGCGTGGACGGATACGTTCAGACACCACTGGGAAACAACGTCTTCGATCAGGCGACCGTCAGCCGCTGATCGCTTATATGCCGCCGGCAGTACCTGCCGGCGGTTCTTTTGACGGAGGCCTTGATGGCAACCCTTCAATACACGTTCAAACGCTTGCTGTTGATGATCCCGACATTCATCCTCGTGATGATCATCATCTTTGTTCTGGTTCGTCTCCTGCCGGGGGACCCGGCCATCGCCATCGCAGGAGATCGGGCATCGGATGCGGATCTTGCTGCTATCCGCGAACGGTTGGGACTGAACGAGCCGCTTTTGGTACAGTTCTGGCTGTTTCTGACAAATACGCTGCAAGGCGATTTGGGCCGGTCAATCCTGATGCGCGCACCGGTTACTGAAGTCATCATCAACCGTCTTCCGACCACGGCTTTTCTGACGATCTATGCTGTCCTCATGTCTTTGTTGATTGCAGGACCACTGGCGTTTGTTGCAGCTCTGAACCGCGGACGGTGGCCCGACGCAGTGATCCGCACGGTCTTCCAGGTGGGGTTGTCGATGCCTGTGTTTTACATCGGTCTGATTCTGCTGACCTTTCTTGCCGCACAGCTCAGGTGGTTTCCAGTCGGCGGCTACGGCGACACCTTTGGCGACAGGCTTTATCACCTGTTCCTGCCTGCCGTAGCGGTGGCGTTATATACGTCGGCGATCATCATGCGAAATCTGCGTGCTGCCATCATCGAGGTTCTGGATGCTGAATACGTTCAGTTTGCCCGAGCCAAGGGTTTGCCTGATAGGCTGATTTTGGGACGCCATGTGCTGCGTAACGCGCTGATTTCGACCGTTACACTTTTGGGTCTGTCCATCGGCAACCTCATGAGCGGAACACTGGTTACCGAAACAGTTTTTGCCGTGCCTGGTGTCGGACGTTTGATGCTTGAGGCGATTTTCGCGCGCGACTACCCGCTTATCCAGGGATTGACGCTGACCTTTGCGGTTCTGGTCTCGGTCGTATTCCTGCTTACGGACCTGTTTCAAAGCTCGTTGGACCCGAGGATGCGATTGACATGACCAACACTGCCACTTCTCCTGTTGGGGCGGGTGAGCCGCCAAGGACGCGCATGCCAGCGGCGCTGCGAAAACCGGGTTTCATAATAGGCCTTTGCATCATTGGAATGTCGACTTTGCTTGCGATCATGCCAAATGCTTTCGCCCCCTATGATCCCAATTTCATTGATTACACCGCGGTTCGCCAGCCACCAAGCTGGGCCCATCCCTTCGGCACCGACCTGCTGGGGCGCGACAGTCTGAGCCGCGTTATTTCAGCCTATTCGGTAAACATGCAGATGGCAGTCCTTGCCACAGTCTTTGCCCTGATCATTGGCGTCGTGGTTGGCGCGCTTGTCGGCTACTACCGCGGAATTGCCGATATGATCTTCGGGCGTGTCGTAGACGCGATCATCACGTTCCCATTTCTGGTTCTTGTTATCGCGGTCGTCGCCGTGCTTGGGCCGGGTTTGGTCAATATGTACATTGCGATAACGGTTGTTGGTTGGGTCTACTATGCCCGGTTAATGCGGGCCGAGGTCATCGCACAGATGGGAAACGACTATGCTGCTGCTGGCATCGTCATGGGATACTCTGACAGGCGCATTATCTTTCGCCACCTTCTGCCGAACGCGATCACGCCGGTTATCGTTTACTGGATGACGGACATGGCACTGGCAATTCTGCTGGGTTCGTCGCTGGGTTATCTGGGTCTTGGCGCACAGCCACCGCAGGCGGAATGGGGTGTCCTGATCGCGGAAGGACGCAATTTTATCACAACGGCCTGGTGGTTGAGCCTGATGCCCGGCATCGCGATCGTTATCACAGGTCTTGGATTTTCCCTTATTGGCGATGGGTTAGCAGACCTGCTCAGGCCACGTGGGTAAGGAGTTGACAATGACAGGCAATCAGCAACCTATCCTCGAAGTCAAAAACCTGAGTACAACCTTCTGGAAGGAAGGAACCCCTCTGCCAGCTGTGCGAGACGTAAGTTTTTCCGTTCGACGTGGCGAAGTGCTGGGATTGGTCGGTGAAAGCGGTTCTGGCAAGAGTGTCACTTTGCGTTCGGTTCTGGGACTGTCGCGGCGCTATGGTGAAGTCACAGGAGTTGTGAATTGGCAGGGGCAAAACCTTGTTCCGCTTTCCGAACGAAAACTGAGGCGCATTCGCGGTGGCGAAATTGCGATGATCTTTCAAGAGCCGATGACATCGCTTAACCCGTTGTTGACGGTTGGCATGCAGCTGACCGAGACGTTGAAAGCGCATACCGACCTCAATCGCGCAGCGCGCCGTGATCGGGCGGTTGAGATGCTGGATCATGTAGGGATTCCATCTGCTGCGTCACGTTTGGACGAATACCCACATCAGTTTTCTGGTGGTATGCGGCAGCGCGTTATGATCGCGATTGCTCTGGCAGCAAATCCGAAACTGTTGCTTGCCGATGAACCAACCACCGCATTGGACGTAACAATTCAGGCACAGATTCTTGATCTGATCCTGTCCTTAGCCGATGAGCTTCAAATGGGCGTGGTTCTTGTCACGCATGATTTAGGTGTGGTCGCTCAGACCTGTGAATCCTTGGCGGTCATGTATGCCGGGCGGGTGGTTGAACAGGGGGCTGTGCGTCAGGTTTTGAATGCACCACGCCACCCTTATACCGTAGGGCTGATGCGGTCTGTCCCTCAGAATGTGCCGCCGCGTACACCACTCTATTCGGTGCCGGGCACGCCTCCGAGTCTTGTGAAGTTGCCGGTCGGATGCGCCTTTGCCCCACGGTGTCAGAGCACCATCGACGCGTGCCTGAACGCGCGTCCGCCGTTGTCGGCGATATCCGAAGGCCGTCATGTGGCGTGCTTCAATCATGTGCCCGCAGCTCAGGGAGACGTCGCATGACAGATACGGTCATGGAGATAAATGATGTGGGTCTTCAATTTCATTTGTCACGGTCGGTTCTTGACCTGATCAGCCAGCGACCCGGGCGGGTTGTCAACGCGCTGAACGGTGTTAGCCTCGAGCTCAAGCGAGGAGAAACACTGGGAGTTGTCGGTGAGTCCGGCTGCGGTAAGTCCACACTTGCACGTTGCATAGTTAGGCTCCACCAGCCTCAGACCGGCAGTATCCGTTTCACTGGAAAAGATATCTTTGACCCGAAATATCGTAACGAGCGCGATTATAATCGTCGCGTTCAGATGATGTTTCAGGATCCTTATTCGTCCCTGAACCCCCGCATGACGACTGGTCAGATTCTGTCCGAGGCTCTTAGTGTTCACAAGATGCGCCCCGAGAGTGAAATCCCCTCGCGTGTTATGGAACTGTTGGATCTGGTACGCCTGCCACAGGACGCCGCAAACAAATTACCGCACGAGTTTTCGGGGGGTCAGAGGCAACGAATTGCGATCGCTCGCGCACTGGCAGTCGAGCCGGAAGTTTTGATTGCCGACGAACTGGTTTCCGCGCTGGACGTTTCAGTACAGGCACAAGTGGTCAATCTTCTGCTTGAATTGCAGGACAAACTGAACCTCACAATTCTGTTCGTCGCACACGACTTGCGACTTGTACGTCACGTCTCGAACCGGGTGGCTGTGATTTATCTGGGCCGGATTGTGGAGATCGGCGACAGTGAAACCTTGTTCTCCGATCCCTCACATCCTTACTCCCAAGCTCTGCTCAGCGCCGCGCCTTCGCTTGATCCGGATGACAAGGGGAACGTCATTCGACTGGAAGGTGAATTGCCATCACCTATGAACGTACCGCCCGGATGCCCGTTCCACGTGCGCTGTCGCTTTGCCACAAGCCTGTGTCAGCGCGACGTTCCCGCACTCAGACAATTTGGGGGTTTTGGAGAAGTCGCCTGCCACCACGCGGAAGAGATCAAAGCAAATGCTGGATAGGTTTCACTTATGTCCGAGCGAGAGAATTTCGCTGTTCCGTGACCAACTGATTGTGCAGGACCTGGATGCCTTTGTACTACCGCGATTTGATGCTCATCAAGGTGAATACGTCGCACCGCATGACGAACGTCTGGCGTATCTGACCGGGTTCACCGGATCTGCCGGACTTGCTTTTGTAACACCCGAGATCGTCGCTCTTTTTGTCGATGGTCGATACAGCTTGCAGGCTGCGCAAGAGTGCAAAGGCGCGTTGTTCTCTCATCACCACCTTCATGGCGAGACGCCCGAAAAGTGGCTGAGAAAAGAAATGCGTATTGGTTGGCGGCTCGGATTTGACCCGATGCACATACCCCCGTCGTGGTTTGACCGGTTTGACGCAGCTTGCAAGGAAGTGGGCGCAACGATGGTGCCGCAACAAGTCAATCCAGTCGACGCGGTTTGGACAGATCAACCAGCACCACCCTGCGGTCGTGTGACAGTATTACCGTCGCAAATCGCCGGGAAAAACTGTACTGAAAAATGTACTAATCTGGCAAACTATCTGGTTGAGCGACAGGCCGACTTTGTCGTCGAAACACAACCTGACAATATCGCCTGGTTACTGAACATCCGCGGGGCGGATGTTAACTATAATCCGGTAGTTAATTCCTTTCTTCTCGCACATCGCGATGGGGCGCTGGTTTGGTTTGTCGATCCGAAAAAGCTGGATGATTTCGTAGAGGGGGCACTGCCTTCTAATCTTCAGATAGTTCCTCAGGCTGAGTTTTTACCCACGCTCAAGGCCAGCTTTAAGCCAGGTCAGTTTGTTTTGGCTGATCCGGATTTCTCACCTGTCGCGGTAAGGCAAACCATTGAAGAAGCCGGCGCAAAGTTTGGTTCTGAACGCAGTGTGATTACCCTGACTAAGGCATTGAAAAACACGATTGAACTGGAGGGTCTTCGAACCTGCCATTTCATCGATGGAATTGCGTGGGCAGAATTTGGGGCCTGGCTTGCAGACACTGTTCCCGTTCGCGCCGAAAGCGGTGACCCCCTGACCGAGCGTGAAGCAGAGCAAAAACTGAGGGCGCTGCGCTGCGCACAACAAGGTTTCCTTGATGACAGTTTTCACGCGATCTCAGCAGCAGGCGTGAACGCGGCGATGTGCCACTATAGCGCAACCGCGGATCGGAATGATCCTATCCGACCGGATCAAACCTATCTTATGGACAGCGGCGGACAATACGAGACTGGCACAACCGACACCACCCGGTGCTACGCTTTTGGATCACGACCGGAAGGGTTTGATGAGGCATACACGGCAGTCTTCAAGGCCTTCCATGCCTTGGCCACCTTACGGTTCCCACCTGGTACCCAAGGGCACCATATCGACGGGATCTGTCGTCGCCCGTTGTGGGACCTCGGGCTGGACTATGACCATGGGACCGGTCACGGCATCGGCCATCGACTGTCAGTGCACGAACACCCGCAGAGAATAGGAAAACCCTATAACCCGATTGATTTGGAACCGGGCATGGTCATGTCGATTGAACCGGGGTTTTACAAGGCCGCCAGCTTCGGCATCCGCATAGAAAACGTCTTTGAGGTCGTCACAGAAGACAACGGTTTCCTCGCCTTCCGCAATATGACTTTTGTGCCAATTCAGACTGACATGCTGATTGTAGAAAACCTGACTCAGGCCGAACGGCACTGGTTAAATCAATATCATCGTCAAATCAGACAGATGCTTTCACCGCGATTGAGTGAGCCTGCAAAGGGGTGGCTGACAAAAGTGACGACTGCAATCTGAAACACGAACCGAACTATTGTCCGGGCTGTATACTGCTGTGCCGCGAAACGAATGGCAGCGTTTCCAACTGTCAGAATACCAAACCAATGACGGTTCGCGTGTGGCGCAAGAACAATAAGATCTGCCGAGATCGCCGAAGCGGGTGGTTTTGGTCACAATAAAGGTTGGTAAGGATGCCAGATTTATCAGAATATCGCCGGTTGGCCCGTGAAATCTCTGTCGATGCCGTGGCATTGGTGCCGGGTCCGAATTTCGACCGAGCCATGGGCAAGTCTTTCATGACCAACGAACGCCCCATCGTGGTTGTGATCCCCGCATCAGGAGAACCCGCTGCCATTGTTCCAAATCTGGAACTTGGCTCGTGGGATCAATTAAGGTTCGAAGGAGCGGTATTCGATTGGCGGGATGAGGCGGGTTACAAAGGGGCTTTCACCGCTTTGGCGAACCACCTGAGCATCGCGTCCCTTGCAGTTGAAGGACAGGTCATGCGTGTTTTTGTATGTGACGCGCTGACCGAAGCTATGCCTGGGTTACAAATAACTGATGCGGAACACCAAATCTCGAACCTGCGACTGATCAAGTCCAGCAAGGATGTGGCCTCCATGCAAGCTGCGATCACCATCTCGGAACGTGCGCTTGAGCGGGTTATCGGAACGGTACACGCAGGTCAGACCGAGAAACAGATCGAACAGGATTTGATCCAGGCAATGTTTGCCGAAGGCGCCGATTCACTGGCCTTTACACCGATTGTGGTCGCTGCCGACAACTCGGCCCGACCACATGGGAAAGCGCGTATGGATTATCGGATTAAAACCGGCGATGCGCTGCTCTTTGACTTTGGCGCGCGCAAGGATGGATTTGTCGCGGATATCACGCGAACCTTTTTCGTTGGCGAAGTCTCAGATGAGGGCAAGGCCGTCTACGAAACTGTATTGCGAGCAAATCAGATGGGTCTGAACGTGTGTCGCCCCGGTGTGACGGCCCATGATATCGATGATGCAGTCATCGGCGTTCTTGAAGCGTCCCCTTTCGCCAATCGCATCCGCACCAAGACAGGCCACGGATTGGGTCGGGATGTGCACGAGGCTCCATATATCATGCGCGGAAACAACCAGGTAATGCGCGCAGGCATGGTCTGGACCAACGAACCGGGTCTGTATGACCTGGGCAATTTCGGTGTCCGTATTGAAGATGACGTCTTGGTCACAGAAGACGGGTGCCAATCACTGACCAGTTTCCCGAAAGAGCTTATTGTCCTGGGGGCGGAACGTCGATAACCGGGCTGTCCCAGCCACACGGTTGGGGTCAGTGAATGGCAGCCAACATGATGCGGGTTGGATATGTCGCAAAGCACTGATTGTGAGGCATTGTCTTGGCAATCGCAGGGCACGGGTTCCCCTTCTACCACGTCTTATCAAGTACAGGAAGTTGGGCTATTGTACCTAGCATTACGCCTACACATGACGCGTCTAAAGCGCTGGCAACCGGTTTCATATGGATGTTGCGAATTACAGGCAAAAAGACGCGTTGACCACAAACCTGAAAGGTGACCCATGTCTTTCTCAAGCCGTTCTTCAATTTCGCGACGCCGCTTCCTTGCCACGACAACCGCTGGTGCGGCGGCAATTACCCTGCACCCGTTTTCGGTGGCAGCGGCCGGTAATCAGGCGCATCTGCGCATCATGGAAACCACCGATATCCATGTCCATGTGTTTCCTTATGATTACTATGCGGACAAACCCCGCGACACGGTGGGCCTGTCCCGCACAGCGTCGATCATCAACGAAATCCGATCTGAGGCGACAAACTCGATCTTGGTGGACAACGGCGATTTTCTGCAAGGCAATCCGATGGGCGACTACATCGCTTACGAGCGGGGCATGAAGGACGGCGACAGCCATCCCATCATCACGGCCTTCAATACGGTCGGGTATGATGCCGCGACGCTGGGCAATCACGAGTTCAACTACGGTCTGGAGTTCTTGGACAAGGCTTTGGCTGGTGCCGAGTTCCCTGTTGTTCTGGCTAACGTTGCCAAGGAAAAAGGTGCAAACCCGCGTGACGACAAGACCCTTGTTCAGGCCTATGCCATTCTCGACCGCGAAATCGAGATGGGCGACGGCACCAAACATCCGATCAGGATCGGTGTCATCGGCTTTACCCCGCCACAAATCGTGAACTGGGACCGCAGGCACCTGGAGGGCAATGTTCAGGCCCGCGATATCGTCGAGACGGCTCAGGCCTATGTACCCGAGATGAAGGAACAGGGATGTGACCTGATCATCGCCCTGTCGCATTCGGGGATCGGGGGGGCCGATCATGAGGACGGCATGGAAAACGCATCGGTGGTTCTGGCAGGGGTCGACGGGATCGACGCGCTGGTCACCGGCCACAATCACCTGGTTTTCCCGTCACCGACATTTGCTGACCGCCCCGGGATCGATGTGGAAAAAGGCACGCTGATGGGCAAACCTGCCGTCATGGGCGGTTTCTGGGGGTCGCATCTTGGCCTGTTGGACCTGCTTTTGGAACGGGACGGCAATGAATGGCGCGTCGTTACCACAACTTCCGAGGCGCGACCGATATCCAAACGTAACGAAGATCGCTCGATCACCGCTCTGGTCGAAGATGATCTGAAGGTTCTGGAATCGGTTGCGAAAGCTCATGACGAAACACTGGCCTATGTTCGGCGCGCGGTCGGCAAGACCTCGGCCCCGCTGCACAGCTATTTCGCGTTGGTCGCGGATGATCCGTCCGTGCAGATCGTCTCGATCGCGCAGAAATGGTATGTCGAAGACATGCTGAAAGGCACCGAGCATGAAGGGCTGCCAATCCTGTCTGCGGCAGCACCGTTCAAGGCTGGTGGCCGAGGGGGTCCGGAGTATTACACCGATGTCCCGGTCGGGGACGTTGCCATCAAGAACGTGGCCGATCTGTACCTCTATCCAAACACGGTCCGCGCTGTTCGCGTGAGCGGGGCGCAGGTGCGTGGCTGGCTGGAACGCTCGGCCGGTATGTTCAATCAGGTCGAAGCTGGGTCCAAGGATGCGATCCTTCTGAACCCCGAGTTCCCGTCGTACAATTTCGACGTGATGGACGGTGTGACCTATCAGATCGACCTGTCGCAACCGTCGCGCTTTGGACCAAAGGGCGAAGAGGTGAACCCCGACGCAGCACGGATCGTGAACCTTGCCTTCAATGGCGCGCCTGTTACGGATGACATGGAGTTCATCATTGCCACCAACAATTACCGTGCATCCGGTGGTGGCGCGTTCCCGGGCGCAATGGGCGACACGATCGTGTTCGAAGCACCGGACACCAACCGCGACGTCATTGTGCGCTACATTGTCGAACAGGGCACAATCGATCCCAAAGCGGATGCCAACTGGTCGTTTTCACCGTTGGCGGACACCACGGTGTTGTTCGAGACGGGTCCAAAAGCCCGCGACTATATGGGCGACGTCAAAGGTGTGGCAATCGAGGACGCCGGGGAAGGCGCCGACGGTTTCGCAGCCTTCCGCATTAAGCTCTGATCCGAAAGAAATGTCGCAACGATAACCTGACCCGCCACCTTGGTAACTCGGTGGCGGGTTTGCGCTGAACACCCGTACAGCTCGAAGGCATCTGCCCCTGCAGAGTCAGATGCTACATTTTCAATTGGCGTTCCCGACAAGCGTCGTGGCGGCAGGTCATAGAACTTAGCGAACCGTTGGATCGCCAACTGAACTTCTGCGCTCCCAGTTCTGTCAAAGAAGCTGAAAGGGTGAAGGCAGAGGCAAGTTGGTGAAATCTGTATTCAAAGATCTCGCGGCAAAGGGAGATTGAATACCCTATGGCAGGTAAAAAGTAGTCGCCTGCTGAACGGCATCTTGTTTCTCAGTTTTTTGCAAAGGCGACGGGCTGCGATCTGTAAAGCACAGCAACAAAAGGTCTTTCAGCTTCTGAATTACATTCGATACCATGAAAGACTCCGCTCTGTTGATTTTGAGTTCCTGTAATCCAGTCAGTTTGTTCAGTCTCATTTGTACGAGAGGCCGAATTGAAGATTTTGCCTTTCCCGTTACTTTCGTCAGCGTTTGAAGCCTGAGTGCAGTTGGATATTACAACGCCATGGGCCAAATCCAAATTCTATTGTACGCCGTGCGCCATCGGACTCGTTGTCTTACGTCGCACTTTGGGGTCTTCGTCGCTGTCTCGGCTAGCCTCTTTTTACGAACTGGCGAGTTTTGACTGATCCGACGTGTCAACTCTCGGCCTTGATAGCAGCGATCACAATGTCGATTGCGTGGTCCAGATCCGTTTGTGAGATGGTCAGCGGCGGCGACAGTGTCAGAACGCATCCCTGACTGATCTTATAGCTCAAACCGGCCTCCAGACAGGCGTAGTAAATCCGTTCGGCACGCGCATTGCCCGGTATCTTTTCAACGCGATCATCAACGATTTCGACTCCGAACATCAAACCCCTTCCCCGGATGTCTCCGACGGTGGGTACGTTCTGAAGTTCGTCCATCAGACGACCAATTGCGTGCTCACCCAGCATGGCCGACCGATGAACCAACCCCTCATCTTCGATGATCTGAAGTGTTGTCAAAGCGGCCCGCGCGGTGACCGGGTTCTTTTCGTGTGTGTAATGACCAATGGCAAAATCCCCGCAGACATCCAATTGTTTGCGGGCAACACAAGCGGCAATGGGCAGGATACCACCGCCAAGCGCTTTTCCAAGCGTCACAATGTCGGGAATGATCTCGTCATGTTCAAAGGCGAACATCCTGCCGGTTTTGCCAAGGCCGGTCGGGATTTCATCCATGATCAAAAGCGCGCCGTGACGATTGCACGCCTCGCGCACGGATTTCCAAAACCCCGGCGGTGGTACATAGGGCACCGCGCGCATCGGTTCGGCTATGACTGCGGCCACATCTCCTTCACGCTCCAGAACATATTCGACCATTTTCGCGCAGGCCAACCCGCAGGTTTCCGGTCCCGCGTGATTGTATGGGCAACGGTAGCAGGCGAAGGGCGCGACATGTTCAGTGCCCGACAAGAGGGGACCCGCTATATGACTGCGGAACGTCGCCTCGCCACCGACGCTTGCGGCGCCGAAGCCCGCACCGTGGAAGGCATCCCAGAAGCTGATTGTTTTGAACCGACCGGTCGCGGCACGCGCGATCTTGAGGGCAACCTCGTTGGCGTCAGAGCCGCCAGTGGTAAAGAGCATCTTCCCCAGATCGCCAGGCACGATATCTGCCAGTTTTTCTGCCAAATCCACTGCCGGGTTATTGGTAAAGCGGCGGGGTGCAAAAGGAAGATCATCAAGCTGCGCTTTGATGGCGGCTATCAGACGCGGGTGCCCATAGCCTATGTGGTGCACCGAGTTGCCATGGAAATCCATGTGCCGGCGACCCTCCATATCCTCGATCCAGATCCCCTCGGCCTTTGCAATAGTGCTGACGCAGGGTGATGACAGAGATTGATGCAGGAACACATCCGCATCGCGTTTGAGCAGAGGTGCCGACTTCGGCCCCATGGACTTTCGCAACCATGCCTTGCGCGCTTCGGATGTGTTTGATTCCCCTTCCGTGTGGACAATCTGTGGCATGTCCGCTCCTCATTTCTGTCATCAAAAGATGCGGGCCCCGGAAGGCCCGCCAGTATCAGGGAGGATTTGAAGCATCCTTCCCGTCTGTGGGGAAAGGACGCAAGGTTTAGTTGGGCCAGGGCAGCGAATAGGTTTTGACGTTGGTGAAGAACTTCATCGCCTCGATAACGCCCTCTTTCACCCCGTTTCCGCTGTCCTTGATGCCGCCAAAGGGTGACATTTCAATGCGGTAACCCGGCTGTTCCCAGATGTTGCAGGTGCCGACATTTAACCCGTTGATAAAGGCGATGGCCCTGTTCAGGTCATTGGTGCATACCCCCGAAGACAGGCCGAACTCGGTCGAATTCGAGATCGCCATCACCTCTTCGTCGTTGTCTGGCACGCGTACGATTGGCACGATAGGACCGAAAGTTTCTTCCATCACCAGCTCGCTGTCATGGGGAACCTTGTCGACGACGATAGGCGGCAGCAATGCGCCCTGACGGCCCGGGTGATACAGGATTTCTGCACCCTCTTTCTCAGCCTGCAGAACGCGGTTCTCGAATATCTCCGCGGCTTTGTCGTGGATCACGCACCCCAGCTCGGTTTCGGGGTCTTGCGGATCGCCGAATTTGATCTTCTTGGCCTTCTCCAGAACCAGCGGCACAAACTTGTCGGCCACACTTTCCTGCACGAGGATGCGCTTGACTGCCGTACACCGCTGACCGGAGTTTCCGGTCGCACCCGCCACTGCGATTGTTGCGGCTTTGTCCAAATCCGCATCGCTGAGGTCATTCAGAACGATCAGAGGATCGTTACCCCCAAGTTCCAGCGCCTGCCGCTTGTAGACGCCTTTCTCAGCGATCAACTTGCCCACCGGCACACCCCCGGTGAAGGTGATGATGTCGATATGTTCATTGGTAATCATCTCACCGCCAATGTCAGCCGGCCAGCCGGTCACCACTTGGAACATCTCGTGCGGCAGGCCTGCCTCGTAAAGTATGTCGGCCAATGTCAGCGCGGTCAGCGGCGTCAGTTCGGTAGGTTTGCAAACCATGCAATTGTTGGTCGCAATCGATGGCGCGATTTTGTGGCTGACCATATTCAAAGGGTGATTGAACGGAGTGATCGCACTGATTGCTTTCACCGGCTCTCGGGTGGTGAAAATCTTGCGGGCTTTGCCATTGTGGGTCAGATCGCAGGAAAAGATCTCGCCATCGTCCTTTAGCGCCTCAGCCGCCGCAAACTGATAAACATCCTGTGCGCGTTTGGTTTCGTAGATCGCATGCTGGTGGCAGATGCCCAGCTCCAACGTCAGCCATTTCGCAAGATAATCGCGTTTTTTACCGATCAGCTCGCCTGCGCGCTGCAAAATCTGGCTGCGCTCGTACCGGGTCAGTCTAGGTTTGTAATTCGCCGCGATTTCGAAAGCCCTGCGTGCGTGTTCTGCGGTGCCAGCGGGAACATGGCCCACAACTTCGTTTGTGTACGGGTAGAGAACGGGAATGGTTTTCTCGGTAAAGACGATCTCGCCACCGATCCGCATTCCTTCGTTACGAACTTCGAATTTCGACATGGTTTGGTCTTTCATGGCTTACTGTGCCGCCGCTGTAGTTGCGTAGAAAAAGGCATCAAAGTTGCGCAGCACGGGTTGGTTTGGCAGGTCGATGACACGATTCACGATGAAGGGAACTTCTTGTTCCGTCAAACCACCATGGCTGCGCAGGGGCTCTTTGAGCGCTGCCAGATCGTGGCGATGCTCGGACGTTCCGATGCAGATGTTTTCGCCAGAAACCATTACAATGTCGCCAATCCGGTCACCGGGCAATTCGAACCGTTCAATGGCCTGAGCCTTGGTCAGCACATGGGTGATCCCGTCGGTCGCCTTGAGTTTGGCAATGATGTCGCTCTGATCCGCGCCATCCGGCAGATATGCGGTCGCGAACGAACCCAGTGCACCATGATGCACGACATAGGGGTCAGTGATCGGAAGGATGACTCGTGCCGCATCCTTGCCCAGCCATTCGTCCATCAGGTCCTGCACATAAACGACCGAAGGGGATCCATCGGCCAAGTGCTTAGGCTTCATGCCATGATCAGCCGTCACCACGATGGCGGCCCCCAATGCGTCCAACTCGCCCAGATAGCGGTCAAACATGGCGTAGAAATCAAGTGCGCCTTTTTGATCGGGTGCAAACTTGTGCTGGATATAGTCGGTGGTCGACAAATACATGACGTCAGGCTTGAACTCTTTCAGCAGCTTGACGCCAGCAGCAAAAACGAATTCCGACAGCTCGGCCGAGTAAACCTCGGGCACGTCCATGCCCAACCATTTGCTGGCATTGTCGACGCCATGTTCCTCAAGCGTCGTTTCGCCCGAACGCTCAGAAGAGAATGCAACCGCCCTGCCCTCGTCAAACTTCAGCCCGGCACCAAGCAGCGCGCGAAGTTTGTCCTTGGCGGTTACCATCGCCACGCGGAAACCTGCATCATAGAACTGCGAGAAGATGGTCGGCGCGCGCAGGAAGCGGACATCGTTCATCATCACCTCTTCACCGGTGTCGGGATCGATAAGGTAGTTGCCGCAGATTCCATGCACGATCGGCGGACGCCCGGTGGCAATCGAAAGATTGTTGGGGTTGGTGAACGACGGGATAACAGAATGCGCCAGACGGTCTGTACCTTCCTCCCGCATCCGTTTGAGGTTGGGCATCAGCCCTTTCGCAATCGCCACGTCGAGGTATTCAGGTTCACATCCATCAAGGCAGATGGCGATTGCGGGCACTTTGGGCGTCGGGTAGACGCGCTCATTTGCTTCGACAGGGGTTTGAATGGTCATCTGTGTTTTCCTTGATTTTTATGCGGCCAACTTGGCGCGTTCTTCCAGTGCCCGGAGAGGAGGCGCAGCGCTTGTCACGCCCATTTCTTCCAGAGATTCTTTTGCAGCGATCACAACTTTACGCATGACATCTTCGTCCATCTGGCCGATGCAACCGACGCGGAAACTGTCGACGACAGTCAGTTTGCCCGGGTAGATAATGAACCCTTTTTCCTTCATCCGGTTGTAGAACTGATCGAAAACGAAATTCTCATCAGCCGGGCAGAAGAAGGTGACGATGATCGGGCTCAGCCAACGATTATCCAGCAGCGTCTCGAAACCCAGTTCCCGCATGCCCGCGACCATGACGTCCCGGTTGCGGGTATAGCGGGCACCGCGACCTGCAACACCGCCTTCGGCAGTGTGCGCCCGAAGTGCCTCGATGAAGGCCGCAACCACATGCGTCGGCGGGGTAAACCGCCACTGTCCCGTTTTGTTCATATGCGCCCACTGCGCATACACATCCAGAGACAGCGAATGACTGTTGCCTTTTGCGGCTTCCAGCTCGGTCTTGCGCGCCACGATGAACCCGAAACCCGGAACGCCCTCGATGCATTTATTCGCCGAAGACACCATGGCCTCGTAACGGATTTCAGTGGGTTTGAGCTCAATCGCTCCAAAGGCGGACATCGAGTCAATCAAGAGTTTGCGCCCGGCGGCATATGTGACCTCCGAAATCTCTTCGACCGGGTTCAGGATGCCCGAGCTGGTTTCGCAGTGAATTGCGACGACATGCGTGATGCCCGGGTCATCCGCGAGAATGCGCGCAACCTCATCACCCCTCGGCGGCAGGTAATCGCCTTTGTCCAACACAACATGATCACGATCCAGGTACTGCAACGTTTGTGCTGAACGCTGCCCGTAGGCACCATTTGCCAATACCAACGCCTTTCCGTCTCGCGGAATAAAGGATGCCAGCATCGCCTCGACGGAAAACGATCCGCTGCCTTGCATCGGTACGCAATCGAACGCGTCGGCACCCTCGCCAAGCAGGTTCAGCAGGCTTGACCGCACCTCCCGCGTCATGGCGCGGAAATCATCGTCCCAGCTACCCCAGTCACGTAACATTGCCTCTTTGACCGCGTAGGACGTTGTCAAAGGACCGGGCGTCAAAAGGTAGGGTTCACCAAGGCGCGGTTGCTCTAATTTTGGTTTGGATGGCGTCATTACCAGGCTCCAGAACAGCGTTTTCAGGAACACAATTGCAGCAACGCTTGCTATATGTGAAATTGCAATTATCAATCTAATCATAAGCGCAGCCTATGAACGCATCTACAGGGAACTGCCATGCGACACAGCCAGTTGAAAGCCTTTCATTACGTGGCCAAACATGGGGGATTCTCCCGTGCGGCAGAGGCTTTGTATCTGACCCAGCCAGCGATTTCCGAGCAGGTCCGAAAACTGGAACAGGATCACGACCTGCTGCTGTTCCAGCGTGAACGAAAACGCGTGAACCTGACGCCCGAAGGCGAACAGCTTTACAGATTCACAAAACAATATTTCGAGATCGAAGATCAGATTGAGGACTACCTCTCTGAAACCAAAGCCGCGATCGATGGTGAATTAAGGATTATTGCCGATTCAGCGCATCACATGACGTCTTTTCTGGGTTCGTTCCAAAAGAAATATCCGAAAATCACGATCACTGTGCGATCCGGCAACACCGAAGAAATCCTGGAAGAGCTTCGGTCTTACAATGCTGAGATCGGCGTTGTAGGCAGCCTGTCTCCTGGCAAGGACATGGACGTATTGAATTTGGGGTCCACTGAAATTGTGGCCTTTGCTGGCCAGGGTGTGCTTTTGGCATCCAAACCCACCCTGACCCTGGAAGAGTTGGCCGAGTTGCCCCTGATTTTCAGAGAGCACGGGTCAAAAACACGCGAGAAACTGGAAGAAGCCGCCGAGAAACAAGGTATCAGGTTAAACCCGGCGATTGTTGCTGAAGGCCGAGAAGCCGTTCGCGAACTTGTTGCCTCGGGTGCAGGTATCGGTTTTGTTTCTCAGGCGGAATATGGGCACGATGATCGATTGCGGCAAATCAAATTGAAGGGTGTGAATCTGCAAATGGGTGAGAGCATGATTTCCCTTTCCCAGCGTCGTGACGTCAAGATCATACGTGCGTTTATGGATTTTGCGGAGCGGGTGCATAAGGAAAAGGAAACCCCCGCAGATATGTGATCTGCGGGGATATTGAGTTTTTGTGTGGATTACCTGCTGCGCCAGGCCTGTGTGCGGGCCAGGATGCCTTTTGAT
>NZ_JBQFYB010000017.1:0-60160 GCF_056541275.1 Ruegeria sp. AI2
CAGAGCCAATGATCCCAAACGCATGTTCAATACCATGCATCTGCAAAACCTTAACAAAGGCCTCTTCCGTCGTCATCTTCATAGGGGTGTTCTCCAAGCAAGAGTGAGAAAACCGGGCACCGGGACCCGGGGGTTGATATGGTTTTGGCGTAAGGGTGCGACCTGCGTTAGGGCCAGACGCGTCTGCGGAATATGTCCAGTGCGATCTCAGGCGGACCGGATGGCATCCGCGATCAGTTCGACGCCGGGGCCTATGCGGTTGGTCGAAATTGAAGAGTACCCGAGGCGGTAGAAATTCTGCGGCCTGTCGGGCCCCGAGAAAAACGGAGCACCCGGTTCGATATGAACACCCTTGTTCTGCAGCTTTAGCGCAAGCTGCGTTGTGTTGACGTGCTCGGGGGCCGACATCCACATTGATGAGCCGCCCATTACACCCCGCCCGGCCACTGTGAGCCCGCTTTCTTCGATGGCTTTGTCCATCGCATCGCGCCGCTCTTGCAGGGCTTTCGACATACGTCGGATCTGCGCGTCGTAATGGCCCAATGACAGAAAATACGCTGCCGTGCGCTGAATATGACCCGGAGGGTGGCGCAGGACCAACGAGCGAAGAGCACGAGCTTCGCGGATGAAAGGCTCGGATCCGACCATGTATCCAAGCCGCAATCCCGGAAACAGCGACTTGGAAAAACTGCCGACGTAAATCACGCGCCCATCCCGATCCATGGACTTGAGTGCAGGCGAAGGTGCGCTGCGAAAGGCCATTTCGAATTCATAGTCGTCCTCGACAACCATTGCATCCAGATCGCGTGCCCGATCCAGTAGCTTGTTGCGGCGGTCGATCGGCATCGTCGCGGTTGTCGGGCTTTGATGGCTGGGGGTGGTAAAGATGACATCTGCTTCGTCGGGGATCGCTTCTGGTGGCAAGCCGTCGCGATCGACGCTCAGGGGGGTCACAGCGCAGTCCCAGTGGTTCAAAAGGCTTCGCAGCGCGTAGTAGCAGGGATCTTCGATTACGGCCGTGCGTTTGTGTGTCAGCAAGATGCGTGAGGCCAGCCAAAGCGCGTTTTGCGCGCCCAGGGTGATCAAGATCTCTTCGGGGCGGGCGACGATACCACGGCGCGGCAGGGTGTGGCGCGCGATGAATTCGATTAGCAATGGATCATCCTGATCCACGTAATCCCCTGTCAGCGAATCGAAGTCTTTGTGCCCCAATGCGCGAACCGCGCATAATCTCCAGTTGGCGTGATCAAACAGGGTTCGGTCGGCCTGACCGTAGATGAACGGATAGCGGTATTCGCGCCAATTGCTGGGTTTCGGCAGGACGTCGCTGTCCAGAAAGCGGCGCGCCAATGCCCTGTCCCAGTCGACAGACTCCGTACCGCGCTGCACGGGCGAGTATTTGGGCGGAACCGGTGCGTTTTGCGAGACGTAATATCCTGACCGGCCCTTTGCCATCAGATAATCATTGGCCAGCAACTCGGTATAGGCCAGCGTCACCGTGATGCGGCTGACACCCAGATGTGCGGCCAGCTTTCGCGAGGATGGCAGTTTTTCCCCCACGTGAAAGCGACCGGACAGAATGCCCTCGGCAATCATCTGCTGGATCTGGGCCTGCAACGTGCCCTGACCGTTTAGCTCAAGAAAGAATGTTTCGACCGATATCCCCATGCCTGCTTATAGGTTGGACTTAAGGCAGGGGCAATCTGGACTTACAGTGTCATGGAAAATTTTCCCAATGTGGGTTGACCAGGGTCCTTTGTGAAACTATAAAACTAGAAATCTAGTTTAATGGAGGCAACTCATGTGGGAAACCGCTGCTGCCGGATTTTCCGCCATGGGCTCGGAAGCCCGGTTGAAAGTCCTCAAGACGCTAGTGCGGGCTGGTGAGGCCGGTCTGACCGTTGGCGAAATCCAGAACCGGACGGGGATTGCCCCGTCGACTTTGGCGCACCACCTGCGGTTTCTTGC
This sequence comes from Ruegeria sp. AI2, assembly GCF_056541275.1. Taxonomy (NCBI): domain Bacteria; kingdom Pseudomonadati; phylum Pseudomonadota; class Alphaproteobacteria; order Rhodobacterales; family Roseobacteraceae; genus Ruegeria; species Ruegeria sp. AI2. The sequence goes on from NZ_JBQFYB010000017.1 coordinate 1,969, forward strand.
AGCCGGAGGTGTGGTCGAGCAGGAAAAGATCGGTCGCACCACGATCAACCGGGCCTGTTATGACGAATTGAAGACGCTGGCGCAGTTCATTCTTAGCGAATGTTGCGCTGACGCGGTTGGAAAGGCGGCCAACGATGGCTGAATTGACGCAATCGCCCCGACTGACCGCCAAAGGTGCGCTTGAGATGATCAAGACACCCTGGGCATTGATTGTCGCCATTCTTGTGGCGGTGGCCGTTCTCGACCCCGGCAACCTGCGTGAGGTTGCGAGTTTTGCAGTCAGGGCCTTGGCGCATACAGGACAATACATCCTGTTTGCCGTGCTTCTGTTGTCATATCTCAAGGCAACCGGGGCCGAGGTGATGGTGGCGCGCGCATTTGAAGGGCGCGAGACCCGGATGATCTTTCTGGCCGCCCTGTTCGGCGGACTTGCACCGTTTTGTTCTTGCGAAGTCATTCCCTTTATTGCGGGCTTGCTTGCACTTGGAGCGCCGCTGTCGGCCGTGATGGCGTTCTGGCTCAGTTCGCCATTGATCGACCCGCCGACGCTTTTGATTACGGCTGCCGCGCTGGGATGGCCGTTTGCCATCGGTAAGGCGGTTGCAGCCGTTGCGCTTGGCTTGTTCGGCGGGTTCGCGGTTCGGTTACTGATGCGGCAGGGGGCATTTGCCCAGCCCTTGCGCGAATACAAACCTGCCGGGTGTTGCGGATGTGGTCCGAAAGCGGATGACAAGCCGGTCTGGAAGTTCTGGCAAGAGCCTGAGCGTCGTGTTCGGTTTCGTTCGGAATTCGTACACAACGGGTTGTTCTTGCTGAAGTGGCTGGCACTGGCCTATGTGCTCGAAGCTTTGTTGGTCAACTATGTGCCTGCGGACCTGATCGCTGGCGTCGTTGGCGGAGAAGGCGTGCTGCCGATCATCGTTGCTGCTCTGGTGGGGATGCCGGCCTATCTGAACTCTTACGTCGCGCCGCCGCTGCTGGCGGGTCTGATCGATCAGGGCATGACCGCGGGGGCTGCGATGTCGTTCATGGTTGCCGGTGCCGTCAGTTCCATACCGGCAATGGCCGCAGTCTGGTCATTGGTCAAACCGCGCGTGTTTGCGACTTACCTGAGCCTTGGTGTGGGGGGCGCAATAATCGCAGGCATCATCTTTCAGGTGGTATGAACGAAAAGCCGCCCGGTGTCAGCATCGGGCGGCCTTGTTTTGTCTGAAATTTCGATCAACCGGATTCGCAGAGACGGGGCAGTTTGAACCGATACCGGGCTTCGCCGCTTTTGACGTAGATGCGTTTTTCCACGCAGGCCGTTGTTCCAACGGTTTGTGAAATCTGCGACTCGGTCGACGTAATCGACGTGGCCGATCCATCGGGCAAGCGAACCGAGGCTACGACGCCGTTCTTCAGGTCCCCGTTCACCGGGGTTGCGGACAGAACCGGTACGATCAGGAAAGCCTCGTGCTCGTGTTCGCCTTCGTCCCCCAACAGAAACAAGGTGGTGACGATGGCGATCATGACAACACCACCCGCCAGACCCAGCCCCCATGTCCTGAGAAAGGCGTAGATCGTTACGGCGCGGTGCGGGCCGAAGATCGCAGAAAGAATGCTCAGCATGACAAGTCCGTCAAAAAAGCCCCAGCCGTTCCGACCGGGGCTGATTGTCTGTTACAGACGAGGATTATCCTCGTCTTCATCATCCGCCCCGCCTTTGGGCAGGTTGAAGAAGCTGTCGGCGTCGATGACAGGCTCGTCGTCTTTTTCATCCGACCGATCATCGGACAGCGAGAAGGTTTCCAGACCTTCGATCGCGGTCGGGATTTTCGGCGCAGCGTCCATTTCCAGCGACTGCTCGGTCGAAACCAGCTTGCGACGCTCGTCATCGCTCATCACGCCGCCTTCGGCCGCTTTCTTGGCAGCGGCCTTCTGCACGATCGCATCCAGTTCGGACTGTTTGCACAGGCCCAGCGCTACCGGGTCGATCGGCTGCATGTTCGAGATGTTCCAGTGCGTGCGCTCGCGGATCGACTGGATGGTCGGCTTGGTGGTGCCAACCAGCTTGGCGATCTGGCCGTCGCTGAGTTCGGGGTGGAACTTGACCAGCCACAGGATCGAATTCGGACGGTCCTGACGTTTAGACAGCGGGGTATAACGCGGGCCACGGCGCTTTTCTTCGCCGGATGCCGCCGGGTTGAACTTGAGCTTCAGCTTGTGCAGCGGGTTGTTCTGCGCGGCGTCGATCTCATCCTGGGTCAGCTGGTTGTTTGCGATCGGGTCAAAGCCCTTTACGCCTGCGGCCACATCGCCATCGGCGATGCCCTGCACTTCCAGTTCGTGCATTCCTACGAAATCCGCGATCTGCTTGAAGCTGATCGTGGTGTTGTCCACCAGCCATACGGCGGTTGCCTTGGCCATAAGCGGTTTTGCCATCAGCCCGTCTCCTATACATACATCTTTCCCGTCGCCGGAATTCGGCGGCCCCTTGGTCTTGGGGCAGGTTTCCGTTGTCGGGGAACTTGGCCCGTATATAGTCGCCACGCAGCAAGAAGGGAAGAGGCGAATGCGCTGGGTCGTATTGTGGGTCTTCAGCGCGATGACAGCGCTGGCCGAAGGTGAAAAAACAGGTGAGTTCGACTATTACGTCCTGTCGCTTAGCTGGTCGCCCAATTGGTGCGCCCGTGAAGGGGACGCGCGCGGGTCAGACCAATGCGACGACCGGCACGACCACGGATGGATCCTGCACGGGCTCTGGCCGCAATTTCATCAGGGCTGGCCATCCTTCTGCCGCTCGCCCGAGGCGCCGCCAACACGCCGCATGACGCGGGAAATGGAAGATATTCAGGGTAGTGCGGGCCTTGCATGGCATCAGTGGAAGAAACACGGCACCTGTTCGGGGCTATCTGCGCCCGACTATTTCGCCCTGTCCCGGCGTGCCTATGATGCTGTCGAACGCCCGCAGGTCTTCCGCAAGCTGGACGCATCCGTCAAACTGCCGGCTTCGGTGGTCGAGGATGCGTTTTTGAAAGCCAATCCGGAGCTGGAGCGCGATATGATCACGGTCACCTGCAAACAGGGCTATATCGAAGAGGTCCGCCTATGCCTGTCGCGCGACCTTGATCCGGTGCCATGCGGCCGCGATGTAATTCGCGACTGCACCGCCAAGGACGCGCTGTTCGATCCGATTCGTTAAAGCTTCTTGTTCTGGCAGTCCCGCGCATAGTCCAGCGCCTTGGCGGTGCCTTTCAGATCAATCGCCATCACCACCTCGCCTGCGGGATTGTAAACTGTCATCGTCTTGTTCTGGGCAATCGCGGTGACGAAATTCCGGTCGGTAAAAAACACCGTCGCACCGGGCACTTTGCGTTCATTGAACCCGATAGCGGTGGCATCAAAGCTCTTGCCGTCCAGTTCGAACCGGATGGGATAGCTCTCACCTTGCTTAATGTCGCCCCAGGCTTTGTTGTACACGGCGAAATACCCGCGATTGCCCAACGCGTCGTAACCCAGCCTGACCACCGAGAGATCCTGATACACCGTCTGGATCAGACACCCGTTCCCAAGCGCGGGGTCCATCATGATGTTCCAGCCTTCGACGAAGCCCTTGTCCACAAGGTCCTGCGACAGGGCAGCGGTTGCGGTGAAGGCGGCGAAAGTAGTGGCGAGAAGGCGGATCAAGTTAAGCACTCCAAACTAAAAGATGCAGTTGGCTGTATCTAACTGTAACTCGGTTTCAGGCAAACAGTATTCTCTGAAACTTAGTCCAGATGCTTCAGCAGTTTCAAAGTACGACAGCTTTGCGCGGCAACTATGCTACAATGATTGCGTTCAAGAAGGTTAGAGACGCTATGATTGCCAACAAAGCGCAGGCGGATTACTGGAGTTCAGCTCCGGGACTTCAGTGGATCAAGTTCGAAGAAGAACTGGACGCTGTTTTTGAAGCGGTGGACCAAGAACTTATCCGGCGAGCGGGTGATATCCATGATGCGGATGTACTTGATGTTGGTTGCGGAACCGGCGCCACGAGCCGTGCTTTTGCGAAAAAGCTGACCTCAAATGGAACACTGACGGCGTTGGATATTTCCAAACCGCTGTTGGAGCACGCTCAAGAGAAAGCTGGTAAACTTCCTGTAAAATCAAGGTATCTTTTGATGGACGCGCAACAAGGTGCGATCCCAAGCGCGCCATTCGATCTTGTGATTTCGCGCTTTGGCGTCATGTTCTTCTCCGATCCGTACGCTGCCTTTGCCAATATACGAAAACACATGCGGGCACAGGGGCGTTTGATTGCAGCGGCTTGGGCTCCTATGGCAATAAACCCTTGGTTCGATGTTCCATGCAAAGCGGCAGTTTCACGTTTGGGGCCACCTGATCCAGCTGATTCCAATGCACCGGGACCTCTGGGTTTTCAGGATATCGGTTACGTTGTCGATGTGTTGAAAAAAGCAGGGTTCAGAAATGTGACAGGAGAGTTTTCGGCGATCACACTAAAACATCAAGGACCGCTCAAGAAAGTTGCTGACTTGGCTTCCAACATAGGACCAGCAGCGCGAATTCTAAAAAAATATTGTGGAACGGATGCGGATATCGCGGCAATACAAGAAGCCGTTATGGAAAAATTCAGAGTTTTCGAGAAGCCGGAGGGCGTGGGTATTCCCGCAAAGTTAAACTTTTTTGAAGCGGTTAACTCTGGATAAGCTTACATAAAGACAGCCAGGAGACAGACAGGTACAGCTGGTGTATCACCCTACGTCAGGCTACAATTCCTTCCTCGCCCTGAGCGCGGCCGTGATCGTCCCGTCGTCCAGATAATCCAACTCTCCACCGATGGGCACGCCTTGCGCCAACGAGGTCAGGCGCACCTGGCCTTCCAGCTGATCCGCGATGTAATGGGCGGTGGTCTGGCCGTCGACGGTGGCGTTCAGGGCAAGGATCACTTCGGTGATCCCTTCGGCCAGGACCCGATCCCTGAGGCGGGGAATGCGCAGCTCATCCGGGCCGACCCCGTCCAGTGCAGACAGCGTGCCACCCAGCACGTGATAGCGGCCCTTGAAGACCCCTGACCGCTCCATCGCCCAGAGGTCGGCGACGTCTTCGACCACGCAGAGTTCGCCGGTCGCTCGGGCCTCGCTATTGCATATGTCACAGATATCCGTGGTGCCCACATTGCCGCAATTCAGGCATTCGCGGGCGGTGACGGCCACTTGCTGCATGGCGTCTGACAGGGGCGTCAGCAGCAGAGCGCGTTTGCGGATCAGGTGCAGCACCGCGCGGCGGGCTGAGCGCGGGCCCAACCCCGGCAGTTTGGCCATCAGGTCGATCAGATTGTCGATTTCGCTGTTCGTGCCCATGGCCTGCCCTGCTTTGCGCCGGAGGGAGCCTCCGGCGGGAGTATTTGGGAAAAGATGAAGCTCAGAACGGTAGCTTGATGTCTTTGGGCAGGCCCATGCTTTCGGTCAGCTTGCCCATCTCTTCCTGTGAACGTTCGGCGGCTTTGGCCTGAGCGTCCTTGATTGCGGCCAGGATTAGGTCTTCGACCACCTCCTTGTCGTCGCCGTTGAAGATCGACGGATCAATGTCCAGCCCCTTGAGTTCACCCTTGGCTGTGGCCGTTGCCTTGACCAGCCCTGCACCGGATTCGCCGACAACCATCATGTTGTTCAGCTCTTCCTGCATTTCGGTCATCTTGGTTTGCAGGTCTTGTGCGGATTTCATCATCTTGGCCATGTCGCCCAGTCCGCCAAGCCCGCCGAGTCCTTTCAGCATCAGTCGTCTCCTGTGTTTCTGTTTGGTTCTAAATACGGACCGCAGGCAGGTGGCACAAGAGGTCTCCCGCCTGTCCAGATCAGAGCGTCGCGGACCGATCATTTATGCGCCTGCAATCCCTCCCTCAGTTGCATGGTGGAGGGGCGTGAGTATGCCGGTTTCTTGAAACGTGGACCCACGGGCTGAGGCCTAATCCTCTTCGAACGGGTCCCATTCCTCTTCGACTTCGGGAAGGGCTTCGGTCACAACCTTGGCGGCGCGCTGTTCAGGTGTTTCGATCCGAATGATCTTTGCCTTGGGGAATTGCGTCAGCACGGCCTGAACCAGCGGGTGTTCTTCGGCCTCGGCTTTCAGGGCCAGCTCGGCCCGGTCCCGCACTTCCGCGATGGTCGCGGCATCCCCGTCCGAGACAATGGAGACGGCCCACCGATTGCCGGTCCAGCGTTGCAGGGCAGAGCCCAATCGCGACGCCAGATCCGACGGTGCCTGAGGTGTCGGGGTGAATTCGATCCGGCCAGGCTGGTACGACACAAGGCGCACGCCGCTTTCCACCTCGACAAGCAGTTTTACATCGCGGTTCGTGCGGATCAGTTCCACCACATGCCCGAAGGTTGGATAGCGGGCCAGGGCCGTCTGTGCATCCTGCGCCAGTGCGGCAACCGGTGCGCCACCCGCTCCGCGCGGGGGCGATGTATAGGCAGGCGGCGGGGTCGCGTTGGATTGCGTTGCCACCGGGGCCTGCCGGGACGGTGACATGCCCCCGCCCGGCCCGCCGGGTGGCGAAGGTGGGGCGTCTTGCAGCCGTTTGATCAGCTCTTCGGGGCTGGGTAAATCGGCGACATGCGTCAGTCGGATAACAGCCATTTCGGCAGCCATCATCGCGTTGGGCGCGGCAGAGACTTCCTCCAGCGCCTTCAGCAGCATTTGCCACATCCGGGTCAGAACCCGCATCGGCAAGGCCTCGGCCATGTGCTGGCCCCGTGTGCGTTCGTCGGGGGAAACCGTCGGGTCCTGGGCCGCGTCAGGTGTGATCTTTACGACGGACACCCAATGTGTGATTTCGGCCAGATCGCGCAGCACGGCCAGAGGGTCCGCGCCTTCCGCATATTGCCCGCTCAGTTCAGTGAGCGCCCCTGCTGCGTCACCGCGCAGGATCATGTCCATCAGGTCCAGAACCCGACCACGATCCGCCAGACCCAGCATCGCACGGACCTGATCTGCCGTCGTCTCTCCGGCCCCGTGCGAGATTGCCTGATCCAGCAATGAGGTCGCGTCGCGGGCCGACCCTTCTGCAGCGCGGGTGATCAACGCCAGCGCGTCGTCGGCGATCTGCGCGCTCTCCGCCCCGGCGATCTTGCGCAGCAGGCCGATCATGTCTTCGGGCTCGATCCGGCGCAGGTCAAAGCGCTGACACCGCGACAGAACCGTGACCGGCACTTTGCGAATCTCGGTGGTCGCGAAGATGAATTTCACATGTGCGGGCGGTTCCTCGAGCGTCTTGAGCAGCGCGTTGAATGCGCTGGTCGAGAGCATGTGAACCTCGTCGATGATGTAGATCTTGTAGCGCGCGCTGGCGGCGCGATAGCGGACACTGTCGATGATCTCGCGGATATCGTTGACGCCGGTACGGCTGGCCGCATCCATTTCCATCACATCGACATGGCGTCCCTCCATGATTGCGACGCAATGCTCGCACTGACCGCAAGGCTCGGTTGTCGGCCCTCCGGTTCCATCCGGTCCGATGCAGTTCATGCCCTTGGCGATGATCCGCGCCGTGGTCGTTTTTCCCGTTCCGCGAATGCCGGTCATGATAAAGGCCTGCGCAATCCGGTCGGCCTCGAAGGCGTTTTTTAGGGTGCGCACCATAGCATCTTGACCCACCAGATCGGCAAAGGTTTCCGGGCGGTATTTGCGGGCGAGAACCTGATAGGCGGGGCTGGGCGTGTCTGTCATGTCATCTCGCTCGGATTCGGTGCTTCGGCACAGCGTAGTGGCGGCGGCACTCCGCGTCCACTGCGGGGCGCGATGATTTTTTGTTTCAGAAACGGGCTGGTTTCCAACTAAACTGGTCCAGCGGATTTAATGATTCATTTCTTAAAGAGTACCTTGGGGGAGGACGCACTTCATGTCGCAGCTGGTCATTTTTGCTCTGCAGGTCGGAGGCGGAACGCTTGCCCTTACTTCAATGCCCGGGCGTGGCGGGGATTACGTCGGCGATCTGGATATGATTGCGGCGTGGAAACCGGGCCTTGTGATTTCAATGACGACGGATGTTGAAATGCTTCAGGATGGCGCGCAGCACTTTGGCAGCGACATCCAAAGCCGTGCCAGCCGGTGGGTTCACCTGCCGATCGAAGATTTTGGAGCACCGACGCAGGCGGTTCAGAAGGCCTGGCCAGAGGTCAGCGCCACGGCCCGACATGCGCTGTCGGGCGGTGGCCGGGTTCTTGTGCATTGCCGTGGGGGGTGCGGCAGATCCGGGATGATTGTTCTGCGACTGATGGTTGAATGCGGTGAACGCGCCAGCGACGCACTGGACCGCCTGCGGGCCGTGCGCCCCTGCGCTGTCGAAACCGATGCGCAGCTGGCCTGGGCGTCCTGGATCACCCCGGCACAGGTGGAAGTGGGATCAAGCTGACAGCTGCTGGGGTGCGTAGCCGGTTTTCCGGGGCCGGATCGTTGAAACCTCGATCATGGCGCAAGGCGGATTCGCGACAATGCCCGAGGGCAGCGTGCTGAATGTAGGTCCGAAGATCAAATCGGCATAGGCATCCAGGTCCCGAATTGCCGTATCAGGGTGCGCCCCGCAGAAAACGCGAACGCTGTCGGATCGCGCTCGGATCGCTGCCATGCACCCTTCTGCGCAATGTGACAGCGCGCTGTTGCCTTCAAATTCGAAATCTTCGCTGGTGGCCGAAACCGCCTGCGCCATGGCTTCGGAAATCGAGCGGGCCAGTCGCGCCAAAGCCGGGCAGGTTTTGCCCGTCCGCTGGCACACTGTTGCGCTGTATTCGTGTGACTTTGTCTTCCAGATCATCCTGCGCCCTCCGCGCGTGGTGGGCTGGATATTGGGGCAGGTGGGACAGCATCTCGCTGTCAGGACCTGCCCGGACACCCCGCCCGAGTTTCGGTTTCAGTTCCGATGGCAGGTCTCCTGACTTGCGGGTCATTGCTCTGCCGACCTTCCCAGCCCATGGGCCAGTGGTATTTCGGCATTGCTTACCGCTTACAGTTGCGGGGGCAGTCGCGGACTTGGTTGATATCTGTGTGACCAGACAAACCGCACCGTGTTCCCTTTTCATCCCGACCTCTTGTGGGGGCCGGAAACCATCACACAACCGCTAGCGCCTGATCGCGTTCCGAGTCAAGCCGATCTTTAGGCCGGACGTTTGGTCATGCTGGATGCGGATTATGTTCCGGCCTAGTGTCGTCGGCATCGAAGGCAGGCATACCGATTGTTTCAGCGAAAGCCGGGGATCATGTTGGATACGGAACAGACGGTGTTGATCGAAGATTTCCGCTTTCCGTCCGGATCTGTGACCTTGTCGGCGCGGTTGCATCGGCCAGTGGGTGAGCCGGAAACCGTTGTCGTACTTAACAGTGCCACGGGTGTGCCGCGTGACTATTATCAACACTTCGCGCGATGGCTGGCCGCCGAGCGGGGGATAGCTTGCCTGACCTATGACTATCGGGACTACGGGCTTTCTTTGCTCGGCCACCTGAAAGATGCAACCGCGACAATGGCGGATTGGGCGTTGATCGATATGCCTGCGGCACGGGCCGAAATGCGCAGGCGGTTTCCAATGGCGCAGCAGTGGACCATCGGCCATTCGGTCGGTGCGATGCTGGGGCCGGTGCAGCCGGATATCGACCAGATCGACCGAATGATCGGTGTGTGTTCGGGGCTGGTGACTTTGAAAGATCACCCATGGCCCTATCGGGGGTTGGCTGGGCTGTTCTGGTATGGCCATGCACCGCTGATGGTGCGGGCACTTGGCTATCTGCCTGGCAAAGCAATCGGGTTTGGGTCGGACCTGCCCGCCTCGGTTTACTGGCAATGGCGCAAATGGTGCACAGCCCCCCTGAACTATGTGCCCGAGGTAGGGCAGGAATTGCCTGATGCGCGTTGGAACGGCTCGGGAGTACCAGTGGATCTGTTCACGTTCGAAGATGACCAGATGGTTCCGCCCGAGGCGGTTTGGCGCCTTGCTGATCTGTATGGCCCCGAGGCCAGACGCCACCTTCTGAAGCCTGCTGAATTCGGACTGCCGGAAATAGGCCATATCGGAGCATTTGCCCGTCGCAATGCCGCGGTCTGGCCGCGCCTGATCGCCTGATCAGACGCGACGCAGGTTTTCCTAACACCTTGCAGTTATGGCCGTTTGCGAAGCTTCTTGTCCTGCATGACACCGCGCACCATCTTGCCGAACGCCTTGTCCCGCGCCCGCGATTGGGCAACGGTTTCCGAGTTTCGCTGATCTTCGCGCCGCAGCTTGCGCCAACGGTCCAGCCGGGTCGGGTCAAGTACGCCTTCGCCGATTGCGTTCTGCACGGCACAGCCGGGCTCGGTCTCGTGCTGACAATCCGAAAAGCGACAGCTTTGGCCAAGCTCCGTGATGTCCGAGAACACGTTGTCGATCCCGTCCTGAGCGTCCAGCAAACGCAATGCGCGCATTCCCGGCGTGTCGATCAGCCAGCCACCGTTACCCATCCTGTGCAACGCGCGCACCGTTGTCGTGTGTCTGCCCCGTGCGTCGTCTTCGCGAATTCCAGACGTGGCGAGGTTTTGATCCGTCATGGCGTTGCTGAGCGTCGTTTTACCTACGCCCGACGACCCGACCAGCGCGCCGGTCTGGCCTTTGGGGCACCATGCCAGAACCTTTTCGACATCTGCCGGGTTCAGCGCATTGACCGCCAGCACCGACAGAAAAGGGTCCAGAGATTGCACTTGTCCCGAGAAACTGCCGGGGTCATCCGACTGGTCAGCTTTCGTCAGGACGACGACCGGATAACATCCGGCCTGATGCGCCAGCGCCAGATAACGTTCCAGCCGGGGCAGGTTGAAATCGGCGTTGCACGAGCTGACGATGAACAACACATCGACATTAGCGGCAATCAGTTGTGTTGCGGCACCTGTACCGGCAGCCCTGCGTTGCAGCAGGCTGCGCCGGTCCAGAAGGTGACGCACGCGGTATTCGGCGTCCGCAAGAATCCAATCCCCGACGGCATATGAACCGGTCGAATTATCCGGTGTCCGCAAAGGGATTTCACCATTCGGGCTCAGCCCGATCAGACGGTCCCGATGAACGGAGGCGACGCGAAAGGGCGTGTCGGAAGGAAAAGCCGCGTGTTGCGCGGCAAAGTGAGAGGACCATCCCAGGTCCGAAAGCGTATAAGACATTTATCTGCCTGTTTTCAGAAACAGCAATGCCAACGGATGGCAATCGCGCATCCGCAGGTCGTGTGTTCAGGCAGTCCGGTGATTCCGGTGAATCAGAACCAGTCTGCCCGAAGGGTTTTCACTACAATCATAAAGCCCTCCTGCGGCTGTGGTTCACGAAGTGAGAGGTTGGACATCGACCCAAGCGGGGCTCGTTGTGGCTGCTTCCTTCCGGACCTGACCAGGTTGGCGAGGCGCTCGCCCGCGCCAACCTCTCGAGTCAGGATATAGGGAAGGCATCGGGAAAAGACAACCCATCAGAGCGTCAGGCGAATGCGTTCAAATCCCAAGCCATCCGAGCCCAGCGACACGGGATCGAACCTGTGCAACTCATCCAGATATTTCAGGGCGCCTGGACCTGTGCGAAGAATTGTTGTCACGCCCCGTTGCGGCATCAACGAGAACGGGTAGGGCTGCGTGGCGATCGGATCGGGCGGAAGGTGCTGCGCCAGGTAATCCTGCACAAGGTCCTTGATGCTCAGCGGTGGCAGGCTGATCAGCTCAGACGTTGTCGCATGCGGGAAATGCCCGCCTCCGCTGGCGCGGTAATTGTTCAGCGCCATAACGAACATCTGCTCCGGTCGTACGGGACGGCCTGCATATGTCAGATCGCTGATCCGCTTTTGGTCGGGGCGGATCATTTTCCCCTGCGCATCGTATTGAGGCGGCCGCGTGGGATCGATCTGATAAGACAGTCCAAACACGATGTCGAAATTGTATCCGGCCCGTTCAGGGTTGATCAGCTCGGGTTCGGAACCGGGCTTTAACTGGTTGAATACGCTGGCCGACATCTCCAACCAGTCCAACAGATGCGCACCGCTGATCCGGATTGCACGCAACTCGTTGGGAAACACATGCAGATCCGCGACATGGCGCAAACATATTTCTCCGGCGGGTACCTCGGTATAATGGCGCGGGCCTGAGCGTCCGCCGGATTTGGCAGGCGAAACAACCGACAAAATCGGCAGATCCGCCAGGTCTGTTCCCTGCAAAAACGGGCGCAGTGCGGCGGCTTGCGCCGCAGCTACAAGGGTCAGCCCGCGATCCGGCGCACAGCAACTGAAATAGCTGTGCAATGTATCCGGGATATGTGCCACCGGTGCGGCAACGGATTGACGGGTCATACGATGTGCCACCTCACACAAGCCCGCAATTTCACTGTCTTCCCCGACGGCTGTGCCGTTGCTGATAACCGGTCGCAGTTCGACGCGGTAATCCCGGATTTGCACTTTGCCGTCCGGCCCGGCGGTCACGGCCAAATCGATAACCCCCAGGTAAGAGCCCGCTGATCCCGGCATGACAACGGGTGTTCCGTGTACCAGCTCCGTCAGGTGATCGACCACCGGGGTATTGGCATGGTCCTCTCCTGGAAGTGTCAGGTGAGTGTGCCCGGCCACAATGGCATCGATGCCTTTGATCGCGGCCAAGGGTATCACGGCGTTTTCCATCCCCGCCACCGGTTCGGTGCCCCCAAGGCCGGAATGAGCAAGCGCCACGATGATATCACACCCCTCGTCGCGCAATGTCTGCGTCAGGGACTTTGCCGCAACCAGGATATCCTCGACGACTATATCGTCATCCAGATTATGCGCCTCCCAACAGGCCGTTTGCGGCGGAAGAACCGAGAAGACGCCGATGCGAACGGGAATGTCTTTACCGTTCAAAGATACAGTGCGGTCCAGAACGGTGTGTCGCTGCCAGGGCTGTGGGCCGCGCGTGCGATACAGGTTGCTGCAAACGACCGGACAGGGGGCTTGCGTCAGGATGTTGCCCAATGACGCCAGCCCGAACCCGAAATCATGGTTGCCCAGTCCGATAGCGTCATAATCCAGGGCTTGGAACGCTTTCATCATCGGATGGGCGGTGCCACTATTGGCTGCCCAATCGCCCATTGGGGTTCCCTGCAACGAATCCCCGTTGTCAAACATCAGCACCAGCGCGCGTTCGGCCTCTTGTCGGGCAGCGCGGATCAGGCTGGCAGTGCGCGTTAATCCAACCGTCTGGTCTGGCGTGTCGGTGTAATAATCAAAACCGGTCAAGTTCATATGCAGGTCGGTTGTGGCCAGAATGCGAATTTTCCCACTGTCACCAATGGGCTGTACCTGCGTCGAGGAGGGGATCTTCACTTTGAGTATTCTGCTATTGAATGTGTGTATTGATTAAATCCATCAAAATTCACTCTAGATGATTTTTCCGAGGCCACCATGCGGCTTTTCAGCGGCAGGGTGGTGGATTTTCCGTCCCTGAATAGCCATTGCAACACAGGCCGAGACGTGGCAGCCCTGTGCGCAAGATCAAAAGGAAATCCAATGAAAAACGCAGAGCAGGTAACCTTCGGGGGTTCGGGCCTTGATCGGGCGGCGCAGTATCGCGGAGATGCGGACAAGCTGACCGAGGCGATGCACAACCCGGCCGCCCGCTGTATCTTGCTGTGGCGTGGAAAACTGCTGGTACAGGGTGAGGGGCTGGACCAGCTTGCCATGATCCCAATGACGCATCCGCTGATCAGCAATGGTCCCGGCGGCGTCATTGAATCCCCGGTGTTTTTGGGTCTGAGCGCTGACAGCGCCCCCGTGTTTGCCGTTGATATTTCCGCATGGACAGCCGAGGGGCTGGATCTGACCAGTCTGGGCGCCTTCGTGGACAAGTCCGAACAACAACACCCGGATTTACCGCAAGGCCACGTGTTTGCCGAACTGCGCCGGATCATGACACGGCTGTCGGCGCGCGACGCGGAACTGGCGGCAACGTCAAAGGCAATAATCGGCTGGCATGAAACGCATCGCTACTGTGCCCGATGTGGTGCCGCCAGCGAGGTGTCGCAGGGGGGATGGCAGCGCAGTTGCCTGTCCTGTGGCGGGCAACACTTTCCGCGCACCGATCCGGTTGTGATCATGTTGATCACGCATGGTGACAGCGTGCTGATGGGCCGGTCTCCGGGCTGGCCTGACGGGATGTTCTCCTTGCTGGCGGGATTTGTTGAGCCCGGCGAAACGCTTGAGGCAGCAGTGCGCCGCGAAGTGATGGAAGAGGCGGGCGTGCCGGTAGGTGCGGTTTCGTACCTGTCCAGCCAGCCCTGGCCGTTCCCGGCCTCATTGATGTTTGGATGTGCGGGTGAGGCGCTGTCACGCGACATCGTGATCGACCCGGTCGAGATAGAAGAGGCGATGTGGGTCAGCAAATCCGAAATGATGCAGGCCTTTGCCGGTGATCATCCTAGGCTATTGCCAGCGCGCAAAGGGGCTATCGCTCATTTTCTGCTTCAGAACTGGCTTGCAGATACTCTGGACTGAGGAAACATTGGCTCAGCAATAAAACAGCAAAGGTCATTATGCAGTTTTCAGCGCGAGAAGATATCGAGGCCCCCATCCAATCGGTGTTCGACATGGTGTCGGATTTTGAACGATTCGAGCGTATGGCAATGCGCCGTGGCATCGATGTGCGCCGTTTGGGCGGTGGCGCGGCGGTGACTGCCGGAACCGAATGGAATACGGAGTTCAAACTGCGCGGAAAGCCGCGTCAGATGTCGGTGGTGATGACGGATTTCGACAGGCCTTCGCAAATGCGATTTGACGCTGCCAGCAAGGGTATCACCGGGTTCACGACCGTGGATTTTCTGGCCCTGTCCCCGCGCCGGACGCGCCTAAGCGTTGAAATGTCACTCGCCGCCAAGTCCCTGCCGGCACGGTTGCTGTTGCAATCCATGAAACTGGGACAATCCAGATTTCGCAAGCAGTTCCAGGTGCGTCTCAGCGAATTCGCACGCGAGTTGGAGCAGAGGCACCTGCATGGCGGGTAAGACACAAGATCGCACAGCAGGTGCGAGGGGATCGGACCACCTGAGTTTCAAATCCGCATCCGCCAGCGATGCCGAAGGGATCGCTGGCGTCCTTCACGATCTGGTCTTGGCTGGCAAGCGGCGCAAAGCCCACGATGTCGATTTTGCCTTAAGGCACTATATTCGCCACCCGGATCAATTGCGGTGTACAATCGCCACGGACCCGAATGGTCACGTGCTTGGTTTCCAATCCCTGAAATATGCGGTCGAAAACAACCCCTACGGCGTGTCAGTGGGGTGGGGCGTGATTGGAACCCATATCCGACCATCAGCCGCCCGGCTTGGGATCGGGCGTGCACTTTTCGCGCACACTCTGGACGCGGCCCTTGCGCATGGTCTCCCTGCTATTGATGCAACAATTGGTGCAGGCAATACCGAAGGTCTGGCCTATTACGAAGCCATGGGTTTCCGGACGTACCGCACACAAGATGGGTCTGTGTCAAAGGTTTACCGGATTAACCGCTAGAGAGCGACCATTCCAGGCGTAGCGGCGCGAAGAGTGAACGGGCCACCGGCATTGCCAAACAGCTTCGAAAAAACGGGCAACAACGAAACAAACCCAAAGGAATGCCGTCGCGAACCGTGATTATCCACGCGGATGTGCTGCCGGATAGACGCCCAGAACCTCGACATTTGTCGTGAAATGCTCAAGCTCGTCCATGGCCAGCTGCACGTTGCGGTCTTCGGGATGCCCGACAATATCCGCGTAAAACTGCGTCGCGGTGAAGGAGCCGTCGACCATATAGCTTTCGAGCTTGGTCATGTTGATCCCGTTGGTGGCAAACCCGCCCATCGCTTTGTAAAGCGCGGCAGGGATGTTGCGCACCTGAAACACAAAGCTGGTGATCATCCCGTGATCGCCCCGGCGGGACAAATCCGTTTCGCGCGACATGACAAGAAAGCGGGTCGTGTTGTCGTCATTATCCTCGATATGGCGGGCCAGAACGTTCAGGTTATAGATCTCACCGGCCAGCTCGCTGGCCAGCGCGGCTGAATGCGGATTGCCTTCCTCGGCCACTTCGCGGGCGGCGCGGGCGTTATCGGGGCTGACGCGGCCGCGAATGCCGTGTTCCTTCAGGAAACCCGCACATTGCGGCAGCAGTACCAGATGCGAATGCGCCTCGGTTATGTCTTCCAGTTTTGCACCCGGCACGGCAAGAAGGTTGATATGAACCCGGACAAAGGCCTCATCGATGATATGCAGCCCGCTGTGGGGTAGCAGCCGGTGAATATCGGCCACCCGCCCATAGGTCGTGTTCTCGACCGGAAGCATTGCCAGATCCGCAGCACCCGAGCGGACCGATTCGATCACATCCTCGAAAGTGCGGCAGGGCAGGGCTTCCATATCTGGCCGAGCGTTGCGGCAGGCCTCATGACTGTAGGCGCCGGGTTCCCCCTGAAAAGCAATGCGATTGGTCATTTGGTCGATTCCATGCAACAAGTTCGCGATTTGGTCGTTTCGTCGCGGTGTCTATACCTTGCCTCTCGCAAGGGGAAGCCTTAGACAGCTGCCCAGACAGCTGAAATGGACTCGCGATCAATGTTCGACACGATGACAGTAACCAAGGCCGCCGCAGGCCTGTTCGGCACATTCCTGGTGCTGCTTCTGGCCAAGTGGGGGGCGGATGTCCTCTATTCTTCCGGTGGCCATGGCTCGGCTGAGGCCGCCTACATTATCGAAACCGAAAGCTCGGGTGAAAGCGCGAACGGCGAAGAAGTGGTCTTTGAAGACCTGCTGGCCGCCGCAGACGTCGAGAGCGGCGCAAAAGTGTTCCGCAAATGCACCGCGTGCCACAAGCTGGAAGACGGTGCAAACGGCACCGGCCCTTACCTGTACGGTGTGGTTAATCGCCCCGTCGCCTCCGCCAACGGCTTCACCGGGTACTCGGCCGGTATGCAGGCGCATGGCGGCAACTGGACACCCGAAGCACTGGATGCTTTCCTGACCAAGCCCGGCAACTATATCTCGGGCACATCGATGAGCTTTGCCGGCCTGAAAAAGCCGCAAGATCGCGCCGACGTGATTGCCTATCTGCAGACAATCGGCAACTGATTGCCTGAGGGATCAGACCCATTCAAAGCCGCTGCCGCAACGCAGCGGCTTTTTTGTCTGAAGAAACCTTCACAAAGTGCTCACGCATTCTAAACTTGAATCTGCACGTGCTGGCACTTTAGCTAGCGGTTACGACATTGACGGTGACAATGACCGAGAGGATGAGCCACATGATTTCCCTGATGCCTGCTGCACGTGATCTTGAGGTAAGGCCATGGGTTGGCATTTTGGGGCTCTGTGCCGCGCTGATTGCTCCGCATACAGCCCAGGCGCTGGATGAGGGGGTCACCCGCAGTCACGGGTATTCGTATTTCGGAAATCTGGATTACCCGGAAGACTATGCGCATCTGAATTATGTGAATCCCGATGCCCCCAAAGGTGGGGAACTTTCGTTAGCAGCGTCGGGAACGTTCGATTCCCTCAACCCCTATTCACGCAAAGGGCGCGCCGGTGCGCTGACCACATTGCAATATGATCGCCTGTTTGAAAGTGCCGAAGACAGTGTCGGGCAGTATTACGGCGTAGTTGCGGAAAGTCTGGAATATGACGAAGGGCGCAATTTCGTCATTTTCCATTTGCGCCCCGAAGCAACTTTTTGGGATGGCACGCCGGTCACGGCGGAAGATGTTGTCTACAGCCACCGTTTGTTCATCGAACAGGGCCTGCCGTCTTATGCGCAGGCCGTTGGCCGTATGGTGACAGGAGCCGAGGCGTTGGATGACCATACCGTAAAATTTACCTTCAACCCCGAAGTCACGCGTCGCAGCCTGATCGAAACCGTCGGCTCAACTCCTGTTTTCTCAAAAGCATGGTTCGAGGCGGATGAGACACGGCGGCTGGATGAACCGCGGCTGGAAGTGGCGGTAGGCTCTGGCCCCTACAAGCTCGACAGCTACGACATCAATCGCCGCATCGTTTACAAACGCCGGGACGATTATTGGGGCAAGGACCTGCCTTTCAATGTCGGGCGCAACAACTTTGATACAATCCGGGTTGAGTATTTCGCCGATCAAACGGCAGCGTTCGAGGGTTTCAAGGCGGGTGAATACACATTCCGGATCGAAAGTGATCCCAAGCTTTGGGCGACCGGGTATGATTTCCCAAAGCTGGATGAAGGCACAGTTATTCGGGATGAGATCGCGGATGGCAGCCCGCCGACACCTTCGGGCTTTGTCTTCAACCTTGGAAAGCCGCAATTTGCCGACAAGAATGTCCGCAAGGCCCTGGCCCTGGCCTTCAATTTCGAATGGACGAACGAGTCATTGTTGTTCGGCCTGAACACGCCGCGGAATTCTTTCACGCAAGGAACCCCGATCGAGGCGCAAGGCCTGCCCGAAGGGGCGGAGCTGGCATTCCTGCAGGCGTTGGGCGACGTTGTTCCAGAAGATGTCCTGACGGAACCCGCTGTTGTGGCGCACGAATCAAACCCTGCACGCCTGAATGACCGAAAGAACCTGCGCAAAGCTGCCAGGATATTGGATGAGGCAGGCTGGTCCGTCGGCGAAGGCAATATTCGTCGCAATGCCGAAGGGCAGACTTTGAAGGTGAATATTCCATATCCTTCAAATCTGCCGACCTCGACTGCAACGATGATCGAAACCTTTGTCCAGAACCTGCAATCCATCGGGGTTGATGCCTCGACCGAGAAAGTGGATCCGGCGCAATACACGTTGCGCAGCCGCGAGCGGGATTATGACATGGTCTATTCCACGCGCTACGGATCGTTCTTGTCTACCGGGGGCGGTCTGAGCCAGATGTACGGATCGGAAGAAGCGGCCTTTAGCCTGTTCAATCCGGCAGGTCTGGCCAGCCCCTTGGTCGACGCGATCATCGAGGCGTCCTTTGAGACTGACAATCAGGCCGATCAGGACACGGCGTTGATGGCTTTGGATCGCGCCTTGCGGTACGAGTTTTTCGTAATCCCTGTGGGGTACATCGCAGAATTCTGGACAGCATATTACGATATGTACGAATACCCGGAAAACCTGCCGCCCTATTCGCTGGGTTATCTGGATCTGTGGTGGATCAATCCGGAAAAACAGGCTGCGTTGAAAGCGAAAGGCGCGCTGCGATAACATGGGCGCCTATATACTAAGACGCTTATTGCTGATCATTCCGACCCTTCTGGGTATTATGATCGTCAACTTCACGCTGGTCCAGTTCGTACCTGGCGGGCCGGTCGAACAGATCATCGCGCAAATCGAAGGTCAGGGTGACGTATTCGCCGGGTTCGCCGGTGGGGGCGACGCCGGAGCGGGTTCCGAACCGGCGGGCGGTGTCTTCGACGACAAATATGTCGGCGCACGCGGCCTTCCGCCCGAGTTTATTGCTGAGCTGGAAAAAGAATTCGGCTTCGACAAGCCCCCGCTTGAACGGTTCCTGATCATGATGGGCAACTATCTGACGTTTGATTTCGGCGAGAGTTATTTCCGCTCGATCAGTGTGATCGACCTGGTGCTAGAAAAGATGCCGGTCTCGATCTCGCTGGGGCTGTGGTCGACCCTGATTGCCTATCTGGTCTCGATCCCGCTGGGTATTCGAAAGGCGGTCAAGGATGGATCGCAATTCGATACCTGGACAAGCGGGGCGATTATTGTGGCCTATGCTATTCCGGGCTTTCTGTTTGCGATCCTGCTGCTGGTGCTTTTTGCTGGCGGGTCATACTGGCAAATCTTCCCGCTGCGCGGCCTGACGTCGGACAATTGGGATAGCCTGAGTTTCTTTGGCAAGATCACGGATTATTTCTGGCACATAGCACTGCCGACGATTGCGCTGACGATATCTGCCTTTGCGACGCTGACCCTGCTGACCAAGAACTCGTTTCTGGATGAGATCAAGAAACAGTATGTCATGACCGCCCGTGCCAAAGGGCTGAGCGAGCGCAAGGTTCTCTATGGTCATGTCTTCCGCAACGCGATGCTGATCGTGATTGCAGGGTTCCCGGCCGTGTTCATCGGGGTGTTTTTTGGCGGGTCGATCATCATCGAGACGATCTTCTCGCTGGATGGTCTGGGCCGATTGGGGTTCGAGGCCGCCGTGGCCCGCGATTACCCGGTGATCTTCGGCACGCTGTTCATCTTCGGTCTGATGGGGCTGGTCGTTGGCATCATCAGCGACCTGATGTATGTGCTGGTCGACCCGCGCATCGATTTCGAAAAGCGGGAGGGGTAAATGGCTTTGTCCCCGCTAAACCAGCGCCGCTGGAGCAACTTCCGCCGCAACAGACGGGCCTTCTGGTCGCTGATCATCTTCGCGGTATTGTTCGGCCTGTCGTTGTTTGCCGAGTTCATCGCCAACGACAAACCCATCCTTGTAAAGTATCGGGGAGAGTACTTTACGCCGGTTTTCAACTTCTATGCCGAAACCGAATTTGGCGGTGATTTCCAGACCGAAGCGATCTATCGCGACCCCGAGGTTCAGTGCCTTATCGACAGCGGTGGATTGGAAGACTGTTTCGACGATCCCGAAGGCATCATCGAACAGATCGACGCCGGTACATTCCAGGCCGAGGGTTTTGAACGCGGCTGGTCGCTCTGGCCGTTGATCCCCTATTCCTTCAATACCTCGGTGGACCGGCCCGGCGCGGCGCCCCTGCCGCCCAACGGCCAGAACCTGCTGGGTACCGATGATACCAAGCGCGACGTGCTGGCCCGCGTGATTTACGGCTTTCGCCTTTCGATCCTGTTCACGCTGCTTGTGACGGGCGCGGCAAGCCTTATCGGGATTTTCGCGGGCGCCATACAAGGGTTCTTTGGTGGGTGGCTGGACCTGATCTTTCAGCGGATCATCGAGATCTGGTCCGCAACCCCGTCGCTTTATGTCATCATCATCATGTTTGCGGTGCTGGGGCGAAGTTTCTGGTTGTTGGTCGCGCTGATGATCCTGTTCAGCTGGACCGGGCTGGTTGGCGTGGTGCGCGCCGAGTTCCTGCGGGCGCGGAACCTTGAATATGTGCGCGCCGCGCGGGCGCTGGGCGTGGGCAACATGACGATCATGTTCCGCCATATGCTGCCCAATGCGATGGTGGCCACGCTGACCTTCATGCCGTTCATCGTCACCGGAACCATCGGCGGGCTGGCTTCGCTGGATTATCTGGGCTTTGGCCTGCCATCCTCGGCCCCCTCGCTGGGAGAGCTGACCTTGCAGGCCAAGCAGAACCTGCAGGCCCCGTGGCTGGCCTTCACCGCCTTCTTCACCTTTGCCATCATGCTGTCGCTGCTGGTCTTCATATTCGAAGGCGTGCGCGATGCGTTTGATCCCAGAAAGACCTTCTCATGAGCTTGCTGGATGTGAAAAACCTCAAGGTCTCGTTCCGTCAGGATGGGCAGATCAACGCGGCGGTCAAAGGCGTGTCCTTCACCGTGGACCGCGGTGAAACCGTCGCGCTGGTGGGTGAATCCGGATCAGGAAAATCCGTGACGGCGTTATCGACCGTTTCCCTGCTGGGCGACAGCGCGTTGGTCGAAGGCTCGGTCACCTATGACGGGCAAGAGATGATTGGCGCCTCGGAACAGCGTCTGATGGATGTGCGGGGCAACGACATCAGCTTTATCTTTCAAGAGCCGATGACATCGCTGAACCCTTTGCACACGATCCAGAAACAGATGGCTGAATCGCTGGCCCTGCATCAGGGTGTGGCTGGTGATGTGGCACGGGACAGGATTGTCGAATTGCTGACCAAGGTCGGTATCCGCGATCCTCAAGACCGGCTGGACAGCTATCCGCATCAGTTGTCGGGCGGTCAGCGGCAGCGGGTGATGATCGCCATGGCCCTTGCCAACAAACCGGACATCCTGATCGCGGATGAGCCGACAACGGCACTGGATGTGACCATTCAGGCGCAGATCCTCGAGCTGCTGGCTGAATTGCAGAAATCGGAAAACATGGGGATGCTGTTTATCACCCATGATCTGGGCATTGTGCGCCGCATCGCCGACCGGGTCTGTGTGATGAAAGACGGCGAGATTGTCGAAACCGGCGTGACGGCCGAGATATTCGAAAACCCGCAGCACCCCTATACCCGCAAACTACTGGCGGCAGAACCGTCGGGTCAGCCTGAACCCGTTGCCTCAGATGCGGAAGAGGTCGCACGCACCGACCACCTTAAGGTCTGGTTCCCGATCCAGCGCGGGTTTCTGAAGCGTACGGTTGGATATGTGAAAGCGGTGAACGACGCGACCCTCAGCGTGCGCGCGGGTGAGACGTTGGGGATTGTTGGCGAAAGCGGGTCGGGCAAGACCACACTGGCACTGGCCATGATGCGGCTGATCGCGTCCGAGGGTGGCATCACCTTTCGCGATCAGGACGTGCGCAAATGGTCCACGCGGGAACTGCGCCGGTTGCGCAAGGACATGCAGATCGTGTTTCAGGACCCGTTTGGCAGCCTCAGCCCGCGGATGACCTGTCAGCAGATCATTGCGGAAGGTCTGGCCATTCACAAAGTCGACCCGGACCGCGCACCGCGTGAACTTGTGGCCGAGGTGATGACCGAAGTGGGGCTTGATCCGGCGACGATGGATCGATACCCGCACGAGTTTTCCGGCGGTCAGCGTCAGCGCATCGCCATTGCCCGCGCGATGGTTTTGCGGCCCAAACTGCTGGTTCTGGACGAGCCGACCAGCGCGCTGGATATGACCGTTCAGGTTCAGATCGTCGATCTGTTGCGCAATCTGCAACAGAAATACGGGCTGGCCTATCTGTTCATCAGCCATGATCTGAAAGTGGTCCGGGCCATGTCGCATAACGTGATTGTCATGCGCAACGGCGATGTGGTCGAAATGGGCGCGGCCGAGGATTTGTTCGAAAATGCCCAGACCGACTATACCCGCGAATTGATCGCAGCGGCGGGCTGAGAACAGCCCGCCCGGTGTCGCGCGTCAGGCGCTGGCCTTTTCCCGCGCCGATGACTGGGGCACAGGCCCGCGCAGTTCCTCGTAGTGATCAAAGCTCAGCTTGACCCACCCGGTCCCGCGCGTGGCGCTGGCAAGGGTTCGGTGCAGCTCGTCCTCGGCAACGGCGGGCAATTGGGCATTGAATATCTCCCAGCCCGTTGCATTCGGGTTGCCCTCAAATCCCAGAACCTGCCCCTGAAGGGTGCTGATCGTTGGTACGAGATCGCCCACAAAAGCCGAGGGCAGGTGTATCTCGGCGCTCAGGATCGGTTGCAGGACGACAGGTTTGGCCTGTGGCAATGCCTCGCGCACCGCGTTCTTGCCTGCGGTCCGGAAGGCATAATCCGAACTGTCCACATTGTGGTGTTTGCCATCGCTCAGGGTCACTTTGACATCAACTACGGGAAAGCCTTCGGGGCCTTGTTCCAATGCGTCCTTGGCTCCGTGTTCCACAGACGGGATGTAGTTCTTGGGAACGGCACCGCCCTTGACCACCTCATCGAACTGGAACCCCGATCCGCGCGGCAAAGGCGCGACCGAAATCACCACATCTGCAAATTGCCCCGCGCCGCCGGACTGTTTGCGATGGCGATGGCGATGCTCAACCGTTGTGCGAATGGTTTCGCGATAGGCGGTTTCCACCTGTTCCGCCTCGATCTCGATCCCGAAATCCTCGGCCAGCTTGGCGGTCACGCGGCGCATATGCTGCGGACCTTGCGAGCCGAGGATCGAATGGCCGCTCATCTCATCCTGTTGCAGGTGCAGGCCCGGATCGATTTCGGCCAGACGGCTCAGGGCGTTTGACAGGCGCACATCGTCCCGCTCATGCGCGGGCGAGACGACCTGACGATGCGCAACCGGATGAGACGACGCCCATTCCGGCAGTTCCGTCGCGGAGGAACTGTCATAAATGTATCCGGGGTTGAGGTGATCGGATTTGACCGCCAGTCCGATCTGCCCGGCCTCCAGCGTGGCGATCTGGGTCTTGGCGTCCAGTGTTGTCAGGTTGCCGACGGTTTCACCGCCCAACGCCTCATGCGCTTTTACCCCGTCCCCAAGGCCGCGCAGAACGATGATCTTTCCGATATGCTTTTTGACATCCGCAAATCCAGCGATGGCACGGGCACTTTCGGCGGCCTCGTCCCGTCCGGCCGCGATATCAAACTCTGGGGCCTCATGACGCAGCGCTTTCATCAGGCGCGTCAGCCCGTTGCCGTGGCTTGCGGCGCCCAGGCAGGCGGGGATCAACTGATGATTCTGTAGAACCTGAGCGGCCAGCTCATAAACCTCATCGCTTGGGGGCTGTTTGTCTTCGATCAGCTGTTCCAGCAGGTGATCATCGAAATCGGAAAGTGTTTCAAGCAACTCGGTCCGGGCTTCCTGCTCGCGATCCTCGACAGATTTGGGCAGCTCTATCAGGGCCGATGGCTGGCCCTCCTGATACTTCCACGCCCGCTCCGAGATCAGATCGACCGCGCCGATGATCGTGTCCCCCTCGCGGATCGGGACCTGACGCAGGGCGATATGGTGCGTGCAATAGGTTTGCAGCGCCGCGATGATGTCGCGGATGCGGCCATTGGGGTTGTCCATGCGGTTGATGAACAGAAAACAGGGAATGCCCGCCTCTTCCACCAACCGAAGATAAGGCGCGCACAGCACGGCGGCATTTGGATCGGGCGGTACCACGATAACGGCAGCGTCCGAGATTGCCATGGCAGGCCCGACATACGCGAGGGAATCGCCACCCCCATCCACGTCGACCGCGCACCAGGGCTCGTCCAGGTAAGAAAAACCGTGCAAGTGCACGGTTCCGGAAACATCGAATGTGGTCGGGCGCCCGTCGAGGCGGCTGATGGCCTCGACCAGGGTAGATTTGCCCGACTGGCTGGGCCCGAGGACGGTGAATACGCGCATGAGTGTTGTCCCTCTTTCAGGTTGCAGAATGGCTGCACGAAAAGGGCCGTCCGACGCAGTTGCGTCAGCTAGGACTGTCTGTAATTTGCCCGCCTCAGGCCGCAGGGCGAAACATCACCCCACAGCTTGAGTGTGGGAAAAACCGCAGGCGTGCGTCAAGCCCCCGATGTGTTTTGTGCTTCACGGGCTGAATGTTGCCCGCAAAAAGAGAGGTCAGATCGCCGAACTGTGCCCGGCTTTGCTGAGGTCGTATGCGTCAAAGCTGCGGGCAACCATCCGGGTCAGCGCGCGCGCCTCGGGGGGAATGAACAGCCCTTCCTCGCTGATTTGCAGCAGCCCGTCGAATGAGGCGTTGGCGGCACGATACATCTCGTTCAGCGCTGCGGCCGAGATATCGTGATCGCGCAGGATTTCAGACGAATCGATCCGGAAATCGCACATCAATGCTTCGATCAGACGGGCGCGCAGAATGTCCTGACCTTTGAACAGGTGCCCGCGGGATGTCGAGAACTGCCCGTTGCGAATGGCCTTGGTATGAGCAGACGTAGCCGGGGCATTCTGCGCATAGCCTTGTGGAAAGCGCGAGATCGAGCTGGCCCCGACACCGATCAGAACATCGGCCTGATCGTCGGTATAACCCTGGAAGTTCCGCTTCAGACGACCCGCGCGCAGGGCATGGGTCAGCCCGTCATCCTGCGTGGCAAAATGGTCAATGCCGATCTCGGCGTAGTTGTCCCACAGGAACAGGCGGCGGGCGGTGTCGAACAGTTCCAGCCGTTGTTCGGGCGTTGGCAGTGCGTCCGACGGGATCAGTTGCTGCCGTTTGGCCATCCACGGCACATGGGCATACCCATAAAGCGCCACGCGATCCGGGCTGAGCGACAAAAGCTTCTGCACGCTTTCCGTCATCCGGGCTTTGGTCTGATGCGGCAGCCCGTAAAGGATGTCCGCGTTCAGGCTGGCAATGCCACGTGCGCGGATCATGTCGATAGCGTCGCGCGTGGTATCGTAGCTTTGAATGCGGCCAATGGTTTTCTGGATTTCATCGTCGAAATCCTGCACCCCGATCGAGGCACGGTTCATGCCTGCCTCTGCCAGCGCATCCAGACGTGCCTCGTCAATCTCGTTCGGATCGATTTCAACCGAGAATTCGGCATCCGGCCCCATGGGGACGATCCCCAGAATGTGCTGTGCCAGATCGCGCATCAGCTGGGCATTCAGCAACGTTGGCGTACCGCCGCCCCAGTGCAGGCGCGACAGAACCACACCCGCGGGCAGGCGCGCCGCCAGCAGGTCCAGCTCGGCTTTCAGAACATCCACATAGGCAATCACCGGATTGTCGGTTTGTGTGCCTTGCGTTCTGCAGGCGCAAAACCAGCACAGCCTGCGGCAGAACGGGACGTGGATATAAAGGGATATGGCGCTGCCGGGTTTGATTCCCGAAATCCAGTCGCCAAACATGTCTGCCCCCACGTCATTGTTGAAATGGGGCGCTGTGGGATAGCTTGTGTAACGCGGTACTTTCGCGTCAAAAAGTCCAAGCTTTGCCAATTGTGGTTTCACTATCATGACGATACCCTTAGGGGGCAGGCGACTTAGGTGCTTTGACGGAGATCAAGTGGAAACGCAGATGACAATAAAAGCACAGTTCGATCACTCCAATTGCACAGACTGCCCGATACGACATCGCGCGGTCTGTGCCCGCTGTGACGCGGACGAGCTGGAAGCGCTTGACGGCATTAAATATTACCGCAGTTTCGAAGCGGGTCAGACCATCATCTGGTCGGGCGACCAGATGAACTTCGTCGGCTCGGTCGTATCGGGAATCGCATCGCTGACGCAAACCATGGAAGACGGGCGCACCCAGATGGTCGGTCTGCTTCTGCCCAGCGATTTCGTCGGTCGCCCGGGGCGCGACGTTGCGCCTTACGATGTGCAGGCGACAACGGATGTCGTGATGTGCTGTTTCCGCAAGAAACCATTCGAAGAGCTGATGGACGAAACGCCTCACATCGCGCATCGCCTGCTGCAGATGACATTGGACGAGCTTGACGCCGCCCGCGAATGGATGCTGGTTCTGGGTCGCAAGACAGCGCGCGAAAAGATTGCCAGCCTGATTTCGATCATTGCCCGGCGGGATGCGTCGATTGGTCAAAAGGGCCTGTCGGGACCGATCGTGTTCGATCTGCCCCTGACCCGAGAAGCCATGGCGGATTATCTGGGACTTACGCTTGAGACGGTCAGCCGCCAGGTTTCAGCTCTGAAAAAGGACGGTTTGATATTACTGGAAGGCAAACGTCACGTGACCATCCCCGATCTTGGGCGGCTCATGGAAGAAGCAGGCGACGATTCCGATGGCGGGTTTCTGGTCTGACCAGACTTTCGTTCGGCAGAATTCGCTTACCGCGACCAGCCGGTCGGTTCACGTACTAACATAGGAGTGTGGCATGGGGTTCAGCAGTCTGTTGGCAATGCTGTTCATTGGCGCAATCGCCGGATGGCTGTCGGGAAAGATCATGGAAGGCCGTGGGTTCGGCCTGATCGGCAACATCATCGTCGGCATCGTAGGCGCGTTCCTGTCGGGCATGATCTTTCCGGCGCTTGGTTTTTCCGTTGGAGGGGGCCTGCTGTCGTCGATCCTTTTCGCGACAATTGGGGCTGTGATCCTGTTGTTCCTGATCGGCCTCATCCGCCGGGGGTGAAAAAAGCCGCCTGTCGAGGCGGCTTTTTAACTTGATTGGATCAGTGCGCCAGGAACACCGGAACCGAGGATTGTTCCAGCATGTTCCGGGTCGCCCCTCCCAGAATGGCTTCGCGAAAGCGGGAATGGCCATAAGCGCCCATCACGATCATGTCCGATTCGGTATCCGTCGCGTGGCGATTAAGGATATCCGAGACTCGGGTCATGGTCTTGCTGAGCACGTCGATCTCGCATTTGACACCATGACGGGCCAGCATCTGGGACAGCATCCCACCCGGGTCTGACCGGTCCGGCCCATGCTGTGGCGGGTCGATAACCACAATACGGACGATCTCAGCCTGTTTGAGGAAGGGCAGGGCCCGCCGGATGGCGCACATGGCCTCGACGCTTTCGTTCCAGGCGATCATGATGTTGCCCGGCGCTTTCAATGGCGCGCCGCTGTCGGGAACCACAAGAACCGGGCAATGTCCTTCGAACATGGCCGCTTCGATAATGGGTTCGGCCTCGGCCCCGCGACCTTCACCATACGGATGCGGCAGGATCACAAGGTCGGAAAACCGGGCCCGGTGCGCGACGTGGCGCCCGATATCGGCAATTTGCGCAACGCCGTGTTCGGCGGACCAACGCACGCCGGATTTGCCGAGATAGTCATTGGCAAAGGCCAGCAAATCCTGTGCCTCGGCATTGGCCCGGTTCAGCGTTTCCTGAACGATCAACGCATTGGCACCTGCATAATAATAACCTGTCTGACTGCGATCGACACCCAGACACAGGACTTCGGCATGGGCATCCTGAGACTCGGCCAGGGCCACAATCTGCGCCAGAGCAGCCTGTGCAGTCTGCGTTTCGGTCATGACTGTGAGAAGAGATTTGTACGCCATTTTGACCTCATGTTTCGGGCAATTGGTCTCATGTGACCTGTTAGCCCTTTTCTACTACCATGCGTGTCATAGAAAACGCTGGACTGTCTTGATACAGATCAAAGCAATGAGGGTGGCCGTGCTTCAGAACGGCAGCCAGTCAAATGGGTTTCGCGCGTCATAAGAATCAAAAGCGCGCGGAGCATGGCAAAGGGACGCAATATGTCGAATTACATCAAGCTGATCGTGCTTGGTCTGATCGCGCTGTTTGCAGCGATCGGAACCAATTATGCACGCGATTTGGCGTATCAGGTACATGCGCTGCTGGTGATGCTCATCGCCGGTGGCCTGTTCATCTGGACGCTTCGAAACACTGACGAGCCAGATATTCAGATCGACCGCTCGGGCGAATACATGGATGGCGTGATCCGCTATGGCGTGATCGCAACTGCCTTCTGGGGCGTGATCGGGTTCCTCGCCGGGACCTTTATCGCGTTTCAGCTGGCGTTTCCGGTACTGAACTTCGAATGGGCGCAGGGTTATCTGAACTTTGGTCGTTTGCGTCCGTTGCACACCTCGGCAGTCATTTTTGCCTTTGGCGGTAACGCATTGATCGCAACCTCGTTCTACGTGGTTCAGCGTACCAGCGCGGCGCGGCTTTGGGGCGGAAACCTCGCGTGGTTCGTGTTCTGGGGCTATCAGCTGTTCATCGTGCTGGCCGCAACCGGCTATGTGCTGGGCGGAACGCAGTCCAAGGAATATGCTGAACCAGAATGGTATGTCGATCTGTGGCTGACCATTGTTTGGGTCGCCTATCTGGCTGTCTACCTGGGTACGATCATCAAGCGGAAGGAACCCCACATCTATGTGGCCAACTGGTTCTATCTGGCCTTTATCGTCACCGTCGCCATGCTGCATCTGGTCAACAACATGACCATCCCGGTCAGCATCTGGGGTTCGAAATCGGTCATCGTCTGGTCAGGCGTGCAGGATGCCATGATCCAGTGGTGGTATGGCCACAACGCTGTGGGCTTCTTCCTGACCGCG
This sequence comes from Ruegeria sp. AI2, assembly GCF_056541275.1. Lineage (NCBI taxonomy): Bacteria > Pseudomonadati > Pseudomonadota > Alphaproteobacteria > Rhodobacterales > Roseobacteraceae > Ruegeria > Ruegeria sp. AI2. Next base: position 31,470 of record NZ_JBQFYB010000017.1, read on the forward strand.
GGCTTCCTGGGCATGATGTACTATTTCATCCCGAAACAGGCCGAACGTCCGGTGTTTTCCTACAAGCTGTCGATCATCCACTTCTGGGCGCTGATTTTCCTGTATATCTGGGCCGGTCCACACCACCTGCACTATACCGCGCTGCCAGACTGGGCGTCGACGCTGGGCATGGTGTTCTCGGTGATCCTGTGGATGCCGTCCTGGGGTGGTATGATCAACGGTCTGATGACCCTGTCGGGGGCCTGGGACAAGCTGCGTACCGATCCGATCATCCGCATGATGGTCATCTCGGTCGGCTTCTACGGCATGTCCACCTTTGAAGGTCCGATGATGTCGATCCGTGCTGTGAACAGCCTCAGCCACTACACCGACTGGACCATTGGTCACGTGCATTCGGGCGCGCTGGGCTGGAACGGCATGATTACCTTTGGCGCGCTGTACTTCCTGGTGCCTGTCCTGTGGAAGCGCGAGCGTCTGTACTCGCTGCAAATGGTCAGCTGGCACTTCTGGCTCGCCACGATCGGCATCGTGCTTTATGCCGCGTCGATGTGGGTCACCGGTATCATGGAAGGCCTGATGTGGCGTGAAGTGGATGCAAACGGCTTCCTGGTGAACTCGTTCGCTGACACCGTGGCCGCCAAGTTCCCGATGTATGTGGTGCGTGCTCTGGGTGGCGTGATGTTCGTCGCTGGCGCCGTGATCATGTGCTACAACCTGTGGATGACTGTGCGGAAAGCGCCGGCCAAAGAGGCCAGCCTGACCGTCGCGGTCCCGGCTGAATAGAGGGAGGGCCGGAGCAATGGCAATTCTCGACAAACATAAGATCCTCGAGACCAACGCGACCCTCCTGCTGATCTTCAGCTTTCTGGTCGTGACCATCGGTGGCCTGGTGCAGATCACCCCGCTGTTCTATCTTGAGAACACCATCGAGAAGGTGGAGGGCATGCGCCCTTACACCCCTCTCGAAATGGCAGGACGTGAGATTTACATCCGCGAAGGCTGCTATGTCTGTCACAGCCAGATGATCCGCCCGATGCGGGACGAGGTCGAGCGCTATGGCCACTACTCGCTGGCGGCTGAATCGATGTATGACCACCCGTTCCAGTGGGGATCAAAGCGTACCGGACCTGATCTGGCGCGTGTCGGTGGCCGCTATTCAGATCAGTGGCAGATGGACCACCTGCGCAACCCGCAGTCTGTGGTGCCTGAATCGGTGATGCCGAAATACGGCTTCCTCGAACATCGCAAGATCGACGGCAAGTATATCGGTGACATCATGGCGACCAATGCGGTTGTCGGCACCCCATATACCGAGGAGATGCTGGAAAACGCGGTTGCCGATTTCAGCGCGCAGGCCGATCCTGACAGTGACTACGACGGTCTGCTCGAGCGGTACGGTGACAAGGTTAACGTGCGCAACTTCGATGGTCAGCCTGAACTGACCGAAGCCGATGCGCTGATCGCCTATCTGCAAATGCTGGGTACGCTGGTCGATTTCTCGACCTTTACCCCGGATGCAAGCCGTTAACAGGAGGGTGTGATGGAAGAATACACACTTCTTCGACAGTTCGCGGATAGCTGGATGCTGCTTGTGTTGTTTGTCTTCTTCGTTGGCATCGTGATCTGGGTTTTCCGCCCCGGTGCCAGCAAGGAATACAAGGACACCGCCAACATCCCCTTCCGGCACCAAGACAAACCCGCCACACCCAAGGAGGCGCGGCAATGAGCAAGACACCTGATAAACAGCCGGGCGATCCTAATACAACCGGGCACAGCTGGGACGGGATCGAGGAATTCGACAACCCCATGCCGCGTTGGTGGCTATGGACCTTCTACGCCACCATCTTCTGGGGCGTGATCTATACGATCATGTTTCCGGCCTGGCCCCTGGTCCATGGCGCGACAGCCGGTGTGCTGGGATGGTCAACCCGAGAAAACGTACAGCAGGACATGGTTGCTTTCGAAGAGGCAAACGCGCCCTGGAACGCCAAGCTGGTGGAAACTTCGCTGGAAGACATCTCTAAGGATGCAGAGCTTCAGCAATATGCCGTGAACTCGGGCGGTGCGGTGTTCCGGACCTGGTGCGCACAATGCCATGGTTCGGGTGCGCAGGGTGCGCCGGGTTTCCCGAACCTGCTGGATGATGCCTGGCTGTGGGGCGGAACGCTGGACGACATCGTCTACACCGTCAGCTACGGTGTCCGGAACGAAGAAAGCGACGATGCGCGCTATTCCGAGATGCCGGCCTTTGGCGAAATCCTCGAACACGACGAAATCACGCAGGTGGTCCAGTACGTCATGTCGCTGAGCAATGCCCAGACCGACGATGCGGCAGCGCAGGCAGGCAAAGTTGTCTTCGAAGACAATTGCGCGGCCTGTCACGGCGAGGATGGCACAGGCGATATCTTCCAGGGTGCGCCGAACCTGACCGACGCGATCTGGCTTTACGGTGGCAGCGAAGAAACGCTGACGGAAACCGTAACTTACAGCCGCTTTGGCGTCATGCCGAACTGGGATACCCGCCTGACCGAGGCGCAGATTCGCGCCGTATCTGCCTATGTCCACCAGTTGGGCGGCGGTCAGTAAGATATAAAGAACACCTTCGGGCGGTTCGCCGCCCGAAGGCTGGGGCACCGGCTGTTCCATCTGTTCGCGCGTTTCCTGAACAGCCGGTGCTTTTTTCCCACAATAAGGCCACTTAAACCTGTGGTCCAGATTCAGGTTTACTGTTCCTTGCGTCAAAAGTTGCTCGGATCCACCTCGCGCGGGTTTTTAATCCACCAATGACCTTCCGGCAGCCAACGGCGTTTGTGGCGACCCGGCTTTGGCGCATCGCGAATATGCGGCGCATTGATCCGGGTTGCGGTCATGAAAGATCTGGCAAAAACAGTCAGCATGGTTGGTCTCCTCTGCACGGGTATCTCTGCAATAAAGATTGACCTTTGAGGTGCGGAATGCGACTCAAATACCATTCCATAGTGTAAGTCAGGGTTACATATGAATTGGTTGTCGCTTCCCCCGTTGGCCGCGCTGAGGGCGTTTGCGGCATTTTCTGAAAAGCGCAATGTGGTCGAAGCTGGTGCTGCGCTAAACGTAAGCCATGCGGCAATTAGCCAGCAGTTGCGCGTACTTGAGAAACATCTGGGTGCTGCCTTGCTGGATCGAACCGGCAAAGCCATGACCCTGACCGCCGATGGTGAACACCTGGCCCGAGCCCTGCAACTGGGGTTTGGCGCGATCGAGGCGGCAGTGGGGGATTTGGCGCGGTCTGGTCAGGATCGCCCGGTCCACGTGTCGCTGACATCTTCTTTTGCAGCCTCATGGCTGATGCCGCGCCTACCGGCCTTTCGCGAAACCCACCCCGAGGTGAACCTGATCCTCGATCCTACTGCGGAAATTGTCGAATTGCGACCGGGTGGGATCGATATTGCCATTCGGTACGGCCCCGGCGGTTGGACCGGTGTGCAATCGGAAATGCTGTTGCAGTCGCCCGTGGTCATCGTCGCCGCCCCGAAACTGCTGGGGGAAAAGACATCATGGACTCCGACCGAGCTGGCCCAGCTGCCTTGGCTTGAGGAAATCGGCACTACCGAGGCGACGACCTGGCTGGCCGAACACGGTGCCGGTCCTGAACGCGGCGCCGGGCGCACCGAGTTGCCGGGAAACCTGGTACTGGACGGACTGAGGGCCGGGCAGGGGGTCACTGTCACAGTGCGACATTTCGTCGAGCCGGACATCAAGGCGGGTCGCATCGTTGAGCTTTATGCAGAGCCGGATACGCGCGGTTACCATATTGTGACGCCAAATTCGGCACTTAGACCCGCAGTAAAGACATTTGTGACGTGGTTGAGGCGTCAGGCACGGGAAATGTGATAAAAGGTGTCTGTACGATGCGCGTTTTGACCCATGTCAAAGTTGCTATGCACGTGATCTGGAAGAACACACACTCAGAAGAGCCAGTACCGGAGCCAGCCTGTGAGCGATTCCAACCCCACCCCCAGCCTATACGCCGCACGAGAACCGATCTTTCCGAGACGCGTTTCTGGGCCATTTCGAAACCTGAAATGGATCATCCTCATCGTGACACTGGGCATTTACTATGTAACGCCCTGGATCAGATGGGATCGTGGCCCCAGCCTGCCGGATCAGGCCGTGCTGCTGGATCTGGCAAACCGGCGCTTCTATTTCTTCTGGATCGAAATCTGGCCGCACGAGTTCTATTTCGTGGCGGGCCTGCTGATCATGGCGGGGCTGGGTCTGTTTCTGTTTACTTCTGCGCTGGGGCGGGTCTGGTGCGGGTATGCCTGCCCGCAAACGGTCTGGACTGACCTTTTCATTCTGGTCGAGCGCTGGATCGAAGGCGACAGGAACGCCCGTCTGCGCCTGCATCGTCAGGAAAAGCTGGATTTCCGCAAGGCACGGCTCCGGGTGACGAAATGGGTAACCTGGTTCCTGATCGGTCTGGCCACCGGCGGTGCCTGGGTGTTCTATTTTGCGGATGCGCCGACGCTGCTCCGCGATCTTGTGACGGGTAACGCGCATCCCGTCGCTTACACGACGATGCTGGTTCTGACCGGCACGACCTTCTTTTTTGGCGGGTTCGCCCGCGAACAGATTTGTATCTACGCGTGTCCTTGGCCGCGCATTCAGGCCGCGATGATGGATGAAGACACGCTGGTCGTGGGATACCGCGAATGGCGCGGCGAGCCGCGCGGCAAAGGCAAGCGAACAGCCGATTCCGAGTTGGGGGATTGCATCGACTGCATGGCCTGCGTGAATGTCTGCCCCGTTGGGATCGATATCCGGGATGGTCAGCAGCTTGAATGTATCACCTGTGCCCTGTGTATCGACGCGTGTGATGACATGATGGCCAAGATCGGCAAACCGCGCGGGCTGATCGACTATATGGCGCTCAGCGACGAGCCACGCGAACGCTCAGGCCAACCGCCCAAGAATGTCTGGAAACACATCTTCCGGCCCCGCACGATCCTGTACACCTCGTTGTGGTCACTGGTGGGGGTTGCGCTGCTGTTCGCCCTGTTCATTCGCTCTGACATCGATCTGACCGTAGCGCCCGTGCGCAACCCGACCTTTGTCACCCTGTCAGACGGCACCATTCGGAACACCTATGATGTCAGACTGCGCAACAAGCACGGCGAGGACCGCCTGTTCAAGTTGTCTCTGGCGGGCGATCCGTCGATGCGACTGGAAATTGAGGGAACCAAGATCGATACTGTGAATGTCACGGCGGATACGGCACAATTGACCCGTGTATATATCGTGGCATCCCGTGACAGCGGTCCGGCGGCAGCAGAAGCGACACCAGTGCGGATCTGGGTCGAAGACCTCAGCAGCGGCGAACGCGCTTACAAAGACACTACGTTCAACGGACGGGGGAACTGATCATGGCCGAACGTAAATTCACCGGAAAGCACGCTCTGGCGGTGTTTGTCGGTGCCTTTGGCGTGATCATCGCGGTGAACCTCGTGCTGGCTTATAATGCGGTGAAAACGTTTCCGGGACTGGAGGTCAAGAATTCCTACGTTGCCAGCCAGGAGTTCAATGATCGCCTGAAAGAGCAGCAGGCATTGGGCTGGACGGTTCGGGCAGAAACCAAAGGTGGCCTTCTGATCCTGCATATTACGGACGCGACCGGTGCACCGGTTCAGGTCAGCGAATTGCAGGCGGTGGTTGGCCGCGCAACCCATGTGCGGGACGATTTTGCACCGGATTTCACCTTTGACGGCGCGGCCTATGCCACACCTGCCACGCTGGGCAAGGGCAACTGGAATATCCGGTTGGTCGCGCGTGACGGCAGTGGCGCCGAGTTTTCGCAGCGGGTTCCGCTGTACGTGAAAGGGTAGCCGATGACTGCGCAGCTTTCATCCGGTACGGCGGCCTGTCCGGGGTGTCTGGCAGCACCAGCAGAACCCGCGCGCCCGATTCCGGAAGATGTGCAGATTGCCTTGTCCCTGCCGGGCATCCACTGCTCGGCCTGTATCGCGACGGTCGAACGTGAACTGAACGCCCATCCCGGTGTCGAAGACGCGCGGGTCAACCTGACTTTGAAACGGGCGATGATCAAAGCCGCGCCGGAAACCCGCGCGGCCGATCTGATCCCGGTGCTTGAACGGGCAGGTTTCGAAGCGCACGAGCTTGACCCCGGCGCTTTGTCGGCAACACAGGCGGACAAGGCGGGGCGTGACCTGCTGATGCGACTGGCCGTCGCCGGGTTCGCATCCATGAACGTGATGCTGTTGTCGGTGTCGGTCTGGTCCGGCGCAACAGACGCGACGCGCGACATGTTCCACTGGATTTCCGCTGCAATCGCGCTGCCTGCCATTGCCTTCTCGGCTCAACCGTTCTTTGCCAACGCCTGGAGCGCCCTGCGGGTGCGGCGGCTGAACATGGATGTGCCGATCACGCTGGCGATCCTGCTGGCGCTGGTCACCTCCCTGTGGGAGACCGCACTGAGCGGAGAGCACGCTTATTTCGATGCCGCGCTGACCCTGACATTCTTCCTGCTGGCGGGCCGGTATCTGGACTACCGCACCCGCGCTGCAGCCCGATCCGCCGCAGAAGAGCTCACCGCTTTGGAAGTGCCGCGCGCGATCCGCATCGTGGACGGGGTGGAGGCCGAAGTTGCGGTGGCCGATCTGAAGGTCGGTGATCTGATCCTTGTGCGCCCCGGTGGCCGAATGCCGGTGGACGGTCAGATCGTGTCTGGTCAGTCCGAACTGGACCGTTCGCTGTTGACGGGGGAAACCCTGCCGGTGTTTGCCGAAGCCGGCCAGTTGGTCAGCGCGGGCGAGGTCAACCTGACAGGTCCGCTGACCCTGCGCGCCACAGCAGTGGGGCAGGATACGTCGCTGCACCGGATGGCGGATCTGGTGGCCATCGCTGAATCGGGGCGGTCCCGCTATACCTCGCTGGCCGACAAGGCCGCCAAGCTTTATGCGCCCGGTGTCCACATCCTTTCGGCGCTCAGCTTTGTGGGGTGGTACATCTATTCGGGCGATTTGCGCACCGCTCTGAACATTGCCGCAGCGGTTCTGATCATCACCTGTCCCTGCGCCTTGGGTCTGGCTGTTCCAGCAGTGACCACCGCTGCCTCGGGCCGGTTGTTCCGCAAGGGTATGCTGATCAAGCACGCAACCGCGCTCGAACGGTTGTCCGAGACCGACACCGTGGTTTTCGACAAGACGGGCACACTGACCTCGGGGGCGCCGGAACTGGTCAATCTTGGCGATCACGCCCGCGCAAAGGTCGAGGTTGCTCTGGCCCTGGCCGAGGCCTCTGCGCATCCCTTGTCCGTGTCATTGGCAAAGGCCGCGCGACAGGCCGGGATCAAACCTGCAAATGTACGGGAGATAACCGAAGTGCCGGGATACGGCACCCAAGGGGAATACCGCGGTCAACGCGTTCGTTTGGGCCGGGCCGCATGGGTTGGCGCACAGCAGGGCGCGGAAACGTCCGCCTGGCTTGCAATTGGCGACGATGCGCCCTTGGCGTTCCGCTTCTCGGACGCGTTGCGCCCGGGCGCGGACGAGGCGGTGGAAGCGTTGCGCGCGTCGGGCAAGCATGTGCTGTTGATCTCGGGGGATTCGAAAGGTGCCGTGCGCGCATTGGCCGAGAAGCTGGGAATAACGGATTGGGTCGCCGAGGCTTTGCCGCAGGACAAGGCACAGCGCATTCAGGACCTCAGGGACCAGGGCCGCAAAGTTCTGATGGTGGGGGACGGCCTGAACGATACGGCTGCTTTGGCGGCGGCACATGTGTCGATCTCTCCGGCCTCGGCGCTGGATGCGGCGCGGGTTGCCTCGGACATCGTGCTTCTGGGCAATGACCTTCTGCCCATTGCGGATGCCTGCGATACGGCCATCAAGGCCACCCGTCGCATCCGCGAGAACTTCCAGATCGCAACCGTTTACAACGTGATTGCCGTTCCGCTGGCCGTGATCGGACTGGCGACACCGCTGATCGCGGCCTTGGCGATGTCGACCTCGTCGATTACCGTATCGCTGAACGCATTGCGGCTGAGGTAACCCTGATGGAAGTGCTTGCCTATCTGATCCCGATTTCCCTGTTTCTGGGGGGCGTTGGTCTGGCCGCCTTTATCTATACCGTTCGTTCCAATCAGTACGAAGACCCCGATGGCGACGCGCGCCGCATCCTGAATGACGAGTGGGACGACAAACCCAAACCCTGACCAATCGCCCGATAAGCGCTGAGTTCATCCAAGCGCCCTTGAAATTGCCGCAATGCCCGGCTATGTCCGGCCCATCCGCAAGCAGAGAGAACACGCCAAATGGCCACCACCAACCCGATCCAGTTCATTCAGCAAGTCCGTGCCGAAGTTTCCAAGGTCGTCTGGCCGACCCGGCGCGAAGTGCTGTTGACCACGGTCATGGTCTTCATCATGGCGGCGCTGACAGCTGTGTTTTTTGCTTTGGTTGATCTGGGTATCCGGGGCGGCCTTCAGCTGATTCTGGGCGCTTTCGGCTAAGCCGGTTCAGGCGGGGGCAAATACGACTGCCCCTTGCACCTCGCGCGATGTCAGAGTAGGTGACGCATATTCGGAATGGGCGTGTGGCGATTCGGGTCACGCGCCGCTTTTTATTCCGGATGACGTGACAGGATTTAAATGACGGGTGTGTCCGCAAGATGTGATGCCCCGAAGACAAACAAGGACGACAGGTTCATGGCGAAACGGTGGTACTCGGTCAGCGTTCTTTCGAATTTCGAAAAGAAGATCGCAGAGCAGATCCGCACGTCGGTGGCTGAACAGGGCCTTGAGAACGATATCGACGAAGTTCTGGTGCCCACCGAAGAGGTGATCGAAGTGCGCCGGGGCAAGAAGGTCACCACTGAACGCCGCTTTATGCCGGGTTACGTGCTGGTGCATATGGAAATGTCGGATCAGGGCTATCACCTGATCAACTCGATCAACCGCGTCACCGGCTTTCTGGGCCCGCAGGGCCGCCCGATGCCGATGCGCGACGCCGAGGTGAACCAGATCCTCAACCGCGTTCAGGAAGGCGAAGAAGCGCCCAAGCTGATGATCACCTTCGAGATCGGCGAGAAGGTCAAGGTCAACGACGGCCCGTTCGAGGATTTCGACGGCATGGTCGAAGGCGTGGACGACGAGGCGCAGAAGCTGAAAGTATCGGTCTCGATCTTTGGCCGCGAAACCCCGGTCGAGCTGGACTTCACGCAGGTCACCAAGCAAAGCTAAGCGCGCTTCCAGAGAAATTCGAAACGCCGCGATGTGAAAGCATAGCGGCGTTTTCAGTTTCAGCCCTGCACGGGCCTATACAGTTTTCAAATGGGCTTACTGCGACTGAACCATGGCTGCGCGCAAAAGCTGCGGGCGGTCGGTCTGGGACGGCAGGAAGACCGCCTGCGACCCGGCATCCAGCGCCGAAAGGCTTGCATCATACCATTGCATCGCAAGATCGCGGCGCGCCTGAACACCAAAGCCTTCGCGCAGATGGTGACCGACCAGTTCTCCGTATGCGGGTTCACCCATGGCAACCAGCATCAGCGCAGACCCAACTGCGGTATCCATGTTGTCCTGACGATATCCCATCGCAAGGCAGACCTTGCTGGTTGCGGCAAGATCAGCAGGGCTAAGACCCGAATCCAAGGCAAGCTTGCGCACCTGGGTTTCAGCCTCTGATTTCGAGTTGATAGACAGCGCATCAACTTGCGGTGCCAACATGTCGCCAAAGGCGGCGCACTGGTCTGCGACCTGATCGGGTGTAAGACCCTGAATGCCCTGCATCAGCTCTTCGCCCTGTGCCATCGCATAGCTGCGGGCAAGGCAGAATTGTTCGCTAAGTGCAAAGTCAGGATCGGACATGTTAGACAGGGTCGTATAGCCGCCATTGGTCGACGTTTGCAGCATGACCCCGCTGCACCGATTGGCCAGCGACGGGCCTCCGGTTCCGCCGGAAAACAGGCTCGGCAGGCTGGCTGTCGTGGTTTCAGTGGCGCTCGTTGCCGGTTCGGCCTGTTGAGGCGTGATAACCGGGATGGCCGGTGCCTGGGTCTGAGGTGCCGCCGCCAAGGCAGAGCCGGTTTGCACCTGTTGGCGATAGGCCATCAAGAGCGGTTGACCCGAAAGCTGGGTTGCCGCCTGCCCACCGCTTGTCGCCCAGTAATAGGCCTGCATCAGAAAGTCATACTGATAGGGCTGGAAGTCATAGCCATTCACAGGATAGCCCATGGACACCTGGTAGCGTTCGATCGCCGACCGGGTTCCATGCCCGACCTGCCCATCGACACGCCCGGCGTTATAGCCGAAATAGTTGAGCGCGGTCTGCGTTTGCGCCCCTTGCGAGGTCGATGGAATGCCCGACCGGTAGGTCTGGCTCGAAGACCGGGACTTTTTCTTTTGCTGGTCTTTGCCGATCGCGTATCCGACGACCCCGCCAACGACAGCACCGCCGATGAAGTCGCCCGCATCGGCCCGCGCGGTCTGGGGGAGGGACACCGCAAAAGACAGCGCGGCGATTAGCATAGTGAATAAACGAATAATCATGACGAACCTCCGAACAAATTTGTTCTGACCAAGTATAGCACAGCCGCAGCATGGCGCGGTTATTTATGCGGCGCAAGGAACGAAGCCTCGGCAGTCTTTCAATCGGGTGCCGGGTTAGCTCCGGCTTTTTCAAGCAAATTAAACCCTTAATATGGCGCGATACCTTGTGTTTCAGGCCGACTGGTTTTTCCTGGCTTTGACCGGAATGATCAGCACTTTCCCGCCCTGGCGCGTCAACGCCGGTGTTCATCGACTTGAAACTCGATTCGGTGATCCCGAATTGAAAGGCAGGCCACTTGCCAACCGCCATGATCCCCTATAAACGCCGCCCATCGTCTTCGGGCGAGATTCTCTCGTGGGAGGTAGCCGGGATCGCGATCCCGGGCCGGACCACGCAACAAAATCCGGGTGAGACGCGTTTCACCCTAGTTGAAAGGAAAACCAAATGGCCAAGAAGCTTGCTGGTACAATGAAACTGCAGGTTCCTGCAGGTCAGGCGAACCCGTCGCCGCCAGTTGGTCCGGCGCTGGGTCAGCGCGGCATCAACATCATGGAATTCTGCAAGGCGTTCAACGCCAAGACCGCAGATATGGAGCCCGGCGCGCCGTGCCCGACCGTGATCACCTACTATCAGGACAAGTCCTTCACCATGGACATCAAGACGCCGCCCGCGTCTTACTACCTGAAAAAAGCTGCTGGTCTTAAGCCGGTCGGTAAGCGTAACCGCCCCCGCGGCGCGGAAAACCCAGGTCGCGAGACCGTGGCAACCGTGACCTCCAAGCAGGTTCGTGAAATCGCCGAAGCCAAAATGAAAGATCTGAACGCCAACGACGTCGAAGGCGCAATGCAGATCATCCTGGGCTCGGCCCGCTCCATGGGCATCGAGGTGAAGTAAGATGGCAAAACTCGGTAAACGTACCCGCGCTGCGCGCGAAGCCGTCGCTGGCAAGGAAAACCTGTCGGTGGACGAAGCTGTTGCCCTGGTCAAAGCCAATGCAACTTCGAAATTCGACGAGACCATCGAAATCGCGATGAACCTGGGCGTTGACACCCGTCACGCAGACCAGATGGTTCGCGGCGTTGTTGGCCTGCCGAACGGCACAGGCAAAGACATGCGCGTTGCTGTGTTCGCACGTGGCGCGAAGGCTGACGAAGCGAAAGAAGCAGGCGCGGATATCGTTGGTGCAGAAGACCTGATGGAAACCATTCAGGGCGGCACCATCGAATTCGATCGCTGCATTGCAACCCCGGACATGATGCCGATCGTCGGTCGTCTGGGTAAGGTTCTGGGCCCCCGTAACCTGATGCCGAACCCCAAGGTTGGCACTGTGACCATGGACGTGAAAGCAGCCGTGGAAGCAGCCAAAGGCGGTGAAGTTCAGTTCAAGGCGGAAAAAGGCGGCGTTGTACACGCAGGTGTTGGTAAAGCGTCGTTTGACGAAGCCAAGCTGGTCGAAAACATTCGCGCCTTCGTCTCGGCTGTTGCCCGGGCAAAGCCGTCGGGCGCCAAAGGCACCTACATGAAGAAAATCGCGCTGAGCTCGACCATGGGCCCCGGCGTGACCGTTGATGTGGCAGAAGCTTCGGGCGAATAAGCCGGACCTACGCCAAAGCAATGTTGCGGGCGGTCCCTTCGGACCGCCCGTTTTTTTTAGCTGAACTGCAACCCTGTGTGATTGGCTGTATTGCCGGTCAGGGTGAAGAAGCTCCGGTCTTCAATGGGCACCCATTTTCCTGTGCCCTTGTCCAGAGGCTCGGACGCGATGACCTTGCCGCCGTGGTCCAGCCCTTCCCCGAAATACAGGGACGGGCTGCGCTGGTCGCTGGAATACCGAAACGCATACAGGCTCTGTCCATCTGAAAAGGCGACGGCCATGCGATCCGGTTGCGTCCGATGACCGTCAAGCGCATTGATCTGACGCAGAGTTGCGACAACAGCGTCCTGCGGCGCATCATCCAGCCCGTTTGCCAGCAGGAGCAGAAACAGAAGCTCTGAATCCGTCGACCCGCGCCGCGCTGCATAAAGTTCGTCCGGCAGTGAGGATTCAAGCCGTCTTCGCAAACGCCCGAACTCGCCAATCTGGCCATTATGCATGAAGGACCATTTGCCAAACGTGAAAGGGTGGCAGTTTGCGCGCGACACTTCGCCGAACGTCGACGCGCGGACATGGGCCAGAAACAGCGAGGATTTTATCATCCTGCAAAGATCGACAAGGTTACCATCCGACCACGCGGGCAGGACATCCCTGTACAGGCCAGGGCGATCCTGGTCTGCGTACCAGGCCATACCAAAGCCATCGCCATTGACGGCAAGTTTAGCTTCGGCCGCGTGTTGGCTTTGCTCCAGCAAGGAATGCTGGGGCCGGATGACGATGTTTTCAAGCGGGATACTTGGTCCGCAATAGGCGGCAATTCTACACATTTGTTCTGATTCTTCTTGTGTCTGAGGAAAATTGTCGGGTTATAGTCTTGAGCTTGGAACAATGTCACGGCCTATTTTGCCGTCAGCCCTGAAATTCGACCAAATCAATTGCTCGTCACTGCACTTAATCTTGTGGTTCTGGTCATCCCTTGTTGCGTCTGATTAATCCCAATTTACCTCTTGGAAACCCCGGCCATCTGTCCTAAGTAGACCTGCGGAATAAAGCGTGCGATTCGTCGTGCGCTTTATTTTGTTTCGTCCAAGACGGTGGGTGGTGCCATATGGCCCCTTAATTCCCTGCCTGAGACGGGTAAGACCAAAGAATTCTGAGGGTCCCACCCTCGGGCGAGTTTTGGCCAATCCCGTAACAACGGACCTGAACGCCGGGGCGCAAGCCGCGGCAAATATGAGCCGGGGTGAGATCTCACCCCTAACTTGGAGAGAACTGTGGATAGAGCCCAGAAAGAGAAAGTGGTCGAGGAACTCGGCCAAATCTTCGAAAGCTCTGGCGTCGTAGTGGTTGCCCACTACGCCGGTCTGACAGTTGCCGAGATGCAGGACCTTCGCGCACGTGCCCGTGACGCGGGTGGCTCCGTGCGTGTTGCCAAGAACAGGCTCGCCAAAATCGCCCTCGAGGGTAAGCCGTGTGCAAGCATGGCCGACCTGCTGACAGGGATGACCGTTCTGACCTATTCCGAGGACCCCGTGGCAGCAGCCAAGGTGGCCGAGGACTTCGCCAAGGATAACAAGAAATTTGAAATCCTCGGCGGTGCAATGGGCGAGAACGCTCTGGACCGCAAAGGCGTTGAAGCCGTTTCGAAAATGCCGTCTCGCGAGGAGCTTATTGCTTCGATCGTGGGCTGCATTGGCGCACCTGCTTCGAACATCGCCGGCGCGATTGGCGCACCTGCAAGCAATATCGCAAGCATCCTTTCCACCATCGAAGAGAAGGCGGAAGCTGCGTAAGCGGTTGGCACTGAATGATCTGCGTAGGGTACCTACCCTGACGTTGGAACACACATTGTAAACGGAAAGAGCTGATAAAATGGCTGATCTGAAAGCACTCGCAGAAAGCATCGTGGGTCTGACCCTGCTGGAAGCACAAGAACTGAAAACCATCCTCAAAGACGAATACGGCATCGAGCCCGCAGCTGGCGGCGCCGTAATGGTCGCAGCAGCTGGTGGCGACGCCGGTGGCGCAGCTGAGGAAGAGAAAACCGAATTCGACGTCGTTCTGAAGAACGCTGGCGCTTCGAAAATCAACGTGATCAAAGAAGTTCGCGGCATCACCGGTCTGGGCCTGAAAGAAGCCAAGGAACTGGTCGAAGCCGGCGGCAAGATCAAAGAAGGCGTGTCGAAAGACGAAGCCGAAGACGTCAAAGCCAAGCTGGAAGCAGCTGGCGCCGAAGTCGAGCTGGCCTAAGCCTGGTCTCAGGCGCATCGTTGATGCGCCGAAAATTTTGGCTGGATCCGGAGAAATCCGGGTCCAGCCGAACCTGTCTTAGAAAGGGCCTCACGGAATGGGGCGTTTTCTAAGACACGGTTTTCGGATCGGGAGGCCGCCTTCGGGACGGTGGCCACGAATTGATCCGGACGTGTTGTCTCGATTGTGCAAGATGCCGGGGCCCGACGGTGTCTTTGCCCGCTGAGAACATCGAAAGGTGACATCTGACATGGCTCAAACGTTCCTTGGCCAGAAACGTCTTCGTAAATATTACGGCAAAATCCGCGAAGTACTGGAGATGCCGAACCTCATTGAGGTACAGAAATCTTCTTATGATCTTTTCCTGCGCTCCGGCGATGCAGAACAGCCCACAGACGGCGAAGGCATCAAAGGCGTGTTCCAGTCGGTTTTCCCGATCAAGGATTTCAACGAAACCTCTGTTTTGGAGTTCGTGAAATACGATCTGGAGAAACCCAAATACGACGTCGAAGAGTGCATGCAGCGCGACATGACCTACAGCGCACCGCTGAAGGTTACCCTGCGCCTGATCGTGTTTGATGTTGATGAGGACACTGGCGCGAAATCGGTAAAGGACATCAAGGAACAGGATGTCTTCATGGGCGACATGCCCCTGATGACCCCGAACGGCACCTTTGTCGTCAACGGCACCGAGCGCGTGATCGTCTCCCAGATGCACCGCTCGCCCGGTGTGTTCTTTGACCACGACAAGGGTAAAACCCATTCCTCGGGCAAGCTGCTGTTTGCCTGCCGCATCATCCCGTATCGCGGCAGCTGGCTGGACTTCGAGTTCGACGCCAAGGATATCGTGTTCGCCCGTATCGACCGCCGCCGCAAACTGCCTGTGACAACCCTGCTATATGCGCTGGGTCTGGATCAGGAAGCGATCATGGACGCGTATTACAAAACCGTGTCCTACAAGCTGGACAAGAAGAAGGGCTGGGTCACGCCGTTCTTCCCCGAGCGTGTTCGCGGCACCCGTCCGACCTATGACCTGATCGACGCGAAATCAGGTGAGGTAATTGCCGAGGCAGGCAAAAAAGTCACCCCGCGCGCGGTCAAGAAGCTGATCGACGAGGGCACCGTCACAGAACTACTGGTTCCGTTCGATCACATCGTTGGCAAGTTTGTCGCCAAGGACATCATCAACGAAGAAAACGGCGCGATCTATGTCGAAGCCGGTGACGAACTGACGCTGGAATATGACAAGGATGGCGACCTGATCGGCGGTACCGCGAAGGAACTGATCGACGCGGGCATCACCGATATTCCGGTTCTCGACATCGATAACGTCAATGTCGGACCCTACATGCGCAACACCATGGCGCAGGACAAGAACATGAACCGCGAAAGCGCGCTCATGGATATCTACCGCGTCATGCGTCCGGGTGAACCGCCCACCGTCGAAGCGGCGTCGGCCCTGTTCGACACCCTGTTCTTCGACAGCGAGCGGTATGACCTGTCCGCCGTTGGCCGCGTGAAGATGAACATGCGCCTGGCACTGGACGCGCCGGATACCCTGCGTACCCTGCGCCGCGAAGACATCGTGGCCTGCGTCAAGGCTCTGGTCGAACTGCGCGACGGCAAAGGCGACGTGGACGATATCGACCACCTCGGCAACCGTCGTGTGCGTTCGGTCGGTGAACTGATGGAAAACCAGTACCGCGTCGGTCTGCTGCGCATGGAGCGCGCGATCAAAGAGCGTATGTCGTCGGTCGAGATCGACACCGTCATGCCGCAGGACCTGATCAACGCGAAACCGGCTGCTGCTGCTGTGCGTGAATTCTTCGGCTCGTCGCAGCTGTCGCAGTTCATGGACCAGACCAACCCGCTGTCGGAAGTCACCCATAAACGCCGTCTTTCGGCGCTTGGCCCCGGTGGTCTGACGCGTGAGCGTGCGGGCTTTGAAGTGCGCGACGTACACCCGACCCACTATGGCCGGATGTGCCCGATTGAAACGCCGGAAGGCCCGAACATCGGTCTGATCAACTCGCTGGCCACCTTCGCCCGCGTGAACAAGTATGGCTTCATCGAAACACCTTACCGCGTCGTCAAGGACGCCGAGGTGACCGATGAGGTTCACTACATGTCCGCGACCGAGGAAATGCGTCACACCGTGGCGCAGGCGAACGCGACGCTGGATAAGAACGGCAAGTTCATCAACGATCTGGTTTCGACCCGTCAGGCAGGCGACTACACCCTTGCCCCGCGCGAGAATGTGGACCTGATCGACGTGTCGCCGAAACAGCTGGTTTCGGTCGCGGCATCGCTGATTCCGTTCCTTGAAAATGACGACGCCAACCGCGCTCTGATGGGCTCGAACATGCAACGTCAGGCGGTTCCGCTGCTGCGGGCCGAGGCACCGCTGGTCGGTACCGGGATCGAGGAGAAGGTCGCGATCGACTCGGGTGCTGCGATTCAGGCGAAACGCGCCGGTATCATCGACCAGGTCGATGCCCAGCGTATCGTTATCCGCGCCACCGAGGATCTGGAACTGGGCGACGCTGGCGTTGACATCTATCGTCTGCGTAAGTTCCAGCGTTCGAACCAGAACACCTGCATCAACCAGCGTCCGCTGATCAAGGTGGGTGACACCGTCCAGAAGGGCGAGGTCATTGCCGACGGTCCGTCGACCGATATGGGTGAACTGGCCTTGGGTAAGAACGTGGTCGTCGCGTTCATGCCGTGGAACGGTTACAACTACGAAGACTCGATCCTGATCTCGGAACGTATCGCGCGTGATGACGTCTTTACCTCGGTCCATATCGAGGAATTCGAAGTCGCCGCCCGTGACACCAAGCTGGGCCCGGAAGAGATCACCCGCGACATCCCGAACGTCGGTGAAGAAGCGCTGCGCAACCTCGACGAGGCGGGCATCGTTTACATCGGCGCGGATGTGGAGCCGGGCGATATTCTGGTCGGCAAGATCACTCCGAAGGGCGAAAGCCCGATGACCCCGGAAGAAAAGCTGCTGCGCGCCATCTTTGGTGAAAAAGCATCTGACGTGCGCGACACCTCGCTGCGCGTTAAGCCGGGCGATTACGGTACGGTCGTCGAGGTTCGTGTCTTCAACCGTCACGGCGTCGAGAAAGACGAGCGTGCGCTGCAGATCGAGCGTGAGGAAGTCGAACGTCTGGCCCGTGACCGGGACGACGAGCTGGCGATCCTTGACCGCAACATCTATGCGCGTCTGCAAGGTCTGATCCTGGGTAAAACCGCTGTCAAAGGCCCGAAAGGTGTCAAGGCAGGGTCGGTGATCACCGAGGATCTGCTGGACACCCTGACCCGTGGTCAATGGTGGCAGCTGGCGCTGGAAGACGAGCAGGACGCACAGATCGTCGAAGCCCTGAACGAGCAGTACGAGGTGCAAAAGCGCGCTCTGGATGCCCGTTTCGAGGATAAGGTCGAGAAAGTCCGCCGTGGCGACGACCTGCCGCCGGGTGTGATGAAGATGGTCAAAGTCTTCATCGCCGTGAAGCGTAAGCTGCAGCCGGGCGACAAGATGGCCGGTCGTCACGGGAACAAAGGTGTGATCTCCAAGGTTGTTCCAATGGAAGACATGCCGTTCCTGGCCGATGGGACGCCGGTCGACTTCTGTCTGAACCCGCTGGGTGTGCCTTCGCGTATGAACGTCGGTCAGATCCTTGAAACCCACATGGGTTGGGCCGCGCGCGGTCTGGGTCTGAACATCGATGAAGCTCTGGGTGAATACCGCCGTTCCGGCGACCTGACCCCGGTGCGCGAGGCGATGAAGCTGGCCTATGGCGAAGATGTCTACGAAGAAGGCATCACTGGCATGGACGAGGAAACGCTGATTGAGGCAGCGGGCAACGTGACCCGCGGTGTTCCGATCGCAACCCCGGTCTTTGACGGTGCCAAAGAGGCTGACGTCAACGACGCGTTGGTGCGTGCGGGCTTCTCGCAAAGCGGTCAGTCGGTTCTGTTCGACGGTCGTACCGGTGAGCAATTTGCGCGTCCGGTGACCGTGGGCATCAAGTACCTGCTGAAACTGCACCACCTTGTGGATGATAAGATCCACGCGCGTTCGACCGGGCCCTACAGCCTGGTTACCCAGCAGCCGCTGGGTGGTAAGGCGCAGTTCGGTGGTCAGCGCTTTGGTGAGATGGAGGTCTGGGCTCTGGAAGCTTACGGCGCCGCCTACACCCTGCAGGAGATGCTCACCGTGAAATCGGATGACGTCGCCGGCCGGACCAAGGTCTATGAGTCGATCGTCAAGGGCGAGGACAACTTTGAAGCGGGCGTACCGGAATCGTTCAACGTTCTGGTGAAAGAAGTCCGTGGCCTCGGCCTGAATATGGAACTCCTGGATGCGGAGGTCGATGAGTGACGAAGGGATGCCGGGCTGAAGCCCGGCCTACCATCTGATCCGGCGTAGGCCGGGCTTCAGCCCGGCTTTGCGTGACCCCCGCACCCTCTAACTCTGAGGTAAAGAGATGAACCAGGAAATCACCAACAACCCGTTCAACCCGCTGACGCCCCCGAAGGTTTTCGACGAGATCAAGGTCTCGCTGGCGTCGCCCGAGCGGATCCTGTCTTGGTCCTATGGCGAGATCAAGAAACCTGAAACCATCAACTACCGGACGTTCAAGCCTGAACGCGACGGTCTGTTCTGCGCGCGTATCTTTGGCCCGATCAAAGATTACGAATGTCTGTGCGGCAAATATAAGCGGATGAAGTATCGCGGCGTTGTCTGCGAGAAATGCGGCGTGGAAGTCACCCTGCAGAAAGTCCGCCGCGAGCGTATGGGCCACATCGAACTGGCCGCGCCCGTTGCACATATCTGGTTCCTGAAATCGCTGCCGTCCCGCATCGGTCTGATGCTGGACATGACGCTGCGCGATCTGGAACGCGTTCTGTACTTTGAAAACTATGTCGTCATCGAGCCCGGTCTGACTGACCTGACCTACGGCCAGATGCTGACCGAAGAAGAGTACATGGATGCGCAGGATGCCTTTGGCATGGACGCGTTCACCGCCAATATCGGTGCCGAAGCCATCCGTGAGATGCTGGCCCAGATCGATCTGGAAGCCGAAGCCGAACAGCTGCGCGCTGATCTGGCCGAAGCAACCGGCGAGCTGAAGCCCAAGAAGATCATCAAGCGTCTGAAGGTTGTTGAATCCTTCCTCGAGTCGGGCAACCGGCCTGAATGGATGGTCATGACCGTGATCCCGGTCATTCCGCCGGAACTGCGTCCGCTGGTTCCGCTGGATGGTGGCCGTTTCGCGACGTCGGATCTGAACGATCTGTATCGCCGCGTGATCAACCGGAACAACCGTCTGAAACGTCTGATCGAACTGCGCGCGCCTGACATCATCGTCCGCAACGAAAAGCGGATGTTGCAGGAATCCGTGGATGCTCTGTTTGACAACGGCCGTCGTGGCCGCGTGATCACCGGCGCCAACAAGCGTCCGCTGAAATCGCTGTCGGACATGCTGAAAGGCAAGCAGGGTCGCTTCCGTCAGAACCTTCTGGGGAAACGCGTCGACTTCTCGGGCCGTTCGGTCATCGTGACCGGTCCGGAGCTTAAGCTTCACCAGTGTGGTCTGCCCAAGAAGATGGCGCTGGAGCTGTTCAAGCCGTTCATCTACTCGCGCCTTGAAGCCAAGGGTCTGTCTTCGACCGTGAAACAGGCGAAGAAACTGGTCGAGAAAGAACGTCCCGAAGTGTGGGATATCCTCGACGAGGTGATCCGTGAACACCCTGTCATGCTGAACCGTGCGCCGACGCTGCACCGTCTTGGCATTCAGGCGTTCGAACCGGTCCTGATCGAAGGCAAAGCGATCCAGCTGCACCCGCTGGTCTGTTCGGCCTTCAACGCCGACTTCGACGGCGACCAGATGGCCGTTCACGTGCCGCTGAGCCTTGAGGCACAGCTGGAAGCCCGTGTTCTGATGATGTCGACGAACAACGTTCTGTCGCCTGCAAACGGCGCGCCGATCATCGTTCCGTCGCAGGACATGATCCTGGGTCTGTACTATGTGTCGCTGGAACGTGCGGGCATGCCGGGCGAAGGCAAGGTCTTTGGTTCGATCGACGAAGTTCAGCACGCGCTGGATGCGGGTGAGGTGCATTTGCACACCAAAATCACCGCGCGGATCACGCAGATCGACGAAGAAGGCAACGAAGTTCAGAAGCGCTATGAAACCACTCCGGGCCGTCTGCGTCTGGGTGCCCTGCTGCCGATGAACAACAAGGCACCGTTCGATCTGGTCAACCGCCTGCTGCGGAAGAAAGAAGTGCAGCAGGTGATCGACACCGTCTACCGCTACTGCGGTCAGAAAGAGTCGGTTATCTTCTGTGACCAGATCATGTCGATGGGCTTCAAAGAAGCGTTCAGGGCGGGCATCTCGTTCGGCAAGGACGACATGGTCATTCCAGACGACAAGTGGGGCATCGTTGATGACACCCGCGATCAGGTGAAAGACTTCGAACAGCAGTACATGGACGGCCTGATCACTCAGGGTGAAAAGTACAACAAGGTTGTCGATGCCTGGTCGAAGTGTAACGACCGTGTGACCGAGGCGATGATGAGCACCATCTCGAACGTCGCCAAGGCCGAAGACGGGTCTGACATGGAACCGAACTCGGTCTACATGATGGCCCACTCCGGTGCGCGGGGCTCGGTCACTCAGATGAAACAGCTGGGCGGTATGCGCGGCCTGATGGCCAAGCCGAACGGTGACATCATCGAGACGCCGATCATCTCGAACTTCAAGGAAGGTCTGACCGTTCTTGAATACTTCAACTCGACCCACGGTGCCCGTAAGGGTCTGTCGGATACCGCTCTGAAGACGGCGAACTCGGGTTACCTGACCCGTCGTCTGGTGGACGTGGCGCAGGACTGCATCGTTCGTGAGATCGATTGTGGTACCGAGCGCGCAATCACGGCCGAAGCTGCGGTCAACGACGGTGAGGTTGTCGCCTCGCTGGCCGAGCGTATCCTGGGCCGTGTGGCGGCTGACGATATCCTGCGTCCGGGTACGGATGAGGTGCTTGTTGCGGCTGGTCAGCTGATCGACGAACGTATGGCAGACACCATCGACGAAGCGGGCGTTCAGTCGACCCGCATCCGCTCACCTCTGACCTGCGAGTCTGAGGAAGGCGTCTGTGCCACCTGCTACGGTCGTGACCTTGCTCGCGGTACCATGGTGAACACGGGTGAGGCTGTCGGCATCATCGCCGCCCAGTCCATCGGTGAACCCGGTACACAGCTGACGATGCGGACCTTCCACATCGGTGGTGTTGCGCAAGGTGGTCAGCAGTCGTTCCAGGAAGCCAGCCAGGCTGGTGTCGTATCCTTCGAGAACCCGCAGATCCTGGTCAATGCCGCAGGCGAAAGCCTTGTCATGGGCCGGAACATGAAGCTGGTGATCAAAGACGATCACGGCGAAGAGCGCGCCAGCCACAAGCTGGGCTATGGCTCCAAGCTGTTCGTCAAGGAAGGCACCAAGGTGGCCCGCGGCGACAAGCTGTTCGAATGGGATCCCTACACCCTGCCGATCATCGCCGAGAAAGCCGGTACCACCAAATACGTCGATCTGGTTTCGGGCCTTGCTGTCCGTGACGAGACCGACGAAGCAACCGGCATGACCCAGAAGATCGTGATCGACTGGCGCGCCGCCCCCCGTGGCAGCGACCTCAAGCCCGAGATCATTCTGGTCGGTGACGATGGCGAACCGGTCCGCAACGATGCGGGCAACCCGGTTCACTATCCGATGTCGGTGGATGCGATCCTGTCGGTCGAAGATGGCCAGAAGATCGAAGCCGGTGACGTTGTTGCGCGTATTCCGCGTGAAGGTGCCAAGACCAAGGACATCACCGGTGGTCTGCCGCGTGTGGCCGAACTGTTCGAAGCCCGCCGTCCGAAAGATCACGCGATCATCGCAGAAGCTGATGGTTACGTGCGCTTTGGCCGCGACTACAAGAACAAGCGCCGCATCAGCATCGAACCGGCTGACGAGTCGCTGGAACCCATCGAGTACATGGTACCCAAGGGCAAGCACATCCCTGTTGTCGAAGGCGACTTCGTACAGAAGGGCGACTACATCATGGACGGTAACCCGGCCCCGCATGACATCCTGTCCATCATGGGTGTCGAGGCGCTGGCGAACTACATGATCGACGAAGTGCAGGATGTGTATCGTCTGCAAGGCGTGAAGATCAACGACAAGCACATCGAAGTCATCGTGCGCCAGATGCTGCAGAAGTGGGAGATCCTGGATTCAGGCGACACCACCCTGCTGAAAGGCGAACATGTCGATAAGCAGGAGTTCGACGCAGCCAACGAAAAGACCATCGCCCGCGGTGGTCGTCCGGCACAGGGCGAGCCGATCCTTCTGGGGATCACCAAGGCTTCGTTGCAGACGCGTTCGTTCATCTCGGCGGCTTCGTTCCAGGAAACCACCCGCGTACTGACCGAAGCGTCCGTGCAGGGCAAAAAGGACAAGCTGGTCGGCCTGAAAGAGAACGTCATCGTTGGTCGCCTGATCCCCGCCGGTACCGGTGGGGCCACGCAGGCCGTCCGCCACATCGCCCAGTCGCGCGACAATGTGGTGATCGAAGCCCGCCGGGAAGAGGCCGAAGCGGCCGCTGCCCTGGCTGCGCCGATCATGGATGATGATCTGGTCGGGGATGAGCTGGACGTTCTGGTGGAAACACCCGAAAGCCGCGAGTAATCGCCCGATTGACAAGTTAAGGAAGGCCCCGCGATTTCGCGGGGCCTTTCGTTTTTGCAGGGTTGAAACGCGCGCGACGCTTTGGGCGGTTCCGGACCACTGGCATATCGCGCTTGTCGTATGAGACCCGCAATAACAGCAGGGTTTTTCTTATTTAGCCTAAACTGTGCTACCATCCGCCTTGAATTCACACAGGTGACGGGGGTGAATGATGAGAGCTGTCACAAAGCTGTCGCGCGTATTTTCGGTTTTCGGTCTGGGTCTGATGGCCGCCTGCACGGACTATGCCTATGTGGGGATGCCGCCGGGCCAGCCATCGCGTGAGATCGTGATCCCGAACGGCACGACGCGCCTGATCCCGATCTCCGCCTCGATCGTCGGGTTGGCTTATGATGAGCCGCGACGGCGGATCTTCCTGCGCAATCTTCCCGGCACCCAACTACAGGAGTTGGACCGAAATGGCCGTGTCCTGCGTACCTTTGCGGCACAGCGGGTTCCGGCCGGATGCGGTGGCATCACACCTGACGAGTTTCCCATCAAGGAATGCGGGTTGGCCATTCGGGGAAGCGACGGGCATCTGTTCCTCGACCATCCGAACGGGGTGATGATCGCGGAACTGACCCGCGACGGGCAATTCGTGCGCAACATAACCCTTAGCCAGCCACAGGGGCCGATTGGCGGGCTGGCCTTTGACGAAACGACCGGCACGCTCTATGTGCTGTTCATCCGAAATCGCCTGATCGCCGAGGTGGATTTGAACGGCACGGTGCTTAGGACAATCCGGGCGACCAATCCATCGGTCGGCGCAGCGGTGCAGATCGAACGCTTTGGTCTTGGCATCAATTCCAAACGCCGCGAGCTTTATGTTGCGCTTCAGAACGGCAACCAGCTTGGCGTTCTGGACATGTCCGGCGGGTTGATCGCAACGCACACACTCAGCGCCGGGGTGGCTGTGGAAGGGATCGGAGGCGGCCGGGTATCCGGTCTTTGAAACAGGCTCAGCGGGTGGTTTCGACACGCTCTGCACGCGTCGGAACGCAATTCTTGCGCTGATCTGATTTGATGCGTTGACAGGCAGCCGTCCGATTGGGCCAATGGCCCGATCACTCTGCGCAGGGCCAAATCTGACATGAACCCAAACACCAAAGGTGCCTTGCTGATGATGGGCAGCATGGCAGCCTTCACCCTGAACGACACTATGGTCAAGGTCGCGCTTCGGGATCTGCCATTGTTCCAACTGGTGGCCATGCGGGGCGTTCTGGCCGTTTTCCTTGTCTATGGTCTTGCCCGCTATCTGGGGGCGCTGCACCTCAATTTCTCAAACCACGACCGGTTGCTGGTTGCGCTGCGCAGTCTGGCCGAACTGTCGGCTACCTTCTTTTTCCTGACAGCGCTCAAGAACATGCCGCTTGCCAATGTGACGGCCATTCTGCAGGCGCTGCCTCTGACCGTGACGCTGGGCGCGGCACTGGTCTTTTCCGAACAGGTCGGCTGGCGGCGCATATTGGCGATTGCCATTGGTTTTGGCGGCATGGTTCTGATCGTCAGGCCCGGACCTGACGGCTTCAGCCTATATTCCATCTACGCGCTGATTGCAGTGGCTTCGATCACGGTTCGCGATCTGGTGACGCGACGCATGTCGCCCCAGGTTCCGTCAATGGTGGTGACACTGGCGACGTCTCTTTCCATCACGGTGGCTGCAGCCATCGCATCGGTGTTTGAAGGATGGGTTCCGGTTTCCGGCGCTGCGGGTGCTCTGGTTGCGGCGGCGGCCGTGTTCGTCCTGATGGGCTATCTGTTCAGCGTCATGGTCATGCGTCAGGGCGATGTCGGGTTCATCGCGCCGTTTCGCTATTCCAGCCTGATCTGGGCCCTGGGGCTGGGTTGGGCCGTATTCGATGAATGGCCCGACGGTCTGACCATGCTGGGTGCGACACTGATTGTGGCCGCCGGACTGTTTACGCTGTTCCGGGAACGCGCGCGTCGGGAAGCGGCGTGAACCTGCGTGACAAAGCTCTGAACACTGGTTATCCGAAGGCGAAACCCAGCCTCCGGTTGCGGGCTTGGCTCTTCCGTTGCAGCGCGGTTATATGAACCCGGTAAAGCCCGCGCACCTACTTCGGCACGGCCCGGATCAGCCTATTGCCGGGCAACCGGTATCGTGCTGTTGACACTCGGGCCGACTCCCCCTATTACGCGCGTCATCTCGGTGCCGGGGGCCGCCCCATAGCCGATTCCAGTAATGAGCTGGTCAAGGCCCGGACAATTTTGCAGTTCGCGCCCTCTGAGAAACAACCGCGACGTTCACCTCGGAATGGGAACGCTCGTGGGTTTTGCGCTTGTGGACGCATAAGCGCTGCGAAGTTAGCCGCACGCAGCCCGCGTGCATGTCATGTGTGTTGCAAAACGGGGAAGAAACCGGAATGCCAACTATTCAACAGCTGATCCGCAAACCGCGGCAGCCCAAAGTAAAACGCTCGAAGTCCATGCACCTGGAGCAGTGCCCGCAGAAACGCGGCGTCTGCACACGTGTTTACACCACCACACCGAAGAAACCGAACTCGGCTATGCGTAAGGTTGCCAAGGTGCGCCTGACCAACGGGTTCGAGGTCATCTCGTACATCCCCGGTGAAAGCCACAACCTTCAGGAACACTCGGTTGTTCTGATCCGTGACGGCCGTGTGAAAGACCTTCCCGGTGTGCGTTACCACATCCTGCGCGGTGTTCTGGATACTCAGGGCGTCAAAGACCGTAAGCAACGCCGTTCGAAATACGGCGCGAAGCGTCCCAAGTAAGAAGGAGAGGCTGATATGTCACGTCGTCACGCCGCCGAAAAACGCGAAGTCCTGCCTGACGCCAAATTTGGCGACAAGGTACTGACCAAATTCATGAACAACCTGATGATCGACGGCAAGAAGTCGGTCGCCGAGCGCATCGTCTACAACGCCTTTGACCGCGTTGAGAACAAGATCAAGCGCGCGCCCGTCGAAGTGTTCCACGAAGCACTCGACAACATCAAACCGTCGGTCGAGGTTCGCTCGCGCCGGGTTGGTGGTGCAACCTATCAGGTTCCGGTCGAAGTCCGCCCCGAGCGCCGCGAAGCACTGGCCATCCGCTGGCTGATCACCGCTGCGCGCGGCCGCAATGAAAACACCATGGAAGAACGCCTCGCCGGTGAACTGCTGGACGCTGTACAGTCCCGCGGTACCGCCGTGAAGAAGCGCGAAGACACCCACAAGATGGCCGAGGCGAACAAAGCCTTCAGCCATTACCGTTGGTAATCCCAGAGGCTTATCCAAATGGCACGCGAATATCCGCTCGAACTATACCGTAACTTCGGTATCATGGCGCACATCGACGCAGGTAAGACCACCTGCTCGGAGCGTATCCTGTATTACACTGGTAAATCCCACAACATCGGTGAGGTGCACGATGGTGCAGCCACCATGGACTGGATGGAGCAGGAGCAGGAACGCGGCATCACCATCACTTCGGCTGCGACCACCACCTTCTGGGAACGCACCGAAGACGGTCAGACCGCCGATACCCCCAAGCACCGCCTGAACATCATCGACACCCCCGGCCACGTTGACTTCACCATCGAAGTCGAACGCTCGCTGGCGGTTCTCGACGGTGCCGTCTGCGTTCTCGACGCAAACGCCGGTGTTGAACCCCAGACCGAAACCGTGTGGCGTCAGGCTGACCGCTACAAGGTTCCGCGTATGGTTTTCGTCAACAAGATGGACAAGATCGGCGCAGACTTCTTCAACTGCGTTCGCATGATCGAAGACCGCACCGGCGCACGCGCTGTTCCGGTTGGTATTCCAATCGGTGCCGAAACCGAGCTGGAAGGCCTGGTTGATCTGGTCACCATGGAAGAGTGGCTGTGGCAGGGCGAAGACCTTGGTGCAAGCTGGGTCAAAGCTCCGATCCGCGACAGCCTGAAAGACATGGCTGACGAATGGCGCGGCAAGATGATCGAAGCGGCCGTCGAAGAAGACGACGACGCGATGATGGCCTATCTGGAAGGCGAAGAGCCCGACGTTCCGACCCTGCGCAAACTGCTGCGCAAAGGCACGCTGGCGCTGCATTTCGTACCCGTTCTGGGAGGCTCGGCGTTCAAGAACAAAGGCGTTCAGCCGTTGCTCAATGCTGTGATCGACTATCTGCCCAGCCCGCTGGACGTTGTTGATTACATGGGCTTCAAACCCGGCGACGAGGAAGAAGTTCGTAACATCGCACGTCGTGCCGATGACGGCATGGCCTTCTCGGGTCTGGCGTTCAAAATCATGAACGACCCCTTCGTCGGTTCGCTGACCTTCACCCGGATATACTCGGGCACCATGAACAAGGGTGACTCGATCCTGAACTCGACCAAAGGCAAGAAAGAGCGCATCGGTCGTATGATGATGATGCACTCCAACAACCGGGAAGAGATCGAAGAAGCGTTTGCAGGCGACATCATCGCGCTGGCGGGTCTGAAAGACACCACCACCGGTGACACTCTGTGCGATGCGAAGGATCCGGTGGTTCTGGAAACCATGACCTTCCCCGATCCGGTGATCGAGATCGCGGTCGAGCCCAAAACCAAGGGCGACCAGGAAAAGATGTCTCAGGGTCTGGCCCGTCTGGCCGCCGAAGACCCGTCCTTCCGCGTGGAAACCGACCTGGAATCGGGTCAGACCATCATGAAGGGCATGGGCGAACTTCACCTGGACATCCTGGTGGACCGTCTCAAGCGCGAGTTCAAGGTCGAAGCCAACATCGGTGCGCCTCAGGTGGCTTATCGTGAAACCATCTCGATGCCGGTCGAACACACCTACACCCACAAGAAACAGTCGGGTGGTTCGGGTCAGTTCGCCGAAGTCAAGCTGGAGATCCAGCCCACCGAGGCAGGCGAAGGTTACTCGTTCGAAAGTCGCATCGTTGGTGGTGCCGTTCCGAAGGAATACATCCCCGGTGTTGAAAAAGGCATCAACTCGGTCATGGACAGCGGCCCTCTGGCTGGTTTCCCCGTGATCGACTTCAAGGTTGCCCTGCTGGACGGTAAGTTCCACGACGTTGACTCGAGCGTTCTGGCGTTCGAAATCGCGGCTCGTATGTGTATGCGTGAAGGCATGCGCAAAGCTGGCGCGAAGCTGCTGGAACCGATCATGAAGGTCGAAGTGATCACCCCGGAAGAATACACCGGCGGTATCATCGGCGACCTGACCTCGCGTCGGGGCCAGGTGTCTGGTCAGGAACCGCGCGGCAACGCGATCGCGATCGATGCGTTTGTTCCGCTGGCGAACATGTTCGGCTACATCAACACCCTGCGTTCGATGTCGTCGGGCCGCGCCCAGTTCACCATGCAGTTCGACCACTACGATCCGGTTCCGCAGAACATCTCGGACGAGATCCAGGCGAAATACGCATAAGCGACGATTTGAGGGAGCGCCGTTCCGGGGCTCCCTTCATTACAGAAAAAGGAGGCCATCATGGCAAAGGAAAAGTTTGAGCGTAATAAGCCGCACGTCAACATCGGCACGATTGGGCATGTTGACCACGGCAAGACGACGCTGACCGCAG
>NZ_JBQFYB010000018.1:0-52524 GCF_056541275.1 Ruegeria sp. AI2
CGGCGAAGACGGCAACGCCGAAGTCGAAGCCCGCGTCCGCGCCCAGGTCGCAGACCTCTGCAACCGCTTCCCTATCTACCCGAACCTGTAAACGATTAAAAAGAAAAGAAAACGGCGCTCTTGAGGCGCCGTTTTTTGTTGTTTGAGCAGTCGCTTCGATAGAGGGGGATCTGGCCACGCGTCAGCTTGGCAGCCTTCTGAAAGTCAGATCAAATCGCGCCACCACAGAAAGACAAGCAACAGCGCTGTCAGAGCCAACAGGTTGAAAGCCAGCCCCCCCAGCAAACCAAGGAACCAGCCCCACCTGCGGTCCGCAAGGTTGATGCTTCCCAGATGGTCCTGCACCACGTCCGACGCCCTGACGAGCTTGGGAGTATCCAGAATCAACCGCATCTTCGGGTGCGACGCCATCGCCTCGGACCGGGCAAGCACCATGGCCTGCCGGTACACCCGGCGCGGCAGACGTCGTTTTGCCTTGCGAATGGATGCCTCTAGCGTCTTGTCGCGCACGCCAAGCTTGGCACGCAGCAAGGCCACCGTCTCGGCGATCCGGGTCTGAATGTCTGGGTCCTGAGGCATGGGCTCTCTCCTGCCGCCGCAATCTAGCCTGCACCACAAAGACCTACAATGGGGCTGGTGATCCGCTGTAGGCACTTGTATCACGCAAGCTATGCTGAACACGATTGTACATGGCGAACCGACCGCCCGCCCACCGCTGGTAATAGCACACGGCCTTTACGGATCTGCTCGGAATTGGGGCGTCATTGCCAAAAGGCTTTCAGACGAACGGCAGGTTGTGGCGGTGGACATGCGCAACCATGCTTACAGCATGTGGGACCCGAGCCATGATTATCCCCATCTGGCACAGGATATCGCCGAAGTCATAGAACAGATCGGCGGCGTGGCGGATGTTCTTGGACATTCCATGGGCGGAAAGGCTGCCATGACCCTGGCCCTGCGGCACAATGGGTTGGTGAACAAGCTGGTGGTCGCCGACATCGCGCCGGTTCAATACGCGCACAGCCAAATCCAGTTCATCGAGGCCATGCGGGCTGTTGATTTTTCGCGCATCACCCGCCGGTCGGATGCGGAAATGCAATTGGCCGATCAAGGTGTTGAGAAAGCGTTGCAAAGCTTTTTCACCCAATCGCTGGATATCAAGGGAAAACGGTGGCTGCTTAATCTGGATGTTCTTGCAGCCGAGATGCCAAAGATCATGGGCTTCCCCAAGTTGGACGCCACATGGAATGGCCCCGCCCTGTTCCTGTCGGGCGCGGCATCGGATTATGTCCTGCCGGAACACCGCCCTGAAATCCGCTCGCTGTTTTCCGGCGCGCGTTTTGCCAAAATACCCGGAGCCGGGCATTGGCTGCACGCCGAAAAGCCACGTGAATTCGAAGCGGCGATTCGGACGTTCCTGAACGCCTGATCAGGCGCCCCGGTACAGCCGTCGGGCCACCATCCACGACGCCGGAGCAGCGATGACCGCCCCAGCAACTGCGGCACCGACAATTGCGCTGACGGAAACCAATCCCGCAGACAGCACAGCGATTACGGCAGAACCTGAAATGGCAGTGGCGATCAGTGAATACAGCATGGCGGCAAGGCGAAACATGGTCGGGTGTTCCTTATGATGACTTCCGGCCAAACATGTCTCGATTCGAATGTGTTTTGCATTGATTTGCATCAGATGCGGAAATCTGGCGCTTCATGAACCTGTGATTTCGCAACCACCGTTGAGCCGATCCGCCAACCCGCCAAGGATGTGGAGCGTGTGAAAACCCAAGTCTTGCACCGTCAAAGGCACGCGCGTTCTCCTACACGCAACTCGCAAATGGGTTATGGGCGAATTGATGTAAGTAAAACAACGGCCTTAGGCACCTAGGTTATTGCTCGCGAAACGCACGCGACATGCTGTCCGACACAGGTTTGGCGATATAGGCCGCAAAAGTTCGTTCCTCGGTTTGGATCATAATTTCCGCAGGCATGCCGGGGGTCGGAACAAAGCCGCTGACCCGGTGCAGCTCGTCTGGGGTAAGTGAGATACGCGCCAGATATACCTCTTTTGGAACGCCTGCTGCCTCTTCAAGCAGCGCGTCGGCAGAGACATAAAAGACTTCTCCGTACAAAACCGGCGTTGTGCGCTGATTGAGCGCGATCAGTCGCACCGAGGCGGTCTGCCCGGTTACCACACTATCAATCTCGGTGCGTGGGATTTGCGCCTCAATAATCAACGGCGCATCGGCAGGCAGGATTTCGGCAATGGGTTCGCCCGTTTCGATCACACCACCCGGAGTATGATAATGCAGGCGAACCACTGTCCCGGTCACAGGAGCCCGTACCACGGCCCGGTCCAGGACATTACGGGCCTGACGGGATTTTTCGCGCACGCTTTCCAGATCGGCCTCGACCACGCCCAATTCATCCAGTGCAGCCTCGCGATAGGCGGATCGGGTGCGCGTAATCTGTTCCTGGTATTTCAGAAGCATCTGATTGATTTCAGCGGCCTCCGCCTGCAACCGGGCCTGCTGCCCCTCGGCTTCGGCCTGCACTCGCCGGATCGTGTTCAATTCGCCCTTTCGAACCAGCCCTTTCTGGAAAAGCTGGTTTTTGGACTCGTACTCTTCCTGCAAGATCTCGGCACGTGTGACCATGCTGTCCAATTGGGCCTCAAAGCCGCTTGCCCGGATCTTCAAAGCCTCCATATTGCGTTCCAAAAGTGCCACATCATTCAGCAAGGTCTTGCGCGACACATCAAAGCTGAGCATTTGACCGTCGAGAATGGCCATGACTTCCACGTCTTTGGAGGCCTCGACCAGATCTGGCGTAAAGACCAGACGATCCCGTTCCCCATATTCCGCCAGCAACCGCTCGGTCATCGCCTGCAAGCGCAATTTGCGGATGAACAGCTCGCGCTCATTGGCCTGGGCCGAGGTCTGATCCAGCGTCATCAGCACCTGACCTGCCTGAACCGATTGCCCCTCAGTGACCTTGATGTCTTCGATGATCCCGCCCTCAAGGTGCTGGACAATCTTGTTGCGTCCGGTGGCGACAAAGCTGCCCTGCGCGATGACCGCCGCCGCCAGCGGGGCACTGAAGGACCACACTCCGAAACCGCCAAAACAGACGACCAGCATGATTATACCGGTGACAATGAAGCGGTTGATCGAGCGCGGAACTTCCGCATACCAGACGTCAGGTTCACCGGCAGAGTGCCTTACGGGTACGAGGTCATTCATGGTCAGCCTCCCTGTTGCCCTTCAATTCCGGTCCGTTTGCGCGGCCCGTTGATCTGCTGAAGAACCTGCTCGCGCTGACCGAACAATGCGACGCGCCCATCGGTCAGCAACATGATCTTGTCGACCACATTCAGCAGGGTCGGTTTCTGCGTGATGACGACCACGGTAATTTTGCTTTCGCGCGCCTGTTCAATGGCACGCGCCAAGGCTTTGTCCCCGGCAACGTCAAGGTTCGAGTTCGGCTCGTCCAGCACCACCATTCGCGGGTTCCCAAAAAACGCCCGCGCCAGCGCAATGCGTTGTTTCTGTCCGCCCGATAAAGGCGATCCATCGGAGGCCACCACAGTCTCATATCCCTGCGGCAGGGTTGCGATCATGTTGTGTACATCGGCCAGAACAGCGGCGTCGTGGATTTGTTCGTCCGTGGCATCAGCCCGCATCCGGCCGATATTGTCCTTGATGGTTCCGGGGAACAGCTGCACATCCTGCGGCAGATAACCTATGCTTTCTCCAAACTGGCGCGGGTCCCAGTTGCGGATATCCATCAGGTCCAGCCGCACACTTCCCGACGTGGGCAGAACGGACCCGACAAGGGTTTTGCCCAAGGTGGTTTTGCCCGCACCGGAATTGCCGATAATGGCCAGTGTTTCACCGGGGGTGAGTGAGAAGGTAATCCCGTTCAGAACCACACGTTTGGTTCCACCGGGGACATAGAGCAACCGCTCAACATCCAGCCGGCCTTCGGGGCGCGGCAGGCGCAACTTCTCGTGTTGCAGGGCCGAGGTTGACAGCAGCGCCTTGATCCGTCCATAGGCCGCGCGCGTCAGCAGGTAACTGTTCCACCCTTCAATCGAACCTTCGATGGGCGCAAAGGCGCGCCCGGCAATGATTGAGGCCGCGATCACCATTCCGCCGGTAATCTCTCCCTGCAGTGCCAGAAATGCGCCCCAACCCAGAATGCCAATCTGAGTCAGCAGACGAACAGCGCGCGAAATCGCCGCGAAGATCACGTTTCGGTCCTGCGCGCGCACCTGCCAGGTCAGGGATTGGGCGGTGTCCCGCCCCCAGATCCGCACCGCCTCGGGGATCATGGCCAAGGCGTTGATGATCTGGCTGTTGCGCGACATGGAATCCAGATGCAGGTTCGCCATGGATTGTGCCCTGTTTGCCTCGGCAAACGGTTTGGCTGTCATTTTCTGGTTGATCAGCGCAATCGTCATCAGAATCAGCGCTGTCACCACGACGATCATGCCCAGTTGCGGGTGCACGAGAAAGATCATCAGAATGAACAGTGGCGCGAATGGCACGTCCAAAAACGAGATCAGCGTGCCGGAAACCAGAAAACCCCGCAGCTGCTGCAAATCGCCAAGCGTCTGATACTCGCGCCCGTTTCCATGCAACGACGCGTGCGCAGCCGCACTAAGCACCGGGGCACCCAAACGAACGGCAACCTCGACACCGGTTCGCATCAGCGTAAACCGCCGCACCGCATCAAAGGCTGACTGAAAGATCACGGCCCCGGCGACGATTGCCGTCAACATGATCAGCGTATCCAAAGATCGGCTGGTCAGAACCCTGTCACTGATCTGAAACAGGTAGATCGGAATCGACAGGATCAGAATATTGGTCGCGCAGGTCAGCACCAGAACAAATGCAAGGTTACGCCGGATCGCCCGGATCGAATCCCGCAATGTGCGCTGGAAATCCTCGGGCGGGGTGCGCTTGTGAAAGGTTTGGGGTGGCCCGTTCCCGTCACCGCCGCCGGAGTTTGTCCGCAACAGTGGCTGGTTTGCCTTGGCCTCGATCGTTGCGCCCATGTGATCCGCGCCGGACGCGCGCGCAGAGGGGGTCTTGCGCGCTGTCGTTTCGTCCGCGGTTGCATGATCCGGGCCGTCAGCATCAGCCACCCCGTCACCACCGCCCGCAATGTCCTTGTCTTGCACGGGCTGCGGCGGCGCACGCCAATGGGGAGGTTCAGCGCGCGGTTGTTCACATGAGTGTTTCTGGTCTTTGGCCGGTTTCAACGCATCGTTTTCAACCGGCCGGTTTTGATCTGGTTCAGGCACTCGAAACTCCTGCGTCAGATGCAGTCGGGTGGTGGCACCTGTGGCCCGTTTTGCAGGATCTGTCCCAGGTTCGGGATCCTGACGCTTCAGACCCAACCCGCCTTGCCTGTCCAGCGGGCTGGATAAGGGGTGGCGGCGCGACGAAAAAACAAACGACATGTAGAAACCTTCTGGTCACTCGGTAAAAATCTTGGGGGATCAGGCCAACATGGTTTGCAGGCCGTCGTCAGGTGTTGTTGCATCAAGAGCTGGGGTATTCAGTGCCAGGGCCGCATCCGGTTGCGCGACGGTCATGTCACCCATGATGGCCGCAATTGCCTCATTGGTCATCGCGGTAATCTCGTCGTTGTCCGGCATGTCGATCAGGCTGGCCTGATGCAGCAGCAGATCGGAATACGACCCGTCAGCTGCCATGACCGTCGAGTCCACACCCATCTTGGTCAGATGCGCGGTGTTCAGCATGGCGTTGCTGCCCGCGACTACATCGGCCCCGGCAGCATTCGGGCCGGACAGGTCAATATCATCCTGATCAAGCATCATCGTGGCCTGATTGACGATGTTCACCTGTATAAGATCGCCGTCGATCTTAAGGACGCGCAACTGCTCCATCCCGGCGAACATCGGATCATTCAGAAGCGCGTCTTCCAACGCGTCCATGTCCATTTCCGGTATGGCAAGCGCGTCCGCCATATTCTGTTGCATATCCTGGTGAATGTCCTTGCCGATCGTTTTGACCGACGCGTCGTTCATGAGCAGGTTTTCATCACCGCCCATCACCGGCGCGGGCACTCCGCCGCTGATGATGTCGTCATCCATAAGGGCCATGGATTGAACCAGCACATCGACTGAAATCATGTTTCCGCCGATCATGATCAGATCGTAATAGCTGCCCAACTGCACGATATCGGCGACATTGTACATTTCGTTGTCGCCCAGCACGTAAAGCGTGGATGTGGCTGAAATTTCGGTCTGAATGTGATCAATATCGGTGGCATCAATACTTTGGTTGATGAAATTCGCGACCACCAGATCGCCGTGAACCCAGTCGACAACAACATATGCGGGCTGGCCGCTTGTTCCGTCGACATCGTCCAGCCAGGCGGCCTCTTTGCCTTCGACTTCGATCACCGAAGACTGAACCAGGTTGGTACCGCTTCCGGCATTCATGGCACCTACGTCCCAGTCGGAAACAAGCGCGACCTGACTGATGACCGTCAGATTGATGGCCTGCCCGCCTACAACAATGTACGGAGCATCCACCCAACCAATAGTCGCAGACACTGCATTGATCGCCAGATTACCACCGGTCACCACCAGATGCCCGTCGTCAAAATCGGAATCCTTGGACTGGTCCCATTCGGCGGGCCACGGCGTGTCCGCTTCATCACCAGTCGCTTCATCCGGCTGATGGAAAGCAGGCAACAGGTCGGTCCATTCAGGTGCTTCGGCCATGTGCTTGCCATTGACGATCACGCCCAAGGCATCATCGCCATGGAACTGATACACGGTGACTCCATCCACATCCCCGTTCATCGGGTTCAACATCTGTTCGGCCAGTGCCTCGACCATCTCGATTGACTGGTAGTCCGCGAGTGAAAATGACGGGCTTGCCACGGCATGAAGTGACAACGCCATGTCCAGCATCTGCTCACCTTTTGCGATCAGCGCATCCGTGTCGCGAAATTCACCCTCGCCCACCGTGTCGTTGTCGCGCAGGAAAACCTTTTGCTTAACGTAACTCACCGCCGACCCCAACGGCACATTGTCAGGCCGCAGAATGACAAGCACAGGCGCGGATGACGGTCCAATCGTGTCGTCCGGGACAAAACGCTCGGAAACCGGCCCATCTCCACCAAGGATGATCACCGATTCATGTACAGGCCCCTTCGGCGCATCTGGTAGTGGCAGGTTAGGTTGAGGTGGGGCAAAATTGTATGGGAGGAGTTTGTACTCGCCCACCGGGATATCAAGATCGGCCCTGATATGGATCGCAGCAGGATCGTCCAGCCCGTCAATTTCGGCTTTTCGCCTCAGGGCAGTGAATTCATCATACTGGTCCCGCAGCCGGGCCTGTTCGATCGTAAGTTCAAATGTTCCAACAAAATGCGCTATCGTTTCCGTAATTGCGTCAAGGGCCATGTCGGTCATCCTTTTTCACCCGCACCGGCCAGAATTTCCGCTTTGGGTTCAGTTGGGCCGGGGCCACCGCGCGCGGCCCCGGCATTTTCGAAAACAGCGAGGCCCAATAATGCGGGCCCCGCCTTATGACTTATGCGTCGTTGTCGTCGCTTGCGTAGGACGAGGTCATCGAGCCACCGACCATGGTCGTATCGACCGAGTTGCCAAGCACGTTGGCCCCCATGACAATCGACTGGTTAAAGGCCGAGGTGTCGACAACAGCCGCTGCCGAGGCATAGGACTCGCCGGTCACGATGCCATCGCCACCGTTATTCGAGCCCCAGTTGCCAGCGTTACCGCCTGCACCACCGTCACCCGAATACGCACCAGCCGCGCTGCCGCCCGTGATGGTTCCACCCATGGTGTCACCGGACATGGCTGTACCGGTCGAGTATCCGCTGGCTCCGCCATTTGCGGCAGACGCGCCACCGGCACCACCGGCACCCGAGCTGGCCGCACCGGTCGCATCGCCCGAACCGGTCGATGTGGCATCGTTATCGGACATGCCCGAACCACCGTATCCGGCGATAGCTTCGGCCAGGCTGTCGGCGGCGCCGTTTGTATCGGCATCACCGAATACATCCGCCGCTCCGCCATCACCGGCGGTATTGGCCGCATCGGCGGATCCGGCACCGTTGCCCGAAGACGTGGATGTGGGCGTCGTTGTGCCGCCTGCTCCGCCGTCACCGTCTGCTGCAGACGTACCAGAGCCCGTTGCGTCCGCTGTGCCGTTGGCAGAATTGGATCCGCCATCACCACCGCTTCCATCGGTGTTCTGCGAATTGCTGGATGCACCGTTCACGTCACCCGGGCTTTGGTTGATGTTGGGGCCGCTTGCGGACTGGTCGCCAACACCCTGCGCATCCGAATCCGCGTCGGCGGTTCCACCGGAACCATCGCCGCCCGAACCGTCACCGCCTGAGCCATCGCCACCAGCGCCATCGCCGCCCGAACCGTCGCCACCGGTTCCGTCACCGCCGGTTCCGTCACCGCCTTCGCCCGCTTCGGCATCAACCATGCCAAGCTCTTCCTGCAGGGCCATGATTGCAGCTTCGACCATAGCGGCAAATCCGCCTTCGCCGTCACCGCCGGTACCGTCACCGCCCGTGCCGTCGCCACCGGATCCTTCACCACCGGTTCCTTCGCCGCCTGAACCTTCACCGCCGGTACCAGGTCCGCCAGTTCCGTCAGCCGAGCTGTCCGCACCACTGTCAGCGCTGCCCTCTGCTGCGTTGCTGCCAGCAGTTGCATCATTGGCTTCGGTTGTGCTGTCACTGGAATTCGACGACGAACCGTCTGTCGAGGCGCTGCCGTCACCGCCGTCGGAACCTTCGGCGTCTACGTCATTGCCGGCCAGACCAAAGCCCGTGCCGCTCGAGTCGGAATCGCTGTCGCCGCCATCGGCGCTACCCGAGGCATTCGAGCCGGACAGACCAAGGCCCAGTCCCAGACCAAACGAATCTGCGCTTCCGCCGTTACCGCCGGTTCCGTCACCATCAACGCTTGTGCTGCCGTCGTTGTCAGCAGAAGACGAACTGTCAGCGTCGCCGCCGTCGCCGCCGGTGCTGTCACCGTCAGCCCCTGCGCCGGACAGACCGACACCAATGCTGGCGTTATTTGCGTCACCGGTATCACCGCCGGCGCCGCCACTCGAATCCGCGTCGGCACTGCCGGTATCGCCACCGGCACCAAACGCATGGCTGCCCAGCGTGGTCGAGTCTGCCGAACCACCATAGCTGGTACCACCGTCGCCCGAATCTCCACCGTTGGACTTGACGCCGATACCTTCTTCAGCGTTGGCGGTGCCGCCATAGGCGCTACCATTCTGATAGAAACCGGAATTGTTCGAAACTGACGCCGATTCCAGCGTGTCGTCATCGCTCAGACTGGCGACCTGACTGTTGACGGACGCCATTGCGGTTCCGGCACCATCCATTGAGATATCGACATTCATGTCATCGCCGGGATCATAGTTTAGATCACGGCCTGCGGTGATTACGTCGCCAACCGACGCGTTATCTCCGAAGTCCAGATCAACCTGATCATCATCGCGCGGAATCCACTCTCCGCCACCAAAGTCGATATTGATCGCGTTGCTGTTTGAATTGTCGTTGGTGTTATCTCCGGCATTGAGCGTCTGGTCCTGATCCTGACCTTGATCCTGATCCTGGCCCTGATCTTGGCCTTGGTCCTGGCCTTGTTCCTGACCCTGATCCTGGCCTTGATTTTGGTCCTGGCCCTGATCGTTGGAGTTTTCGACAGTCTGGTCCTGTTGCTGCTGTTGTGCAGTCAGATCAGCTTCGACAAACGCCTCATCAATCGGGATTTCAACATTTACCGGAGCTTCCAGATTCTCGACATTAATTTCGTCGACGGTCGTTACGTTTGTATTATTCACATTACGTCTCATGACAAATTCCTATTTCTGGAACGCCAGACCGCCATTCATCTAAAAAGCGGCATCAGGCGAGATTGAAACAAAAATATCCGCGCAGCGCATGAACGCGCTGAAAGCGGTCTGTGGAAGTTTCTAAATGGCCACCTCCTTTCCCGGCTAAGCCGAAAGCGCGGCGGTTCATGAAGGTTGCTTGAATACGCAATTACCGGCGCGACAGGGACAGGCGCTTCGACAATTGAAGCCCAGCCATGTTCGCAGCGACGCACGCCCACGCCTAGCTAGTCGAAAGTTTTGAAGTAGTTACAGTGTTGTTTTTATTATTTACTTTTGGAACACACCTGAGTTTTCGCTCGCCTGCCCCGCATGACCCACCTACAAAAAATCGCAACAAAATAATTCAATTGTTTCCGCTGGTTGCACAAATATCCAAGCGGAAACCTAACCGAAAGTTCTATGGCACGGGCTCTGGAAGAACTCCTCCCGGTTGTGGAAAACCATGCTTTCGAGTATAATAAAAGTTAATTACCTATTTGATTAGTTAACTATTTTAGATCGCCAGAATTCAAATTAGCAATTTTTGGTTGACCCTGTTTGCGAGGGAATGTGATGAGTGTGTCATTGATAGAAGAAACTGCCAATCAGGATCTTTATTCAGAAGATTTTTCGGTTGTCTTTATTGGAAAAGAATTATTCTACTCCAATCAGACCCTAAGAAGCGTTCAAACTGAATTCGGGGTTCGTGCCCGGCGGTTCGAAACCCTCGAATCCATGAACGGCCACACACCCGGCTGCAGCAAGATCATTGTTGTGGACCAGATGATGCTTGAAGACCTGTTGGCGCGCCCAATGGCCTATACCAAAAGTACGGGATCCGGCTGTCTCGCATTTGCCTATCGCAAGGAAGAATCGGCCCGGCATATGTTTGAATCCTGGGATCGCGCGCAGTTCGGCGAAATTGGGTTTCTACCCATGAATGTGGCGCCCGATGCCTGGCGCGCCATCCTCAGGCTGTTGATGCATGAAGAACTGTACCTACCCAGCTTCCTTGCCGATTGCGCCACATTCCCAAGCCAGCGCACGCGGGACATCCCAACCCGTCCAGTGACAAATGTCCCAAATGGTGTCGACCAGCAATCGCGGTATCTGAAGCTGACGCGTCGCGAGAAGCAGGTCCTGCAACTTGTCTCGCAGGGCAAAAGCAACAAGTTGATCGCGGCCAAGCTGGGAATTACGGAACACACGGTCAAACTGCATATGCACAACGTGGTTGGTAAGATCGGCGTCAGCAACCGCACCGCTGCCGCGCATTTCTACTACGAGGTTGCGCCACACGAGGCGCAGCACTCTGCCCTTGACTGACACGTTCGAAGCCCGGTTCGATCGCCTGATCCTTCTGGTTGGCAGGCTGAACTATATGTGGACCAACACCGAAAGCCTGCTGATCCACCTGATCGCTGGCCTTTCCGGAACGTCGAAAGACGTGGCCGTCATTATCTTCCTGACCCTGAACACAACCCGCGCGCGTATTGATCTGGTCGAACGGCTTGCCAAGATGGAGGGAAGGCCCGCGCAGGTTCGCGACCCGATCCTTGAACGCACGCAACGGCTCAGCAAGCTTTCCGGCATCCGAAACAAGTATAACCACTGCATCTATTCGTTCGATCAGGAGAGCGGAAACCCGAAAACGATCCTGATGCGGATTGCTGACCGCAAGACCGACATAAAACTGGGTCGCGCGGATACGGTAGATGATGATGCGCTTCGCGAAATCGAAGCGGTCGTCAATCAGCTTTCAGCCGCGAACCAGGACATCTGGAGGCTGATCCGGGAATTAGGGTATCCGGTATAGTCCTGGTCATGAATATGACGCCATGACGACGTAGGCTGCGTTTCACTGCATTTGCGATACCGATGACGCGCAAACCGGGCGGCGGAATGCAGCTTTCGAAAGTGCCTGGTGCGGGCGGTGGGACTCGAACCCACACGGGCATACGCCCTTCAGATTTTAAGTCTGATATGTCTACCATTCCATCACGCCCGCACGGCGCGGCCCTTTCGGACTGTGCAACGTCCTTACAAGCACAACGAGATGATAACAATGTGCTTTGACCCGCAGGATTGGGAAAAATAGACGGCAGCACTGGTGAAACTCAATCGCACCCAACGGTACCTCCATTGTCTCACTTGGCTTTGGTGCGGTCCGACATATCCACAGGTCCGATGCATCGGATCGACTGAAGGTACTTCTCCAAAGAGCAGGTGCTGTCAGAACCGAACCGTTTTCCGTTCTATCCCAAAAAGGAAATCGTCAGGGCGCTGGCCGAAAAAACTCCCGGCATCATCACATTATAATCCTCTGGTTATCAAGAACTCGAGCTGAGTCTGCCATCCATTTGCATGGCCGATTGGAGCGGCAGTATGGTGCGCAGGTTATGATTATGTCTATCGCCCGGGCTCGCAGGCGCTGCGAAAGTCTGGTCTAACGGGCGGAACCCAGCGGAGTTTTGGCATGGCCAATGTCCGGAAAGGGCCTGTGCAAACGCTTCGACTTACTTTGAACGCCTTGGCACAGCGTTACCGCCCTTATTTGCCGCAGCGCGTGCACGGTTTTTCTTGCTGTTGGGCTTACCCTTTGGCGGTGGCGGGCCTTTTGGGCGGCGGTCAAGTTTTTTACTCAGACCACTGCGGTTGTCGTCATCGCGTTTGGGCTTGGCTTCAACTTTGGCCTTTTCAGGGGGCTTGGACACAGTCTTTTTCCGCGCTTTCGCAGGCTGCGGCTCGACAAGTCGGCTCGGTTTGCGTGCAGTCTTTTCCAGACCTTTCTTGCCTTTGGCGGACCGGTTGAAGCTTGTCTTTGCTGAGTTCGACAAATCGGGGGCTGAATCCAACTGCACAATGTCTTTTGTACCCTCGATCTTCATTTCCGGCCCAATCGCCTCCAAAAAACCGGCGACGCTGCTTTCGCGAATTTCGATATAGGTCTCGTCGTCAACGATCCGGATCGCACCGACATCGGATTTCGTGATGTTCCCCGCCTTGCACACCATAGGAAGTAGATATCGCGGAGACGCATTTTCGTTGCGCCCTTCTGACAGCGAAAACCAAACACTCGGACCAAAAGGTGCGCTTTGCTTTGGCGCCGCTTCCTGAATGTCGTTTAGTTCTTCCGGAGCGGAATGCGCCCTGTTGTATTGACGGACATATGCCGCAGCGAGTTGTTCTGGCGAGAACCTTTCTACCAGTTCGTTGACTGACTGCCGCTCGGTCTTTGTTATTTCAGAGCACCAGTCCTCCGATCCGAACATCCGTTGCAGGTCTTGCGCTTTGACCTCTTCAGCGGAGGGCGCCGCACCCCAATCGGCCGTGAGTTTAGCGAATTTCAACAGCCTTTGGGCTTTTTTGTAAGAAGCCGGTGCAACGATCAGTGTGCTGACACCTTTGCGCCCTGCACGTCCAGTTCGGCCTGAACGGTGCAAAAGCGTTTCATGACTGCTGGGCAGTTCCGCATGGATCACCAGATCCAGATTTGGCAGATCAATTCCGCGCGCCGCGACATCGGTCGCTACACAGACGCGGGCCCGTCCGTCACGCATGGCTTGCAAGGCGTTTGACCGTTCACCTTGGGTCAGTTCTCCGGAAAGAGCCACAACCGAAAACCCGCGGTTGGACAGTCGGGCTGTCAGACGGCTGACCATGGCGCGCGTGTTGCAGAAAACGATGGCGTTAGGAGCCTCGTAGTAGCGTAGCACGTTAATGATAGCATTTTCACCGTCACGTGGAGCCACATTCATCGCACGGTACTCGATATCGGCGTGTTGCATCCGCTCACTGACAGTACTTACACGCTCGGCATCCCTTTGGTACCGGGCAGCCAAGGTGGCGATGGCGCGCGGTACCGTTGCCGAGAACAATAGTGTCTGGCGGTCTGATTGCGTTTGTTCGAGGATGAATTCCAGATCTTCACGGAATCCAAGGTCGAGCATTTCGTCAGCCTCATCCAACACAACGGCGCGTACGGATGCCAAATCAATCGAGCCGCGCATGATATGATCCCGCAACCGCCCTGGTGTCGCGACCACAATATGTGCCCCTCGGGACAGCGCCCGGCGTTCGTCGCGCATATCCATGCCGCCAACGCATGAGGCAATGAAGGCCCCCGCATCCGCATAGAGCCACCCCAGTTCTCGTTTGACCTGCAGCGCCAACTCTCGCGTCGGCGCAACAACCAACGCCAAAGGCGCGCCTGCCACATCGAAAACCTGCGCATCGCTCAAAATTGTTGGTGCGATGGCCAAGCCGAACGCGATGGTTTTTCCTGATCCGGTCTGCGCCGAAACTAACAAGTCTCGTCCCTGCAAATCCGGTGCGGACACGGCCTCCTGAACAGGGGTCAGCGTGTCATATCCTTTACGCTTCAATGCGATTGCGAGTGTCGGGTTCATGGCTCAGCTCTCCGGAGTGATACGGTCACCCTCAGAGCTTCCGACACACGGGTCATAGTAGAAGCGCAGTCCATACTGCGAGGAGAACCGGATGTATAGATCGGAAAATGCGCCTCCCAATGAGCCTCCCAATGAGCCTCCCCAACGGAACTGGTCCACACTTATGTTAAGGTGTCTGAAGTCAGCGCCTACCGGACAGATTTAGTGTTTTCATCATATACTCTTTAGCTGCTCGAAGTACGTGTGAATAAGTTTGTCGCCGCAATCTGTTGTTCTAACGTCGTGAACAACAGAAATGCGCCACTGCGCGCCGGAGACACTTCTCTAGCTTAGCAAACGAACCGCAAAACGATTGTGAACCATAGAGCTACAGAGGCTGATCCGCAGCAGACGTTCCTTTAGTACTTTCGTTGAGCCTTTTTACATCGACTTAGCCAAAAGCCAAAAAGTGATGGTCAAGTCCACGAAGACTTTTCTTTAAAACTCATCACTCATGCTAGATACCAATCCAATTTCAGCAGCCTGCACTTCTTTCAAATCTGGTAGCTGCTCAAGGAGCTTCCAGTCGCTAATCCCATAACAATCGTCCAAAACACGTGTCTACAGGCCGAATATCATACCCAAGCATCACTGTGGATTAAGGTACTGAGGTTTGGATAATGCTTACGAACATCGTCGGTAACTCGCCTCCGAAAATAGTAAACACCGCCCTCTTTCTTCTGAGAAAAGAATTTGCTGAGATCATAATCGCTCCAAATTCAGCGATAACTAGAGGCATAGCGTCGCCTCGTGTGTCACCTTCGAATCCAGAGAATGCGCTTTAAAACGCTTATATTTAAGAGAT
This sequence comes from Ruegeria sp. AI2, assembly GCF_056541275.1. Classification (NCBI taxonomy): domain Bacteria; kingdom Pseudomonadati; phylum Pseudomonadota; class Alphaproteobacteria; order Rhodobacterales; family Roseobacteraceae; genus Ruegeria; species Ruegeria sp. AI2. Next base: position 15,168 of record NZ_JBQFYB010000018.1, read on the forward strand.
TTCAGTGATTTAATGGTGCCCACACGTCTCCTTATTGACGGTCTAATATTTTGCCAAATATATTATTTTTTGGGAATATTTAGAAACGTACCCCCAATCGTACCCCCAAGCGGATCATGACACCGCGCTTTGCTCAAATCTTGCCGCCAGACCTTCGACAATTTTTCGCGAACGGCGGCTGCTGGTGAAAGCCGACGTTCCGGCTGGAAATTTCAAACCGATGGCGTCGAACGGCTGCTAAACGCGACACAGCAGACACTCGCCAAAATTCAGCGAAGGGCTGCTCGGAGCCCAACGCAGACCTCAGGTTCAAGCTTAGCATTCGGTACTTTGGGCGGGAAGCAGAAGTTCGCTGCGAGTGCAACGATTATCTCATCGGGAGCCAAGAGCGGACCTTTGTCCGTCCATCAGACGCCCATTCGGTATCGATGAACTTTGTTTTGATCTCGTCTGAAGGTTCGTCCACTTCGCAACCAACGCACCTCCTCCTTGGAAGCGCAGGCCTCTAAACGAATTATTACAAACCCCTTAGAATATCGTCAGGGCTTGACGGGCCCTGACCAACCGGCAGCTTTCATTGCACTGATCAGTTCTTGAACTGGCTGTGGGTCGACAAACACGCGAGTCTTCAGTTCTTCGAGGGGGAAGCTTGGCCAAGTGTCCGAAAATACTTGTGCAAGCCGCTGTGCCTCTGCTTGTTCCCCGTTCCGCAAGCGGGCCGCCATAAGATAAGCCGCGGAAATTGGCCCGAATGGCCCACCGCGAGATATCGATTCATCAAACGTTCGGATTGCGGCAGCATAATCCCCGGTGTGGAACTGAGCCGCACCCAATGCATTGTCAAAGACAAGTCCTCCTCCGTTCTGGGCCAGTGTTCGATATCTCGCTGATTGCGACAGAACCCGTTCAAAATCGGATGTATAAAGAGAGATCAAGGCGTCGAATTCAGCAATATGTGAATCACCGGGTGCCAAGTCTGTGGCCCGTTGGGATAATCGAACTGCGCCATCGTAATTGCCCACCCCAAATTCAAACCACGCTCGCGCTGAAAGCGGCCAAGGTGCATTCGGAGCCATTTCCAAAGCGTAAGCACTATTCTTGTCCGCTGCGTGCAAAAACTCGTCTGAACCGGGCTTGCCCGATTGCATAATGGCGAGCATTGTTTCGACCTGAGAAGCACCAGCATATCCCCCGTAATATAACGGGTCTCGTTCAATCGCTGTTTTAAAAATCAACAACGCGGGCTGAAGCCGGGCTAGATCCGTAACAGGGAAAATCAGATCCCGGCCTGCGTCGCTTAGGTTCATTGCCTCGACACGGGCAGGTGACACGTCGTAGATTGCAGTTTTGCCGGTTTTGGGTGCTACAGATTGCGAATTGCGGCCAATCAGGACACCAAAAAGAATGCTGACTATTAATAGTGAAAGCGAGATAACGACTGCGGTAGCCCGTCGCCTTCCGCGTAAGCTTCGTCTGCTTCGACTGGAGCCCGGCAAAAATTCGGGTGCGTAACCCCCGACGGGCAGTGAGATAACCAATTCGTCAGCAATCCCTTTACCGTCATAATAAGATTGCAGCTTTCGCCGAACACGCCCGGCATCCACACGCACGACGCCCTCGCGTTTCAATAACTCATCCGCGTCGTATCCATAAACATCCATCGCAATGGTCTTGGCACGTATTTCGTCGGAACGACCCTCCAGCGTTTCCGTCACCACGTAAGATAGGAATGATCGCATGCGGGCGGATCCTTTGAATTCATCCGACCTCAGAACCTTGTCCAACGCGGCACGCAACTGCTCGCCCGAGAACGATTGAGTACCAGTCTGGCCCTGATTGCCCACGCTGACGTTCAAAAACTATCCTTTCACAATAAGGGTTTGACGTCACGTTGCTACCGTAGCATGCGGCTTGAAACGTGCAATACATATTCTTTTGGATGCATGCTTAGAGGGAGAATGCCTAAAAAGCGCTGCCAATGACGGATGATGAATTCTTTGAATCTCAATTTCCCAAAGCGGGTCGTCTGCTACGGAACCTGCGGGAAAAAGACCAAGAGTTCGATCAAATTTGTCGCGACTACAAAGAGGTCTTCGCAGAAATGGCGATGCCGCCAAAGTCGCATTCAGTTCTACAGATGCGCTATCTCGCGGATCTGGCAGAAAGCCTCTCGGACCTGCGCAGCAGTATTGACGGACACCTGCGGGCTCAGGGCGCGCGTGCGGAATCGGTACGGAACAAAGATTCGGAGGTTTGACATGAAACTTAGATATATCTTGCCTACGTTGTTGATTGGTGCTGGCTCCGTGCTTGCTCAGGAAACCCCCATTGTTCATGACGGCGAGTTTGAATTCCTCCGCGCGCAGTTTGGTGAGGCATGGGATGCACAAGACGTTGAAGTCGACGCCAAGCTGGCCGAAATCCGAGCGGCCAATGGCGATAGGCCCCCTAACTTCCTCTACATCCTGATTGATGACGTAAGCTTTGGTCAGATGGGTGACCGCAAGATGAATTACGTCATGGGGATCGAGACACCCAGCATCAATCAGTTGGCTACAGAAGGCATGTCGCTGATGCGCATGTATACCGAACCTTCCTGCACTCCCACACGTACTGCTATGCTAACAGGGCGCCATCCAATTCGCGCCGGAGTCGAAGAGGTCAAGGTAGCGCTGGTTGGCGAAGGTCTTCCGACCAGCGAAGTGACATTGCCGGAAATTCTGAAACAGGTCGGCTACAATACAGCGCATGTCGGCAAATGGCACCAAGGCGACATTGAACAATCGTACCCACATAACCAGGGGTTCGACTGGGCCGCATTTCCACTACACCAGCAAGTACAGCTGAGCCTCATGACCCCCGAGGCAATGCGGTCCAACACTATGCTCGGCTATGTGCCCGAGGGGCAGAATAATCAGTTCCAACTGGATGAACGGTTCAAGCCATATGGTCTTGTCACCGGTGTAGAAGCCGAAGCCGGTGGTCCCGCCCTGGAAGTAGACATGTCGGCCGGTGAGGTGTGGACGCAGGCCAAATATGAAGAGATGAACGAACGATATCAACGGCAGGCGCTGGAACAACTTGAACGCGTCGCTTCTGAGGATTCGCCGTTTTTCTTGCAATACTGGCCGCTTTATCCGTTGAACTTCGTCTACCCGGAACAGGCAATTTCACGAAATGGCGGTTTTCATGCCGACAAGCTGCAACTGCTTGATGGTTGGATCGGGGATCTATTGGCCAAGCTCGAAGAAACCGGCAAGGGAGACAACACAATTGTTGTTCTGATGGCGGATAATGGCCTGATGTATCACTATGAAGGCTCATCCGGCCTAAACCAGCTGATCTATCGCGGAGGCAAAACCCAGCACCTTGAAGGTGGCGTACGAACCGACGCATTCATTCGCTGGCCCGGTGTGATCGAACCCAACAGCGCCGCTGGAGACATCTTTCATGTATCGGATATCTTCACCACAATGGCGCGAATTGCCGGAGCAACCGGCTTTATACCGCGGGACCGTATCATCGACGGTATTGACCAGACCGCCTTGCTGTTGAATGGCGAGGGGAATGGTCGGCGCGACTATGTCTATGTTTACGAAGGGCCTGTTTTACGCTCGATCGTTAAACAGGAATTCAAGATGCATCTTCCTGCCCCTGGCCAGCCCGGCGCGGGTGCCCCGACTTATAATATCTATCGGGACCCGCGCGAGGAACACCCGTTGGTGGGCTACTCGCTTTGGGCCGGCGCATCTTTTCAGGATATGATCAAGCGCCACCAGAAGATGATCGCCAAGTACCCGCATTCAGAGATTGGCAAAGGTATTCCTTATGAGGGCATCGAAAATCTGCGCCCGGAAACTGAACTGACCCGCGATGTATTCATGAGCTGGCAATAACACCGCAATCGAAATTAATTAAGCGAATTCGAAGATGCTAAAAACTGCCGACACTATAAAATTCAAACGCCGAAGCTCGGCTTCAAAACGGGGGGGTGGAATGAAACTACAATGGCTTTTGGTTTTGTGTGCAAGCGTGGCGGCACCACCGTTACAAGCACAGGACGACCCAATTCAACACGATGCAGAGTATTACATTCTGCAAGCACAACGCGCGGAACAATGGGCGCAAGATGATACCGCTGTAGATGAGGCTCTGGCGGCCTTTCGTGGCCGCAACAATGGGCAACCCCCAAACATAGTCAGCGTGCTGATAGACGATATGGGCTTTGGCGATATGGGGATACCCGAGCTGAACGCGGTCCGTGGGTACGACACTCCGAACATCAACGACTTTTCGGACGAAGCGCTGCGCATGGTTCGGATGTACACCGAACCGTCCTGCACCCCAACGCGTGTGGCACAAATGACCGGCCGCTTGCCCGTTCGCATGGGAATGGGCGACACTACGGTCGATATTGCTGGCTTTGGATTGCCGGGCAATGAGGTGACGCTGGCGGAGGTCTTGAAACAGGCAGGATATGCAACCAGCCATGTCGGCAAGTGGCACATGGGCGACATTGCCGAAAGCTGGGCCATGAACCAGGGTTTCGACTACGCACAGCACGCCATTCACCAGCAAGGCCAGCTGACCATTTTCAACGATGATGCGATCAAGGAACAGGTCTCGGTCGCGATCCGGGATTATGACGACAAATACACTTTGGATGGCTGGTTCCGACCGGACGCGTCAGCGATGATGACCGTCATCGAAGGTGAGGCCAGCGGGCCGATCCGCGAAATCCGCATGGACGCCGGTGAACGCTGGAACGCCGCCAAATACGATGAAATGAACCAGGCCTTTCAGGACAAAACGCTGAATGAGCTAGAGCGCCTTGCGGGCGGCGATGCGCCGTTTTTCCTGCAATATTGGCCCATGATCCCGCTGGACAATACGCGGGCCGGACGCGACGGGCCGGAAAGTGCGAATGGGGGTCTCTATGTCGACAAAATGCAGCTTTTGGATCAATGGCTGGGAGACCTATTCGCACGAATGGATGAGCTTGGCCTAAGCGAAAACACCATCGTAGTAGTCATGGGAGACAATGGGCATTTCACCAAATACGCGCCGCAATCCGGGTTTACGCCGATGATCTATGCCGGGGGCAAGGGTGACACCACCGAAGGCGGCGTGCGCGTCGATGCCTTTATCCGTTGGCCCGGTATGATCGAGGCGGACGGGTTGTTGAACAGCATCGTTCACGTCTCGGATCTTTACACAACCCTGTCCCGCTTTGCTGGGGCAGACGCGTTCATCCCAAGGGACCGCGTGGTCGACGGTGTCGATCAAGCAGCAGCTTTGCTGTTTTCGGACGAGTCGAAAGCCCGCCGCGATCACGTCATCATCTATTCGGTAGCGAAACCCGAGGCGATCGTGAAAGACCAGCTGAAACTGAAACTGCCGGGACCTGGCGAGAATGCAATCGTCGCCAAATTCTTCGACCTCTACCGCGACACCCGCGAGGAATATTCGGTCTCTACCGAAGTTGGCGCCTGGGGTGGTCAGGAATTCGTGCGCATTCTGGGCCGTCACATGGCCCGAAAAGAGAAATACCCCGATACAACACCCGCCTACGGCATGCCCTATGAAGGGATTGAGAACATTCGTCCCGAGACTCAGCAAGCCGTTGAAGCCTTCATGATCAAGCGCGCATCGCCCCAGAAGTAAGACCGATCCTTCGCGATGAACCGCGAAGGACTGTAGTCACCAAAATCGAGGATCACAGCATGGTTGGCAGCATAATATTCACACTTGGATTGATTGTGTCTCTGGGCATCGGGTTTGTCTATTTCCGCGATTTGGGCGACGTCTCGCAGATGCTGCTGAAGGTAAAGCGCGAGAACATGGTGCGCTTTATCCGACATGAATATCGCCTGATTGGCATCGGACTGGGCGGGTTTGCGGTGGCAACCCTTGCGCATTTCCTATTGGGCGGCGGCCCATTCTGGCTTTGGCTCGTGGCGGCTTTGCTGACCCTTTTCCTTTTTGGGTTTCCCTATGTGTGGGTGCATTTGGGCCTGAGGAACCAGCTTAACGACGCCCAGTATTTTCCTATCGACAAAGCCTGGAAATATGTCGGACCGACAGCGCCGGTCATCGTCATCGAACACAACGGCCATGCGCGCGCGCACCCGGACGCGCAGATCATGCGCCCTCATCTGGCGGGCGATGTAGATGGCCTGGGGGGCGAAGACGTGGTCATGACCTATTGCGCGATGGCCAATCTGGGTCAGGGGTACTCACCGCGAATAGAAGGACGACGGCTGAACCTCGAGGTTCTAGCCCAGCACGGCAACAACCTGATCATGCGCGATAACGAAACGGGTGAGCCGATCCAGCATATCTATGGATTCCGCGAGGCGGACCGCGACCCAAACTCTGATGGTCCTGCCTGCCCCCTCCGACCCGAAGCGCAAATGAAGCCTTGGCCCACTTTTCGAATGACATTTCGGGGGTTTCAAAAAGCCTATCCCGAGGGCGAGGTATTTCTGAACAAACCGTCCCCGAACCCCTTGCTGCGCCTGCTGGATATGATGACCGAGATCACCTTTGGCTGGGGCATCGGACGCCAACATCAGGAAGATGCGCCCGTGATGGACAACATGGAACGTTCAGACCACCGGTTGCCAAACAAAACTCATGTCTGGGGCATTACGATCGGCAAGGATGCCGCTTGCTGGACCGATGATTTCATCGTCGAGAACGACTGGATCGTGAATGCCAATGTCGGGGGAAGGGATGTGGTGGTCAGCCTGGATCCGAAATATGAAAGCCTGGGCATTTGGTATAACGACTCTGGTCGACCCGTGACCCATTGCGATTTTTGGGGCCATGCCGATCAGGGTCAGCTGGAACGAGTCGAAACCCTGCGCGCAGGCATATTCTGGCACGTCTGGTCCGAGTTCTTCCCAAACACAGATATCAATCGCGTCGGCAGCGGGTCGATGGCAACGGAAGAAGCTGCGGAATGACACTCAGGGCCACACAATTTCCAACCAACGATCAATTGTCGAAACTTGTATGTTTGACGGGAGGGACAGAATGATTTCGTCACTATGGATGAAAAGCTGTGCATGCGCGGCAGTCTTATCTGCATCCGTGGCCACATCGGCTTCGGCACAACAGTCCGATTGGTCCCACGAAGCCACGATTTACCTGTTCATGCCTGAAACGGACACATCATTGAGCACACCGATGGGTATTCTGGACGGTACACTCAGCTTTTCTGATGCCCTCGAAAACCTAGATTTGGCCTTTATGGGGGCGTTCTCGGCTACGAATGGTCGTTGGCTGATACTGGCAGACTACAACTACACGGATTTGTCTTTCAGCAATAGCACCCCTGGACCTGCCAGTTCGGGCCTTGAGACATCATTTACCACGCAATACCTGAGTGGTTATCTCGGCTACCGAATCTATGAAGCGCCATCTATCTCCGTGGACATCGCAGGAGGCTTCCGGTGGTTCAGCACCGAAACGGAGTTTACCCTTCTACCCGGCGCGGCACCGGGGGGCACGACAACGGCCGACGACAGCTGGACCGACCCTGTAATCGGCGCCAGAGCACGCGTACAGTTCTCGGACAAATGGTCGGGCTCCGGTTTTGTCGACTACGGAGGCTTCCGCAGTGGCAGTGAAACCTGGCAGGTTCTGCTGACGGCCGATTACGCAATCAACGACAGCTGGCTAATCCGCGGCGGTTATCGCTATATCTCATTTGACCATGAGATCGACGGTAGCGATTTTACATTTGACCAGTCGGGACCTGTGCTAGGCGCGACTTATCAGTTCTAGAATTCTTTGTTGGCAAACCCGAGACAAGGTTGTGATGTTACGAACGTCGTTTGATTGGCGCGATTCTATCGTAAAAACGTTTAGAGAAACGAATTCGCATGTGTCCTCAAATTTGTTTTCGTGTCTGGCACGGCTTTGATGATGTGACCGCCCCCCGACGGCATCATTGTGCCAAGGTGGGTCTGCAACGATCCACAAAGGAGAGCGGTCATGTCAGAGATTATCACGGTCGGGCTCGATCTGGCGAAGAATGTGTTTCAGGCCCACGGGGCAGGTGCAGCGGGGCAGCCTATTCTGCGCAAGAAACTGCGTAGAGTTCAGGTGCTGACCTTCTTCAGCGAGTTGCAGCCCTGTGTTGTCGCGATGGAAGCCTGTGGCGGCGCTCATTTCTGGGGTCGCGAGATCGGCAAGCTGGGTCATGAGGTGCGGCTCATCCCACTCGCCTACGTGAAACCATTCGTCAAACGCCAGAAAAATGATGCCGCCGATGCCGAAGCGATCTGCGAGGCCGCGCTGCGTCCGACGATGCGGTTCGTGCCTGTGAAGAGCGAAGAGACGCAGGGCGCGGTTATGGTGTTTCGCGTGCGCGAGCTTTTGATCCGGCAGCGGACTCAGGCCATCAATGCACTGTGAGGGCATTTGAGCGAGTTCGGGCAGGTCGCGCCACAGGGGGCGGCCAACGCGTCGAAGCTGATTGCAATCGTCGATGACCCGGAAAGCGGCTTGCCAGCCGATGCCATCCCCACACTCAAGGTGCTGATCACTGCCCTGACCCAGTTGTAGGCAGAGATTGTCAATCTCGATGCCGAGATCGCCCGCCGGGCCAAGGAAAACGACGCGGCGCGGCGGTTGATAACGGTGCCGGGGATCGGCCCGCTGATTGCTACGGCCATCGCCACCCTTGCGCCGCCGCCCGAGACGTTTCGCAAGGCCCGGGATTTTGCGGCCTGGCTCGGTCTGACGCCCCGACAGCATTCGACGGGCGGCAAGCAAAGGCTCGGGGCGACGACGAAGATGGGCGAGCGATCCCTCAGGCGGCTACTGATCATTGGCGCCAACAGCGTCATCATCAAACGGCACACCCATGCTGCGGCTCAGCCAGGCACATGGCTGGGCGGAATGCTGTCACGCAAGCCGCCAATGCTAGTGCGGGTGGCGCTCGCGAACAAAATGGCGCGGATCGTCTGGGCCCTGATGGCCCGGGGCGGCGTCTACCAGTCTCCGGTCGCCGCAGCATAAGTCCGCTGTAGGTCGCGAGGACGTCGGAGCACAAGAGGGCAAGGAGAAGTTTGGCGTAACAGTCGTGAGACGGGATCGGGAGAACCAGTGTGCAACAGAGTGCCATCGAGCACGCGGCTTTGATCTGGACCCGACCTTCGAACACCATACGGGCCCGCGGCACGATCAAGGCCGCAATAGAGGCCGGATACATGTCAGCACCCGGTGACGCGCCAATATCAGCTTTGAAAATACCTCTTGCGCAAGGGGCGGTTATACATGTTGCACAAATCGGGTGAGGGATTCACTGTGTGAATCCAGCATGATAGCTGAAGGGCATGAGCAGTTGGGCACCCAAGAAGTACACGACCACAAACTGGTCGGCTTACAATGAAGCGTTGAAGCAACGCGGATCACTGACGATCTGGTTTGATCCGGCGATGATCTGGATCCCACCGCCTAGCGGCAAACGCGGCCGGCAGCAGCAATTCAGCGACGCGGCCATCCAAACCTGTCTGACAATGAAAGTCCTGTTAGGAATGCCGTTGCGGCAGACAACGGGTTTTGTGCAGAGCCTGTTGACGCTGGTCGGATTGGATTGGGCGGTACCGGACTACAGTACATTGTGCCGCCGACAGAAAACCCTGAACGTGAACATTCCGTATCGCGGTGGTGATGGCCCGCTGAACCTGCTGATCGACAGCACTGGCATCAAGGCCGAAGGTGAAGGTGAGTGGAACGCGCGCAAGCATGGTGGTCCGAAGCGCCGCATACTCGCAGCTATGCCCTGTTCAGTGAAGCGGCTGCAGACGCGATGAACATCAGCGACATAATGGAACTCTTCTCAGAGGATATCGATCATTTTGGGGAAGTCCGCATGAAAGTCTATGATCTGGCCAAGTCATGGAAAATGATGCGTGCTGACCGTCAACGCGAATTCCTTGAAGAGCAAGATGGCGTGTGGACAACGCGATATCATTTCGACGCCCCGATCGGGATGGTTTGGGAAGCTTTGGTTGCGCCCGAACATAAACTAAAGTGGATGAACCGCGTGAGCGACATCAAGATGGAAAACCCCCTGGGCCGCATTGGACCGGGTTCGGCCTACCATTGCGCGCACGAAATGGCGCAATTCTTCTATCGTATCACAGATTGGGAACCCTTTGATTACTTTTCGACGCGCATTCTAGACCCTGCACGCCCAGGTATCAGTTTTCCCGAGACCTACCATCTGACGGAAACAACTTCGGGCACGGAATTGCGTTACTCAATGGGTAGAGCCACTGACGCTGATGGCAGGCGTTCGGAAATTTCGGAGCAAGATTGTTCCGCGTTTCTAGCTGAGCTCTGGGCCGTGTCATTTGCCGACATGAATGCGCAACTCCGGCAATCCCAATAGATTTTTCATCCAAAGATCGAACGCAAGCATTCAAGCTGAGTTATGAAAAGTCGGGGCTATCCTGTCTTTCCCATTGGTGAGCCATGCAGTGGAATTGCTTTTTGAACCTGCCCTTAGAGGGCAATCGGCTATGGCCATATCCTTGTCGTTCGTCGCGTCAAAACGATAAACAAGCTGCCACCGAAACCCATGCTGTGCAAGAGAGCACAGAAATCCTATGGCGGCTCTGTCCCGCGTCGAGATGCTCCCGCATGACACAGTGGCGGAGCAATTGCGGTTCGGACGAAATCGACGCCTGCCAACGACAGAATTGGGGACTTGCGCTGCGTCGCAACAATGCACGCGCCACAGTCGCGAAGTGATGCTGCGACAGCAAAGGCCCAATATCCAAGGTCGTTTTGTCCGCGTTGTGTGAGCTTGTGCCTAGGCAAACTTTGCACCCGCAGCGAATGGCCGGTTCGAAGGGCCGCACCGCAGCGATCGAGGTCGACGACGAGCGGCCGCAGTGGGCCGAAAGCAGCAGCTGGACTGATCAATGCGAACGGCAGGAAAGTCCCGCATAGCAGAAACTCAGCGGATTTGATTGCTCGCACGCGCATCGATTGGCGGCTTCGAGCCCGAAGCGGACGTAACCGACGGATAAGTTAGTCCGCGCTTTTGTCACAGTTATTGTCGACTAAGAGAACGCTCTGTGTATTCGCATTTCTACAAACGTAAGAAGCTTGAGACCGACCAGGTTCAGAGCTGACTATAAGAATCAGTCTTTTTAAACAGTGTTTGTTCTCTGGAAAACGGTGCCGATATGATTGTTTGCAATCATTTGTTCAAATGCAGGGACCTGGCTTCGGCGACAAGATTCTCTGGACAGCATGGTTTTCTGGACAGTATGTTCGAACATACTCAAAAAAATGAATACATGGGAGGGGGGGACCCAAATGTGCTTTTGTTCAACGACTTTGGAAGGTCTTCAAAGACCTGCCAAGCTGGTAGGCTTTACGATAGCTGCACTCGCAACGGGAGCGATTACTGCAGCCGCCGGTGAATGCAGTTTACGCGGAATTCCCAGCGTCCCCGATATGACAGTCCTAACTGTAGAGGCGTTGTCTGAACCAGCACCGCATTGTCGTGTTATCGGTGAAATCGGCACTGAAACAGGATTTGAACTGCTGCTTCCCGACGACTGGAACGGGAAATTCGTCATGGGCGGAGGCGGAGGGTTTTCCGGTGACTTTAACAATGCGGCTATGTGGCTAGGGTACATCCTTGAGGACGGATGGGCGACAGTCACAACAGATACAGGCCATAAGGGCAATAGTATCGTTGCAACCTGGGCGCTCAACAATCTCGAACGGCAGGTCAGTTTCGGGTTTCAGGCCGTGCATCGGACTGCTGTCACGTCCCAGTCGATTATCGCCGATTACTATGGGTCAGAGATCGAGCGTAACATCTTTTTTGGCTGTTCACGCGGCGGTGGCCAGGCACTGATGGTCGCCCAGCGGTCTCCGGACTTGTTCGAAGGGATCTATGCAGGCGCTCCGGCATACTCCTGGACGAAGGAAATGGCTGGCCGGTGGACCTATGACGCCATGAACATGTTCCCCGACCCGAACCAGATTTCAACGCCAGTGATCGATGCTGACGCGCAGGCTCTTATCGGGAACGCGATCATGGAACAGTGCGACGCGATTGACGGGCTTGAGGACGGGATTCTGAATGATCCGCGACAATGCGATTTTGAAGTCTCAAGTCTGCAATGCGGAGAAAGCGGAACCAATCAGTGCCTCAGCGCCGACCAGGTCCGGGTGGCAGAAGACCTTTACCGTGAAGTGGAATTCGGCGGCACGTCCTGGTTTGGCATGCCGATGGGCGTCGAGATGCCAGGCCACCCGTTGGGGTGGTCGATGTGGAACACCGGTGGCTATGTGGAAGGCGCGGGTCTCGATTTCCACCCCGGTGATGGTGATGATGAGGGCGAGGTGTACGAAGCCCCCCCGATTCCAAACGGGACTTGGGGGTTTTCTACGCAATTGATGAAGAACTTCTTCTACAGCGATCCCGACTGGACCTATGAAGGGTATGACTACTCAGATTTTGCCCACCACTCAGCACGCCTGAGTCCGTCGCTTGATGCGGACAATCCTGACCTCTCGGAGTTCAGAGCCAAAGGCGGAAAGCTGATCCTCGACAATGGCTGGATGGACGGATCTTTGTCGGCCTACGGGACGATCGACTATTACGAGAGAGTGATAGCATTGGATCCGACCGCCGGTGACGATGTGCGCTTGTTCGTTCGCCCGGGTGTCACCCATTGCCGTTTTGGCCCCGGACCGGATGGCACCGACTACATCGCGGCGCTGGAGGAATGGCTGGACACAGGCGTGGCACCTGACCAGTTGGAAGCCCCTTTTGTACACCCGGTGACCCGAGAACCTACCAGACAGGGCGGACGTATCATCTGCGCGCACCCGACTGTTGTGACCTACGACGGTAGTGGCGATCCGAATGACCCCAGCAGCTTCAGTTGTCAAGTTCCGCAGTGAAACGCATGACCGATCGGCCCATGACGACAGATGAAGCCGATATTCGTCATCATGGTGTCGATTCAACTCGTAACAGCCGGTCGCAGCACTCGGAACTATCGTCGGCTTTGGGCTCGAAGCCCGCGAAGAATTCTCTTGCTAGCTTTTTACTGTGGTGCATGTTTTGGATCAATGCAGCGCAACAAGGAACTGATAAATTTCCAGCGTCTAAAAGTACACGATCGGGAGAGGTTGAATGAAAGTAGCGATACTTAACGGGATTGGACTCGCCGCAATTTTCGCTGGAGCGGCTTTTGCTCAAAGCTACTCCGGCGAACTAGCAATCAACCCTGATGATGTCCGACTTGGCCAGCGAGGCTATTCACCGTTTGTGGACCAGTCTTTCCCTAATAGAGTGTATTGGGGTGACACGCACTTGCACACTTCGTACTCAACCGACGCAGGGATGGTCGGGAATATGCTTGGTCCGGATGAGGCTTTTCGCTTTGCTCGCGGAGAGAAGGTACGTGCGTCCCTCGGCGACTATGCACAGCTGGTTCGCCCTCTGGACTTCATGGTGGTTGCTGATCACGCCGAGAACCTTGGGCTCGCTCCGATGATCGCCGAGTCTAATCCTCAATTGCTGACCAACTCTTGGGGACGAGCGGTTCATGACCTCGTACAATCAGGTGATCCAACTGGCGCTTTTGTAATGTGGAGCGAAGCCATGGGTGCGGTAACTGACCCGATCTCTGATGACAATCTTACACGTACTTTCTGGAACCGGATTGTCGATGCAGCTGAACGTTACAATGAGCCGGGTGTTTTCACTTCGTTGCATGGCTTCGAGTGGTCTTCGATGAAGGACCTCAACAATCTGCACCGCATCGTAATGTTTCGAGATGGCGCCGACAAAGTCGCTGACCTTGTGCCTTTCTCCAACTATGACAGCTCAGATCCTGAAGATCTCTGGGACTGGATGGAAACCTATGAGACGCGGACCGGCGGCAGGGTGATGGCCTTTGCACATAACGGCAACCTTTAAAACGGCACAATGTTCGACGAAATTAGACAAAACGGCGAGCCTGTCGACTCCGCCTATGCAGAGCGCCGTATGCGCTGGGAGCCATTATACGAGGTCACACAGATAAAAGGTGATGGAGAAACGCATCCATTGCTCGCACCCAACGATGAGTTCGCTGACTATTACCGGTGGGATCGTGGTAACTTCGGAAGTGAGTTAAAAACACCAGAGATGCTGCCACGCGAGTACGCACGTGAAGCGCTGGCTCGCGGGCTGAAATTCGAGGCGGAGATTGGCGCGAACCCCTATAAGTTTGGTATGATAGGCGCGACTGACAGCCATACGTCGCTTGCGACTGCACGAGATGACAACTTCTTCGGTAAGGCATCTCCAGCCGAACCGGGTGGTGGTGAGCACCGCTATGAAGATTTCGTCATTCAGCCCGATATTCTTGGAGAAGAGATAGCTATCCGCTCTTACGAGACACTGGCTGCTGGGCTTGCTGCTGCATGGGCACGCGAAAATACACGCGAGGCAATCTGGGACGCGTTCAAGCGCAAGGAGGTGTACGCGACTACGGGCTCACGCATGACCGTCCGCGTATTCGCTGGTTGGGACTTTAGAGCAGATGAAGTCCACCGTCACGACTTTGCTGCCGAAGGCTATGCCCGAGGTGTACCCATGGGCGCTGACCTTTTCACTGGTCCTGAAGGCGCCGCGCCCACCTTCATGGTTCGCGCGCTCCGCGACCCCGATGGCGCGAACCTAGACCGTATCCAAATTGTAAAAGGTTGGGTCAATACGAACGGAGAAACTCAAACCAAGGTCTTCGATGCAGCATGGGCGGGAGACCGCGTACCGGACGGCGAAGGCAAGCTACCTCCAGTCGGAAGTACTGTAGATGGTGCGGAGTTTACCAATACCATCGGGTCCGCTGCGATAGCTGCGCACTGGATGGACCCAGAATTCGATCCCGGAGTACGCGCATATTACTATGTCCGTGTCCTAGAAATCCCGACGCCCAGTTGGCTGGCCCACGATCAAGCCTTTTACAGCAATATCGACCTGCCTGATGATGCCGTAATGGTGCAGCAGGAACGCGCTTACACCTCACCCATATGGTACACGCCGGAGGACTGAATAACACAGGCTCTGGCGATCCGAATGACCCCAGTAGCTTCAGTTGCGAGGTTCCAAACTAGCGAGCCAGAATAGCGTTGGACCTGCCCGACGAACGTTTCGACATGTTCCACTTCGAATGTCACGAACTTTGTGTGTGACACGCCCTTTTAGTAAGGATCAAAGAGAAAATGGATTTCTTTCACAGCAATAGCTTCACAAATCGCTGTGAATTCTTCGTCGCCATCTCCATGGCATTGCTTAGCTTTTCTCAGGTGACGGCGAGCGAACTAGATGAGGTTGTCGAATTGTTGGAACGACAAGTTTTCGATGGTGTCGTTGAAGCGGGTGAACGCACACAGGTCTCGAACAGCATTAACGAAACGTTGGTTAGTGTGAACTTCATCAACGGGCAACGGGTCGAGAAAGGCGAGGTGCTTTTTGAACTTGCAAAGCAGACCTTTGAACTGGACGTCGAACTGGCTGAGAATGAGGTGCGACGACGAGAAGTAGAACTGGAAATCTCACGCGAAGCAGCCGAGCGTGCGTCCTCCCTAGCGGGCACAGGTGCTGCCACAGCGTTGAGGAAGCTGGAAACCAAACAGGCGCTTGCGCTTGCTGAAGTTGCGTTGAGGGAAGCGCAGGCAAAGTTAAAGAAGGCGCAGGTTGTTCTGTCCGCAACCATAATCAAAGCGCAGGCTTCCGGCCGGATTGTCGCCCCGAAGCATGATCTCGGAGCTTATTTGAAAACGCAGACACGCCGTCCAATTGCAGGGATTTTGGACCTGAACACGGTTCTGTTTTCGTATCTTCAGCCTTATGACACTCTCATTGCACTTTAGAACGTCTCTCCAGTGCCTATACCTAAGCTACTTAAGAAGCTTGAGTTTACGTGATCCTGCCCAATGGCACAGTATTCGAGGAGTCCGGAGAAAAAATCTCGACCGACAATGAGTTGGATGAGCAAGGTAATCTGCGCGTCTGGGCAAGGTTCAATAATCCACAGACACTTCTGATCCCAGGCCTGAAAGTCCAGGCAAAGGTCGAACTCAAGAACTAATACCTCCTTATCTGGATGCCGGTTTTACGCAAAGTGCAATTCACCTCCGTTTTGTCCTGTAGAGAACGCCTTAATCCAAGCAGAAAGAGCGACAGCGTTTATCTTTTTGCTTCGGGTGTTAATCCGCGAACAACCGATTTGTCCCGCGTCTGTGGTGTCCGTGTCAGCCGCGGCGAAAGTACGTTAACGGCTCCGCTCGAAATCATGCCAGCGAATGGCCGGCCTGACGACAACTGCCGCAATGCAGAGGATCACCTGCTGCGAGTGCGAACGAATGCTGCGTCAGCAATAGCTGCACCTGCACAAGGCCGCTTCTGTCCGCAGACCAGCCGTTCGTACACCGCGCAGAGAACGGCCGGAGAGAGCCCAAGGCAGTCATCGCGACTTCATGCTGCGCATGCATGCAGCGAAAATCTTGCCGCACTCGCATCGTCGTTGTCTCTGCGAGGCGGCGTGAAAACCGGCCATTCGAAGGCAGCGCAGCGAGGATCGTCAGGGCAAACACACACTGCGCGGACAAAGCGTACACTCGCACGTTTTGGTGGTGCTGTGTCGTCGTGCTAATATGAATTCAAATGTTCCGTTTCTGGGATTGAAGCAAATGAATGTCGTTGAAGCGCGTTCACAGGCCCAAATTGATGATGCCGCAGCCCTTATGCGAGGTTTGTATGAGGCGAACAAATCTCTCTATCACGACGATCTTCAAACTATTGAGGACTACTATCGCGGTTCGTGGTTCTTTGAGGCTGTGCCGAAAATCCCGACCGAATACTGCCCCCCACAAGGTGATGTGCTCGTAGCCTACCTGGATGGAAAAGCCGCGGGTTCCGTGGCGATTTATCGAATGGATGATGAGCATTGCGAGTTGAAATCTATGTTTGTTGAGCCGCAGTACAGGAGCCACGGGGTTGCATCGGTTCTTTGCAAAAAAGTGATCGAGCTGGCTGAAATGCAGGGGTACCGCACCGTTAGGCTGACAACCGGGGAACGCCAACTGCCCGCCAGGCGCTTGTATATGCGGCTTGGCTTCAAGATCATAACACCTTGGGACGCCAATCCTCCCGAAGGCTATGACTATTTCGAACTTGGAATAGCCAAGTAATTTCCAGATCAACTGTTTCTCTCGCACGTTTGCATGCTCGATTGGGCTCTGAGCCGCCGAATGCTTGGGCAGCAAGGACCTCATTTTGTATGGACAGGGACCGGCCATCCACGGGTCCGGCCAAGGGGTTGATATTGCGACGTTTCCGCTGATGCGCTGCCATCCGCGCCCCAAAAGTCGAGGTTCAGATTGATCGCGGCGAAACCATGGTGAGAGCCCGAAGCGGGCCTGTCAGAATGCGTCAAGGCATCAACAAATGAATGTAGGTTGGACTATCCGAAGAGGATCTAAGAACAACATAAAGATTGCCGAATTCGCTTTGGTCGATCGTGACGTCTTCAAGCACGCCCATGTATTCCAGAATTTGTGGAATGGTTTCAGCATGGGTGACAATTAGAACTGTCTCTTTTTCATGGTCGAATTCCAATGAATCGACCAACCCTGCGACATCGCCTTTTGGCAAGGCATTGATTTCAAGGCCAAGGGCGTTGGCAATTATGCCGCCGGTTTCTTGAGTTCGCAGCGCATCCGACGTGATGATGGCATCAAGGCCAACATTCCTAAGCATCTCAGCCCAATCTGCTGCGCGCTGTCTGCCCTCCGGGGTGAGGACAGGGTCAGTTCCAGACAGCTCTTTTTCACCATGTCGGATCAGATAAACTGCTTCCTGAGCTGCGGCAGAAAAACCAGTCGCCAAATTCAGAATCAGAACGGCACAAAGAAAACGCACAAAATTGCACTCCCGACTTGTGAACAGGGTGCCATCTTTTCAGGAAGAAGCTGGCAAATCAAGTTGGCGGCAGCTCTATCCCACCTGCGGATGTTGATCCACCTTAGCAGCCACAAAACATGGCGGTACATTCAGCTGACCTTTGTGAGCCAAGTTTTCAATCGGCAGCCCGCCCATCGTCTCTCAGAACTTTGAACAAGGCCATAACATGTTCATCGCCGTAGCCGGCTTTGACTGCTTTCTCAAAAAGACCTCCAACGTGGCTTGGAAACCCAGCATTCATGCCAGCGTCAATGGCTTGCTGCTTCAACAGTTCCAAAGATGCCTGCCAAACGGACAACGTGGCCGTTCTTTGATCGTAAGTTCCATCTCGGATTGTTCCGACATGATGCTGAATGCGTGCACTATCAGGAAACATCGAAATGAACTTTTGCAGTTCAACCCCCTCTGCCTCGCAAATGTTGGAAGCGTGCAGCATTCCCATGAATTCACCGAAACGGGTCGACAACCACGCCAAGTCAAGCACGGATACCGCTGCGATGTCGTCGCCGAGATACTCTATCTTCCCGCCTTGATGGCCTATGAGGCCTTCAACCGGGTTGTAGATAGAAGAGGGGCCCGAGATCAGGATATTACCGTCCTTCGTTCCCAAATCCTGGGGGCCACAGTGAATGGCTCCGTACAGAAAGTCAGCGTTTCTTTCAGCCAACCATTCTTGGTCTTCTCTTACCTGCTTTGGCAGGCTGGTGCTGAGTTGAATTATTGTTCGACCATCGAGTATCGGCTCGACCTGACTGTGCCCCAAAAGTGTAAGAACCGAATTGGGATCCTCTACACAGATTATTGAAACCGGACTCGCAGCAATTGCCTCTGAAATCGTTTTAGCGATGACGACATTCTTCGGTTCCAACGCCTCTGCCTTTTTGATTGTGCGGTTCCAAACCGTTATAGGAACGCCTCCTTTTTGGTAGGCTTTGGCGATAGCCATTCCCATCAGCCCAAGTCCAAGGATAGAAACTTCACTCATTGCTTGTACTCCAGGTAAGGGCGTGCCGAATGCATTGACCCTATGCACAAACCGCAAGTCTGCCAATGGCGGCAGTGTCCGCGTCTCGTTTGTCTGATCAGCCTGCGGCGAAAGGTTGGTTTGAATTTCGTGTATTACGATGGCTTTGAATGACCGGTCTGGCGACACCGGCTGCAACGCAGCGATGAACGTGACGCACATGCGAGTGTTTTCTGCGTAAGCAATGGCGGCTTGGGCAAAAGGCTGCAAAGTCCCGCGTCTGGATTGTCGGCGAGGGCTGCGGCGAAAGTGCGGTCTCGGTTCGGGTCAAATCGAAACCCGCGAACGACCGCTTCGACGACACGCGCTGTATCGCAACGATGGAGGCGCTGCGTGTGCGAATAGTTGCTGCGTCAGCAAAGGCCAAAAGTCCAATTCCGGCTTTGTCCGCAGCTCGGTCATTGCCGCTTTTCTCGCCAGTGTCTGCTCTGCATCAAAGCCGCCGTAGAAAACGCGCCGTTCTGCGGCCAGAACCTAGACGGAAGTCTTGGGCGTTTTGATCAGTTCGCCTTGCCGCTCCGTGCTGACAGGGAAGTACGAGCTGACCGTTGTAACGACGCTTTCGTGCCCGATGTTTTGAGAGAAGGCTTTGAAGGCTTCGCGCGTCGGGTAATGTTTGTCCGCCCAGACGGTAAGGGTTTTGCGAAATGAATGAGGGGCAAAAGTTGGCAGGCCCGCGTTCTCAAAGGCTTGTTTGACCACTGCCCGGATCGCATTGGCATTTTGATAGGTCTGTCGCTTCAAGCCGATGACCGCGAATTGACCATCGACGATACCCATTTCTGGTGGAGGAAAAAGCGGATCGTCTGGGCCAAAGAGCAATTCCGTTTGAAGATATTGCACCCATTCGCGAAAGCAGTCGGAGTAAATTTGATCAACGGGCATGAAGTACGTTGTGAAGGTCTTGGAGTTTTTCGTCTTTACCTCCCGCGCATCCTGAAAGACGTAGCCATCCACCAAGTTTATGTGCTTGAGCCTCAGAGACGCAACAGCGCCATCCCGTGCTCCCGACATCATGATGAAGGCGACGATGGCTGCGTCGCGCCGGTTAATATTTGTTACGGTAGGCATATGCAGAAAGGCATGCCGGACCATCTCCAGAGAAGGGTAGGGCCGCTCTCTTACGGCGTGCGCCACCCGCTGGCCTTTTGCGTCCATGTTGAAATAGTCGGCATCCGAGTGGCGGATGCGGCTTTTGTAGCCGGGTTGGTCGGCCAACCAGAAAACGAGACCTTTGACGTTTGACAGTCGCGATGCGATGGTCGCCTTCGCCAATGGTTTGCCTGTCCTCTTATTGATTTCAGTGTCAAGTTTGGTGCGGTAGCGGATAGCTTGTTCAATCCGGAACTTCTTAAACGAAGCGTAATTTGTGCTGGCTTCAAAATGCAGGATCGCATCGGCAGCCTTGTCAATGGTAGCTTCGTCTTTGCGTCGAGCAGCCTTGAGATATTGTAGGTATCTTCGTTTTATGCGCTCGTTTTCTTCGTTCACTTTTCTCATGCCAGTTTATCCCTTTCAGATGTGTGTTTCAAACGGTGGGAGCCGGTATCTACTAGGCTTTGCTGGCGAGGTTTTTCTTAAGCCTGAACACTTCAAAGAAATGCTGTGCCTTGGACAAGGAAATGATCCGCGACATGGGTGCTCCGCAGGTGTTGCAAATACCGTTAATTCTGCATGTTTTGCTGGTTTGGGAATGCCGCGTGACCGCCATGTCTACCGGTCGCCGCCCCGCTCTACATGAAAGACAGTAGATTTCATCCTGCGAGAGGGTCTTTTTTCTAGATGCGGATTTTACCCGGATATAGTCGCGGATCGCTTGCCCGAGGATTAGGTACGGTTTGCGTGACGCTAGCACCTCCAACCCATCTTTGATCCAGTGCCGGATAGTCGCGGGCGTCCGTCCCAGCGCATTGGCCGCTTCGATCACGTCATAAGTGCGGGATGCTTTCACCCGCATCGGGTTTGGATACTTAGCCATCGGCGTTACCCTCAAACAGCGCGCGAATGTCCTCGACCTTCCAAACCGTGGTGCGTGGACCAAGTTTTTGAGGCTGGGGAAAGCGACCGTCTTTCACACCCTGCCACCAAGCCGACTTGGAAACAGGGATGGGTCCGGCAGGTGCTAGAATTTGCGAAAGCCGTACGAGGCCAGTGCGGGGAAAATCTATACTGTCCATTCTGATCAATCCTTGTGCTAGGTGATGTGATCAGGTTCTGGATCAAAGTTTGAATACCGAGGGGAAAAAGGATTTTCCGCTCGGAATTATCTATAGATATATGATTTTAAATCGTTTTATCGCCGCTATTTCCTGAGGAAATATCTTTATTCCGGCTTCCAGTCTTCAGGTAATTTCTCTGAGCCTTCGCGGAGATACTTTCGTATCGTTTTGCTGGTTAGGTTTAAGCCCAAACGGTCCGCGATTCCTTCAATCTCATTGGGAATGTCGCTTCGTTTTTCCGTAGGGTCGAAGCCGTATGCATCAATCGCCATTGCCGCGATGAGCTTCACCATTGAGGCTCTTTCGCGACCGTCAAACTTGCTGTCGATCTTGTCAGGTACATCAGGCTTTGACGTCTCACGGGGCTCTGCTGCTCTTTTTGAAACAAGTTTAAAAAACCCTGAGTGAACGGTCAGGTTAACCTCATTGATCCAAACAAAAAGGTCCGCAAATTTTGGTTTGTGCTTTTGGTTGAATGGATCGAACTTCCGCCTGATAACCTCTCTGTGGCGGCTCATGTAAGTGGTCACTTCATCCAGCTTTTGCTTGTTGCCCCTATCATCATACTCCTTGATGGATGCTATGAACCTCTCGTCCGGCTCAAACCCGACGGAAAGCCACACAACTTCATCCAAAGAAAGAAATTCGTGTTTGGCCCAATGTTCAAAATCAGCCAACTGTTTTGTACGAAAGAGTGGCGCTAAATACCAAGGCTTCAGCCGACCAAACGCCGCCTCCATCTCTCTTCGGACTCTGGCGACCAAGTCTCTTCCGTCTTCGGATTGTGCTTCTCCGTTCGGGCCAAAAGACGCCTGAAGCTTATCGGGGTGCCACCACGACAATTCTCTACGGATTGAATCCGACATTTCGTCACGCTTCGCAAACAAGCCCGACATCGCCTTATGGTATTCTTCACCCATTGGCGGAATTTCTGGCTTTTCAGTGCTCGCTAACAAACCACCGCCGATCCTCGCAATTATTCTTTGTTGTCTTTCTAGTCTTTCCGATTGGTCCATGAATGAAACGCCAGTGCTTGCTATGGGCTCAACTTTGCCTTCAGTTCATCTACATATCCAGCCCACCAGTCTGAAAGTCTTACCCGTTCTTCCCAATGTGCGCCGCGCGCATAGGCTCTACGCACTTCGTTACGCTCTTCATGCGCCAATGCTCGTTCGATTGCGTCTGGGTTCCAGAGACCGCTTTCGTTCGCCAGCGTGGAAAACGTGGCACGGAAACCGTGCGCGGTCATTTCGTCGCCAGAGTAGCCCATCCGCCGAAGCGCAGCATTCATAGTGTTTTCGCTCATTGGCCGGTGCCAAGAGCGCAGCGAGGGGAAGAGGTATTCGCTTTCACCTGTAAGGGTGCGCAACTCGTCCAGCAACACGATTGCTTGATCCGCTAGCGGCACAAAGTGGTCGCGTCGCATCTTCATCTTTCCAGCCGGAATTGCCCATACTCTTTCTGTTTCGTCAAACTCACTCCACTTGGCGTGTCGCAATTCTCCGGGGCGCTGTGCGAGTAGGGCCAAAAGCCGAAGTGCGATGCGCGTGGTAACTTGACCTTCGAAGACGTCGATCTCGCGGAGCAATGCGCCGAATGCATTGGGATCCGTTATTGCAGCACGATGCTGTCTTGTCGGTCGGATCAAAGCATCGCGCAAAGCATAAGTCGGGTCGGTTTCGGCTAGTCCGCTTGCAACCGCGTAGCGGAACACAGACCCAATCCGTGCGCGCAACCGGTGCGCTGTCTCATAGTTGCCCTTCGCTTCGACTTTTCGCAGTGTGCGCAAGATCATCGGTGCGGTTATTGCAGTTATTGGTTTCTTGCCAAAATCGCGGTTGGCGAGCTTTAGGTGATAAGCGGTCTTGTCGAGTGTGGCCTTGGACTTTCCTTCTTTGCGCTGTTTCGCCAAGAAAGCCGCACCGATCTTTTCGAAGGTTTGGCCACTGGCTTCCGCGCGACGCAATTTCTCTTCCTGCTTGAGTTCTGATGGATCAAGGCCATCGGCAAGGTTTGTTCGGGCTGCGTCCCGCAACTCACGGGCCTTGCTTAGGCTCACGGCAGGGTAGTCGCCGAACACAATCAGCTTTTCTTTTCCGTCGATGCGATACTTGAACCGCCATGACTTAGAGCCGCTGACTTTGACCAGCACGAAAAGGCCGTCGAAGTCGCTCACTTTGTAAGGCTTTGACTTGGATTTGAGGTTTCGAATCTTGGCATCGCTCAAAGGCATCTGGGGGTACGCTCCACATCTGGCTTTTCAGCGTACCCCCAGAATGACCCCCAATCTGGGGGTACGTCGTCGGACGGCAAAAAACTGTGCTGGACAAACAATCTCATGAAAGCCCTTATATACAGGGCTCAAATGGATGTCACTGGACATTGAGATATTGGAAGATGGTGCCCCCACACGGACTCGAACCGCGGACCTACTGATTACAAATCAGTTGCTCTACCAGCTGAGCTATAGGGGCACTGGCAGTCGATTACTTCGTCCGACAGAGGACTGCAACCCTCATTTTTAACTCAAACTTGGGGATTGCCCGATTTCCTGAGAAAGTGCAGAAACCGCACGGTTGGTTCGTTGCAGATTTTCACGCGACGCAAAGACATGGAATGGGATGGACACAGCCCCTGAGGGTAAAAGGACAAAAGATGCAGGTAGTAATCCATGCCGGGGCCGCTTTCGCCGATGAAGGGCAAGTGCTGTCCTCGCTCTCGGCAAACAAGCAGGCCTTGGCGGATTGCCGTGCTGCGATCTTGGGACCGCGCGGCGGACGTCAGTTTGTCAAGGTTCTGTCTGATGCCCTTGCTCAGGATTTGTCTGATGCAGAAACACAGGACGGGCTGCACGCCCTTCTTCCGGATGATCCAAATGTTGATCGTGTCATCCTCTCGAACGACAAGTTCTTTGGCCCAACACGCTCTGCCCTGCAACATGGACAGATTTACCCTTTTGCCGGGCAGCGGACAGCCTATGTGCAGACCTTGCTGGACGATGCTCAGGTCGAAATATTTGTCGGTCTGGTGAACCCCGGTTTTTTCATACCCAAGGTCCTGATGTCGATCCATGAAGATCACCGACAGGAGATTCTGACCAGCACCGATCTGAGTTGCCTGAGCTGGTTGAGCATGATCGAAGATCTGCGCGATCTTGCACCTCAGGTGCAGCTCACTTTGTGGAAGAACGAACATCTGCCACTGATTCTGGGGGATATCACGCGCGCAATGGCGGGCCTGCCCGGTGACGCTCCTCTGGTGGATGAATATGCGTTGCTGTCTTCGCTTCTGACTGAAACCGGTCAACAGCATGTTCTGGACATCGTGCGGGGCGGTGTCGGCCTCGACAAGGACGCTCAACGCGAAGACCTTGCGCGGGTTTTCGAAGACTATGCCCGGCCCGATGAGGTCGAAGAAGAACTTGATCTGCCCGGCTGGAACGCAGACATCGTTGACGCATTTACAGAGCTTTACGAGCAGGATCTGGCAATCATCCAGACCATGCAGGGCATCCGGATGCTGTAACCCATCTGTCGCGTCCGCACCCTTACAAATGCCCTTTCGTTTGCCGGATGATCCAGTCCGCAAACGCTTGTACGGCTTCGTTCCTCTGCCCGGTCGGCGTTGCAATGAAATATGCGCTGCCCGAGGCATTCACCAATTGCCCGGTCTGGACCAGCGCGCCCGACGCCAACTCGGCCTCGATCAGGTAGGACGGCAAAATCGCAGCCCCAAGTCCGGCAACTGCGCCTTCGATCAGCATCGAGAACTGATCAAAGCGCATCCCTGGAAAAACCGCCCTGGCGTCAAGCCCAAGGCTTGCATGATACTCGGACCATAGCCCGGGCCGTGAGGTCAGATGCAACAGCGGCAGATCGAACACATGCTGTTCCTCGAAAGGCCGTTGGTCGCCCAACAACACGGGCGCGGCTGCCACGACAAGTTTTTCCGGGAACAGCTTGCGTAGCCGCGCACCGGGCCAGTCTTCGTGCCCAAAGTGAATGGCAAGGTCCACGCGCCGCTCTTCCAGGCTGAACGGTGTCGTGTAGGAATGCAAATCCAGTTCGATCCCCGGATGCAGGTGCTTGAAATCCGGCAGTCTTGGCACCAGCCACCGTGTAGCAAAGGTGGGCAGGACCGCCAAGGTCAGCAACGACGCACCGTCACCGGCCGCGATCGCACGATTGATCGTACCGTTCAGCCGCTCTAGGTCGCCTGCAAGTTCTTCAAACAAAGCGCGACCCGCTTTCGACAAGCGAACGGCGCGCCCGACCCGGCGAAACAGCGTCACCCCCAGCGCAGCCTCAAGTTCACGCACCTGGCGGCTAACCGCGCCCTGCGTCACACCAAGCTCCTCTGCTGCCATGGTATAGCTTTCGTGGCGCGCGGCAGCCTCGAAGCTGCGCATGAGGGCAAAAGACGGGAGGGAGCTGATTCTGGGCATGTCACTTATGAGTTTTAGTCACAGAAACGATACAAAACAGCGTATTTTTATCAAGTTACTTTGCAGATAGAACCTCAGTCACCTCCAGAGGAAGATTGACAGTGTTTCACCGCGCAAACCGACTAAACGGTATCGAATTGTCCGAAATCGTGCAGATTTCCGAGGCCGCCGCACGCTTGCGTTCGGAAGGGCGCGATGTTCTGGCATTGTCGACCGGTGAGCCTGACCTGCCCACCCCGCCCCATGTGGTCGAAGCTGCCCACGCGGCAGCGCTGGACGGCAAGACGAAATACCCGCCGACGGCCGGGGTGCCCGACCTGCGTGCCGAAGTTGCCCGGCAGGCCAAAGCCGAAGTGACTCAGGTCATTGTGTCCACCGGTGCCAAGCAGGTGATTGCCAATGCCATGCTGGCCAGCCTGAACCCCGGCGACGAGGTCATCATGCCCGCGCCCTACTGGACCAGCTATTCTGACATAGTGCGGATGGCGGGTGGAACGCCCGTCATTCTGCCTTGCCCGATGGATCAGGGATTCAAGCTTCTGCCGGAACAGTTAGAGGCCGCAATCACACCGCGCACGCGCTGGCTGATGCTCAACACGCCGTCGAACCCGTCGGGGGCAATCTACACGCAGGATGAGATCGCCGCCCTCTCATCTGTTCTGTCCCGTCATCCACAGGTCTGGGTTCTTGCGGATGAGATTTATCGCCATCTCAGCTTTACTCCGTTTGTTTCAGTGGCCGAGGCGGCCCCTGACCTTGCCGACCGTCTGTTGATCGTCGACGGTGTCGCCAAAGCATGGTCCATGACCGGATGGCGCATCGGCTGGGGGATCGGGCCGGTCGAGTTGATCAAGGCAATGGTGGCCGTTCAGGGGCAGGTTACATCGGGCGCCTGTTCGATTGCACAATGGGCCTCGCTTGCGGCGCTGACCGGCAGCCCGGACCTGTTGGAAGAACGCCGGGTCATATTTACCGAACGCCGTGATCTGGTGGTTGCAGGGTTGAACACGGTTCCGGGGTTGCGCTGCGCGGCTCCCGACGGGGCGTTCTACGCCTTTCCTTCCTGCGCCGGACTGCTTGAGGATCAGAGTGGACCGTTCAAAAATGACGCTGACTTCTGCACCTGGTTGTTGGAAGATGCCGGTGTCGCTCTGGTTCCCGGTCGCGCCTTCGGGTTGCCCGGACATTTTCGCCTGAGCTTTGCTTATGCCCAAGATACAATTGCAGCGGGGCTTGCACGTCTCAAAGCCGCTGTAGAAAGGAAACTCTCATGAAACCACAATCCCGCCCCCAGCTTGGCCCTTTCACTTGGGATGACCCTTTTCTGCTGGAAGACCAGCTGGCCGAAGACGAACGCATGGTGCGCGATGCGGCCAACGCCTACGCGCAGGACAAACTGCTGCCACGTGTAACTCAGGCTTTCGCCAATGAAGAAACAGACCCCGAAATCTTTCGCGAGATGGGTCAAATGGGCCTTCTGGGCACGACTATTCCCGAAGAATTCGGCGGCATCGGTGCCAGCTATGTCACTTACGGTCTGGTCGCACGCGAAGTGGAACGGGTCGACAGCGGTTACCGCTCGATGATGTCGGTGCAGTCCAGCCTCGTCATGTATCCGATCTATGCCTACGGAACGGATGAACAGCGCCGGAAATACCTTCCGAAACTGGCCAGCGGGGAGTCTATTGGCTGCTTTGGCCTGACCGAGCCCGATGCAGGCTCGGACCCCGGCGGCATGAAAACCGTCGCGAAAAAGACTGATGGAGGCTATGTCCTCAACGGGTCAAAGATGTGGATTTCGAACGCGCCCATTGCTGACGTGTTTGTTGTCTGGGCCAAATCAGACGCGCATGACGGCAAGATCAAGGGTTTTGTTCTTGAAAAAGGCACACCCGGTCTTTCAGCTCCGAAGATCGAAGGCAAACTGTCGCTGCGCGCCTCGATCACGGGTGAGATCGTGATGAACAATGTCGAGGTCGGGGAAGATGCTCTGTTGCCGGGTGTCGAAGGTCTGAAAGGGCCGTTTGGCTGCCTGAACCGCGCACGATACGGTATCGCCTGGGGATCGATGGGCGCAGCCGAGGCCTGCTGGCACGCCGCGCGGCAATACGGTCTGGACCGAAAACAGTTCGGTCGCCCTTTGGCGCAAACGCAGCTGTTCCAGCTGAAGCTTGCGAACATGCAGACGGAAATCGCCTTGGGCCTTCAGGCCGCTTTGCGCGTGGGTCGTCTGATGGACGAAGCCCGCGCAGCACCGGAGATGATCAGCCTGATCAAGCGCAACAATTGCGGCAAGGCACTTGAGGTCGCACGCCACGCACGTGACATGCACGGCGGCAATGGCATCAGCCAGGATTTCCACGTGATCCGCCACATGGTGAATCTGGAAACCGTGAACACCTATGAAGGCACACATGATGTTCATGCCTTGATCTTGGGTCGCGCGCAAACGGGCCTGCAAGCCTTCGCCTGAGGACGACAAAGATGGATCGCGCAACCATTGTGCATGACAACTTCCTGCGCCGGGTTGCGGCACGGGATTTCCCCGCTGGCGCGACGCCGTCTGGCCCACTGACAGCGTCCGAAGCAGTCGGGCTATATCGCGCGCAATGTCTCAGCCGTGCATTGGACCGCCAAAGCCGGGCAATGCAGAAAGCGGGCCAGGGATTCTATACCATCGGCTCCTCTGGTCACGAGGGGATGGCCGCCGTGGCGGCAGCCCTGCGCCCGACAGACCCTGCTTTTCTGCATTACCGCGACGCCGCTTTTCAGATCGCCCGGTCCGATCAGGTGCCGGGGCAGAGCCCGACATGGGATATTCTGTTGTCCTTCGCTTCATCCTCTGATGATCCGATCAGCGGTGGGCGGCACAAGGTGTTGGGGTCAAAGGCGCTTTGCATCCCCCCGCAGACCTCGACCATTGCCAGCCACCTGCCCAAAGCTGTCGGCGCGGCTTATGCAATCGGGGCAGCCCGCCGTCACAAACCCGAACATGCAGAAATGCCGGATGACGCCATCGTCTACTGTTCCTTTGGTGATGCCTCGGCCAACCATTCCACTGCGCAAGGCGCGTTCAACACCGCGCAGTGGACGTCTTACCAGTCGGTTCCCCTGCCACTGCTGTTCTGCTGCGAGGACAACGGGATCGGAATTTCGACCAAGACACCACAAGGCTGGATTGCCGCAACATTCTCTCATCGACCGGGACTGAAGTATTTCACGTGTGACGGGCTCGACATTTTCGAAACCTACCGTTTCGCACAAGAAGCCGCCGCCTACGTCCGCAGCCGTAAGAAACCCGCATTTCTGCACATCCGCACGGTGCGCCTGTATGGCCACGCCGGGGCAGATATGCCCACCACCTATATGCCAAAATCCGAGGTCGAAGCCGAAGAGGCGAACGACCCCCTGCTGCACTCCGTCCGTCTGCTGGAACAATCCGGTGCGATGCAAGCGGATGACGCGCTGAAGGTATACACCGACACCTGCGACCGCGTCACCCGCGTCGCCGACAAGGCGATCACCCGCCCTCGCCTGAAAACCGCAGGTGACGTGATGGCCAGCCTGATCCCGCCCGCACGCCCCTGCGCCCCTACCAATGGCCCGTCAGCTGAACATCGGGCTGAGGTATTCGGCGGCGACCTCAAAGCACATGCTGAACCCCAGATCATGTCACGCCTGATCAACTGGGCCCTGAGCGACCTGATGCTTGAACACGGCGAGATCGTGATGATGGGCGAAGATGTCGGGCGCAAGGGCGGTGTCTATGGCGTGACGCAAAAGCTTCAGGCCCGTTTCGGCCCTGACCGGATGATCGACACGCTGCTGGACGAACAGTCGATTCTGGGCCTAGCCATCGGGATGGCTCAGAACGGGTTTACACCCATGCCGGAAATCCAGTTCCTGGCCTATCTTCACAACGCCGAAGACCAGTTGCGCGGCGAAGCGGCCACCCTGCCCTTCTTCTCGAACGGTCAGTACACCAACCCGATGGTCGTGCGCATCGCCGGGTTGGGGTATCAAAAGGGTTTTGGCGGGCATTTCCACAATGACAACTCGGTCGCGGTGCTGCGCGATATTCCGGGGCTGATCCTGGCCTGCCCATCGAACGGCGCCGACGCTGCACGAATGCTGCGTGAATGCGTGCGGCTGGCCCGGGAAGAACAGCGGCTGGTCGTGTTTCTGGAACCCATCGCGCTCTACCCGATGCGGGACTTGCACGAAGCTGGGGACGCAGGCTGGATGCACACCTACCCCGACCCATCCGAAAGGATCGGTTTCGGCGAGGTCGGCGTGGATGGCGACGGCGACGATCTGGCGATTGTTACCTTTGGCAATGGCGTCTACCTCAGCCATCAGGCGCGCAAACCGCTGGAGGCCGACGGGATAAAAACCCGGATCATTGACATGCGCTGGTTGTCACCGCTGCCCAAAGACGCGCTGACCCGAGCCGTAAGCGGCGCCAAGCGGATATTGATCGTCGATGAAACCCGGCATCACGGTGGCGTGGCCGAAGCCCTGATGGCCCATTTCCACGAAACCACAGATGTGCCGATGGCACGTATTACGGCCGAAGACAGTTTTATCGCCACCGGCCCGGCCTATGCCGCAACTATGCCATCGAAAGACAGCATCGAGGCCGCAGCAAGATCCCTGATGGAGACGGGCAAATGAGGTCAGCAAAACAAACCGCTGTTGCCATCTGTCCGGGGCGCGGCACCTATAACAAACCTGAATTGGGGGTTCTGAGCCGCCATTTTACCGACAAAGCCCTGCTGGCCCATTTCGACGACATGCGCCGCACGCAGGGTCAGGAAACCCTAAGCGAACTGGACGGCGCAACGCGGTATTCCGTGGCAAAGCACACGCGCGGCGACAATGCCTCGGCCCTGATCTATGCCGCCACGCTGGGCGATTTTCGCGCCATTGATCCAGATAAGATCGACGTGGTGGCTGTGACCGGAAACTCGATGGGCTGGTATTCGGCCCTGGCCTGCGGGGGTGCCTTGACCGCCGAGGCAGGGTTCGAGGTGGTCAACACCATGGGAACACTCATGCAGCAGAGCCTGATTGGCGGCCAGTTGATCTATCCGTTCATGGATGCCGACTGGCAGCCGAACCCGGTACGCAAGGCCGAACTGCTGGCTCTGGTCGCTGAGATCGACGGCACCGGCGCGACCCTCACCCTGTCAATTGATCTGGGCGGGATGCTGGTTCTGGCCGGGAATGAAGCTGGGTTATCCGCCTTTGAAAACAAGGTGCCTGTGGTGCAGGAACGCTTTCCGATGCGGCTGGCCAACCACGCAGGGTTTCATTCACACCTGCAACGCCCAGTTGCCGAAGCCGGTCGCAACCGCCTTGCCGCAGATCTGTTCCGGCAACCCAATTTGCCCATGATAGATGGCCGCGGTCAGATCTGGTGGCCCGGCGCCTGTGATCTGGACGCGCTTTGGGACTACACCTTGGGTCATCAGGTGACCGAAACCTATGATTTCACAAAGGCCGTATCACAAGCCGCGAAAGAGTTTGCACCCGACATGTTCATCGTCACTGGACCGGGAACCACACTGGGCGGAGCCGTCGCGCAGTGCCTGATCCTGAGCAATTGGGATAAGATGCAGGACAAAGCAAGCTTTCAGACCATCCAACGCGAAGAACCTTCGCTAATCTCAATGGGGATCGAGGATCAACGCACACGTGTGACCTGATCTTGCACACCCTGGCGGTTCGCCCGGCGCAAACCGATCTATCGCGGGCACTCCGCTCCACTCTGTGCACCAAACCATCTGTTCAGATCCCACCCGAGCAAGCGCCCTGCATTTCAATTCCACGATTCCGGAACCGGAAAAGGCGACGGAACGCTCCGCCTTCAGGTCACTTCCCTAATGAGCTCCAAATCAATGGCCACTCAAGACCAAAGAAAACACCGGGAGCATAAATACTTGAATTCTTAGAATAATCGCGTGCACCAACCCCAGCGTATCCACGGCGTGTAGATAGACCCGCTCGACAGAACCAACGTCACCTTCGTGTAGAACGTCATGATGATTGCTGTATGCATTCGCCAGACACGTGGACCCGGTCAAAACTTCGTCGACACTGCCAGGATAAACGGGCTCCAGGAAAACCGTTAGGCTGCCCGGCATCAAGCCAATCTGGGGATCAAGAAGACGGTCCTCCTGCCTGATCTGCCCCGAGGGTAAAACATCCTGAATATCGACTACCACCATCGGAATTACAGTGAACGGTTTGGAAAGGCAGGACATTTCGACGTAGCTCCCCACCTTGATGACAGGCGCGGAAATCTGGCCGAAACTGGCTAGGAATCGCTTATTGCTGGAGAATTTTTCAGGGATAAGGATCCCTGCAGGGCGCAAGATCGGATTGACATAGTCTCCGACCTGCAAAGTGAACTGCTCGACTGAACCATCCACACCTGCGTAGACGTAAGTTTTGGCGAGCTCTGCTTCCGCTTGTTCCAGAGTCGCTTTTGCCGCCTCCAATTCAGCAGGTATTTGTTCCTTCAAACGCTCTTGAGCGGCCAGCTGATTGGCCTTGGCAGCTTCCAACTCGTTCTGCCTCACCAAAGCCAGATTCGACGCTTTCACGAGTCGCTGTTCGAGAGCCGCACTCGAATTCTTGTCAGCAAGTTCTCTTTCCTGGTCAAGGTCATATTCTGCTTGCGCCAGATTGGCCTTCGCCATTTCCACTGTTGCACTGGCAGCCGCCAAGTTCGCCTCGGCGACAGGGATCGAAGCTTCGGTTTGCAGAATTCTTGTATTGGCCGCGAGAACTGCAGCCTCTTGGCTGGCGCTGTCCAGACGGAAAAGAAGCTGGCCCCCTTTTACAGATTGACCGTTCTCGACCAAAACCTCCGACACCCGCCCCCCCGTTTCCGGGAGAATTGTAACCGTTCGAAAGAACGAACGGACATTCGTCGCAGATGGGTGATAGTAGAAAACAACAGTGATCAAGGCCAGCGTAAGAAGCAGACATGTCGTCAAGCCATATCTCAGCTCGTACCATACCGAGAAGAGGTTTATCTCCTGACCCCATTTCTTTCCTTGCCAGTAACGGCGAAACAGGTAATCCGGGAAAATTGTGACCAAAGAGCAAAGCAGGAACTCAAGCATTTCCGTCACTTTCCATTTTGGGTTGGGCAGTCTTCTCATCGCGGGGCGCAGCGACAGAAAGTTGAATTGCGTCAAGAGATGACGCAATCGACTTGAGCGGATTAAGAGACCGAGCTATGGATTTGATAGGGGTCAAGAAGTCGGGAAACTTGAAAGCCGCAATGACCAAGGCAATCACCCAAAACAGATTATTGTGCGTGAACAGGGCAAGCAGTGCCAATATCCCCACCACTTGAAACTGGGTATGGCCAGCTTCATGTGCGATGTTTTCCGGCACGGAATGAAGTGTAAAGTACACGGCACCTGCAACGACGAACATTCCAATAAGTGCAACCACGACCAAGATGAACAAAAGGTCGCTTCCATCGCTTGAAGGAAAAAACGCCGGCAAATGACCCGTCGCCAACGGGTGCATGCTTTGTGTCTCAGAAAGAGTACTCATACTTTATTCCTCAGTCTCGTATCTGCTGCCATCGTGCGACACCCAAAAGGCGCATTTACAGGATAGCATATTTGGCCGCGCCCGTGATTTCCGCGTCAGTTGTTGTTTGACTGGATACGTTGCAGGATGACCTCTGGATTGAACGACGATGCTACCTGTTGCGGTGGAAACTCCAAAAGACTCTTGAAAAAGTCCCTGGCCGTGGCTTGAGCGATCGCGCCGACAAACGTTCTGTCAAATGCCCACTGGTCATAGCTGTTGCTGTTGAAGTCTGCCGTTTCGAAGGGGTCTGTTCTGAGGTTGTAGAGCTTTGGGAAGCTGAGCGGGATCATAGGCTCTTGCCAAGCGCCCAAGGCAGTGCCTCGTTGCTCGCTAAAGACCAGCTTCCAATCACGGAAACGCATGGCCGCCACACCTCCGTTGTCAGTAAAATAGAAGAACTCCTGTCGAGCACCGTCCTCGGTTTCGCCAGTCAACAGAGGCAATTGATTGTAGCCATCCAGATGCACACGATATGGTCTCCCATTTAGCTCATGGCCTTCCCTCAGCTTCTCAACAATGTCTGCTTCGCCTGCGGCTGCCAGCAGTGTTGGGAACCAATCAAGATTGGACATAATCTCGTTGGACACCGTTCCAGACGGAATGCGGCCTGGCCATCGCACCGCTCCGGGAACACGATATGCACCTTCCCAATTGGTGAACTTCTCGCTCCGATAGGGAGTAATCCCACCATCAGGCCATAGGCTCGTCTGAGGCCCGTTGTCGGCATGATAGATGACAATGGTATTCTCCGAGAAACCAAGATCATCCAGTTTTCCTAGAAGAGAGCCGACCCATGCATCATGCTGCAACAAACCGTCGGCATATTTGCCTTGTCCTGAAACTCCTTTCCACTCATCAGGCACATAGGTGGGGTAGTGCATTCTGGTAGAGTTCATCCAAAGGAAAAACGGTTGGTCGCTTTCTTTTGCCAGTTCAAGAAAACCAAAGCCCTCGGAAAGCACCTCATCATCAAAGGTCTTCATGCGTTCCCGATCCAGAGGGCCTACATCCTCGATGGTCTGTGTCCCATCACCGTTTGCGACACTTCTGACAGGATTTCGAGGCCCCAGATTTTTCCTGAAGATTGGATTTCCGGGGTAATCTTCGTTTTCTAACTCGTTGTACGCATTCAGATGATACAATATTCCGAAAAAGCGATCGAACCCGTGCATTGTTGGCAAGTGTTCATCGCGATCACCCAGATGGTTCTTTCCAAATTGCGCAGTGATATACCCCTGATCCTTCAAAGCCGTGGCTATCGTCGGATTCTGTTTGTTCATTCCATTCTTGTCGCCGGGCAGGCCCACCTTTGCGAGGCCAGTTCGAACTGTGGCCTGACCGGTGATCAAGGCGGAGCGCCCTGCGGTGCAAGATTGCTCGGCATAGTAATCCGTAAAGGCCATGCCGTCTTCGAACAAACCATCAATGTTCGGTGTTTTGTAACCTCTTGAACCTCTATGATTGAAGCTAAGATCCCAGATTCCCGTATCATCACTCGTGATGATCAGAATGTTGGGCTTCCGCTCTTCGGCAAATGCAGCTCCCATGACCCCTGTCATCAGAGTTGCAACCATTACGCTTCTAATCAAGGATTTAGTCATAGCACTCCAGATCCATTCTTTGCCTTCGCCAATTCAGCGCAGCGATTATTCAGCATGGCCACCATCGACCCAATCGTTGATCATTTGAGCGAAATCTTCTCGCTTATCCTGATATGAGAAATGCCCACACTCCTCAAAAACTCGAAGTTTCGCGTTTTTTAGTCGCTCCTGGAACTTGTACGCCGTTTCCACGAGCAAGAGTTTGTCATCCTCTCCCCAAAAAATTTGGATCGGCAGATCAATTTCGCGAAGATAAGGCTCAATCGAGTCAATGATTTCCGGATAGGCTTTGAACCATTGCATGACGGCGGGTATCCTGCCACGGTAGGACGCAAAATAGTCCTCTACCTCGTCATCACTAGGAGTATAGTTTACATAGGCGAGCTTGTTGGCTCCAACCACGAATGGCCCGGCCCCTCCAATCTTGAATATCAGGCGCCACAATGGTGAAGTGACGGCCCGGTCGATGATTGAACCATTATGCGATGGGGTGACGCAAGGTCCGTCCCCCAAAACGAGACTCTTCAAACGATGATCACGATGAATGGCGTAGTGTAGCGCAACCGGCATGCCAACGTCGGGTCCAACCAGATGAAAATCCGAGATTCCAAGCTCGCGAACAAACAGATCCAGGATCTCGCTTTGAGCTTCGGTATTCATCACCTCGTGGCCGCCTTCGCTCCGGCCGAAGCCGGGAAGGTCGAGCCCGATCAACCGAAACTTTTTGGCAAGACTTGGCCAGATTTGTTCGAAGCAACGAATGCTCTGCGGTAGCGGACTCAGAAAGAGTATTGCCGGACCGCTTTCGTTGCCTGCAGCCGAGTACCTGAGGCGAAGACCCTTGATGGTCATGAACTGAAAGCTCATCTTGTAATCGGTCAACGCGTCCATTTTATCGCTGGACCTTTTCTGAACAGCTTTCAGCGCCCGATACTCGGGTGTTATGAGCATCAAACCTGACGCTATGAATTCGTTGAAGATTGCTCCGGGTATTGATGTGAACTTCATCGTCTGCCTCGCTGCTGGAGGTCAAGACTGCCTATGGCTAGGCAGGACGAGCAATCCATTGTACGATTCCGGCAAGTGAGGGGCCATCAGCGAGGAATAAATTCGAAAAGATGGAGGCCGGTGATCATCTGAACCAACTGAAACGCATGACACTGAGACTCAGCCGTTTTGAGGACTTCCGCTATGCGATTCCAGGCTGGCGGGGAGAATTCACATTGCTGTCCAAGGGTGCATTTGAGGGTAAGCTCGAGGTGGCGCAAATGCCTCACTTGAGAGCGTTTGTCGCCGAGACCAGCAGTTCGCTCCTGACAAAGGGGCCTGCTGACGAAAACAGCGTCACCATCATTCCTATCACAAGACGCTCTCAGGCAACGCGTTGGCAAGGCAGACAGCTTGAACGTGGCGACATTCTCATCAGAGGCACTGGTATTGAATATCATAACTGCACGGAAAGCTGTGCCCAAATTGAAGCCCTGATTGTCAGCAAGCGGGTTCTCCAGAACGCGATGCAAATTCTGTCTTATGGTGAATTGGACATTGATCTCGAGACTTGGACAGTTCTTCACACCAACCCTGAAGGTGCGATGCTTATTCAGCGGCAAATACAAATGCTATGCCATGGCGCAATATCGCATTTGTCACAAGCGGACACCGAGGCAAGAATCCTACGCAGTCTGGTCGAAGCGCTGCAAGAAACTCAGTTCAAATCCGAGCACACGATTGCAAACGAGAAGCAATACAAACTTGTCGCCTCAGTGATCGAATACATGCATGCAAATATTTCTGCCCCTCTGACCGCCTTGGGCCTGTGCAAAGAATTTCATGTCAGCGATCGTCTTCTTAGGCATGCTTTTCACAAGCACTATGGTATGGGACCAATAGCATTTTTGAATGCGACTAGAATAAACCATGTAAAAAAATGTCTGGCATACAGTAGTCCTCATGATGTTCTGGTGTCAGACGTATTACGGGCACACGGCGTAAAAAGGCCAGGAACCTTTTCCCGCAAGTATTTCGACTACTTTGGAGAAAGGCCCAGTGAAACACTTGGAATACGCAAATATTGACCGCTTTTGAACATTGTTTTTGCAGACAGGTTGCCCATGGATGAATACACCCTCAGAATAACTGAGTCATCCAACCTTGGTATTTGTCGATCAATTTTGGGCCAAGCGATCCATGCCTAGAAAACGAGAGGTGACATTTCTGATCTTCTTTGACTGAAGTAACACCAGAAATTTGGATAGTTGGTTATTCGGCGTTGGGGACAGCCATCCTGTACAAAAAAGGGCGTCCAAATATGTCTGGCAGCGCCTTGCGCTGCGCTGCCGCGACTAGTTCCGCAATTTTGAGCAGCCTCATCTGACTGGTCCATTTTGATTGTTAGTGCATGATCGGCCTCTGATCCATCGGAATGATGGCTTCAGGAGCTGGTGGTTT
>NZ_JBQFYB010000019.1:0-45142 GCF_056541275.1 Ruegeria sp. AI2
GCCCTATGAATACGTCTGCAAGATCTGGACTTTAGAGCCAGATCGATTCATCCTAAATCCGATCCACCAAATGCCGGGACTGAACACCTAGGCCACTTGGTGTCTTTGTGCCGCATTCTGATAACGACATCTGTGTAGCCGGGGCGAGTTCCTGCTTGGACAAGCAATACGGCAAACGAGGTCCCTGTTATGTTGGACCAATTTTGAAGTGAGGGGCGCAACAACCTTTTGATTTCTCCGGGAATGAGAGAGGGCTTCACCGCCATAGGGCCTCTCTCAAATCCTTTGTTCGGCGCGATCAGGCTGAATTCCGGCACGTGCTTTCTTCGGTGCAATGCAATCTGCGCCAACAATGCCCCGTCGAATTTGCGCTGACAGTGACCGATCTCACTTGCGTCGATAAGGCCGTAAACATCCATGTCGGACATCGTGTGGAAAAAACTTTCGGTGAATTTCCACATAAGAAAACGGCCATTCTTGGAGATTTCAAGGTGGTCGAAAATACCCGATATTGCAGCCAGTTCAGTGACGGGCGAGCGTAAGAACCGGCTTGATCCGGTTTTGGCGGGAAAACAGAGTTCCCGAAGTTGATTGATGAAAACAAAGTGCTCCATTGGCTTATCTCCCTCAAACAAGATGGTCGGCCATTGAGCAGCCCTATCTGACTGGTCCAGTTTGATTGTTAGTGCATGATTGGCCTGTGATCCCTGCACAAAATGCTGCAAGAAAAAGTATCAGGCTGCAAAGGTTTGTGCGAAGCTGCAAACTGCCCAGATGATTGCTCTTAAGTGCACATAATGATGTCAGAAATGTCTGCGGAAGTCTTGAAATATAGAAATCCCGAAATGAAGAAATGACACCTGATGGGGCTTTGAGGGTGTAGGTCACTCTCATGGATATAGCACTGATTGTTGCTTACTAAGCTGATGTTCGTCGAACAATCTGAAACTTTGATTTCTGGGAGGGGGCTATTTTCCCCTTCAAAAGGACTTATTTTGGGGGGCTTACGAGCCTCTTATGCAATCAGCGGCCGGCGGAAGCTACTACCGACTGTCTTTCACAGCGGTTCTTGGCCTTTCGCGGTGGCCGCAAAAACCGTTACCGCGACCCATTCCTGCCATTCAATCAACGCGCAGCATCCTATCATCCATACGGAGGTTGAGCGGCGTGGTAGGTGGATGCTATCCACCAAGCGTCAAATGGATTCAGTCGAGGTGGAAAACCTCTTCCATCGCCGCCCACCACTCGCCTTCGCGCCGTGTTTCCAGCGGCGTCTGCATAGGGCCGCATATTTTCCACCAATCCTGTGTCACCGGGTCGGCGGCGATTGCGGCGTTGTCAGCATCAAAATCACTTCCGACATACTCCCAATAACTGAACATCAGATTTTCAGGCTCACGCAGGAAAATTGAGTAGTTGGTAATGTTGGACCTACGCAGACGGTCCAGCACCTCTGGCCATACATCCGAATGAACACGTTTGTATTCGGCGATGTGCTCGGGGTGTAGGCCGATGACCAATCCCATTCGTTTCATGGTGTTTCCTCTTGTCGCGGAATAATGGCTCCTGGCTGCGCGATGACCGCAACTGCCATGTCGTGCGCCGCCCTCAGTCGCTCTGCTTCAGTTGCGCCGCTTAGAACCCCGGCAAGATAGGCGCCATTAAAACTGTCACCTGCCGCTGTGGTATCCACGACCCGATTGGCGCGAGAAAACACCAATGTTTTCGAAAAATCCGGAGAAAGTGAAACCGGTCCCTCGTGACCGCGCTTCAGTGCGCCTGACTTGCAGCCCCAATCGTTCAGCCGCTCCAAAACGGCGTGAGCGTTTGGTTCGTCGAACAGGCCCATTTCGTCGTCAACAGATGGCAAGGCAATATCTGTGAGTTGCCACATCACGCTGATATGGGATTGGGCCGTGATTTTGTCTTCCCATAAGCGCGGGCGATAGTTACTGTCAAAAGCGACCAGCCCCCC
Organism: Ruegeria sp. AI2; assembly: GCF_056541275.1. NCBI lineage: Bacteria > Pseudomonadati > Pseudomonadota > Alphaproteobacteria > Rhodobacterales > Roseobacteraceae > Ruegeria > Ruegeria sp. AI2. The sequence continues at coordinate 1,976 of NZ_JBQFYB010000019.1, forward strand.
ACTGCTGCGAAACGTTTCAAGGGCATCGTACAAGGCTTCGCGCGCACTTGGTGACAGGATCGCCAGGGTAATCCCGGACAAATATGCGATCTTTGTTTGTGTCAGGACCTGCAACTCCATCGGGTCACAAAACAAGCGTCGCGCTGCTGAGATTTCGCGCCAGTAGTGGAATGAACGCTCTCCTGCTTTATCTGTCGTGACGGAGTAGATCCCGAGGTTTCGGTCTGTGTCGAGCACACCGCCAGGCAATACGACCTGTTCCTTCGCGGCTAAATTCGCAAGCCCCGCAGACATCGGGTCCGTCCCCATCCGGGTCAAAAACCCGACCTGCGCTGTGGGGCCAAGGCTGCGCTTGGCATAGATTGCCGTGTTGAATGTATCGCCCGCAAACCCTACCCGATAGGTGGCCCCGTCTTGACGCAATTCGGCCATTGCTTCGCCGGCGCAGACAAGATCCATCATGGCTTCAACCCATAAAAGCGGGTGGCCGTATTTCCGAACAAATCGTCTTGTTCTTTGATGCTTAGCGTGGATGCCAGCGACAAGGCGCAGTCATGCCAAGTTTGATAGCTGCCGGCCAGATCCAGTACCGGCCAGTCGCTCCCCCACATCAGGCGATCAGATCCAAAACAGGCCAGGACGTGGTCGAAAACGGGGCGCAGCGTATCGGCACTCCAGCCATTGCCGTATTCATTGGCAAGACCGGACAGTTTGCACATGATCTGCGGAGCCAATGCCAGCCGGGCAGTGCCTGCACGCCATGCCTCCCCAGCGTCTTCCCCATTTTGGATCACAGGTTTTGCACAATGGTCGATGACGATGGGCAATTCGGGTATCCGGTGGGCGAGCTCGGCAATGACATCCAGATGGCGGGGGGTGATCAGTGCGTCCATACGCAGGCCCATCGCTGCAACGGTCTGAAGATTTGCAATGACGTCGTCACGAAGGATCCAGTTGGTGTCTTCGATATCCTGAAGCATCGGGCGCACCCCCTTGAAACGGGGGTGTGCAGCAAGCTGCTCCAGGTCGGATCTTGCATTTTCTTGGCTTAATTCAACCCAGCCGACCACGCCCAGAATGGCTACGTTTCTATCCGCCAAAGACAAAAGGTATTCACTTTCCGCAACGGTCGGAGCGGCCTGGACCACCACGGTTCCATCGATCCCAGTCGCTGAGCGCAACGGATTCAGATCACCCGGACCAATGTCGCACCGGATCGGGGCGACGCTATCGTCCATCCAGAAGTAGTCACCCCGGTCAAGTCTCCAGAAATGCTGATGTGCGTCTATTTTCATTCTGCGGTCCCGTTACTTTTTGCCTTTGTCAGACAGCTCTTGTCAGCTTGTGTGTTGACAAACGGTATATAATCATAAAAAACCATTATAAAAAGGAGATCGCCATGTCAACAACACCAATTGTGCAATTCGGCACCAGTCGGTTTCTGCAAGCCCATGCCGATCTTTTTGTGTCGGAGGCGCAAGAAAGGGATGAGGCTTTGGGCGATATCACGGTGGTTCAGACCAGCGGTAGCAGTGCCCGTTCACACCGGTTGCAAGCACTGTCTGCGCCCGGCGGGTTTCCAGTGTATATCCGCGGGGTTGAAAATGGCTCGCTTATTGATGAAGAGCGCCGGGTGACTTCGGTGGCGCGGGCCTTGTCGACCCAGATGGACTGGGAAGAAATCACTCGTATTGTGGTTGAAGAGGCTGAGATCATCCTGTCCAACACCTCGGATGCGGGATTCAGACCTACCCCATTTGACAAGGCCAAGTCCTTTGAGCAGGGAATGTCGTTTCCAGCCAAGTTAACTCACCTGCTCTGGGCACGCTTCAAGTGTAATCAGCGCCCTATCCAAATAATGCCAACTGAACTGGTTGTCGGAAACGGAGATGTGCTGCGAGACCTCGTTCTGCCTCTGGCAAAGGGATTGTCGGAAGAGTTTGCCGATTGGATCACTACCCATGTGATATTCGTCAATTCACTGGTCGATCGCATCGTGTCCGAACCCATTGATCCGGCTGGGGCTGTGGCTGAACCTTACGCGCTCTGGGCTATTCAGGATTGTTCCGGTCTGATCCTGCCCTGTACTCATCCTGCCATTCAGGTGGTGCCAGCACTTGAACCAATTGAGGTGCGCAAGCTGTTCATACTGAACCTTGGTCACTCATATCTCGTTGCCAGATGGTTGGAGCAGAAAAGGCAGGGGGCGAAATACGTCCGCGACCTGATGCAGAACTCTCAAATTTTGGCTGACCTGAATGCGCTTTATGATGAAGAAGTCATTCCGGGCTTTGCCACTGCGGGAGTGGAGGATGAGGCGCGGGTTTATGTTCACACCGTTCTGGATCGCTTCGCCAATCCGTTCCTCAAGCACCGGCTGGCTGATATCGCTCAGAATCACCAAGAGAAGCTGCAACGCCGGATAGGCGCCTTTGTGACCTGGGCGCGTGAACAAGGGTGCAGCGCACCGATGCCCCGACTGAACGCAACACTCACCGAATTGGACGGCGTGTCATGAAAAAGAACCAACTTGGATCCACCGAAGTCCGGGTCAGCGAGATTTCATTTGGATGCTCAGGCATCGGGAACCTTTACCGCGAAATTACTGAGGAGACTGCGCAAGAGGTGCTTGCAACGGCCTGGAACAGCGGCATTCGCTATTTCGACACAGCGCCGCATTACGGGCGTGGTTTATCAGAAGTGCGTCTGGGGGCGTTCCTGAACGACAAGTCTCATGATCAATACGTGATCTCAACCAAAGTCGGTCGGGTTTTGTTGCCTGGGCGGCAGCAGGCCGAAGCAGACGGATTTATAAATCCTTTGCCCAATGACGTTTGCTATGATTATTCGGGCGACGGAATTGAAGCGTCATTTGAACAAAGCTGCGCCCATCTCGGTACCAGCTATATCGATGTTCTTTATGTGCACGATATCGGCACCTACACACATGGCGAAGCAAACTCCAAACATATGGACGACCTGATGAGGTCCGGTTTGGATCGGCTACAAAAGCTCAAGGACGCAGGCCGGATCGGAGCTTTTGGACTTGGGGTGAACGAAAATCAGATTTGCTTGGATATCCTCAAAGAACGACCCCTGGATGTGATCTTGTTGGCCGGACGGCTGACCCTTCTGGACCGCTCCGCTGAAGAAGCATTGGTGCCTCTGTGCCGACAGCGAAATACGAGCCTCGTTCTGGGTGGGATTTTCAATTCGGGCATTCTGGCCACGGGCCCTGTTGACGGGGCCAGCTACGACTATGGCCCTGCTCCTCAGAATATCCTCGAAAAAGTAAGAGATCTTGAAAGCTGCGCAAAAGGACTCTGCCTGCCATTGGCAGCCGCCGCGCTGCATTTCGCGCGTACACACCCGGCTTCTGCTTCGGTCCTGCTGGGAACGGCGAAGCCTTCGTCGCTTCAGCGCAACATGGACGCGCTTGCCACCCCTTGGGCAGAGGCGGCACGACAGGCTTTCAAGTAAACTTGTGACTGCGCATGGATGCCAAAAGCGTTCGCTTTGCAGTGGCCAGATGCTCCTTGGCGGCGCCCAATGCCGCCCCTTCGTCACGTGACAGGAGCGCGTCGATCAAGCTCAGGTGTTCATTGATCGCCTGTGCGTTCCGCGTCTTCTCGGTGTCTTTTTCCCATTGGTAGTGATAGTGGAAGATCATTGAGATCACGCGCTGAAATTCTTTCACGAACCGGTTTTTGACGACGCTGTAAAGCGCCTCATGAAAGGATTCGTCGAGCCGCGAGAAATCGTGAAACTGGGAGTCGATATTATCCGCTAACTCAAGGTGTTTCTGCTTCAATTCAGCCAGCTGCGCCCAGATCGGATCTCCTTCGGGACGTGCGATCACCTGCGAGATGGCGTTCAGCTCAAGAACCGAACGGAAATCGGACAACTCGATTGCGAAATCTTCAGTAAACCCGACAAGTTCCCATCCACCTTTTTCGCGCCGCTGGACCAGCCCGAACCGGCTGAGTGACGCCAGAAACTCCTGCAAAGAATGCGCCGGGACTTCGAAATCGCGTGCCAATTGTGTGACATTAAGGGGAGTGCCCGCGGGGACGTCGAAATGCAGAACCCAGTCAAAGAACCGGCTCTCCAACTCTTCCGGTGTTGGCGGTTCCGAGATAACCTCCAATCGATCTGAATCTCGCGGTTGGCGCAAAACCGTTTTCGTGCGTCCGGACCAGGAAATGATTCTATCTTCATTGAGTTTGGTCAGCGCAGATCGTATTACAGTCCTGCTGACGTTCAGATCTGTTGCTAAGGCAAGCTCGGACGGCAATTGTGCGCCTTTTTCCAAAAGGGCGCATCTGTCAAGCAGTTCATTGAAAGTATTCTTGAATCTTTCGTCCGTACGCGCCATTTCAAAGCCTCCTCAAATCTCAACTGTCGATAATTATAAAAAACCATTGACGCCTGGCAAGGCTTGAGGCTAAATGTTTTTAATAATTTAGTACCGCGAAGATCGGGAGGGTCGAAATGGTCGAATTGGTTCAACGTCTCAGAAACTCAGGGGCATCCCTGCGCCTTTCTGGCGAGGCGTTCCACAAGCTGTCGGCTTTGCTGACCATGCTTATCCTGATCATCATCTTCTCTTTCGGGAATTCCGCATTCCTATCGGTGAACAACGGGCTGACCGTTTTGCTTCAGACAGCTGTCATTGGACTGTTGGGCATCGGTATGACAATGGTCATCATCACCGGAGGAATTGACCTTTCAGTAGGTTCGGTTCTGGCCCTATCTGGAACGGTTACGGGCATGTTGGTGAAATCGGGAATGCCGGTTGTGCCAGCCATGCTCATTGGCGTGAGTGTCGGAGCGCTGTGCGGTGTGGTCAACGGATTTGTCATCACAAAAATGCGTATCACCCCGTTTGTGGCGACGCTGGGCATGATGCTGATGGCGCGGGGCCTGGCTCTGCAGCTGACTGGAGCAGCCCCTATTTCGCAACTTGGTGAAGCTTTTGGAGTACTTGGCAACGGCGCTTTGTTCCGCATCGTCGAGATGCAGGCCAATGGCTTCCCCCGTGTGGTCTTTCCGGGCATCCCTTATCCGGTGATCCTGCTTGTGATTGTGGCCTTTGCCGCGGCCTATCTGCTGCGCCGTCGCCAACTGGGCAAGCACATCTATGCGACCGGTTCCAACGAAGAGGCTGCCCGTCTGTCTGGCGTCAACGTCGATCGCACCAAAATCCTTGCCTATGGCATGACCGGTGCCCTTGCAGGCCTGTCCGGTGTGGTTCTGATGTCGCGCCTGATCACCGCCCAACCCAATGAAGGCGTCATGTATGAACTGGACGCGATTGCGGCGGCCGTGATCGGCGGCGCATCCCTTATGGGTGGTGTGGGAACAATCTCGGGCACCATGATCGGCGCTTTTATCATCGGTATCCTGCGCAATGGTCTGAATATGGCGGGCGTGTCGTCCTTCATCCAACAAATCGTAATCGGTGCGGTTGTCATCCTGGCAGTCTACATCGACCAGCTGCGCAACCGCCGCTGACCCTAATCCAACGCTTTCCAACAGGAGGAGAAAGAAAGCCATGAAATCCAACGTTACCAAGCTGCTCGCCGCTACTGCCCTTGTTGCGACCCTTCCGGCCACAGCCATGGCCGGAGAGATTGCAGTCATCGTAAAGACCACCAACTCAAATTTTTGGCAGAACGTCAACAAAGGCGCGAGTGCCGCCATTGCCAGCCAGAGCGAACACACGATGACCTTCAATGGTCCTGCTTCGGAAAGCGCAATCGCTGACCAAGTCAACATGGTCGAAAACGCCATCAACCGCAGCGTTGCCGGCATTGTTCTGGCCCCGTCTGACCCCGATGCACTGGCTCCGGTTGTGAAACGCGCATATGAAAGCGGTATTCCAGTTGCGATCATCGACTCCGGCTTGGGTGAAGGCGCCGAGGGCACCTATCAGGCGTTCCTGTCGACCGACAACTGCGCCGCTGGTCAATTGGTCGCAAAGTCCATGATCGACTCGGTTGGAACCGAAGGCAAAGTCGCTGTGATGTCCTATGTGGCTGGCGTGGGATCTGAAGTTGGCCGCGTCGGTTGCTTTGTTGAATACCTTAGCGAGAACTCGAAACTGGAAGTCGTCGGTCCGCTCTATTCGCAGTCGCAAATGGCCACTGCATTGAACCAGACCACCGACATCCTGGCCGCCAACACCGATCTGGTTGGCATTTTCGGCGCCAATGAACCGACCGCAGTCGGCATGGGCCGTGCGCTGGTTCAGGCTGGCAAAGCCGGTCAGGTCACAGCCTTCGGCTTTGATGGCAATGGCGATCTGCAAGATTTCGTGCGTGACGGCACGCTGCAGGCGACTGCCGTGCAGGGCTCCTTCCAAATGGGCGAATTGGGTGTGAACGCTGTGATCGACGTTATTTCCGGCAATTCAGTCGATAGCTTCATTGATACCGGGGTTGTGCTGGTTGATCAGGACAACATCGACACCCCAACAGCACAGAACGTTCTGTACTGACAATCCCTTTCCGGCGTGCAGCCACTCCCTTAGCGCGCCGGAATTTCCGACCTACCAACGCGAAAGTGTGCCCCATGGCCCCAATTCATTTAGATACGGCCCCCTTGGTTGAAATGATCGACATTGAAAAGCACTTCGGCGGCGTACGTGCCGTGAATGGCGTGTCGGTCAGCCTGTCCCCCGGCGAAGTTGTGGGTGTATTGGGCCACAATGGGGCCGGTAAGTCCTGCCTTATGCGGATCCTATCGGGGGCGATGATGCCCAACGAGGGAAAGATCAAAGTTCGCGGTGAAGATGCCCACATCCATTCCCCTCATGATGCACGCGATTTCGGCATCGAAACCATCTACCAGACGCTGGCTCTGGCCGATCATCTGGACGCGCCATCGAACCTGTTTCTGGGCCGTGAGTTAAAGACCCGCTTTGGCAATCTGGACGAAAAACGCATGATGTCTGAAGCGCGTGATGTTCTGCGCCGTCTGAATCCGAACTTTCAAAACCTTGGTGATCCTGTGGCCAGCCTGTCCGGCGGTCAACGACAAGTGATCGCAATTGCACGCGCGATTTATTTCGACGTAAAGATCCTGATCATGGATGAACCAACCGCGGCACTTGGCCCCTCGGAAACGGCCATGGTTGCTGATCTCATCAAGCGCCTGCGTGATGAAGGGATCGGCATCTTCCTTGTCAGCCACGACATGCACGATGTGTTCGAGCTGTGTGATCGGGTCATGGTTATGAACAAAGGCCGCAATGTGGGCTCCTACAACATCGACGAAGTGAACAAAGATGACGTTTTGAGCATGATCATCAAAGGTGAACTCCCGTCTGATTGGACGCCACGCAATCTTGAGGTCGCACAATGAAAGACGCAGATTCCAAATCGCTGACCATGCAATGCGGCACCTGCGTGGAGCCTGGCGAATTCGCACTGACCACATGTGAGATCCCTGAGCTTGCATCAGATGGCTACGCTCTGGTTGATATCGCGGCCGTCGGGATCTGCGGCACCGATTATCACATCTTCCAGGGCAAACACCCGTTTCTTGAATATCCACGGGTGATTGGTCACGAACTCAGTGGCCACGTTGTCAACGATGCAGGTGCCTTCAAGGCGGGTGATCTGGTTGTGATCAACCCTTACATCTCTTGCGGCACCTGCCGCGCCTGCCAACGGAGCAAACCAAATTGCTGCGCCGCGATTTCGGTTTTAGGCGTCCATTCCAACGGAGGCATGTGCGCACGCATCGCGGTCCCGCTTGGAAATCTCTATCCCGCCCACGGTTTGACACCTTTGCAAGCCTCCATGGTCGAGTTTCTGGCGATTGGCGCCCATGCGGTGGCCCGCTGCGATACGCAACCCGGTGACCGGGTCCTTGTGACCGGAGCCGGACCGATCGGGCTGGGTACGGCTCTGTTTGCCCGCCTCTCCGGGGCCGAGGTACACCTGTCGGACATCAGCGCCAGTCGGCTGGAACTGGTGCGCGAGACATTCGGTTTTGACAACATCCATCTGGTCGGAGAACCGATCCTGACAGGTGACCTGGCCGACGGCTTCGACATCGTATTTGACGCGACCGGCAACACTGGTGCGATCGAGGCCGGGTTCGCCTATTTGGCCCACGGCAGTAGCTATGTTCTGTTGAGTGTGGTCAAGGATGACATCCAGTTCACCGATTCCGAGTTCCACAAACGTGAAGCTCGCATTATCGGAAGCCGCAATGCGCTGGACGCAGATTTCCAGCGGGTGATGCAAGCCCTGCGCAGCGGCGATATTGACGCGGAAGCGCTCTGTTCGGAAACCATTTCGCTGGTAGATCTGCCTGAACGGTTCAAAGCCCTGGCCGAGAACCGAGAGACCCTGATCAAAGCCATCGTCACCCCTGTGTCCTGAAGTCATGTCCAGGATCCTCAGGCTACATCCCGACGACAATGTCGTCATTGCGCTGGCGCCTGTGCTCGCGGCTCCAGGGGCAGAGATACCGGCCGGTCACAAATTGGCCTCATGTGATATTCCCAAGGGGCAAAGGGTGCGGAAATACGGGCAGGTCATTGGTGTCGCAACGGCAGATATCACTGAGGGAGCGCATGTCCATAGCCACAATCTTGGCATCGATGATCACAAACAGGATCTGGCCTATGGCACGCAGATACATGAGCTGCCGGTACCATCCCGCAAGGATAGATTCCGGGGATACCACCGTGCCTCGGGCCGGGTTGGAACGCGCAACTATGTGGGCATCCTGACCTCGGTCAATTGCGCAGGCTCGGTTGCACGCTTCATCGCCGAGGCGGCCTCCCGTGAGAACCTGTTGTCGAAGTTTCCAAATGTGGATGGGATCGTACCAATTGCCCATGGCACAGGTTGCGGCATGTCTGCCAAGGGCGAAGGCTATGACACCCTGTTTCGCACAATTTCTGGTTATGCGCAGAATCCCAATTTCGGTGCCATATTGATGCTGGGTCTGGGCTGCGAGGTGATGCAGCTGCCCGCATTGGTCGGCACACCGCAGCTGAGTGACCCAAAACGATTCCGCTTCATGACCATTCAACAAACTGGCGGTACACGTGCCACAGTAAACAAAGGTCTGGCCGCGCTGTCCGATTTACTTACTGAGGCCAACAAAGCCGTTCGCGCACCCGCGCCCGCAAGCGCCCTGACTGTTGGCATGCAATGCGGTGGCTCGGACGGCTTATCGGGGATCACGGCCAACCCCGCGTTGGGGTATGCCTCGGACTTGTTAGTGGCCCAGGGAGCCACGACCATCCTGTCCGAAACGTCAGAGATTTTCGGCGCCGAGCACCTGTTGACCTCGCGCGCCCGATCCCCAGAAATCGGTGCAGCGCTCGAAGCCCGTTTGGTGTGGTGGGAAAGCTATTGTGCTCGCAATGGTGCTACGATGGATAACAATCCCAGCCCGGGCAACAAAAAAGGTGGTCTGACCACAATTCTGGAAAAATCACTGGGTGCCGTGGCCAAGGCCGGAACAGCGCCGCTGAGTGGTGTGTATCTGTACGGTGAAGAGATCGACCACCATGGCCTCGTTTTCATGGACAGCCCCGGCTATGATCCTTGTTCAGTGACAGGCCAGGTGGCGTCGGGCGCAAACCTGATTGCCTTTACCACCGGGCGAGGGTCGGTGTCTGGATACCAACCTGTTCCAGGTCTGAAACTGGCCTCGAACAACGATATGTATGCCCGCTTGTCCGAGGACATGGACGTGAACTGCGGGGAAGTAATTGACGGCATTTCAATCGAAGAGAAGGGCCGCGAAATATATGAGACATTGCTGGCAACGGCTTCCGGACATCTTACTAAAAGCGAAGCCCTTGGTTATGGGGTGGTCGAGTTTGTCCCATGGCAGATCGGGGCAATTTTATAATCCGGCCCTACGCCGTCGTTGAGCCAGTATGAGTGGTTTCTCCGGGGGCGCTTGTACGAAAGCTGCTGCTAACCCGCTGCCGACTGACCGCGTATGGCTGTAGAAATCTGCAAGATGGGCAAGGACGCTGCTCAGATCGACGAACTGATCAATCGAGCGCAGCAGGTGGTCTTGAGACACATGGATCATTCCTCATCGCTGTGGGCGATTGATGTGAAGGGAAATAAAATGCTGCAGCGCACTGTCAGATTGGACATTGGTTGCGATGCCTCGAATTCGCCATAGTCCAAATCCCGCTCCCGCAACCACTTCGGTCGAACAGAGTCTCGAACAAGCCGCCTCAGGGCGGCTTTGTTCATTCTGGGCCACTGCACAACTCGAAGCACTCTGGAAGCAACAGGGGAGAATTCACCCTGTGATGAATGCGCAACAGAGGCTGTCCCCGCAAGTCCCCGTAAAAGCCGCGATGAGCCCTAACCAGTCATTTCTGAGTGCTCCGGTGGCTGCGGGCGCATCCGGCAGGTCGCAGTCCGAAGCGGTCATTTTATCGCTTAGTCACCCAGCTCGAAATCTAGCAAATCGTCGCCTATCATACCGCGAAATTTTTGCGCACCATCGGGCATTACAATGATGAATTTTCGCGTGTTGGCGGCTAGGCCGAGAAGTGTAGTGGCCGCTGACCCTCTATCTTTGTTCTTTTTCGTCCGCTCACCTAGTACGACTTTTCCAACAAAGCGCCCTAGGTACTCGACAATGTAGGTTTCAGTCTTGGGAGGATTGGAAATACCGGATAATGCATTCATAGAAGAGGCTTCGTTCTTCTGAAATGTTCCAGTTGCAATGAATCTCTCACCTTCTACCCGGACATTCAATTCACAATCTGGATCAATCACCGTTTTAGAAACAGTGTCAGGCATGCGCTGCCAAAGATGTTCGCCTACATGGCTTAGGAAGCTACTCTTGGAACTCACGCCTTTCAACTTGTCTGTATGGCTTTTAGGGTCAGGACCCATTGATTTCTGCTGGGTTGCGTGATTCACGGTTCGAAAAACGAGCGGTGAACATGTCTGATCTGTTTTGGCTGACCGACGCCCAGATGGCGCGTCTTGAGCCCTTCTTCCCAAAGTCTCACGGCAAACCCCGCGTCGATGACCGGCGGGTGTTGAGCGGGATAGTCTTCATTAATCGCAATGGTTTGCGCTGGCGCGATGCACCGAAGGAATACGGTCCGCACAAGACGCTCTACAATCGCTGGAAACGTTGGAGCGACAAGGGCATCTTTGCCCGGATGATGGCCGGATTGGCCGCTGAGCACGGCGAAGATAAGACAGTGATGATAGATGCGACCTACCTGAAGGCGCACCGCACAGCGACCAGTTTGGGCGTCAAAAAGGGGGGCGTGGACGCCTGATCGGTCGGACCAAGGGCGGCATGAACACGAAGCTGCACGCTATCTGCGACAGCAAGGGACGCCCACTCAACTTGTTTGTAACGGCTGGGCAGGTCAGCGATTACATCGGCGCACGGGCATTGTTGAGCAGCCTGCCAGATGTCGAATGGCTGCTTGGGGATCGCGGATATGACGCTAATTGGTTCCGGAAGCGTTGAAAGACAAAGGGATACGTGCGTGCATCCCAGGCCGGAAGCAGCGGAAGAAAGCGGTGAAGTACGACAGGCGTCGCTACAAACGTCGCAATCGGATCGAGATCATGTTCGGAAGGCTGAAAGATTGGCGGCGAGTGGCAACCCGATACGACAGGTGCCCAAAGGTCTTCCTATCAGCCATCGCACTGGCGGCCACCGTCATCTATTGGCTATGAGTCCTGACCCTAGCTTGGTTTCTTCAACAAATGATGAAGCCGATGGCAGCGCGAGCCATGGCGTCGGGGCAACTAAAGTTTTACGTAGACCATCGGACTAAACACCTAGGTATCGGACGGTGGGGCGAACAAGATGAATCCGTCTGTTTGTTAGCATTGTGGTAACTGTCGTGGTCAATTGCGATCGTCAGATTCTTTCTAAAATAGTATATTTCTATTCAGTTCGCCGATGGCGCTAAGCAGGAAGAAAACGACAGCTGTCAAATCAAGACCCGCCAACCGCTGAAGCCGAGTTCCGCAATACATGGAAAGCAACGCGGCAACACCTCATTGCCCAAGGCCAAAATCAGATTACCAGATCCATTTGAGTGATGGATATTTGAAACTCTCATTCCTCGGGCCCGGACAATCGGCCGGAAAATCATCAGACCTAAGCCCGATGTAGCGAAGCCGGGCCCGGGATATTCTGCCTCCAATACAGGATAACGCCTCGAACAGGATTGGAGACGAAAATGAATACCCGGAAAAGAACTGGTCAGCTTCTCAGCACGGTTGCGCTGGCGTCGCTGATTGTGATGACACCCTATGTGCCGGCTTTTGACGCAGACGGTCATCTGCGGTTGGAACCTGCTTACGCATTTGCAAAGAGCGGGAAAGGGAGTGATGGCAACGGCGGGGATGATGACCATGACAGCAATTCCGGGTCGGGCAGCGGCGGTGATCGTGACGACAATTCCGGATCGGGTAAAGGTGGTCACGACGATGATGACGACGATGACGATGATGACGATGGTTCGTCACGCTCGGGCCGGGGCGATAAGAAGGACCGGTCTCAGTCTGGGGGGCAGTCATCGGGGTCGGCTGGAATAACAAAGGTCGAGACAAGCGCGAGCGGCATAGAAGTACGCTATGCTGACGGCACCAAGGAAGAGATTGAAAACGGCCGGTACGAAAGAAAGAACGCGCAGAACCGAACAGTCGAGGAACGACCGGCCACCGGTGCCGACGTTTCGCGCCTTCGGTCACTGGCAAACGGTATCTCAATCGACAGCGTGCGCTCGCCCGGGCAGAGTGGTGGCGCTGGAAGTAACCCGGCAAAAATCGAAATTCAGGGCAACAATATCGAAGTTAGTTACGCAAACGGCTGGAAAGAAGAGATCGAGGGCGGGCGTTACGAGTTGAAAGACCCGTTCAACCGGACTGTCGTAGAAAGAACCGCAACTGCGGCGGATCGCAGCAGACTTCAGGCGATTGCCAACTGAGTGACGAACTTTGGCGATTGTGCGGGGCGGTTTCTTTTCTTGAGAGACCGCCCCGGTCTTTGAGCGCCTGACCCCTAGTCTTTCTTGTTCCAGGCCTCATGCGCGATAAGAGCGGCCTCCACCCGGTTTCGCGCATGGAGCTTGGACAGGATCGCCGTCATGTAATGCTTGACGGTTTTCTCCTGTATTCCCAACTCATCCGCTATTTCCCGATTGCTGAGCCCTTTGGCGACGCGCCGAAGAATCTCCTCCTCGCGATGGGTAAGATCATCTATGGCGTCAGTTTCTTTCTGCGACCCGTTTCCGCGATTGATCTGAAGCAGCATACGCGAAGCAAGACCCGGCGAGACGAACCCTTCGCCCGAGGCGATACTGCGCAGCGAAGCTGTCAATTCGCGTGCTGTCACGCCCTTGACGATATAGCCAATGGCACCCGCCTCCAAAGCGTCTGCAACGTCACTGCTGTTTTCAGAGACCGTCAATATCGCAATGAAAGGCGGGTTCGCCATTTCAGCAATTCGACGGGTCGCGCTAATGCCGCCACCGGGCATCGACAGGTCGAGGATGGCGATGTCAGGCTGATGGGTTCGGACAAGGGAAACGGCCTCATCCGCATTTGATCCGGCGGCGAGAACCTTGAAGCCGTCGGCTTCCTCTAAAGTGCGGTGCAAACCGTCCCTGAAAATCGGGTGATCATCTGCGATAACGACGGATGTTGTCATGATGCACTCATCTTTCTGGGAAACAATGTCATAGCAACGGTGGTGCCCTTGCCCGGGGTTGATGTCACCTCGAACCGACCGCCAATGCTTTCGACCCGGTCACGCAAGCCGACAAGGCCCTGGCCCCCGTCCTCACGCAGAACCGTCTCGCCGGAGGGAGCGAACCCGGGGCCGTCGTCGCTGACCTGAACGGTGATGCGATCAACTTGTACGTCGCAGGTGACAGTGCACTGGGACGCGGGCGCATATCTTGCGGCATTGGAAAGCGTTTCCTGCAGGAACCGGAATACACACAACTTGCCCGAGATTGACAAATCAGGCGACGGATTGCCCTGAAAGGAAATACCGGGGCGAAAAGGGCTGTGTTCAGAATGGTCCTCGACAGCTCTTTTTACCACATCAACGAGCGCCAGATTTTCGATGTCTGGCGCGAACAACCCCCGTGACAAGGCGCGAATTTCTGCCAAAGACTTCTGCAAAGATTGCTGAATTTCTTCGGCCTCGGTGGGCATCTCCGGCTTGTCGCCGAATGCAGCCTCCAGTCGAAGGGCGGCGAGGGACAGGTATTGGGCAGGGCCGTCATGAAGTTCCGCGCCGAGTTTCCTGAGAAACCTGTCCGTTTGCGCAGCATATCTTTCCGATGCATCAATGACGCGCGACCGCAGCATGGCATTCTGTGCGGCCATCTTTTCACTTTCGGCAAGACGATCGTTCAGAAGGCGCCCTTGCCGTCGAATGGTGTTGTCGCCGATTGCGACAATGGAAAACAGAACAATCGTGCTTGCCGCAAAGGCCGAGCCAACGATCAACCAGCTTGTTCTTCTGGCTCTGGCCATGTCCAGTTCCAGCTGATCGGCCTTTTCGTAAAACTCGGCGACCGCGATGATTTTCCCCGACCAGATTTCGCGAATGGGGCTGTAGACTTCCAGCAATGGAATGCCAAGCGCAGCCTCTGCCGCGCTTTCTTCATCGTCCAGCTCTTCAAATGAGCCCGAGATTTCTCCAGCCCATGCGCGTTTCAGGTCGTCTGTTGGCTCGAATCGGCGACCGATGATGGCGGAATCCGATGCGTATGCAATCTCGCCATCCTGTTTCCAGAACTTGTACGAGGCAATGCGTTCGCGCATCGGCTGGGTCATGAAAATCTCGTCCAGCGCCCGGCTGGCCTGTTCGGAAAGGCGGTCTCTATGCGCCAGTTCCTGGCTGAGTGGGGACAAAATGCTTTCCATGTACAATGCGGCCGAATTGGCGGAGTTCTGTACAACCGCGTTTTCGATCCGGTTCGATACCCAGTGACCAACAAACACCGTAGCAGTCCCCATGACTGCAACACTTGCCGCGAGAAAAACGCGCGACAAAGACCAGTTGCCAATTGTCAGGTCGGTAATTTTGGGTCTCATTTCGCAATCGACTATGAACGACAATTGTTTGACGCGCTACAGACCATGGTCTGATGCGCTTCTCCAATGTTCCAAACCTGATGCGCGGGTCGGGACTTGGTCCTTTTGGGTGCGCCCCGGCAGGTTCCCGCGTCCCGATCCCAGACCCGGTTCAACGGGTTTTCAAACACTCCGACAGGGTTTGCGCCATGTTACGAATGACTTGCGGGTACAGAGACGGCCCGGGTTCCAGTGCCGAGCCCAGTGGATCGATCACACCGGATTGCGCCGATGTTCCATCCAACACGGTCTCGACGATGCCCGGATTGAACTGTGGTTCAGACAATACGCAGTTGATGCCTTCGGCGTGAATGCGACCTTGAATAGCGGCAATACGCGCGGGGCTTGGGTCGGACGCGTCGCTCAGGGAAATCGCGCCCGATGCGGGGAAATCGAACGCGACCTCAAAATACTGGTAGGCATCATGAAACACGATGAAGTTGCCGCCGCGAACCGGTTCAAGCAACTCTGCCACTTCTGCGGAAAGCGCGGTCATTTCTTCGCGCGCCGCTTTGGCATTTGCCAAATACGCAGCGGCGTTGTCGGGATCCGTTGACGACAGTTGATCCGCGATCAGGGTCAGCCAGGCTTTGGCATTCGTTGGCGACAGCCAGGCATGTGGGTCATGATCGTCATGATCGTCATGACCTTCGTGATCGTCATGGTCTTCGTGACCCGTATCGTCCGCGTGATCATGCGCCTCAAACAATGCGTCTTCCCGGAACTCAAGAAGCCCCGTACCCTTTGCGTCCAACAGGGCAGTGGCGGTCGCGCCTTGGGCAAGAGTTTCTATCGCGCTGTCCAGCCATGGCGTCAGGTCTTCTCCTACCCAGAACACCAGATCGGCGTTTTGCAACGCGGCCGCCTCGGACGGGCGCAGATTGTATTCATGCGGCGAGGCACCCGGTGCGACGATCAGGGCAGGTGTTCCCACACCTTCCATGACACGAGCCACCAGCGAATGAACAGGGGCAATGTCCGCGGCAACGTTTGGCGCATCTGCGCGGGCCGGTCCACCCAGCAGTGCAACTGTGATCGACAATGGAAGAAGAAGCGTTCTGGACATCAGGCCCTCTGTGTGATTTTATAACATTTCGAGTGGCAATACATGATATGAAATAACATGACAAGTGATGTGCGCCCAGTATCTGGCAAAGACACCGCCCCGGTCGGGTTTCAGGAACATGACCACCAGAGTTGTGTCGCAACGGCTCTGGCATCCGCCGAAGCCCGGTGCAAAGAGGAAGGGCTGCGGTTGACGCCGGTTCGCCGCAAGGTTCTTGAGATGTTATTGCAGGAACATCGCGCCCTTGGTGCCTATGCAATCCTTGACCGGTTGCGCGACGAAGGGTTCGGGTCCCAGCCTCCGGTCGCTTATCGGGCGCTGGAGTTTCTTGTACAAAACGGCTTTGTCCACAAGATCGAGCGGCTGAACGCGTTTGTCGCCTGCTCTCATCCCGGCGCGGCGCATTCTCCTGCTTTCATGATCTGCCGAAAATGCGACGCCGTAGCCGAGGCGCAATCTGCCCCGTCCAAAGGTGTTCTTGGCGCTGCCGCGCGCGCGGCGGGTTTCGAGATCGAGCGAACGGTTGTAGAGGCTGAAGGTCTCTGCCCCGACTGCACCGAAAAGGCATAAAGATGGCCCTGATCACCGTCGAGAAACTCAGCGTCCGCTATGGCGCGCATACCGTGCTGCATCATGTGGATATGGTCATTGAACCGGGTGAAATCGTGACCATCGTTGGCCCGAACGGATCAGGCAAGACCAGCCTGCTGCGCGCCATTATCGGTGCGACACGGCCTTGTGCCGGTCAAGTGTCACTGAAGCCCGGATTGAAAATCGGCTATGTGCCGCAGAAGCTGCATGTCGATCCGACTTTGCCAATTTCCGTCGAAAGGTTCATGCGTCTGACCGATCCTGTGTCGCGCAGGCAATGTGTCGAGGCGCTTGAATCGGCGGGTGTGCCGGATCTGTTGAAACGCCAGATGTCGCAGCTGTCCGGCGGACAGTTCCAGCGGGTGCTGCTGGCTAGAGCTTTGATCAACCGCCCGGACATATTGTTGCTGGACGAAGCGACACAGGGTTTGGACCAACGGGGATCGGCCAGCTTTTACCAGCAAATCGAGACTGTCCGGCGCGAGACCGGATGCGCCATTCTGATGATCAGCCACGAACTGCACGTGGTCATGAGCGCGTCGGACCGGGTGATCTGCCTCAATGGGCATGTCTGTTGCGAAGGATCACCGGCCGTGGTCGCCTCGGCGCCCGAATATCGGGCCTTGTTCGGAACCGGAACAGGTGGCGCGCTTGCCCTTTATCGTCATGAACATGATCACCATCATGATCATGACCATGATGCAAACCCACAGGAAGCGGCGGAATAATGCTGGATGATTTCATGATGCGGGCAACGCTCGCAGGTATTGGCGTGGCGTTTGCTGCGGCCCCCCTTGGGTGTTTTGTCGTATGGCGTCGCATGGCGTATTTTGGCGATGCAACCGCACATGCCGCGATTTTGGGCGTGGCCCTGTCCCTGACGTTTCAGATGTCGATCTTCACGGGCGCGCTGGCTGTCGCTTTGGTCATGGCGCTGACCGTGTCGCTTTTGGCCGGTCGCGGTTATGCGATGGACACGCTGCTGGGGGTTCTGGCGCATTCTGCGCTGGCCTTCGGGCTGGTTGCAGTTTCATTCCTGTCCGGTGTCCGGATTGACCTGATGGCATATCTGTTTGGGGATATTCTGGCGGTCTCCCGTTCGGATATGGTCGTGATCTGGGGCGGTGCGGCGCTTGTCGCGGCGCTGATTGTCTGGCGTTGGTCGCAACTTCTGACCGCGACACTGAACGAAGAACTGGCCTATGCCAGCGGCTTCGATCCAAGGCGAGAACAACTGATCCTGACCCTGTCACTTGCCGTGACCGTAGCGGTGGCGATCAAGGTTGTGGGCGTATTGCTGATCGCCGCAATGCTGATCATTCCGGCGGCCGCTGCGCGAAACCTCGCGCGGTCACCAGAATCGATGGCCCTGATTGCTGCGGGAATAGGTGCGCTTTCGGCTATCACTGGGCTAAGGGCCGCGTATGTATTCGACACTCCGGCAGGGCCCTCGATCGTCTGCGTTGCCGCGATCGTTTTTGCGTGTCTCAGCCTGATCGGATGGCGAACGCAGGACAGGGCCTAAAGGTTCCGTAGGTCGTCGCAGCCGTTACATCCCGATCATCCGGCAATGTGACCGAAACGAAAACGCCACGAAAAAAGGCCCGCAATCCTGCGGGCCTTGATGTATTTCTATCCGCGCCGTTTACTGCGGGATATCGCCTTCCAACCCTTCGACATAGAAGTTCATACCGGCCAGCGTACCGTCGTCGGCTACTTCGCCTTCGGCCAGCCAGTCGCTGCCGTCCTGCTTTTTCAGCGGTCCGGTAAAGGCATGATAGCTGCCATCGGCCAGCGCCGCCTTCAGGGCCAGTGCCTCTTCCTTGATGTCCGCCGGAACCGCGTCCGAAATCTCACCGATTTCTACCATGCCCGGCCCGATACCGTCCCAGGTGTTGGATGAAGTCCAGGTGCCGTCCATCACAGCTCGCGTGCGCGCAATGTAATAGGGTCCCCAATTGTCGATGATCGAGGAAACACGCGGTTTGGGGGCGTATTCGCTCATATCCGAAGCCTGACCGAAGGTGATCACGTTGCCCGCCTCTTGTGCGGCGGCCTGCGGTGCGGTCGAGTCGGTGTGCTGCAGGATCACGTCGGCGCCCTGTTCGATCAGAACAGATGCGGCGTCAGCTTCTTTTGCCGGGTCGAACCAGGTATAGGCCCAGACGATCTTGAACTGGACATCCGGGTTCGCTTTCTTGGCGTGGATATAGGCCGAGTTGATACCGCGGATCACCTCGGGGATCGGGTAGGACCCGATATAGCCGATGATGTTCGATTTGGTCATTTTACCCGCGATATGCCCTTGAACCGCGCGGCCTTCATAGAAACGCGCCGAATAGACCGAGACGTTGTCGGCAGTCTTGTAGCCTGTCGCGTGCTCGAACTTCACATTCGGGAACTTCTTGGCCACGTTGATGGTAGGATCCATATAGCCGAACGAGGTGGTAAAGATCAGATCCGCGCCTTCCAGCGCCATCTGGGTCATCACGCGTTCGGCGTCCGGGCCTTCGGGTACTGATTCAACGAATACAGTCTCGACCTTGTCGCCGAACTCTTCTTCGATCGCCAGACGGCCCTTGTTGTGTTCATAGGTCCAGCCACCGTCGCCGACAGGGCCGACATAGACAAATCCGACCTTGGTCTTGTCTTGCGCCACTGCACCGGTCGCAAGACCAAGCGCTATCGCGGCAGTTGTCAGAAGTGATTTTAATTTCATGTAGTTACTCCCCAAGTTGGTTCAGTTGGCCCCTAGTGTGAGGCATGGAAGGTCCGGCCCAGTGAGGCAGGTGCGCTGCTCTTGTCGGCCGAAAGGATCACAAGCACAAGGATCGTGATGAGATAGGGTGACATTGCCAGATACTCGACGGGAATGGCAACGCCCGCTGCCTGCAAATTAAGCTGCAAGACGGTAATGCCGCCGAACAAATATGCACCCAGCAGGACCCGCCATGGTTTCCAGCTGGCAAACACCACCAGCGCCAGCGCGATCCAGCCGACACCTGCGGTCATGCCCTCGGTCCATTGCGGTACACGGATCAGGCTGATGTAAGCCCCACCCAGGCCCGCGCAGGCCCCGCCGAACAGGATCGCCATGATACGGATTTTGATGACCTTGTAGCCAAGCGCATGGGCGGCATCATGGTTTTCACCAACCGCCCGCAGGATCAACCCGACGCGGGTGTATTTCAGGACGGCCCAGACCACAGCGGTCAGCGCAATGCCCAGATACAGGATGGGGTCGTGCTGGAACAGGATCGGGCCGATGACCGGAATATCACTAATCAAAGGGATGTGGATATCGCCCATGCTGGGGGGTTTGACGCCCACATAGCTTTGCCCCATCAAGGCGCTGAAACCCAGTCCAAACAGGGTCAGCGCAAGGCCGCTGGCAACCTGGTTGGCCAATGCAAACTGTGTCAGCAGGACGAACAGCAGCGACAGGACGGCCCCGCCAATGGCGGCAGCAACAAAGCCCAGCCAGGGCGAGCCGGTTTCGACCGAGATCGCAAAACCGCTGATCGCGCCAACGATCATCATGCCCTCGACACCAAGGTTCAGAACGCCTGCCTTTTCTACGACAAGCTCTCCGATCGCGGCCAGCAGAAGAGGGGTTGCGGCCACCATAAGCGAGGCAACCAGAAGAACGGGATTGATTTGACCAAGGTCCATGATCACGCCACCTCACTACGCGCCGCACGGATGCGGAAGTTTGTCAGAAGATCGAAGGCCAGCAGGAAAAACAGCAGCATTCCTTGAAACACCTGAATGGCAGCAGCAGGCAGACCCAGCTGCGATTGTGCAATTTCGCCGCCAATATAGGTCAACGCCATCAGGCCCCCGGCCAACAGGATACCCACCGGATGCAGGCGGCCCAGAAACGCGACGATGATCGCGGTAAAGCCATAGCCCACGTTGAAATCGATGCTGATCTGACCGGACGGGCCGGACACCTCGAACATACCGGCCAGCCCGGCCAAAGCGCCCGAAATCCCAAGGCAGAACAGGATCAGGCGCGCCGGATTCACACCTGCAAACTTTGCGGCGCGGGGGGCCTCACCCGTCAGACGGATATGGAAGCCCAGCATGTGACGGTTCAGCAATACATAGGCAAAGATCACCGCGATGAAGGCCGCGACAACACCCCAATGCATCCCGGAGCCGGCAATCAGCTCGGCATTATGCGCGCTTTCATAGGATTGCAGGTTGCGCGAGCCGGGAAAGCCGAACCCTTCAGGGTTCTTTAGAAGACCTAGCGAGACCGAGGCCAGCATCTGCTCGGCCACGTAGACCAGCATCAGCGACACAAGGATTTCGTTGGTGCCGAAACGCACCTTCAGCAAAGCCGGGATCGTTGCCCACAGCCACCCGCCAAATGCGCCTGCGACCACCATGATCGGGAAGATGTACCAGGCGTCGAGCGGATAGAAGGCCAGACCTGCGCCCGCGCCGAATATGGCGCCCATGATGTATTGTCCTTCGGCCCCGATATTCCAGATACCGGCCCGAAAACCCAGCGACAATCCGATTGCGATCAGCACTAGGGGCGCGCCTTTGACCAGCAATTGAGGGCGGTAATAGAATGCGAACTCGCCAAACAGCGGCTCCCAGAAGATGGTACCGATGGCTTCGACCGGATTTTTTCCCAAGATGGCAAACAGCAACCCGCCAAACACCATTGTCGCCAGCACCGCCACAAGGGGGGTCGCGTAAGACCAGGCCCTGGACGGCTGTGGCCGTTTCTCCAACACAATCATCTGCTCATCCCCCCAGATGTTTCATCTTTTCGCAAATACTCTCGCCGAAGGCGGCCTAGCAGATCACACATGTGCCACCTCCATGCCATGGGCGCCGCCCATCATCAGGCCAATCTCATCCACGGTCAGGCCGGTGGTCGGGCGCGGTGCGCTCAGTCTGCCTTCGTTCAAGGCCGCAAAACTGTCCGAGATTTCCATCAGCTCATCCAGATCCTGCGAGATGCAGATCACCGCTGTGCCTTTCGCCGCAAGATCGAGTATGGCTTGCCGGATCGACGCGGCCGCCGCGGCATCCACCCCCCAGGTCGGCTGGTTTACCACCAACACATCAGGGTTTTGCAGCACTTCGCGTCCAATCACGAATTTCTGCAGATTGCCGCCGGACAAGGACCGCGCTGCGTTTTCGGGCCCGGGCGTGCGAACGTCGAAGGCTTCGATGATCTTTTCGGCAAAACTCCGGGTTTCGGTCCATTTCAAGAAGCCATTTTTCTCAAGCCCTTCCCGCACAGATCCGGTCAGCAAAGCGTTTTCGGTCAGGCTCATGTCGGGTGCCGCTGCGTGGCCTAACCGTTCCTCGGGCGCGGTCAGAACGCCCAGCTTACGTCGCGCTGTCGGGCCGAGCTTGCCGATCGCCTGACCGTTGAACTTGATTGCATCCGCCGATGTCAGGATTTCCCCGGACAGCACGCCCAGCAATTCATCCTGCCCGTTTCCGGCAACGCCGCCGATGCCCAGAACCTCGCCCTTGCGCACCGTCATGTGCACATTGCGCAATGCGGTGCCGAATTCCGAAGGCGAGGGGACTGACAGCCCGCTGACATCCAGCGCGACCTCGCCCAGTTCCCGGCCCGAGCGTTCGGGCGTCTGCAAGGTTGACCCGACCATCATCTCGGCCATGTCACGCGCCGAGGTTTCAGCGGGTACGCATTCGCCCACGTTCTTGCCCAGACGCAGGATCGTGGCATGGTCGCATAGCGTTCGGATTTCCTCCAGTTTATGCGAGATATACAGGATCGAGGTTCCCTCGGAGCGTAGCTTGTTCAGCGTCTCAAACAGGATATCGACCTCCTGCGGGGTCAGAACCGAGGTCGGTTCGTCCATGATCAGCAGTTTGGGGTCCTGCAAAAGGCAGCGGATGATCTCGACCCGCTGGCGTTCGCCTGCGGACAGGTCGCCAACCGTGCGAAACGGGTCCAGCGGAAGGCCATAAGTTTCCGAAACTTCGCGAATGCGCGATGCCAGATCCCCCATCGGGGGCGGGTTCTCCATCCCCAGCGCGATATTCTCGGCCACGTTCAGCGCGTCAAACAGCGAAAAATGCTGGAACACCATCGCGATCCCATCCGCACGGGCCGCGCGGGGTTCGGGCGGCGCAAACGGATTGCCGCGCAGTTTCATGGTGCCGCTGTCCGGCTTCACAAGCCCATAGATCATTTTCACCAGCGTGGATTTCCCCGCGCCGTTTTCCCCCAGCAGCGCGTGCACTTCGCCTTCACCGATGTCAAAGGACACCTGATCATTGGCCACAACACCGGGGTAGGCTTTGGTCAGCCCTTGCAAGCTCAAAAGTGGAATGGTCACGCGCTCAGGTCCTTCTTCAACTTGTTTTGCAGGGCCGGGCGCAGCAATTGTGCAGCGACGCCCACGGCGATCATATGCGGATGCTTCCCGATCGACGGGTCACCGATCGGGCAGGTGATCCGGCTTATCCGTTCAGGCGGATATCCAAGGGCGGCCAGCCGTGACCGGAATCGCGCCCATTTCGTAGCCGAGCCGATCAGCCCCGCAAAGCCAAAATCGTGCAAAAGCAGTCTGTTGCACAGTTCAAAGTCAAGACTATGCGAGTATGTAAGCACAAGATGTTCAGCGTCACATGGGGCATGGCGGACCAGCTCCGCCGGTTTTGCCGTCGGAACAATTGTCACGCCCGCTGGCACAGCGGCCGGAAAGCGCTGACGGCTGGTATCCACCCAGGTGATCGCAAGATCTGGAAGCGGGGACAGCACATCCACCAGCGCCCGGCCGACATGGCCCGCGCCCCAGATCCACAGATTGCGTGTCGGCTTGTGAACGGGTTCAACCATCCAGCCGTCAATCAGCTGCGGTTCGGGCGCAATCCCCTGTCCGCGCGCCGTCGCCAGCATTCGCTTGACCGACAGGGGCATCGCGCCATCCTTGGTCGGGCGCGCGATGACGGCATCGTCCAGATCATAGACGGTCTTTGCGTCGTAGACCTCGCTCAGCAACGACACGGCACCGCCGCAGCATTGCCCCAACTCGGGTCCAAGCGCATGATGCGTCAGGCGGGCTGGCGTGGTTTGCAACCGTGCGGCATGTGCCGCCTGGTATTCCAGTGTTCCGCCGCCGATTGTGCCGCTTTGCCCGCCGTCCCAGACCAGCATGGCGGCACCAACTTCACGTGGAGACGACCCTTTGATCCCGGCGATGACCACCCGGACCACTTTGCCGTGGGTTTTGACCGCCTCCCTCAAAGCCTCAAGGTCAAATCCCATCAGATGCCTCCCTTCATCCTCTGGACGCCGCGCCAGACCTCTTCGGCGGTGGCGGGCGCGTTGAGCGCCGGATAAGTGTCCCCGCAGGCCGCCACCGCATTCGAAAGCGCCAGCCAGGCCGATATTCCCAGCATGAATGGGGGTTCCCCCACGGCTTTCGAGCGATAGATGGTGTCCTCTCGGTTCTCGCCATCCCAAAGTGCGACGTTGAAAATGTCGGGCCGGTCGGAGCAGGCCGGGATCTTGTAGGTCGAGGGTGCATGTGTGCGCAGGTTGCCCTTGCCGTCCCAGACCAGTTCCTCGGTCGTCAGCCAGCCCGCGCCCTGCACGTAACCGCCTTCGACCTGTCCGACATCCAACGCCGGGTTCAGCGAAGCACCCGCGTCATGCAGGATATCTGTACGCAGAATGCGGTTCTCGCCCGTCAACGTGTCCACAGCGACCTCGGTGACCGAAGCGCCATAGGCGAAGTAGTAAAACGGGCGACCGCGCCCCGCGATCCGGTCCCATTCGATCTTGGGCGTTTTATAAAAGCCGGTGGCCGACAGGCTTATGCGACCCTGATAGGCCAGTGCGGCAGCTTCGGCGAACGTGTACTTTTCTTCACCAACCAAAACCTGGCCATCCGTGAACGTGACGGCAGAGGGGTCGGCCTGATGCCGTTCAGCCAGATAATCGGTCATCCGGTCGCGGATCGTGTCGCAGGCCGCTTTAACCGCCATACCGTTCAGATCGCTGCCTGAAGACGCTGCCGTGGCCGAGGTATTGGGCACTTTGGCTGTATCGGTGGCTGTGATCTTGACCATCTCAAGCGGGATGCCGAAACGCGACGCGGCCACTTGCGCGACCTTCTGGAACAGACCCTGACCCATCTCGGTGCCACCATGATTTAGGTGGACCGAACCATCCTGATACACATGCACCAGCGCACCGGCTTGGTTCAGATGGGTCAGTGTGAAGGAAATTCCGAACTTGACCGGAGAAAAGGCGATGCCCTTCTTGATCACGCTGTTTTCGGCATTCCATTTCTCGATGGCCGCTTTGCGCGCGGCATAGTCGCTGGACTTCATCAGCGCTTCGGTTATGCCATGCAGTTCGAAATCGCTGACCTCCATGCCGTAGGGCGTCGTGTTGCCACCAGCGGGCAGGGGGCGGACCGGGGCGGTCCCTGTTTCCACTGCGCCACGGCTGGTCAGGTCTTCGTGCGGGTCGGGATGACCCAGCGGTTTCTCGTGGGGTTGGACTTCGGCAACCTTATGCGCGGGCTCGTAATAGTTGCGACGGCGCAATTCCACCGGGTCCAGCCCAAGTTCATGCGCGGCGTGGTCCATCACACGTTCGATGGCAACCATCCCCTGCGGGCCACCAAACCCGCGATAGGCGGTGGCTGACTGCGTGTTGGTCTTCAACCGATGGCTTTCAATCCGGGCATTGGGCAACAGGTATGCATTGTCCGAATGCAGCATCGCACGGTCGGCGACGGGCAGGGACAGGTCCTGCGCCCAGCCGCAGATTGCGTACTGCAGAAAGGACACGCCCTGAATGTGACCCTGTTCGTCAAATCCCGCGCGATAGGAAATCCGGAAGGCGTGGCGTTTGCCGGTGATGATCATGTCATCATCGCGGTCATAGCGCATCTTGCAGGCTTTGCCGGTCGCCCGCGCCGCCACTGCGCAGGCAACGGCCAGCGCATTCCCCTGGCTTTCCTTGCCGCCGAACCCGCCACCCATGCGCCGGGTTTCGACGCGGATCGCATGCATGGGCAGGCCCAGAGCGTCCGCCACCTTGTGCTGTATCTCGGTCGGGTGCTGGGTCGAGCTGTGGACAAGCATGTCACCGCCTTCATTCGGCACGGCAAGCGCAGCCTGACCTTCCAGATAGAAATGCTCCTGACCGCCGATCTCGAACGTTCCGTCGATGACGTGGGCGGCGCTTTCAATCGCGGCGTCCGCATCGCCCTTGGCATAGATGCGGGGCCCGTCTTCAAATCGGCTGTCTGCGGCCAGAGCTTCTTCAACCGTCAGGATCGGTGTTTCCTCGGCATAGTCGATCTTGCCCAACCGAACCGCCTTGCGGGCGGCCAGATGGCTGGTGGCAACCACTAGGAAAACAGGCTGGCCGACATAGTGAACCGTCCCGTCGGATAGCAAAGGCTCGTCATGGATCGAGGGCGAAACATCGTTGGCAAAGGGCAGGTCCTGTGCCGTCATGACCCTGACGACCCCGGGTGCCGCTTTCACGGCAGACAGGTCCATCGCGGTAATCGTGCCCTTGGCGATCGGGCTCAGGCCAAAGGCCAGATGCAATGTGCCCTTTGGCGTCGGGATGTCGTCCACATACCGGGCGGAACCGGATACGTGCAGCGGTGCCGCGTCATGGGGAAGGGGT
This sequence comes from Ruegeria sp. AI2, assembly GCF_056541275.1. NCBI lineage: Bacteria > Pseudomonadati > Pseudomonadota > Alphaproteobacteria > Rhodobacterales > Roseobacteraceae > Ruegeria > Ruegeria sp. AI2. The sequence continues at coordinate 28,416 of NZ_JBQFYB010000019.1, forward strand.
TTGGTTACGCTCATGCCGATACCTCCAGCACGTTGGTCACTTGGCCCTGATCCTCAAGGAAGTACCGTTCCAGCATCGCTTTGGCGGTCTCAAGCCTGTACGTGGCCGAGGCGCGCATATCCGTAAGCGGTGAATAATCGTCGGCAAAAGCGGGCAGAGCGGCGTCAATCGCCTCGCGCGCCCACGGCTTGCCGATCAGCGCGGCCTCGACATGGGCTGCCCGTTTCGGAATGCCAGCCATACCGCCAAACGCGATGCGTGCATCCGCCACCCGTCCGTCCGAAATGGTAATGTTGAAACATCCGCACACGGCCGAGATATCCTGATCGAACCGTTTGCTCAGCTTGTAGCATTTCAGTCGGTCCGCCTGACGCGGGAAGCTGACGGCTTCGACAAACTCACCCGGTGCGCGGTCCTGTTTGCCGTAATCGATGAAGAAGTCTTCCAGCGGGACTGACCGGCGTTCATCACCTTTGCGCAGGTGCAGCGTCGCACCCAATGCGATGAGCGCGGGCGGGTTGTCTCCGATCGGTGAGCCATTGGCAATGTTGCCGCCCACAGTGGCCGCGTGACGGACCTGAACACTGGCATAGCGCCGGATCATTTCGGCATAAGATGGGTGAATGTCCGCCAAGGCGTCGCCCATACGGTTCATATCGACCATGGCACCTAAACGAATTTCTTCTTCGGCGATCGTGATCTCTTTCAGATCGTCACAGCGGTTCAGGAAGATCACCGGATCAAGATCGCGCAGTTGCTTGGTCACCCAAAGCCCAACATCTGTTGCGCCCGCGACCAATGCGGCATTTGGATTCTCGGCATATACGGCAGCCAGCGCGTCGGACGAGCCCGGCAGCATGGGTGAGGCGGCAGGCGTTGCGACAGGCTTGTCCTTAACCCAGACAGGCACGGGCTGCTTCTCAGCCGCTTCAGCTGCGCGAATAATGGGAGCGTAACCCGTGCAACGGCACAGATTACCGGCAAGCTGTGTATCGTGATCCGTCGCGCCATTGGTGTGGCCGGCCACCATCGACATGACAAAACCGGGCGTGCAAAAGCCGCATTGCGAACCGTGCAGGTCAACCATGGCCTGCTGAACCGGATGGACCTCGCCATCGGGGCTGCTGGCGCCTTCGACGGTTCGAACCGCCTTGCCATGCAACTGCGGCAGGAACAGGATGCACGAGTTCAGGGCCTTTGCGCCACCCGCATCCGTCACCATGACAGTGCAGGCACCGCAATCGCCTTCGTTGCAGCCTTCCTTGGTGCCGGTCAGGCCACGATCTTCACGCAGCCAATCCAGCAGAGTGGCCGTCGGATTGATATCCGTCAGCTCCACTGTCTCTCCGTTCAGAAGAAACGTGATGTCCATTCGAGAAACCCGTCGCCTTACCCGGTTGCGCCCTGGTGGTGCCCTCCTTCGATGCGACGTAGAAAGAGTGGCGGGCGGATAGCTTGCCAATGGATGTTAGAAACAGCATGCGTGATCTGGCAAGAAAAACTGCCTGTATGATGCATCATTACAGCCAAATGGCGTGGATTTGTGCACCCTGTGTAAATATCAGTTGCTTGAAATTAAAGCGTTTTTTTGTCAGTGAAGATACCGCTTTCCGAAGCACCTTCTGGAAAATCCGAATAATCGAAAACGATTATTTTGCCAAACAACGGCGCAGGTTCCGGCTTTTGCATGCCTCGCGGCTAGGGTAGCCTGCCGTTCATGAGCAGTACCCCCCGATTCATTCACCTTCGTGTTCACACCGAATATTCCCTTCTGGAAGGGGCTGTGCGGCTGAAAAAACTGCCTGCCCTGTGCGAGAAGATGGGGATGCCTGCCGTTGCGGTGACTGACACTAATTCCATGTTTTCGGCGCTGGAATTTTCGGTGACAGCCAGTCAGGCCGGTGTCCAGCCGATCATGGGATGTCAGGTTGATCTGAATTATGTGCAGTCGCAACCGGGGGAAAAACAAAAATCGCCCGCGCCACTTGTTCTGCTGGCACAGTCCGAGGCGGGGTACGAGAACCTGATGAAGCTGAGCACGTGCCTTTACGTGGACAAGGGCGGGCAGTTGCCGCAGGTCACGCTGGACGAGCTTGCGGACCGCGCCGACGGGCTGATCTGCCTGTCCGGAGGGCCTGACGGGCCGGTGGGCCGCCTATTGCAACAGGGGCAACGTCCGGCGGCCGAGGCGCTGGTGGACCGGCTGGCCGCGATTTTCCCGGATCGTCTGTATATCGAACTCCAGCGTCACCCAGGTGAAGACGGCCAACCCGAGGCCGAACGCCAGACCGAGCGCGGCCATATCGAGATGGCCTATGCCAAGAACCTGCCGCTGGTTGCCACCAATGACGTCTATTTCCCGACCTCGGATATGTACGAGGCCCATGATGCGCTGATCTGTATCGCCGAAGGGGCTTATGTCGACCAGCAGGAAGGTCGCCGCCGCCTGACCGCGCAGCATTATTTCAAGTCGCAGCAGGAAATGGTGACGCTGTTCGCTGATCTGCCCGAGGCCATTGAGAACACGGTCGAGATCGCGCGCCGTTGCGCCTTTATGGCTTATCGCCGCGATCCCATCCTGCCGAAATTCGCCGATGACGAGGTCGCTGAACTGCGCCGCATCGCCAATGAAGGCTTGCAGAAACGTTTGGCGGTAATCCCCCATGCGGTGACGCCCGAGGAGTATCAGGAGCGGTTGGATTTCGAACTTGGCATCATCGAAGGCATGGGCTTTCCTGGTTACTTCCTGATCGTTGCCGACTTTATCCAATGGGCCAAGGATCACGATATTCCAGTTGGACCGGGGCGGGGATCGGGTGCGGGCTCGCTGGTGGCTTATGCGCTGACAATTACCGACCTCGATCCGCTGCGTTACAGCCTGCTGTTTGAACGGTTCCTAAATCCCGAACGGGTTTCGATGCCCGACTTCGATATCGACTTCTGCATGGATCGCCGCGAAGAGGTGATCCGCTACGTGCAGCAGAAATACGGGCGCGACAAGGTGGGGCAGATCATCACTTTTGGTGCCTTGCTGTCCAAGGCCGCCGTACGCGATATCGGGCGGGTGCTGCAAATGCCTTACGGGCAGGTGGACCGTCTGTCCAAGATGATCCCTGTGGAAGGGGTAAAACCGGTTTCCATCGAAAAAGCCCTGAAGGACGAGCCGCGCCTGCGGGAAGAAGCGCGCAACGAAGAGGTGGTGGATCGTCTGCTGACGTATGGCCAGCAGGTCGAAGGGCTGCTGCGCAACGCCTCGACCCACGCGGCTGGGGTTGTGATTGGCGACCGGCCACTGGACGCACTGGTGCCGATCTATCAGGACCCGCGATCCGACATGCCTGCAACCCAGTTCAACATGAAATGGGTGGAACAGGCCGGGCTGGTAAAGTTCGACTTTCTGGGTCTGAAAACCCTGACCGTGATCCAGAACGCGATGGACTTGATCTTCAAGTCCGGACGGAAGTTGCATATCGCCGCCGATGGCACCGAGCTTTACGAACCTGCCGAGGGGGCCGAGAACCAGATCAACGCCATCCCATTGGATGACGAAGCGACGTATAAGCTCTATTCAGCGGCCAAGACGGTCGCGGTGTTCCAGGTTGAATCCTCGGGCATGATGGACGCGCTCAAGCGCATGAAGCCCACCTGTATCGAGGATATCGTGGCCCTCGTCGCGCTCTATCGTCCCGGCCCGATGGAGAACATCCCGACCTATTGCGAGGTCAAGAACGGGCTGCGCGAGATCACATCCGTTCATCCGCTGATCGACCACATTCTTGAGGAAACCCAAGGCATCATCGTCTATCAGGAACAGGTGATGCAGATCGCACAGGTGATGGCTGGGTACAGCCTGGGCGGCGCGGACCTGCTGCGCCGCGCGATGGGTAAAAAGATCAAAGAGGCGATGGATGCCGAACGCCCCAAATTCGAAAAAGGCGCGGCAGAAAACGGGGTGGATGCCAAGAAAGCCAGCGAAGTCTTCGACCTGCTGGAAAAATTCGCCAATTACGGCTTCAACAAATCCCACGCCGCCGCCTATGCGGTGGTCAGCTATCAAACCGGCTGGTTGAAGGCGAACCATCCGGTCGAATTCATGGCGGGTGTCATGAATTGCGATATTCATCTGACCGACAAGCTGGCGATCTATTTCGAAGAGGTCCGAAAAGGGCTGGAACTGCCGTATATCCCACCTTGTGTGAACCGCTCTCAGGCCACGTTCGATGTTGATAACGGACATCTGGTCTATGCGCTGGGCGCGCTCAAGAATGTGGGTGTTGAGGCGATGAACCTGATCGTTGCGGGTCGCGCGTGCAAGCCATTTGTCAACCTGTTCGATTTCGCCCGCCGCGTGGATTTGAAGAAAGTGGGCAAACGCCCGCTTGAGATGCTGGCCCGCGCCGGGGCTTTTGATGAGCTGGACCGGAACCGCCGCCGCGTGTTTGAAAGCCTAGATGCGCTGGTGCAGTATTCGGCCGCGATTCATGAACAGAAGAATTCGAACCAGGTGTCGCTGTTTGGCGAGGCCGGAGATGACCTGCCCGAACCACGCCTGTCGCCGACCCCCGACTGGCTGCCGGCTGAACGTCTGAGCGAAGAGTTCAAGGCCATCGGCTTCTACCTCTCTGGTCATCCTCTGGATGACTATATGCCGGCCTTGAAGCGTAAACAGGTTCTGACGCTGGACGAGGTGACAGAGAAAGCCCGTTCTGGCCCGCTGATTGCCAAGATGGCCGGAGTGGTTGCCGGGCGGCAGGAACGGAAATCGGCCAAGGGTAACCGGTTCGCCTTTGCCCAGCTTTCGGACCCGACCGGCGCTTATGAGGTCACGCTGTTTTCCGACACGCTGGAGAAATGCCGCGAGTTTCTGGAAACCGGCGCTCAGGTGGTTCTGACCGTCGAGGCGACGATGGAGTCCGATCAGCTCAAGCTATTGGGACGTTCGGTTGGACCAGCGGATTCTGTGGTTGCCGAAGCCGGGGCGACAGGACTGCGCATCTTTGTCGACGAAGCGCGGGCGGTGCCAACTATTGCAACGGTTCTTGAAGAAGCCGCAACCGTCGCCAAGGGTGCGGCCCGCGGACCAATCCAACTGTTGTTGCTGGACCCGGGCCTGCCCGGCGACGTCGAAATCGACCTTGGGCGTGTATTCCCGATCAACCCACAAATCAAGGGCGCGATCAAATCGTTGGAAGGTGTGATGACCGTCGAAGAGATTTGACATCGCTTTGTTGCCAGACAGTTAGCGCACCGCTAGGCTGACCTTGCAAATATGTATTCTACTCATGCCATGGGAGGGCGTTGATATGACGATTGCAGGTCTCAATCTCAGAACGATTGTATTGGCGGCGGCGGCATCGCTGGCTTTGGTTTCGGCGACAGCCACGCTAGCGGACGACAAGAAGAAAGAGAACACGATCAAAGGTGCTGTGATCGGTGCCGGGGTCGGGGCCTTGATCGGCGACGGCAAGGGTGCCGCCGCTGGGGCAATTGCTGGTGCGCTGATTGGCGCGAACTCGAAATAAGCGGGGGCGGGATGATGCGTTTGAACGCGATGAAAGTGATCACGACCGCCGCGCTGCTTACAGGGCCTGGCATTGCCATTGCGGACGAGGAAGCTGAACAGATGGTGCAAGCGGCGCTGCCGCTCATGTATCACACATGCGCGTCGGTCATCGAAGAGGCTGACGGGAATGAAGAATACATTGTGGACGTGGTCGGCAAGATGACGGCGTTGTCACTTTATAACCGCCAGGTCGATCTCGAAGCCCATGCCAGTTCGGACGAGGAAAAGGCAGCGCTGCGCGAAACATTTGTGGCGGCTCTGAAAGACGGCTGCGCCGGGGATGAAAACGCCCTGCTGGGTGGCGTTGTCGACAACGCGGTGAAATCAACGCTGGGGCTGTAAGCCGTCAGTAATGTGGCGGGCGTTCGTTACCAAGGACAACGCCGCCTGACCCTTCCTGCGCGCGCTCGGCCTCGCGGTGCAGCAGCATCTCGACACGGCGGGTTAGCCGATCAATCTCGGCCTGTTGCCTGGTGACAACCGCGTTCAGATCGTCAACCGTGCGGGTCAGATGGGCAATCTGTTCTTCCAGTTGCTGCATAGGATGCTCCTGTCTTTCAGGCTGCACATAGCGACCCTGTGACGCCTTGGCCAGAGAAAGCGCGCCTTGCCCAGATGCGGGCCATGGGATAGACCGCGCGCGGAACAGGTACACTCCCAAGGACGCCCCACATGGCCAAGCCCAAGAAACAGCCCCGCCCCAAGGCCGAAACGCCGAAAGGGTTCCGTGACTATTTCGGCGAGCAAGTCACGCAGCGCACCGAGATGCTGCGGACAATTGCGGGCGTCTATCATCGGTACGGGTTTGACGCGCTGGAAAGCAGCGCGGTCGAAACCGTCGAGGCGCTGGGCAAGTTCCTGCCCGACGTGGACCGCCCGAACGAGGGCGTCTTTGCGTGGCAGGAGTTTGACGAGGGCGGAAATGGCGACTGGATGGCCCTGCGCTATGACCTGACCGCGCCTCTGGCCCGGGTTTACGCCCAGCACCGCAACGACCTGCCCACGCCCTATCGCCGCTATGCGATGGGTCCGGTCTGGCGCAACGAAAAGCCGGGGCCGGGGCGGTATCGGCAGTTCTATCAGTGCGATGCGGATACGGTCGGAACTGCCTCGATGGCCGCTGATGCCGAGATCTGTGCAATGCTGGCCGACACGCTGGAAGAGGTTGGCATCCCGCGCGGTGACTACCTGATCCGGGTGAATAACCGGAAGGTTTTGAACGGTGTGCTGGAGGCGATGGGGCTTGGCGATGATCAAGCCGCACGAGACAATGTTCTTCGCACCATCGACAAATTCGACAAGGTGGGTGAGCAGGGTGTGCGCGAGTTGCTGACCAAGGGCCGTCTGGACGCGTCGGGCGCGTTTATCGACGGCGTTGGTCTCAGCGATGATCAGGCAGACCCGGTTATCGCCTTCCTGACTTCCAAGGCCGTCGATACCGCTGGTACATTGGCCAACCTCCGCATTGCCGTGGGTGACAGCAAGATTGGGGCGGATGGGATTGCTGAACTGGAACAGATCGCTGAACTTCTCTCCGCTGGCGGCTACGGCCCCGACCGTATTGTCATTGACCCCTCCGTCGTCCGCGGCCTCGGCTATTACACCGGTCCGGTCTACGAGGCCGAACTGACGTTCGAAATCTTCGACGAGAAAGGCCGCAAGCGGCAATTCGGCTCGGTTGCGGGTGGCGGGCGCTATGACGATCTGGTCAAGCGGTTCACCGGGCAGGAAGTGCCCGCGACCGGGGTGTCCATCGGCGTCGATCGGCTGCTGGCGGCGCTGCGCGAAAAGGGCCGGATCAGCGCCCAGGCCAAAGGCCCCGTTGTCGTCACCGTGATGGACCGCGACCGGATGGCTGATTATCAGGCGATGGTGGCCGAGCTGCGCAATGCGGGCATCCGGGCCGAGGTGTATCTGGGCAATCCCAAGAACTTTGGCAATCAGTTGAAATACGCGGACAAGCGCAACTCTCCGGTTGCGGTGATCGAAGGCGGGGACGAAAAGGCAAAAGGCATCGTGCAGATCAAGGACCTGATCCTTGGGGCCAAGATCGCCGAAAGCGCCACGCTGGAGGAATGGAAAGAACGCCCCAGCCAGTTCGAAGTATCGCGCGCTGATCTGGTCGCGAAAGTGCGTGAAATTCTGGACAGTCAGGACTGACCCATGCCCAACCGTTCCCAGATACAGGCCCGTGCCGCGATGATGCGTGTCCGGTTCGAGGCTGCGGGCGCGCAGGTGGTGGATACCCCGCTGTTGCAACCCGCTGAAATGTTGCTGGACCTCTATGGCGAGGATATCCGCGCCCGTGCCTACGTCACCTCGGACGCGCTGCGGGGCGAGCAGATGCTGCGCCCGGATTTCACCCTGCCTGTTGTTCAGATGCACATGCGGGACGGGGCCGAGCCAGCGCGCTATACCTATTCAGGTGAGGTGTTCCGCCGTCAGGAACACGACCCGGACCGTTCGAACGAATATATTCAGGTGGGGTACGAGGTTTTTGACCGCGATGATCCCGCTGGTGCCGATGCCGAAGTGTTTTCGCTGATGGCGCTGCAACTGCGCGGGCTGCCTCTGCGCGCAGCGACCGGGGATATCGGTATCCTAACCGCGGCTGTCGAAGGGCTTCGGACCACAGACCGCCGCAAGGCCGCGCTGATGCGGCACCTGTGGCGGCCGCGCCGGTTTCGTGCGCTGCTGGACCGGTTTGCAGGGCGTAAACCGGGGCCCGAAGGCCGTGACGCGCTTTTGGACGCGGACGACCCGATGGCGATTGATGTTCCGATGATCGGCAAGCGTCGCGCGCCCGAGATTGCCGACCGGATCAAAGCCCTGCGCGAAGATCGCGCTGCGCCGCCGATCTCTGACAATGAGCTGGCCGGGTTGGAAACGCTGCTGAATGTGCGTGAAACCATGCCCTTCGCGTTGGAACAGCTGAGGGATGTGGCAGTGGATCTGCCGCAGATCACCACGGCGCTGGACCGATTGGAGGCGCGGATCGCGGCCCTGCAGGCACGCGGTGTCGATGTCGCACGGCTGGATTTCGAAGCGTCTTATGGCCGGACATCGATGGAATATTACGACGGGTTCGTCTTTGGGTTCTACGCCGAAGGCCGTCCCGACCTGCCGCCCGTCGCCACCGGTGGGCGCTATGATGCGCTGACGCGCCGCTTGGGGGATGGGGCCGAAATCCCCGCAATCGGTGGCGTGATCCGCCCGGACCTGATGCTTGAAATCGAGGAGGCCGCGCAATGAGCGTGAAACTGGGCGTGCCCTCGAAGGGCCGGTTGATGGAAAAGACCGTCTCATGGTTCGAAAAACATGGCATCATGCTGTCCCGCAACGGCTCGGACAGGGAATATGCGGGTAGGGTTGACGGGATTGACGGCGTCTCGCTGGTTCTGTTGTCGGCGGGTGAGATTCCGCGCGAACTTGCGTCGGGCCGTATTCATCTGGGCGTCACCGGCATCGATCTGGTGCATGAGAAGCTGCCACGCTGGGAACAGCAGGTCGAAGAGATTGCGCAGCTGGGCTTTGGCAAAGCCGATCTGATCATTGCCACACCCGCCTGCTGGGTCGATGTGGACACGCTGGACGATCTCGATGCGGCGGCAGCAGCATTTCGCAACACCCACGGCCACCGGCTGCGGATCGCCACCAAATATCACCGACTGGTGCGGGAGTTCCTGACCGACGCGGGCGTGGCCGACTACACTCTGGTCGACAGCCAGGGGGCGACCGAAGGTACGGTCATGAACGAAACAGCCGAGGCAATTGCTGATATCACCTCCTCAGGTGAAACCCTGCGGGCAAACCACCTCAAGATCCTGTCGGACGGTCTGATCCTGCAATCGCAGGCCACGTTGTGGCGCAGCCGGGTTGCAAAGGTCGACGCGGCGGATAAGGCGGTTCTGACGGAATTGCTGGATCGGCTGCGGTAACTACAGCACACCGATATCCGCAAGGGCGCGGTTCAGATCATCGGGCAGGGTGTCATCCTGCGCGCGCCCTTTCGGCAAGTCGGCTGGTGTATCTTCGGGCTTCAGGTATCGCCACCCCTGAAACGGGCGTTTCAAGGCGTTCTGGGTCCGATGTACGTTAGGGTCGAGAACGATGGCGCAGCGGCGGATACCGTCCTCGCCGATCACCTCGTCCAGGCGCAGAATACGCTGACGGCACTGTACGACACCTTTGATGACCCAATAGATTGATCCGCCATTCAGAATCTCGGCATCACGTTTGGGCCACATGCGGGTTACGTGGCGCGGATATCCGTCCTCATAAAGCGGTTTGCGGCTGTCTTGCCACGCGATCAGAGAGTCCACGCTTTCCGAACCAACCGAAAGTTTGATGAGGTTCACGTACTTATCCACAGCTTTCCCACAGAGTCGTCCCTTTGCTATCTATCCATTGTAGCTCAGGATTGGCTTTCATCAAGGTGTAGTGGGTGTTAGTCTGGATACCTCTTTCAGCACAGGGAATCACCAATGAGCCGCTTTGCCGCCCCCATCGCCGAGCAGATCTGGGACATGAAATACCGCTTCAAACAGGCGGATGGCACGCCCATCGATCAGACGGTTGAAGACAGCTGGCGACGCATCGCCCGTGACCTCGCGCGGGTCGAGGACGACCCGGATCATTGGGAAGACAGGTTCTACGAGGCACTGGAAGATTTCAAATATCTGCCCGCCGGGCGCATCACTGCTGGCGCAGGCACCGCGCGGCAGGTGACACTGTTCAACTGCTTCGTCATGGGCACCATCCCCGACAGCATGGGTGGTATCTTTGACATGCTGAAAGAGGCCGCGCTGACCATGCAGCAGGGGGGCGGGATCGGCTATGATTTCTCGACCATCCGCCCGCGTGGCGCGGATGTGAAAGGTGTGGCGGCAGATGCCTCGGGCCCGCTCAGCTTTATGGATGTGTGGGACGCAATGTGCCGCACGATCATGTCCGCGGGTTCGCGCCGGGGGGCGATGATGGCCACCATGCGCTGCGATCACCCCGATATCGAACAGTTCATCACCGCCAAATCCGACCCGGCCCGCCTGCGCATGTTCAACATGTCGGTGCTGGTGACCGATCCCTTCATGGAGGCGGTCAAGGCCGACGGCCCATGGGAGTTGCAGTTTGACGGCAAGATCTATCATACCGTGCAGGCGCGCGATCTGTGGAACAAGATCATGCAGGCCACGTATGATTATGCCGAACCGGGCGTGATCTTCATCGACCGCATCAATCAGGCCAACAACCTGAGCTATGTTGAAACCATCGCCGCGACGAACCCCTGTGGCGAACAGCCTCTGCCGCCGTACGGGGCGTGCCTGCTGGGCTCGATCAATCTGGCGCGGCTGGTTGCCGAACCGTTTGGGGATGCTGCGCATCTGGATGAACCGGCGTTGCAGGAACTGGTCGCGACAGCCGTGCGCATGATGGATAACGTCGTGGACGCCTCAAAATTCCCGCTGGCCGAGCAAGAGGCGGAAGCGCAGGACAAGCGCCGCATCGGGCTGGGCGTGACGGGTCTTGCGGATGCGCTGCTGATGCTGGGCCTGCGCTATGGGTCCGACGAGGCGGCGCGCCAGACGGAACGCTGGTTGCACGCAATCGCCCGCGCCGCATATCTGGCCTCGGTCGATCTGGCTAAGGAGAAAGGCGCGTTCCCCCTGTTCGACGCCGAGAAATATCTGGCCAGCGGCACGATGCAGCAAATGGATGACGACGTCCGCGATGCGATCCGCGAACATGGTATCCGCAACGCTCTGCTGACCTCGATTGCGCCCACGGGCACGATTTCGCTTTATGCCGGGAACGTGTCGTCGGGGATTGAACCGGTCTTTGCCTATGCCTACACCCGCAAGGTTCTGCAAAAAGACGGCTCGCGCACCGAAGAAGAGGTCGTGGATTACGCCGTTCAGATGTGGCGCGACAAGTTCGGCGACGCAGCGCTGCCGGACTATTTCGTCAATGCCCAGACCCTGACGCCGTCGGATCACGTCAAGATGCAGGCGGCAGCGCAAAAATGGATCGACAGCTCGATCTCCAAGACCATCAACTGCCCGGAAGATATCAGCTTTGACGCCTTCAAGGATGTCTACATGCAGGCCTGGGATCAGGGCTGCAAAGGGTGCACGACCTATCGCCCCAACGATGTGACCGGCTCGGTTCTGACCGTTTCTGAAAGCGATGACAAGGTGCCGGGGGAAAGCGCGAATGCGCCTCATGAAATTGAAGGCGGCGACGTCATCTACATGTCCGAACCGCTGGATCGCCCGCAATCACTGGAGGGGTCGACCTACAAGCTGAAATGGCCCGATAGCGAGCACGCGATTTATCTGACCATCAACGACATCATCATCTCGGGCCGCCGCCGCCCGTTCGAAGTGTTCATCAACTCCAAGAACATGGAACATTACGCCTGGACACTGGCGCTGACGCGGATGATCTCGGCCGTGTTCCGCCGGGGTGGGGACGTGTCCTTTGTGGTCGAAGAGCTGAAAGCCGTTTTCGACCCGCGCGGCGGGGCGTGGGTCAAAGGCAAGTATATCCCATCGATCCTGGCCGCGATCGGGGGCGTGATCGAACAGCACATGGTCGCCATCGGCTTTCTGGAAGGCGAGGGGATGGGGTTGAAATCCGATCCCCAGGCGCAAGTGGTGAACCTGGACGCGCCACGTGGCAAAGCCTGCCCGTCCTGCGGTCAGTACGACATGGTCATGATCGAAGGCTGCATGACCTGCCGCAGCTGCGGTCATTCCAAATGCGGATAGGTATGAAGCGCTGAACGTGATGTGTGTGAAAGCCCACAACAGTTTGCAATTTAACCAGCTTAAATTGCAACTCTGACCACTAAAATTTTGCCATCGCTCTTGAGGAGCGGTGGCAGCGTATGAACCTCTCGATGCGCTCTGCCGTAAGAGTTTGCTTTTTGGGGGGAGTTGTTTGACCGCTTCTGATAGAAGATTGTGTCAGCATGGTTGCAAAAAACTTGTGCATATGAGTTTGCAGGACGCCTACAGGGCTCAGCCTGGACTATCCGTCTACATCCCAATTTTTCAGAGCGTCCCCAGTGAAACTGGCAGTGCTTCACATCAGTGAGTGGTGAAGACCTCCGACGATCATAGTTAGTTTCAAAACTTCGCCTTGGTCCAAACCGTGCGTCAGTATTGTTTTACACAAGAAGGACAACTACTGATTGTTCGGCGAGCTATCCGCCACGATTTACTCAACTTAGGACATCGGTATTTTAGAAGGGATAAGAAATGGAGCGACTTTTTCCATCGCTACAACAGCTGAGTGAGGAGTATGTGCTCGTACAAGCTTGGAAAAAGTCAGAAGCCCAGATTCGATATCACAATTGGTTTTCCGATACATTGGAGCTCGATCGAGCGGCAGCAAATCTTCCAGAGTTCATAGCGCATCTGTCCAGAAAGCTGAGTAGTGGTAGGTACGAAACCACTCCTCTAAAGCTTGTTCCTGCTCCCAAGAGCCAAAAATGGAGTGTCGCCTCCAATGGGCTATGGCGACCGCTACCAACAGAAAAAGACAAAGTTCGCCCTCTCGCCCATGTCAGTCTTTCCGATCAGGTTGCAGCGACGGCAGTCCTTCTATGCCTAAGTGAACGTGTCGAATCTGCTCAAGGAGATTCAAGAGGCGAGTACGCCACCACAGCGGATCGAAAGAAGGTTGTTTCTTATGGAAATCGCTTGTTTTGTGACCGAACTCAAACAGGTGACAACCTCATCCATCGTTGGGGGTCGTCTAAGCTTTATCGCGCGTATTTCCATGACTATCGAACGTTCTTAAATCGTCCCGAAAGTATTGCTGCGATCTGCGCAAAGAAGCCTCAAGACGTATACATTGTTCAAACGGATCTTAGGCAGTTCTATGACCGTGTGACACCTGAATTCTTGCAGTCGAAGATTGCCCAGTTGCGGCAGCCTGGAGATGACGAGCAATTCTTTTCATTGGCGTCTAACATTCTAAACTGGGGCTGGAGCAAGCGCGACCAGCGCCAGTTCGAACTGTATAAAGAGCGATTGCAAATACCTGATTTTGAACGGGTTGCGCTGCCACAGGGATTGGTAGCGGCGGGGTTCTTTTCCAACGTGGTGATGTTGGACTTTGATCGAGCAGCACTCGAAAGAATTGGAGAAGAGATTGCACCTGGAGTTTGGTTGCAAGATGTCTGTCGGTATGTCGATGACCTACGCCTGACTATCACTGCAGCCCCTGGATTGTTACCTTCGGAAGCACAACAGCATACCATCCATTGGATAACACAGTTACTCAATGAACACAGTTCGGGGCAGCAAGTTTCACCAGAAAAGACAAATATAGCTTCGATAGGAAGACATGAGCAGCCATTAGTACGGCAGTCGCGGAAAATGGAACGCATTCAGAATGCTATCTCAGGTGGTTTCGACGCGAGTGGAGGTACCGAGGTTATTTCTGCGATTGAGGCTTTGGTTCGCTCACAAGATCGCTTGGAAGTCACGCCAGGCTCAAATGGTCCGGCGAGTCTTCAGGCGGTTGCGGACGTGAAAGATGAAACGGTTGGGCGTTTCGCGGCAGGTCGATTCCGGCGGACATACAGGTCTCTTCGCCCGTTGCTTGATAATCAAAGTCGCATTGAGGCACTTGGGGATGGCGAAAAGATTCTTCCGCGGGATGGCCTTACCCAAGAAGAGTTGGATGACGAAGCACATGCATTCGCTCTAACTTTGATTCAGCGTTGGATCGCTGATCCCTCCAACGTTCGTCTTTTAAGAGTCGCCTTAGACCTTTGGCCGTCAACGCAGATTTTGTCGGACATTCTTAGACTATTCGAGCCATATATTTCGGGTGATATCGGTGTATTTTCATCCCGGCGGATTGCATATTATTGTTTGGCAGAGATACTTCGAGCAGGTGCAACAGAAACAGGCTTTGTCAGAGACGAAGAGTGCTTGCCTACAAATGTTGATCTAAGAGGTTATCGAGAGCTTTTGCTCCGAGTGGCTATCAGAATCGTACAAGGGCAAGCCAACCAAGCTCCCTGGTACCTCATTCAACAGGCGTTGCTATATATTTGCGTGCACGATCCTCGAAGCATTGAGGTTCCGAAGGTAGTGAAGTCGAATAGCTATTATTGGAGAATGGTTGCTTTTCTTCAGAACAGCACTGAAGGTATTTCGGATCGTGAATTTGCAACGCTGGCGATACTTAGTCGCCGTTCCTTCCTGCCCAAGGAAAAGGCCATTGACTATGTTGGAGCGGCGTTGACGACTGGCAGATTCAGCGAAATTGCCGCACGCGATATCGAGTTTGCTGTCGACCTAATGCGGGCCGCCAATAGTCACTTTGACATCTTGCCAAGTATAGCAACAGATATTGGTAAGTTAGAGGATCCAAGTGCTCTTGAGGATTTCACCCTAACCCATCTCGTCCAAGAAGGTGGTCCTCTCAATTCCTTGAGAAATGAAATTGGTGTCCTCTCCTTTGCTTCGAAGTTTTTGGATGCGGCAAAGCGGGATGGCGTGCCGCCGGTCGTGCCACCGTCAACCGTTCAGATTACGGTCGAAGCCGTTGGCCAATACTCAAGTGTGCAGAAGATTTCCTTCAAGAAAGAACAAAGGGCTAAGGGCTACAAGTCAATTTATTCTGTGCCCTCGTGGGTAGGTGAGTCCCAAAAGTGGCGTTTTCAGCTTGGGTATCTTCTCCGCTATATTTTGACAGCCCGAGTTGATTTCGCACTGCCTGTACGCCCTCCTTCCAGCAAGGAGAGTGAACCGCTTTATCGCCCTACTCGTGCGCATTGGATGAAGAGGCACTACGGCTTCTATAATGGTCACGAAGCGTTCGGTGACGACTGGCTGCCAATCTCGCAATTCACTCAAGAGCTCCTATTTTCATTGTTGAATTGGCCTGGTTGCCAATCCCGGCAACAAGAAAGCTTAGAACTTTCACTTGATGATGTGATTGAGCGTGTTGAAGTGGCGCTTGAGGAAGCGCAGAACGGGATTGGTTCAGCTACTGGTGCGCTGATGATAAAGCTGGATGCCCCTATGCCAGGAACTCGTAAGGCTGGCCGTCCACTGAGAGCTTGTGTCGTTCAATCCGTAATGCCTGAAGAGAAGGATTTGGTGCCGGATCCAAAAGATCTGTCGACTGTAGATCTTGAGATTCAAAACCCAGTTACACGGAGAAAGCACCGAAGGCACTTGGCTACGGCGTTGGCCGCTATAGAAAAAATGCTGGATTTGAGAAGAACACACAAGCCTGAAAACAAAGGGTTGGATTGGGTTATTTTTCCAGAGCTTTCTGTCCATCCCCAAGATGTGGAAACACTTCTTGTACCGTTTGCGCGGGCCCACAAAACAGCTATTTTGGCTGGCATTGGATACGAAAGAATTCTTCCTGGTTTCCCTCTCGTAAACTCTGCTCTTTGGGTTATCCCCAAAGTGGTTCCAGGTAGAGGGCTGCAGATGGTAATTCGGAGGCAAGGAAAGAAACACCTGTCTCCGATGGAGAAACCCTTTAATAAGTCTGTGCAAAAAGTTGTCGGCTTTCGACCTTGCCAATGGTTAATCGGTTATGAATGGTCTCCAGAAGTTGAGCGCGATCCTCTGTGGCTATCCGCAGCAATTTGCTACGATGCGACCGACCTAAAGTTGGCAAGCGACTTGCGAGATCGGTCGGATATTTTTGCAATTCCTGCGTTGAACCAAGATGTAGGGACCTTCGACCAAATGGCCCAAGCCCTCCATTATCATATGTTTCAAAAAGTAATCATCGCAAATAATGGTAATTTCGGAGGGAGTAATGCTTACTTGCCAAAGGGTGGTTCGCCATTCAAGCGCCAAGTATTTCATACCCACGGGCAACCTCAGGCCACCATTTCGTTTTTTGAAGTAGATGACATTGATGAGATGAAAGCGCGCCGTCAGCTCGGGCAAATGGAAGAAAAAGAAGCGCGAAAGGAGTGGAAGTACCCTCCTGCAGGCTGCTGCTAAGGAAGATCAGATTCATAGCTCAATTCATTTCGTTTTATTGATTGTTCGCAGTTGCTCAGACCTCGGTGCAGATTTCGAGGCGTGAGCAGCCTCATCTGACTGGTCCATTTTGATTGTTAGTGCATGATCGGCCTCTGATCCATCGGAATGATGGCTTCAGGAGCTGGTGGTTT
>NZ_JBQFYB010000020.1:0-44957 GCF_056541275.1 Ruegeria sp. AI2
AAAAAAACCCGCGCAAATCCCCATGCCGCTGCGGGCGAATAACCAACACACCCGACAACCCCGTCTGCTCAATCTCCATAACACCTAACCTTAACCGTCTGTTGCCTGTGTTGGGCGAGTATTGTCAGGCTGGGTTTCAATGCAAGGGTGTTGCGCAATTTGCTGCTCAGATGACCGCAGCCGGAGATGGCGGCTCGCTGCCTTACTGCTCCGTCACCCCACTACGTCACCTGCTGGTCCAGCATCTCAAGCACGGCGTCGCGTTCCGACAGAACCAGCAGCAGGGCCAGATCGCCCGGTTCCACCTGTTTCAGGATCATCGCGGCGGCCTCGGACGGGGATGCGGCCCTTTGGATCTGGGTCTTGTCATACCCTTGTTCCAGAGCCGACTTTTCAATCAGGTCCGGTATCTCTCCCAAAGCGCGGCCCCGTAGATACCCTTCCAGTTCAGCAGCAACGACCACGTCGGGTTGGAAATTCAAGGCGGTTGCGGTGACGTCGCGAATGTCCTGGTCCGAGCGGTCTCCGGCATGGCTGAGCATGATGAACCGCCGTTTTGCCGGCAGGGCCGACAGCGCATCGCACACGGCAGAAATCGAATGCGGATTATGCGCGAAATCCACGAAAACCTGAGCGCCGTTGTGCTGGAATTCGTTGCAGCGACCCGGATTGTCCTTGGCATCCGGTTTGAACCCGGCCAACCCATGCCGAACCGCTTCAAGCGGCAGTTTCAAAGCCAGCGCAAGGCACATAGCCGCCAGAGCGTTCAGGATGTTGTATTTCGCGACCCCGCCCATGGTCAGGGGCACGTCGGACACGGCAATGACCGTATGCTCGGACCGGCCGTCGAAAAAGACGATATTGCCCTGCGAGACATAAGCGCAGCATGTTCCCGCGTCGCGCGCCCGACGGATCAGATCATTCCCGGCATCCAGTGAAAACCACCAGATATTCGCCGCCGTGTTTTCGGCTTCGGCACGGACAAAAGGATCATCGGCATTCAGGGCCAGAACGCCGCCCTTGGTCAGTGTCCGGTGCACGGCGAATTTCGCCTGAGCCAGCTCGGGCACCGTGTTGACGCCGTATTGCCCCAGATGATCGTTCGCCACGTTGGTGACAGTGGCGGCCATAGCGGCACGCGTCGGCAGGCCGCGGCGCAGGATACCCCCACGGGCCACTTCAAGGCATCCGATTTCAAGCCGCTTGTCGCGCAGCAACATCCGCCCTCCGCCGGGGCCGGAATAGTCGCCGCGATCCAGAATATCGTCGCCCACCCGCACAAACTCGGTCGAGGTCAGCCCTGCGACCTTGCCCGAGGCGCGGGCGATCGCCTCCAGCAACCGGGTCGTGGTGGTCTTGCCGTTGGTTCCGGTGATGAAGGCGACGGGGATGTTGTGAAAGGCGGGCCAGACCACGTCATCCGGGGCGGGCAACGCGTCGACAGGCCAGGTTTGGCTGCCGGTTCCATGCCCGATGGAAATCTCATCATCGTCGCAAAGGATATCCACACCATGCGCGTCGGCTGCCGCGATCAGGGCGATCAGCGCAGGATTGGCCTCCTTCGCCATGACGCCTTTGACGTCCCGGATCATCTGATCAAAATCGCCCGGCGTGGTCTCCAGCAACTCTGCCGCGCAGAAATGCCAGGCGGTCTGAGCCGCAAAGATCGCGGAATAAAGCTGATCCATCGGTGCCGAGATTGCCAGATTGACGCCTCCGGTAAAGGTACGGTGGGTCAGCGCCTGATCCTGCCAGCCAAGCGCATCCAGAACGCGCCGGGCGTGTTTTTCCCACACTGCAATGACCTGCGCGGGGTCGATAACAGTGAAAAACACATCCATCACCGCGCCGGGGTGATCCCACAACAGGCCGGGGCCGGTCAGTCGCCGCGCGTCATCCACCTGAATATGATCAGCGGTCGCGCTTTCGATGGTCAGCGCGGTTTCAAGCTCTTCGATCCGGTCCATTCCGGTACCTCCGCTCAATCCGCGTCTTCGCTGATTTCACGCGCCAGTCTTACACCGCGTTCGTCCCGGATCAGGTTCTGATCGCTGTCGAACATGTCCTCGAACGTGGTGTCGGCGGAACTGGTCTTGGGTGTCGCTTCGGTTTCAGAGGTTTCTCCATCGGAATTGAAGTAGATGATCTGTTTCCAGCAGCGTGTGGTGTCATCTCCGAAGATCACCAGCAGATCGCCCGGTGCCGCCATCTCCAGCGCTGTGGTCACGGCCTCAACCTCATCCGGGATGATCGAGATTGCCTCATCCGGCGTCCCGCAATCGATCAGGGCCTGCCGCATCATTTGCGGCACCTCGTCATGCCCGCGACCCCGGCGGCGGTCATCGGCCTTGCAGATGAAGTGGTCAAAATGCCCGGCCAGCGCTGCGGCCCCATCAACGATGTCTTCATCGCGCCGATCACCGGGCATCGCAACAACGCACAGCCTGCGACCCTTGACCTCCAACTGATCGGCCAAAGCGGCCATCGCCTTCAGCGCGGCAGGGTTGTGGCCGTAATCAAGGATCACCTTGAAGGGATGTTCATCATAGACATTCATCCGCCCCGGTGCCTGGAAATAACTTGTGTCGAAAGTGCGCAGTCCATGCCGGATATTGTCCAGATCGACCCCAAAGCTATAGGCCATTGCAGCTGCGACCATGGCGTTTTGCACGTTGAAGATCGCCTTGCCTTCAAGCGTGGCGGGGATCAGATGCGACCACAGAACCGGGATGTGAAGCCCTTTGTCATAGATGGTCAGCATGTCGCCATTCATGCCTTTTTCCAGCACGATGGCCTTGCCCCCTGTCTTGATATGTTCCTTGACCAGACTGTGACCGGGGTTGGTCGTGACATAGAAGATCTGATCCGCCCCGGCGTAATCGGCCATCTTCAGACAATTGATGTCGTCAGCGTTCAGAACGGCCGTATCGGTTGCGCTTTCCACCACCACCCGTTTGACGACGGCCAGCTCCTCGACCGTATTGATCCCGCCCAGGCCCAGATGATCTGCCGAGACGTTCAGACAGGCCGCCACGTTCGAGCGTTGATAGCCCAGACCCGAGCGAACCAGCCCGCCCCGCGCGGTTTCCATAACTGCAAAATCGACCATCGGATCACGCAGGACGATCTGTGCCGATTTCGGGCCGGTCATGTCCCCCTTGACGCTCAGCTTGCCATCCACATAGACGCCGTCGGTCGAGGTCATGCCAACGATCTTGCCACTGGTTTTCATGATATGACCCAGCATCCGCGACGTTGTCGTCTTGCCGTTGGTGCCGGTGATTGCTGCAATCGGGATGCGGGTCTGTTCATTGGCAGGGAACAGCATGTCGATGACCTTGCCCGCCACATCGCGCGGCTGACCTTCGGACGGGGCCACATGCATCCGGAAACCGGGGGCCGCATTTACTTCGACAATCGCGCCACCGATATCCTTGTAGGATTTGGTAATATCGTCGATCAGGAAATCGACACCGCCCACATCCAGCCCGACCGCCATGATGGCGCGTTCGGCCATGTCGCGGTTGTCGGGATGCACCACGTCGGTCAGATCGATGGCGGTGCCACCGGTTGACAGGTTCGCGGTTGAGCGCAGATAGAAAACCTCACCCTCGGGCAGGACAGTGTCTTCCGTCACGCCCGCATTCTCCATCAGGCGGTTAGCCTGATTGTCCAGCTCGAGCCTGGTCAGCACTTTTTCGTGCCCGATGCCCCGGCGCGGGTCCTGGTTCACGATGTCGACCAGTTCGGCAATCGTATGGGTTCCGTCGCCTATTACATGGCCGGGGACGCGTTTGGCCACCGCAACCAGTTTGTCGTTCACGACCAGCATCCGGTGATCAAAGCCGGTGATGAAGCTCTCGACCAGAATGGCGCGGCTGCGCGAATGCTCCTTGGCCTCGGCAAAACCCGCCTCGACCTCGGCATCGGAATTCAGATTGATCGAAACGCCGCGCCCATGGTTGGCGTCCAACGGTTTGACCACCACCGGAAACCCGATCCGGGCTGCCGCGCGTACGGCCTCGCGGGCCGAATAGACCATGCGCTGCTGCGGAACCGGCAGGCCAAGATCGTTCAGCAGATTATGGGTGTCTTCCTTGTCACAGGATATCTCGACCGAGATATGCTTGGTCTCGGACGTAATTGTCGCCTGAATGCGTTTCTGAAACTTGCCGTGTCCAAATTGCACAAGCGAGCCGGAATTCAGCCTGATCCAAGGAATATCGCGTTCCTGCGCCGCCTTGACCAGCGATCCGGTCGATGGGCCAAATTCCTTGCGTTGCGCCCGCAGAACAAAGCTGCGCAGTTCTTCATCCCAATTAAAGTCCGGGTCGAATTCGTAGTCCACCTGATCTTTCAGGGATTGCGGCAGCAGATGCATCAGCAACCGCATCGCCAGATTGCCCGCATCCAGACCGACGTCGCGCTGGCGGTATTCATAGACCATATTGTACTGGCCCGGCTCACCTGTGCCGCGCGTACGGCCAAAGGTAACGTCGGATCCGGCCACGTTCTGCACTTCGATGGCGCAATGTTCCAGCACATGTCCCAGCCAGGTGCCTTCATCCTCGCGCAGGCGGCGGATGAAGCCGCCGGGTTCGCGATAGGAACAGCCGTGTTCCGCCAGACCGGGAAGCGCCTTGATCAAGGCGTCAATAAACTCGGAACCAATTTTTGCCGAGGGCCACTCTTCCAGAACACCCAGATCGATGACGTGGCGAATGACCGGAAAACTTGCCCAGACATTCGGGCCGACAAAGACATTGGTCGAGATTATTTTCATGAGGCTCCCCGTTGGTTAGCTTTTTGTTATCCCCCCGCTGGCGGCCTCTTGACCGGACATGTCCGGCAATGTGCAGAACGCCAAATGCTCATCCGGCGGAAAAGCCTGGCGAGCCGTCAGATCATAACGGCACCCTTCGCCCAGAACGTCAAGCCGAAGTCCAAGCAGGCTCAGTGCTTCGCCGCGGCGCGCGTCCCACATCGATGAATGGGTCAGATGACTGGCGTCCACGACGGTAACCGATCCGCTGCCCACGACTTCAAGGACATTATCGGGTCCGATGAAGGCTGCCGTGTCTTCGTCGATACCCAGTCCTATCAAAAAAGGGTTGAAAGATGAAGCGGTTAGCAAACGTCCCAGCCGATTGCGCTGTGTGAAGTGCTGGTCGATGATGACGGCGTTGGTCAAACCCATGCCCGGAGCCAGCGTGATATTGCCCTCAGCCGGAGCCGAGTTGCTGCTGCCCCCGGCCACCATGTGTTCGGACATGATCGACGCCCCGGCCGAAGTGCCGGCAACCGGCACACCGGCCGCATTCCGGCGGCGAATTTTCTGCGCCACAAGCGTGCCACCCAGAATCGCCGACAGCCGCAGCTGGTTGCCGCCGGTCATGAATATCCCTGTAGCGCGGTCCAGCATCTCGGCAAAATCAGGATTGTCGCAATCGGCACGCCGCGAGATGGGCAGAAATTCGACCTTGCCCGCACCCAGCTCGGAAAAGATGCGATTGTAATCCGGTCCGGTCTCTTCCAACATCGAGGCCGTCGGGATCACGACAATATCGGCATCAGGACCACCAGACAGCTCAACGAACTTGCGGTGAATCTGCATTTCCTTGACGCGGTCTTCGCCGCCGCCGATCGGGATGATGAACCCGCGCGGGGTCTCTGCATCAACGGGTGCAGGGCACATATCTTACTTACCTTCCGGTATAAAAGCAGCCAGCCATCGGGGCCACTCGGTCGCTTAACCTGTTCATACATGCCGTGTCGGACCATCTGACCTTATCGGACATGCCGTTCCCCCCCAGCGACATCACATGCCGCACGGCAGGGATTTCGTCAAGAACCACCGGTTTTGTGCGTGCTTCAGCCTGCCACTGCAAAACCCTGCACGACAAAAGCGATCCCCCCGAAACATCAAAGCTCCGGGGGGATCAGATTGCTCGTCAGTTTGCGCGCTGGTTCAGATGTCGAATTTGACACCCTGCGCTAGCGGGAGTTCTGCCGAGTAGTTCACTGTGTTGGTCTGGCGACGCATATAGGATTTCCACGCGTCCGAGCCGCTTTCGCGTCCGCCGCCGGTTTCCTTTTCGCCACCGAATGCGCCACCGATCTCGGCGCCCGAGGGGCCTATGTTGACGTTGGCAATACCGCAATCCGACCCCGCCGCAGTCAGAAACTGCTCGGCCTCGCGCATGTTCAGCGTGAACACACAGGATGACAGCCCTTGCGGCACATCGTTTTGAAGCTGGATCGCTTCGTCAAAGTCGTCGTAGCCCATGACATAAAGGATCGGCGCGAAAGTTTCGGTTTTCACGACCGCGCTTTGGCCGGGCATTTCGACAATTGCGGGCTGCATATAGACACCCGCAGGAAGCCCTTCGGTCACGCGTTCACCGCCAAACACGGTGCCGCCTTCGGCCCTTGCGGCCTCCAGTGCGGATGTCATGGCGGCACCCGATGCCTCATCCACCAGTGGCCCGATCAACGTGCCCTCAGACAGCGGATTGCCGATGGCCAGACCGGCATAAGCCTTTTTCAGGCGGCCCACCAGTTCCTCACGGATCGAGTTGTGCACGATCAGACGGCGCAGCGTGGTGCAACGCTGACCGGCGGTTCCAACGGCCGAGAAGACAATGGCGCGCACGGCCATTTCCAGATCCGCCGAAGGGCCTACGATCATCGCGTTGTTGCCACCCAGTTCCAGAATGCACTTGCCAAAGCGTGCCGCAACAATGGGCGCAACCGCACGACCCATTCGTGTGGACCCCGTGGCCGAGATGATCGGAACATCTTCGCTGGCCACCAGCGCCTCGCCCAACTCCGCGCCACCGATCAGGACCTGAAGCAACCCTTCGGGGGCATCGCCAAACCGCACCAGCGCGCGTTCAAAGATCTTCTGGCAGGCCATCGCCGTCAGCGGGGTCTTCTCGGACGGTTTCCAGATCACCGGATCGCCACAGACCAGTGCCAAAGCGGCATTCCACGACCAGACCGCAACCGGGAAATTGAAGGCCGAGATCACCCCGACCGGGCCCGCCGGATGCCAGGTTTCCATCATCCGATGACCTGGGCGTTCCGACGCGATGGTCAGACCATAAAGCTGACGCGACAGACCAACGGCAAAGTCGCAGATGTCGATCATCTCCTGCACTTCGCCCAAACCTTCGGAGGTGATCTTGCCGGCCTCCCAGCTGACAAGCGCGCCCAGATCGTCCTTGGCCGCACGCAGCTCTTCGCCCAGCAGGCGGATCAGCTCGCCCCGACGCGGGGCCGGCACAACGCGCCACGCCTTGAACGCGTTTTTGGCGCGGGCAATGATCGCGTCCATTTCGGTGGCCGGCGTTTCATGCACATCGGCCAGCAGGCTACCGTCAATCGGCGACGTCACCTTCAGAGTGCCGCCCTTCAATGCAGCATCCGTCAGATCCAGATTTGCAAGCGTGGTTTGGGCTGTCATTACGATGTCTTTCATATCTCAGGCCGCCTTGTTTTGCCGGGTCACGTCACCAGCACGATACAGCTGGCCAAATTCTGTATTCAGGAAGTCGTTCAGTTTGACCTGTTCCTGCCGGACGAACCCTTTCGAAGGCAGCGTGCCGGTGCGCATCAGGTCAACAACGCCCAGAATACCCGCAGCTGTGGTGACCTGAATGGCACTCCAGACCTGTCCGTTGATGGTGCGGGAAAAGCTCTTGTTGATCAAAGATTTCTCGCGCAGAACACCGTTGATCAAGCCCTTGGCCGTGCAATAGACCAGCACAACGTCCTGATCGGTGCGGGGCAGGGCGGTCTCGAAGAGACCTTTCAGCAGATCGCGGCGGCGTTCCAGCCCCAGATCGTGCAGCAGCAGTTTCAGGATTTCACAATGGCCGGGATACCGGATCGTGCGATAAGACACGGCCCGCGCCTTGCCTTCCAGCGTTTCCGGCAGCGTGCCCAACCCGCCCGAGGTGTTGAAGCATTCGTATTCCACGCCATCATGACCCAGAATCTCGTAATCTTCCAGCGGCGCGGTCTTGACCAGTTTGCCGTTCACGATGGCGTCGCAGGGATTGCAGTACTCGTTGATCAACCCATCGGTCGACCAGGTCAGATTGTATTTCAGCGCATTGGTCGGATAAAGCGGCAGCGCGCCCACCCGCATATGCAGGCTGTCCAGCTCATCAAACTCCGCTGCAAGCGCGGCTCCGGAGATACCCACAAAACCAGGTGCCAGACCACATTGCGGCATGAAAGCCGTCTCACTGCCTTCGGCCAGCTGGCGTACGGCCTCGGTGGCCGCGACGTCTTCGGTTAGGTCAAAATAATGCGCGCCCGCCTCTTTGGCGGCCTTGGCAATGTTTGGGGTAAGAAAGAACGGTGCCGCTGAAACCACGGCGTTAAACCCGGTCAGCTCCTTTGCCAGATTGTCCGCATCCCGGGCATCAATCTGCTTTGTTCCAATCCCAAGCCTTGTGATTTCACCCAGCGCTTTCAGGTCATGGTCAGCCACAGTCACTGTATAGTTTGGCGAGGCCCTCAGCAGCGTCGCGATCATCTGACCGATCTTGCCAGCCCCGATTACGCAAATATTCCAGGACATCAACGTCTCCGTAAATTTCTGTTCCTGATATTATGGTGCAAGGCTGGCCAGACATTTCATAGGCCGCAATTTGACGAAGTGATCGACTTATCCGACATTATGCCGGAATAATTGTCATTATGGCGTGACCGCCATCAGGGGTTGAAATCGGCCGGCACCCCGAAAGGAGGAGAGCCAACGCCAGTGCCCGTCAAGGAATGCAGAAAAGCGACCAGAGCGGCGATTTCCGCATCCGAAAGCGTCACTGGCACAATGTCGATCCTGCTGCGCTGGCGTTCCATCTCGAACCGGTCGTCCCACACCACGAAATCCACCTCTTGCAACCAGGGGACCTTGGGCAACGCAGCCATGTCGGGTTTCCATTTGGCAAGGCTGGTCTGTGGGTCAAGATGGTGACGGATCATGCTTTCGAGATCCGCAAAAGCGCCGTTATGTCCATAAGGCGCAGTCAGGGCGACATTGCGCAGCATCGGCGTGCGAAAGCGATAGGCGTCTTCCACACGGTTGCTTTCCGCCATCCGCCCAACGTCCCGCGCATATGGATCCCATTGCCGGGTCCGACCCGGCCCGAAAGGGGGCAAACCCAGCGCGTGAAACTCTTGGTCCGACATCAACGGACCCTCATGGCATGTCGCGCATCGCGCATTGCCATAAAACAGGTTCATCCCGTCTTTCTGGATGTCTGACAGCGCATCCTTGTCCCCAGCCAAGTACTGGTCGTATGGGCTGTCGGTGCTGCGCCATTCAATGGCCATGAAGGCCGCCAGCGCGTTGGCAATCTGGGTGATCGTGATGTCTTCGGTGGTCTCGATATCGTCAAAAGCCGCGACTATGGCTGGGCCATAGCGCGGATCAGTCCGCACGCGTTTGGCAAGGATCGGCCAGCCCTTGTCAATCCTGTCGTGAACCGCGCCGGTCACCTGGTTTTCAGCGACATTACCGGCCATCTCGAATTGCGCGGTCAGCGGAAATAAAGCCTGCGCTGCCAGAAGCGAGTTCAATCCGCCGGGCAGCCATTCCTGTGCAGGCGAATTGAACCCGTTGCCATAGATATCCGAGATGCTCAGGCGGCCATCGTGGAAAACGGTATGGATGTCCTTTGCCCCGAGGTTCCACAACCCCGGCGCATTTCGGGGAATGCGTTTGCGGATCCTGTCCGCGCCGGTACCCGGCGTGCGGTCCGGGCCAAGACCCTGTCCGCCTTCACCGATCCCCAGAGACAACCCGTCAGAGGTGCCGAAATCGGGGTGATGGCAATGGGCGCATGAAATGTTCAGATTGCCTGACAGGATCGGATCGTAAAACAGTTGATGACCGATAGCGGCCTGTTCCATATCAAATGGGATAAAGTCATCATCCGTCAGCGGGCGCGGCAGGTCCTGCGCCACCGCGGCCCCCGCCCAAACGAGGACAATCGCCCAATGCGCCAGTTTCTCTTTACCCTTTGTTTTCTTGCGACCCCGGCTCTGGCTGAGCTGGAACAGGCACGTGATATGATGGAGGCCGGAGAGTTTGAAGCCGCGCGCGCGGAACTGCTGCCCGCCGCCCGGTCGGGCAATGCCGAGGCCGAGGAACTGATAGGTGTGATGTACGGGCTGGGTCTTGGGGTCGAGCAGGACCACGAAAGAGCGTTTGAATGGTATCTGCGTGCCTCGATGAAGGGGCATCCGGGGGCGCAGTCGGGGGTTGGCTGGTACTATGAACTGGGTCTGGGAATGCCCGCGCCCGATCTGGTGCGGGCCTATATGTGGTACACGCTCAGCGCCATTGGCGGCGATCCCGATGCGGCGATCAGCCTTGAGGAAGTGATCAAGAAAATGTCGCCGGAGCAGATCGAGAAGGCGCATGTTCTGGTCAACGACTACAAAGGGTGGATGTACCCGTTTCGATAAGGGCCGGGCCACAAGGCCCGACCCATCCGTTTAGTTCAGGTCCGCATTGCGCGAGGCGTTCACGTCCGCCTCAGCCGCCGCGACCGCTTCGGTCAGCGCGGCAAAGATTTCATCACCACGGGCAACATTGGTCTGGAACCAGTCATAGACGGGCGAAGCCGCAGCTTTGAACGCCGCCTTCTGTTCGGGCGTCGGGACATACAGGTCGCCGCCACCTGCGACGAAGTCCTCATACGCCTGGATCGACTTGCGCTTGGGCGATGCAAAGGTGGCCTGTTGCAGGGCGTAGAACCCATCGACAACGACCCGACGCATATCTTCCGGCATCGCCTGGAATTTGGCGTTGTTCATCCACCACAGCGCACCCATATAGGCGTGCCCGTCCAACGTGACATATTGCAGGCCGGCATCCGGGAACTTCATGCCCATGATGTCGGTGATGCCGTTCTTTGACCCCTCGACAACGCCGGTCTGGAAGCTGGTGAAGAGTTCCGGCCACGGGATCGGTGTAGGTGACGCGCCCAGTGCCTTGACCAGTTCCTGCGGCAGGTCGGCGACAACGGTGCGGATTTTCAGACCTTCCATGTCGGCAGGCTCGGCGACGCGGTGTTTTGTGTTGGCGAAGTTGCGCCAGCCTCCGGTGTTGCCGATGGTCATCAGGCGGATCGCGCCTCCGGAATCCTCAAGCGCCATGTCGCGCATGGTGCGGGTGAAATCGCCCGACAGAACATGCTCGGCGATCCGGTCATCGGCCATCAGATAGGGCAGGTCCAGAACCTGCACATAGGGGAAGATGCCCGACGCCCCGCCCGAGGTAGAGATATAGATATCGATGGTGCCATCCGCCACGCCCTGCAGGCATTCAGCACCGTTCGAACACAGCTGGGTGCCGATGAACAACTCAACCTCGATGGCGCCGTTCGACGCCGCCTCGACATAGTTCTTGAAAACGATCAGACCGTCGTAATCCTCGTCATTTTCGTTCGAATTGGCAGTGGCGCGCAGCGTATAGTCCGCAGCCGTCGCCGCGACCACAGACGCGGCCACAAGCGATGTGGCAATCGCCGCTGTTTTTATGAAGTTTCCGAGCATGCGTTTCCTCCCTGTGATACTCAGTCAATTTGCAAATCCCGTTATCCTCGGGATCGTCATGGATAGTGCGGGGATGTAGGTGATCAGAAAGATCACGATGATTTCGACCGCCAAGAACGGCAGGATCGCCTTGGCGATCGTCTCGACCCGCTCCCGCGACACGGCGGCGGCCACGAACAGCACCAGCCCCATGGGGGGCGTGGCAAGGCCGACGGTCAGATTGACGCTCATGATGATGGCGAAATGGATCGGGTCTACACCGAGACTGGTGAAAATCGGGCCAAGGATAGGCCCAAGGATGATGATCGCAGGGCCTGCGTCCAGAAACATGCCAACGATGAACAACAACAGGTTGATCAGGAACAACAGGATCAGCGGATTTTCCGACAGGCTGAGGATCAACGAGGCCAATTGTTCCGGGGCATGGCTCAGGCTGACCACGGTCTTGAACGCCATTGCTGCGCCAACCAGCAGCAGCACCACGGCCGACGTCATACCTGCATTGCTCAGAACGTCGGGAATTTCCCTCAGGGTCAGTGTGCGCAGAACGAAAAACCCGATGATAAAGGCGTAGCCCACAGCGACTGCGGCGGCTTCGGTCGGGGTAAAGATGCCCCCCAGAATACCGCCCAGAATGATCACAGGCGTCATCAGCGGGAAGAACGCCTTGAGGCTGGCTTTGCGCCGCTCATCCCATGTGTATTTCCGGCTGGCGACGGGAAAGTCGTACTTGTCGGCCATGAACTTGATCATCACCATCAGGCCGACACCGACCATGATCCCGGGCACGATGCCTGCAAGAAACAAGGCGGCCACGCTTTCGCCCATGACATAGGCATAGATAATCATAATGCCCGAGGGTGGGATGATCGGCCCGATCACCGAACTCGCGGCTGTGATCGCTGCGGCGAATTTGCGGGTGTAGCCCTGTTTTTCCATCGCCGGGATCAGCATCGACCCCAGGGCGGATGTGTCAGCCACCGCAGACCCCGAAAGGCCCGCGAATAGGATCGAGCTCAGCACATTTACATGCGCCAGCCCCCCGCGCAGATGGCCCATCAGGGCCTGGCTGAATTCGACAAGGCGGATGGTAATGCCGCCACGGTTCATCATTTCACCGGCCAGCATGAAGAACGGGATGGCCATCAGCGGAAAGCTGTCCATGCCGTTGTAGACATTGCGATAAAGCAGGGTGATGTCGTTCGTCTGTCCGTTCAGCCACAGCAGGATGCCGGGCGCCGCCAGAAGCGCGAAAAAGACCGGCAAGCCAATCAGCAGGAAAATCAGGAAAGTGGGCAGGAACCAGATCAGCATCTATTCGGCCCCCACCGCTGCGTCGGGAATGTCCGGCAAAAGATGCGCGCCGCCAAGCAAG
This sequence comes from Ruegeria sp. AI2, assembly GCF_056541275.1. Classification (NCBI taxonomy): domain Bacteria; kingdom Pseudomonadati; phylum Pseudomonadota; class Alphaproteobacteria; order Rhodobacterales; family Roseobacteraceae; genus Ruegeria; species Ruegeria sp. AI2. Next base: position 12,950 of record NZ_JBQFYB010000020.1, read on the forward strand.
GTGACCATGGAACGCAGGATAAGCTCGATATTGACCGAGATCAGCAGAATGATGCCCACCAGCAGCGAAGCCATCATCCAGCTGCGCGGAATGCGATACCACTCGTCAAACCCAAGCGATGTCGGCAGGTACAGGGCGGCGGTGGCGAACCTGCCGCCAAAGCCGGTGACCTCGGACCAGCCGATATTGACCGCAACCAAAAGCACGGCCAGCGAGACCAGCAGGAGGAACAGATTGAGCGACAGGCCGAGCATACGCGGCAAAAACCGTTGCAGCATGTCGATAGCTACAAAGCCGCCGCGCCGAAAGGCCGTCGGTGCCATCAACCCGGTCATCCACAACATGCAGAACCGCGCGGCCTCATCCGGCCAGGGCAGGGCGTTGCCCAGAACGTATCGGAAGAACACCTGAATAAGGATTGCGATGACCATGAATGCAATCGCAACAACGCCAACCGCGCGGCCCAGACGCAGCACGGTTTCGTTCACAAATGCAATCGGCGCAAGCACCGATGCCAGTCCGCCCATGCGGATCCTCCCTTGTTCAGCCGCAGGTGTGTCCCGCGGTCGTCAGATCGCGCTTAGTGCTGCGCGAATTGGCCCATTTTCCCGGCGTAGAACGTCAGCGCGTCGCCGTCGCTCATGCTGGCCTTCAGGACTTTGCCCACCACGATCACGTGATCGCCCGCGTCGTGATAGGCATGTTGTTCGCATTCAAATCGTGCCAGGCAATCCGACAGCAGCGGGGTGCCGTTTGCACAGCGCTCATGCCGGATGTCGCGCAGGGCATGTGCATCTTTCGAGCAGCCAAAACACAGCTCGGCCTGCGCAGACGATAACACATGCACCGTGAAATGCCGTGCCGCGCGAAAATAGGGGAACCGGCGCGAGTTGCGGTCACCGGCCCACATGATCAGTGGCGGGTCCAGCGACAGCGACGAAAAGCTATTGGCCGTGATGCAGATCGGGCCGTCACCGCTGTCGCATGTCACAATGGTAACGCCGGTTGCGAACCGCCCAAAAGCATCCCGCAGGGTCCGGGTGTCGTCCTTGTGTGGCACAAAAGTGCGGGTCATGTTTCTTGAGATTGCGTTCATCATGCTACCTCATGCCCCAGCGCCGCCTCGTACAGGCGGAACCAGGTTTCGCGATCAATTGTGACTTTCAGCGCGTCCGAGATGCGTTTGATACGGTTCAGGTTGTTGGTGCCCAGAACCGGCAGAATGCCCGCCGGATGAGCCAGCAGGAAGGCCACGGCCACAGCGGCCCGGTCTACACCGAACTCTTCTGCGATTTCATCAGCGACAACCCCAACGGGCGGGTTTCCGGCCATCAACAGCCCACCCCCCAGCGGCGACCACGCCATAAGGTGGTGCCCGTGCTGTTGGTGAAACGCCAGATCTCCGTTGGTGAAAGGGGTGATCTCTCCCAGTGAGATCTCGATCTGGTTGGTGACCAGCCGGGTTTTCATCGCCGATTGCAGCAGGGTCCAGTCCCACGGACGGAAGTTCGAAACACCAACCGCGCCCACCTTGCCGCTGGCGACAGCCTCATCCAGTGCTGCCCCGGTTTCGTGGTGGTCCATGAACGGATCAGGGCGGTGGATCAGCAACAGATCGATGTGGTCGATGGCCATCTCCGACAGGGACGTGTCGATGGACTTCAGGATATGCGCGCGCGAGGTGTCATAGTATTTGACCTTCGCATCTGAATGCCGCCCCACGGGCGCGACGATGTCACATTTGGTGACGATCTCCATCTTCTGGCGCAGGCCGGGATTGGCGCGCAAGGCGTTGCCCAGAACGGCTTCCGCCGCGTATCCGCCATATATGTCGGCCTGATCGAAGGTGGTGATGCCCTGATCAAGACAGGCTTGAATCTTGGCCTCGACATGCCCTGCCGAGGTGTCGCTATCGTCACCCAGCCGCCACATGCCATAGACAAGGCGGCTCATTTCCAGCGTCGGGGATAGTTTCACACGTTGCATCAGCGGCGCACTCCATTGCCCAGCGGCGTGGCCGGGGGTGTCTTGGGCACACGCCCGTACGCTTCGGGCAGCGAGCATGTTTTCAGATGCGGCATCACACGAGCACCGAAATGCTTGGCCTCATCCATGTGCGGATAACCCGAGAAGATGAAGGCGCGAATGCCCATCTTCCGGTAGTCTTCGATCTTTGACATGACCTGATCGGTTGATCCCACCAGTGCCGCACCACAGCCCGAACGGGCGCGGCCGACACCTGTCCACAGACCGGGTTCCACATAGCCATACTCATCCGCCAGATCACGGTTCCTGGTCTGATGCGCCACACCCAGCGAGGTCGCATCCAACGCCCGCTCGCGGATCGCGCGGCCATAGTCGTCATCCAGTTTCGAGACGATGTAATCCGCGTATTCCTGCGCCTCGGCTTCGGTATCGCGAACGATCATGTGAACCCGCAGGCCATAGTCGAGCGTACGGTCATAGTTTTCGGCCACTGCATGAACAGCTTTCATCCGCTCGGCCAGTTGATCCTTGGTTTCCGGCCACATCAGGTACACATCGCAATGCTCACCGCACAGCTCCAGCGCCGCGGGCGAATAACCGCCGAAATACAGCAGCGGCCCGCCAGTCTGATAGGGCCGCGCCGGGTCCGTTGTCAGACCTGTAAAGTTGTAGACCTCGCCCGCATGGTTGATCTCCTCCTGCGTCCAGGCCTGTTTCAGGATCTCGACCACTTCGCGCGAGCGTTGATAGCGATAGGCACTGTCGGCCTTTTCGCCGGGAAAATCGGATGAAATGATGTTGACGGTCAGCCGCCCCTTCAGCATGTGATCCAGCGTTGCGATCGTGCGGGCCAGCATGATCGGCTGCATCTCGCCGCAGCGCACGGCAGCCAACAGGTTGATCTTTTGCGTGATCGGCGCACAACCGGCGACAAAGCTCAGCGTGTCCTGCCCAACCTGATATGATGACGGGCACAGGATGTTGCGAAACCCCTGTGCCTCGGCCTCTTTCACGATGGCCGAGCAATGCTCCCAGCTGGAGCGCAGATCACCATCGGGCACACCCAGAAACTGATAATCGTCCGAACAAAGTGCTGCGAACCACGAAACCTCGGCCGCATCCAGATCAGGGGATGTGATGGGGACGATGGTCATTTGATTCACGCTCCGTGCATCTTTTACTTTCCTCTTGCGTAGCAATCACATTGATGTAGATCAATAGTGTATCAATTTTTCCTGCGACCGAATGAAGCGCCTGAAATGCCCCCGAACACCCGAAACCCCAATGCCCTGCCTATCTATGTTCAGATTGCCGAGCTGCTGATCCGCGATATCGCTGCGGGTCGTTTGATCGATGGTGAGCGTCTGCCCCCGGAACGCGACATGGCGGCCAAGCTGAACGTGTCGGTCGGCACGCTGCGAAAATCGCTCGCCGAGCTTGAGAAAAAAGGCATGTTGGAGCGTATTCAGGGGTCAGGAAATTACATCCGCGAGACCGGAACCCAGAACAGTGTCTACGCGATGTTCCGGCTGGAACTGCCCCAAGGGGGCGGGTTGCCGCGTGCGGATATCCTGTCGGTCGATCATCTGAAGAAACCTTCCGATCTGCCGGATTTTGGCACCTCGGACATCGGATCGCGCGTACGTCGGATGCGCTATCTGAATGACACAATCATCGCGGTCGAGGAGATCTGGCTGGACGAATCAGCCGGCCTGATCAAGCGAAGCCTGCTGTCGGACTCGCTCTACCGCTATTATCAGCACCAGCTGGGTTTCTGGATATCACGGGCCGAAGATCGCGTGTCGATTGGCCAGTTGCCCGATTGGACGCCCGCGGCGTTCACCAAAGCCGCCGGTGAAACGGTGGGTTATATCGAACGGTTCAGCTGGTCGGACAAGGCCGAACCTGTCGAATTTTCAAAGACCTGGTTCGACCCGGACCGGGCCACCTATGTCCAACGTCTGAAGTAAAAGGAAACGCGCATGACCCGGACCATCAATTACGGGCTGATCGGATGTGGCATGATGGGGCAGGAACACCTGCACAATATCGCCTTGCTGGTCGGCACGCGTGTCGCGGCGATATTCGAGCCCGATCCCGGGATGGCAAAAGCCGCGCAGGCGATTGCGCCGGGTGCGGTTATGGTACAGTCGGTGCAAGAGGTGTTGGATATCGAAGACCTGGACTGCCTTGTCATCGCCAGCCCAAACCATCTGCATGTCGATCAGATCTGCGAAGTCGCGCAAACGCGCCCCTTGCCGCTATTGGTGGAAAAGCCCCTGTTCACCAACCCCCAGGACGCCGCAAGGCTAGAGAAGGTTCAGCGCGATTATCCACACCCGATCTGGGTTGCGATGGAATACCGTTATATGCCGCCCATCGCGACCCTGATCGACAAGATCGGGGACACAGGCGGGGTCAGGATGCTGTCGATCCGGGAACATCGCTTTCCGTTTCTGCCGAAAGTCGGCGACTGGAACCGGTTCAACCGCAACACCGGCGGCACCTTTGTCGAGAAATGTTGCCACTTCTTCGATCTGATGCGGCTGATCCTGCAATCCGACCCGGTGCGGATCGCCGCAAGCGGCGGACAGGCGGTGAACCATCTGGAAGAAACCTACGAGGGCGAAACGCCTGACATACTGGATCACGGCTATGTTCTGGTCGATTTCGCCAATGGCACGCGCGCGATGCTCGAGCTGTGCATGTTCGCCGAAGGCGCCCGTTATCAGGAAGAGATTTCGGCCATCGGGCCCAACGCCAAGGTCGAGGCTCTGGTGCCGGGGCCGGGACGGTTCTGGCCCAACCAGCTGGGAACCCCGCCCGTGCCGCAGGTCATCGTCAGCCCGCGGGACCCCAAGGGGCCAATATCGCAGGATATCCCTGTCGATCCCCGCTTGCTGGCTGCCGGTGATCACAACGGCTCGACCTATTATCAGCACAAGGGGTTTCTGGATCTGGTGCGCGGGCACAAGGCCAAACCGGATGTAACAGTGCAAGACGGTCTGTGGGCTGTAAGAATGGGACTGGCGGCGCAGCAGGCCCTGCAAACCGGCGAAACGGTTCACCTAAAGCACCTTTAAACTGACCCCGGGCAGGTTCAGGGTAGACAGGTCCGCGGCGACAAATGTGTCGCTTGCGGGCCAATCTGTCGTAAATCAGCTAGTGAAGCGGGGCGCAGTAGGGGACAAAACTGTATGACCTGTCAGTGTATTCCCACCCGCCTTGATCGCCGTGCGACCGGCTGTGATCTGGTCACGACGCGCCGGTAACCGCCCTGCGGGGCCGTTCTGCCTGCCCGCTTTCAGACGACAACGGAATACCTCATGACAACCGCTCTGCGCCTCGCCATCGATATTGGCGGCACTTTTACCGACACGGTCCTCGTCTCGGGTGATGAGACGATACTGGCCTCCACCAAAACCCTGACCACCCACCAGAACCCGGCAGAAGGCGCACTGGAAGGCGCGCGGCGCGTCATGGCGCAGACTGGCCGATCGCTGAAGGATGTCACCGGATTCATTCACGGAACCACTCTGGCAACCAACGCGCTGATCGAACGGCGCGGGGCGGTCGTGACCACGGTCTGCACCGAAGGGTTCCGCGATATTCTCGATATCGGGTACGAGCGTCGGTATTCCCAATACGACATCAACCTTGAAAAGCCAGACATGCTGGTGCCGCGCGAACGCTCGTTGACCATAGGCGAACGCATGTCGGCAGAAGGCAAGGTGCTGATTGAACTGGATGAAGGGAAAGTAGACCGGTTGCTGGCCGAGATTGACGCCAGCGGGGCCGAGGCGGTGGCCATCTGCCTGATGCACTCTTACGCCAACCCGACCCACGAACGGCGCTTGCGCGATCTTCTGGCGCGACACCGCCCCGGCTTGACCGTCTCGATCTCGTCCGATGTCAGCCCCGAAGCGCGTGAATTTGACCGGCTCTGCACCACTGTGGCCAACGCCTATATTCAACCGTTGATGGAAAACTATCTGACCCGGTTTGTGGATCAGTTCACGGCCGAGGGCGTAACCTGTCCGATCCTGATGATGACGGCAGGCGGCGGTATGTGCACGATCGGCACCGCCACGCGTTTCCCCATTCGTCTGGTGGAATCCGGCCCCGCCGGAGGGGCCATTCTAGCCGCTCGCATCGCGGCGCGTGCCGGGTTGGATCAGGTCCTGTCTTTCGATGTGGGCGGCACCACCGCCAAGCTCTGCCTGATCGACAAGGCGCGCCCCCAGACCTCGCGCTCATTCGAAATCGCCCGCGCGGCGCGGTTCATCAAGGGGTCGGGAATGCCGGTGCGCATTCCGGTGATCGAGATGATTGAAATCGGTGCTGGTGGCGGTTCGATCGCGGGTGTTGACCGTCTCGGGCGTCTGACGGTCGGGCCAAAATCGGCAGGCTCGGAGCCCGGGCCGGTCGCTTTCATGCGCGGCGGCATCGATCCGACCGTGACCGACAGCGACATCACTCTGGGCTATATCGTGCCCGACACCTTTGCCGAGGGGCATATCCAGCTTGACCCCGATGGGGCAAAGGCCGCCCTGAGACGTGTGATCGGGGACAAACTGGGGCTGGATGCAACAGGTGCGGCAGATGGGGTCAGCCGCATCGTTGTCGAAAGCATGGCCAGCGCCGGGCGGATGCATGCGGTCGAAAGCGGCAAGGACCTTGGCCCGCGCACCATGATTGCCTTTGGTGGCAACGGGCCGCTGCATGCCACCCGCGTCGCCCGGTCCGCCGGGGTGTCGCGTATCGTGATCCCGCCCAATCCCGGTGTCGGTTCGGCGGTTGGGTTCCTGTTTGCCCCGGTATCTTTCGAAATCGTCCGCTCGCGCTATTCCCTGCTCGACAGCATGGACATGGACGGGGTGAACGCCCTGTTTGATACGATGATTGCCGAAGCAAAAGAGGTCGTCGCCCAAGGGGCAGGGGATGCACCCACCGAAACCCTGCGCACCGCCTTTATGCGCTATAGCGGGCAAGGGCATGAGATCGAGATTACCTTGCCGGACCGCGCCCTGACACGCCGGGATATCGCCCCGCTGACTGCCGCATTCGAAAAGGAATACCGCAAACAATTCTCACGCCCCGTGCCGGGGATGAAGATCGAGATCCTCAACTGGGCCGTTCGCGTTGCCACCCCGGACAAAGCGGTGCCCACGGTGTTGGAAACGCCGGGCAAAACCGCATTTCAGGTCACGCAGACGCGCCCCATCACCTGTGATCTGGATGGCACGGTAAAACAGGCCGCCTTTCTCGCCCGCGCCGATATGCGCCCCGGTGACCATGTGGCAGGCCCCGCGCTGATCCATGAACCACAAACAACCACATTCGTTTCCGCCGATTTCTCGGCCCAGATGGACGCAATCGGCAACCTTGTCCTGATACAGGACCAGAAAGGAGGCGCATGATGACCGCTGATCTGTCCCCCGCCCGCCTGCAAGTGATGTGGAACCGCCTGCTGGCTGTGGTCGAAGAACAGGGCCAGACCCTGATCCGCGCGGCTTTTTCGCCCATCGTGCGCGAATGCGGTGACATTTCCGCCGGGATATTCGACGTGAATGGCCGGATGCTGGCGCAGGCCGTGACCGGAACACCGGGCCATATCAACACCATGGCCGAGGCCGTGCTGCACCTGCGCGCCCGTTTCGCGGTGCAGGACATGCGCCCCGGCGACATCTACATGACAAACGACCCTTGGCTGGCCTCGGGGCATCTGAACGACTTCCTGTTGATGATGCCCGCGTTCAAGGACGGCAAGGTGGTGGGCTTTACCTCCTGCACCTCGCATCTGGTGGATCTGGGCGGTCTGGGTATGGGACCTGAAGGCTCGGACATCTATGACGAAGGCCTGCTGATCCCGCCTTGCAAACTGGTCGAGGCCGGAACGCCCAATGCGCTGCTGATGGATATCATCCGCGCCAACTCGCGCGAGCCAGTGGCCAATGAGGGCGACATCTACGCCCTGATCGCCTGTTGTGAGGCCGGGGTGAACCGCCTTGTCGCGATGATGGAGGAGTTCGGGATCGAAGATCTGGACAGGCTTGGCACCTATATCATCGACACCTCGCGCAAAGGCGCGTTGCAGGCCATCGCCGAGGTGCCCGAAGGCGTTTACAAAAACGTGCTGCACATGGACGGCTATGAGGCCGAGCTGGAGCTGCACGCGACGCTCACCGTGACCAAAGACGGGATGCATGTCGATTTCACGGGCACGTCCGGGTGTTCGAAAAAGGGCATCAACGTGCCTTTGAACTATGCGACCGCCTATACGGTCTTTGCCCTGCGTTGCATCGTCGGGCCGGATATCCCGAACAACGCAGGCTCGTTGGAACCATTCACGGTGGAAGGCCCCAAGGGTTGCATCCTGAACGCCCAGCATCCGGTGCCAGTGGCCATGCGGCATACGCTGGGGCAGGTCACACCGGATCTGGTTCTGGGCTGCCTGCATCAGGCGCTGCCCGAACAGGTGCCTGCCGAAGGGGCCTCGTGCATGTTCGACCTGCCAATGCGCCACGCTCCCGAAGTGGCGTCGAATGGCGGGCGCGAATTTGCCATCGAACCCGTTCACAATGGCGGCACCGGGGCGCGACCCCACGCGGATGGCCTGTCCGCGACAGCCTACCCTTCGGGGGTGTTCGGCTCGCAGGTCGAGATAACCGAAAGTGTCGCCCCGGTGATCATGTGGCGACGCGAATTGTTGCCCGACTCGGGCGGCGCGGGTCAGTACAGGGGAGGATTGGGTCAGCGGATCGAGATGACGTCTGCCAACGATGCCCCCTTCATCGTCTTCCTGTCGGTCGAACGTCTGAAATTTCCGGCTCTGGGCCGCATGGGCGGCCTGCCCGGCGCACCGGGACGTATCCGATTCCGCGATGGCGGCGGTGATATTCCGGGCAAGGGCGAGCTGCGCGTGGAAAGCGGCGATTACCTGATCTTCGATACCCCCGGCGGCGGCGGCTTTGGCGATCCGGCCGCGCGCAACCCAGAGGCGCTGGCGCTGGACCTCAGGCGCGGGCTGGTCACAGAAGGAGGGGCCAAAGCCTATGGGGGTGCCTCATGATCCGCGCAGTTGATCACATTCGTGCCATGGCGGCCTATGCGCTGGCCGATCTGGGCGCGCCGGACACTGTATCTCTGGCCCAGAATGAAAGCGCTTTCCCGGTCAGCCCTGCCGCAATTGCGGCGGGGCAGGCGGCATTGCACCGGATGCCGCTTTATCCCGATCCCGACTGGTCGGACCTGCGCGCCGCCATCGCTCAGGTGCATGCAGTGCCAGCCGACAACATCCTGTGCGGTGCCGGATCGATGGAGTTGATCGGCTGCCTGATCCGCGCCTATTCAGGGCCGGGCGACCATGTATTGGGCACGGATTACGGCTATGCCTATGTGGCCTCAGCCACGGCGCAGGTGCGGGCAGACTATGTGAAAGCGCGCGAGGTTGATCTGACCGTCTCGGTCGATGACATTCTGGCCGCTGTCACGCCTGAAACCCGGATCGTCTTTGTCTGCAACCCCGGCAACCCGACCGGCACCCTGATCCCGAATGCCGAGATCATCCGCCTGCGCAACACCCTGCCCGGGAACGTGCTGCTGGTGGTCGATCAGGCCTATGCCGAATTCGCCGATCGCGATCACGACCCGGCTGAAATCTTTGCCCTCGTTGCACGTGGGGATACCGTGGTCATACGCACCTTTTCAAAGGCTTACGGTCTGGCGGGCGCGCGCGTGGGATGGGGTCTTTTCCCGTCAGAGGTCGCGATTGAGCTGCGAAAGCTGCTCAACCCCAACAACGTATCGACCCTCTCTCAGGCCATGGCAACGGCAGCGATGCAGGATCAGCCCCACATGCGCGACACGGTTGCCAGAACCGCCGCCATCCGGGATGGCTTTGCCGATGGGTGCCGGGCGCTGGGATTATCTGTTCCGCGCAGCCGCACCAATTTTGTCCTGATCCGCTTTGCCGATGCCGCGACGGCGCAAAAAGCGGATGCCGCGTTGCGCAAAGCGGGTTTACTCATGCGCGGAATGGGCGGCTATGGCCTCGCGGATTGCCTGCGCGCCACGATCTGCGACACGGCAGTGATGGAGCGCTGCCTGACTGTTCTGAAAGAGGTGACGTCATGACCTTTGAAACCCGGACACGGGCCAAAATCGGGGTGCTTGTGCCCTTTACCAACACCAATCTCGAAGCTGACATGATGCTGATGCGCTGCCCGGACACGACGGTGCATTTTCAGCGAATGGGTGGCTATGACGTGGATGAGATCCCCGGATCGGATCAGATGGCGGGTCTGGGGGCCTCGGATATCAGCCACGACCTCAAGATGATATCGGGCGTTCGGCCCGATGTGGTGCTCTATGGCTGTACCTCGGCCACGCTGACCCATGGCCCGTCCTTTGACCACCAGCTGGCGCAGGACATCAGGGCCGCGTCGGGGGCCGTGTGTATTACCGCCGCTGGGGCGCTTGTTGCTGCGATCCATGCGCTCGACCTGTCCCGGGTCGGTTTTTCTTCGCCCTATCTGGGCGAGATCAACACGCAGGCCATGGATTTTCTGACGCAGAACCGGATCACAACGGTGAATTGCGCCGATATCGGCCGCGAGCTGGGCAATTACGGGCAGGGCGAACTGACCCCGGACGAGGTTTTCGACCTTGCCATGCAGGCCGACCACCCAAAGGCCGAGGCCATCATACTCAGCTGCACCGACATGCGCGCAGTCGAGGCCATAGACCGGATCGAAGCGGCCCTTGATAAACCTGTTGTGACGTCCAATCAGGCCATGATGTTTGCCCTGATGCGGGCGCTTGACCTGCCAAGGCACGGGACTGTTCCGGGGCGGTTGTTTGATCTGCTATAGCCTTGGGTCAGACAAAAGCATGGAACCCGCCCCGGTCGGCTGCCCGCATCAAAGGCGGATGCGCACCGGCATATGGGGCGGGTATTCCAGCCCACCCAACGCGCCGTGTCGCAGACGTGACTGTATTTACGTCGCAAAAGAACAAGATACCGCGCCCTCTACGCCATAGTCGGAATAAGGGCCGATCGGGATTGAAGCACATGTTGAACCAGCTGCACAGTCACGGGAAATTTGGCCTGCCCCGCGGGGAAACCATCTTAGGCTTGTCTGAAACATCATACGTTCAAAAAATACAAAGGTGCCGCTTTTCATGAACCAAATTTCGGAAAATCTGCTGAACCAGATCCGCGACCGTTTTGCCCAGATCGATCACTGCCCCGAACAAGGCGAGCGGATATTTTTCGAAAACGCCGGCGGGGCTTTGACACTGAAATCCGTGCTGGACAGCTCGGCACGTCACGCCGCAATCCCCGACAATCAAGGGCGCGACAATTCGGGGTCTCATGCGCTGGTTGCCACGATCAACGCGGCCAAGGCCGATATGCGGGATTTCATGAATGCACCCGGTGGTCAGTTCTTTGTCGGTGAAAGCGGCACCGAACTTCTGTTCCGGCTGATCATGAACGCCTGTCTGGGAACCGGTCCGGGGATTGTGCTGGGGTCGACACTGGAACACCCCGCCACACGCTCGGCCTGTGATCGCTGGGCTCGCATCGCCGGGCAGACCCATGTGCTGGTGCCCCACGATGACGATACCGGCACCGTGACAGCCGACGCCTATGCTGCGGCCGTCACCCCCGACACCATAGTGGCGACAATCCTGCACACCTCACCGGTGACAGGCATGGGCGTCGATGTGGCCGCTGTTTCGCAGGCGATCCGCGCCGTGGCGCCAGACTGTTTCATCATTGTCGATGGCATCCAGCACGCCGCCCATGGCCAGATCGACCTCAGCGCGTATGACGTCGACGGCTACGTGATCTCGCCCTACAAGGTGTTTTCGCGCCATGGCTACGGCATTGCGTGGATTTCCGACCGGCTGACGCGGCTTGAACACAATGCCCTGTTGGACGGTCCGGCAGATAACTGGGAAATGGGCACGCGCGATACAGGGGCCTATGCGACCATGTCCGACGTTGTGTCTTACTTCGAATGGCTTGGCAGTCAGGTCAGCGACGCCACCGACCGGCGTGCCAGATTTCTGGCAGCGGGCGAAGCCATCCACGTGCAGGAAAAGGCACTGACCGACGCGATGATCCATGGCACCGGCAACCTGAGCGGTCTGGCCGAGATGGAGAAGGTCACCATTCTGGGCGGTGCCGACAACCCCGCACGCGAAGGGCTGGTGTCGCTGCGCGTGCAGGGCGTGGCCTCGGCGGATGTCGTCAAACGGCTGAACGATGAGGGTATTCGCACCCATTTGCGCAAGGCCGACCATTACTCTGGCAACATATTGACGCCGCTGGGTTATGACGCCTGCGTCCGGGTCTCGATGTGCCACTACAACTCGATCGGCGAAGTCGCCAGATTTCTGGCTGTCATGAAAGAAATCGCCGCCTGAGCTGCGGCGGACCAAGGGACAAGCACTCATGAAAACCCATGCACAAGCTGTCGTGATCGGAGGGGGCCTTGCCGGCTGTTCGATCCTGTACCATCTGGCCAAGCTTGGCTGGACCGACGTTGTCCTGCTGGAACGGAACGAGTTGACCTCCGGCTCGACCTGGCACGCAGCGGCGAATATCCACGGGCTGCACGACAACAACAACATCACCCGCATCCAGCACTATACGATGAATCTGTATAAACAGCTGGAACAGGAAACCGGCCAAAGCTGCGGCGTATTCCAGCCCGGCTCGCTCTATCTGGCCCAGACCGAAGAGCGTGAGCACCAGCTGCGCCTGCAAGAGGCGAAAGCCCGGTTTTACGGTCTGAACTTCTACGAAGTCAGCCGTGAAGAAGCCAAGGAACTGCACCCGCTGGCGCAGTTCGATGACATCCGCTGCATCATGTATGAACCCGAAGGCGGCAATGTCGACCCGTCGGGCGTGCCGCACGCCTATGCCGCCGGGGCCCGCGCCATGGGGGCCACCATCGAACGCTTCTGCCCGGTGACGGGAACCGAACAACAACCCGACGGCAACTGGATCGTGCGCACACCCAAAGGCGACATTCACACCCAGTGGGTTGTCAACGCCGCCGGTCTCTGGGGGCGCGAGGTGGCGGCGCTGGCGGGTCTGACCCTGCCGCTGCAACCGACCGAGCATCAGTATTTCGTGACCGAAAGCATCGACGAGGTCGCCAGCCTGGGGCGCCGTCTGCCCTCGATCGCTGACCGCGACGGCGAATATTACTTCCGGCAAGAGGGCAACGGCCTTCTGATCGGAGCTTATGAGAAAGATATGAAATTCTGGGCCGAAGACGGCACGCCGCTGGATTTTGCCCATGATCTGTTCCCCGACGATCTGGACCGGATCATCGAAAACGTGATCCGCGCCACCGAACGCGTGCCGGTTGCGGCGACCGCCGGGGTGAAACGCGTGATCAACGGGCCGATGATCTGGTCGCCCGACGCCAACATGCTTTGGGGGCCGGTGCCCGAGCTGAAGAACTATTTCCTCTGCGGCGGCCTGATCCCCGGTTTCTCGCAATCCGGGGGGTTGGGTCTGCTGGCGGCGCAATGGATGATCGAGGGCGAGCCGCAATATGACATGTTCGCCTGGGATCTGGCTCGGTTTGGCGACTGGGCCGACAAGGCATTCACCAAGGCCCGTGTACAGGATGCCTACACCCACCGCTTCAAGATCCATTTCCCCAACGAGGAACGCAGCGCAGGCCGTCCGGCCCGTGTGCGCCCCGCCTATGAGATGCAGAAGCAGATGGGCTGCGTCTTTGGCCTTAATTGCGGCTGGGAACATCCGCTCTGGTTCGCCGATGAGCCCGAGGTGGAAGAGACCACCGGCTTTACCCGCCAGAACTGGTGGAAGCCCGTGGGCCGAGAGGTGCAGATGCTGCGCGACAGCGTGGGCGTGATCGACATTTCGAACTTCGCCAATTACGTGATCAAGGGCCCCGGTGCCCATGACTGGCTGGACCGTCTGGTGGCCAATCGGGTGCCCACCGAAGTGGGGCGCAGCTGCCTGACGCCGCTGATCTCGGTTCGCGGTGGCGTGGCGGGCGATTTCACCATCACCAAGCTGGCCGAGGATGAATACATGATGATCGGGTCGGGCATGGCCGAACGCTATCATCAGCGCTTCTTTCAAATGGTGGAAATGCCCGAGGGCACCACGCTTGAGGTCGCCACCGACCGCATCGCAGGGTTCAACATCGCAGGCCCCAGGTCACGCGAAGCGCTGGCACGCCTGACCAATGCCGATCTGTCGAACGAGGCGTTCCGCTTCATGCGATCACAGAAAATCACGGTCGCCGGCGTCGAATGCGTGGCCATCCGGGTCAGCTTTACCGGCGATCTGGGCTGGGAATTGCACTGCGCCGAGGGGGATCAGGTGGCGCTCTACACCGCCCTGCTTAAGGCCGCCAAAGACTGTGGTGGCGGTCCGGTGGGCGGGCGCGCGCTGGGGGCGCTGCGGATCGAAAAGGGCTATGGCTCGTGGGGTCGAGAGTATTCTCAGGAATACTGGCCGCAAGAGGTCGGGCTGGCAGGTCTGATCAAGCTGGATAAGGATTTCCTGCACAAAGACGCCTATCTGTCCGTCAAGGACAACCCCGCGCGCGAGGTGCTGTCCGTCTTCGAACTGGATGTGACCGAAGATGCCGACGCAACCGGGGGTGAGCCGATCTTTACCCCCGACGGCGCGCCCGTGGGTCGTGTCACGTCGGGGGCGTTCGGCTATTCGGTCGGGAAATCCCTGGCGCTGGGGTTCCGCAACCCAAACAGGGCACAGCCGGGCGATGAGGTGGTCATTCAGGTCATCGGCAAACCGCACAAGGCGCGCATACTGGCCGAGGCGCCGTTTGACCCGACAGGCGCCAGACTGCGGTGTTAACGCTCAAAACCCGTCTACAGGCAGGCAAGGCCAATAAGACGCTCCAAAAGATGTCTCGTCTCGGCACTTCAGGCGACTTCATCTTTTTCCAAATACTCCCGCTGGAGGCGTCCGAACTCACCCACCAGTGCATTGCGGGCGCCACTCTTGCGCCACCGGGTCACAAATGCGCAGGCAGTCCACCGCGCGTGCAGCGATCTGGGACACGATATCCATCAGGGTGTCGGGCTTCAGATAAAACGCTGGAACCGGCGGCAGGATGACGGCCCCCATTTCTGCCGCCGCCGTCATGTTGCGCAAATGGGCCAGCGTCAACGGTGCTTCGCGTGTCAGTAAAACCAACGGCCTGCGTTCCTTGAGCTGAACACTGGCGGCGCGCGTCAGCAGGCTATCGTCCAGCCCATGCGCAATTGCGGCAAGCGTTCGCATGGAACAGGGCGCAACGATCATGCCGGATACCGGAACCGACCCGGACGCAATGCTGGCACCGATATCGGCGCTCGGGTGATGCCGCGTCACCAGTTGCCGCAGGTTTGGCAAAGCGTCCGGGCCGCATTCCTGCGCAAGGGTCCGCATCCCGGCTGCGCTGACCACAAGATCGGTCTCGATATCCGATGACGCCAGACACCGGGCCACGGCAAGGCCCAACGCCGCGCCCGACGCACCGGATACCCCCAAAACAACACGGGCGTTTGTCATGCTCTCAGCTCCGGCATCAATCGGTTTACAAGGTCTTCCGCAAAGGCGTGATTGGCATCCGCAGTGTGCATCACCGTCCCCCATTCCCGCTGCGTTTCACTGCCCAGTTTCGTCGTGGCGTCGATGCCGACTTTTCCGGCCAGACCGGGTTCGGGCGATGCAAAATCCAGATAATCCATAGGTGTCCTGTCCAGCACCATCACATCCCGGCCCGGGTCCATGCGTGTGGCAAGCGCCCAGGCAATATCCTCCCAGTTTCGCGGGTCGATATCGGCATCGACCGCGATGATCATTTTCGTATAGCTGAATTGCGGCAGCATTCCCCACAGGGCCATCATCACGCGCCGGGCCTGCCCCGGATATCGTTTGTCGATGGCAACGATTGCCATACGATAGGAACAGGCGGCGGGCGGCAGCCAAAGATCGTGGATTTCGGGGATCTGCGCACGGATGGTCGGCAGGGCCAGGCGGTTGAACACCTCGCCAATGATCGACGGCTCGTCCGGTGGCCGCCCGGTATAGGTCGAAAGATACAGCGGCGTGTCCCGATGGGTGACAGCGCTGACCTGCATCACCGGAAAGGGTTCAGCCGGGTTGTAATAGCCGGTGTGATCCCCAAAAGGCCCCTCGGGGGCGGTTTCGCTTGGTGAAACCCAACCTTCCAGAACAATCTCGGCATCAGCAGGGACCAGCAGGGGGATGGTTCTGGCCGGGATCAGATGTGGGCGCTTCTGGTTCAGGGCACCGGCAAATGTCAGCTCGGATACCGCCTCTGGCAAGGGCAAGGCCGCCGACAACAAAGTCGCGGGGTTTGCGCCCAGCACAATGGCGACGGGCATCTTTTCGGCGCACCTCGCCCAGCTTCGGTGATGCGCCGCGCCGCCGCGATGGGGCAGCCAGCGCATGATGACACGGTTCCGGTCCAGCACCTGAATGCGGTAAACCCCCGCGTTATAGCCTTGCGCCGCGCTGGGATCGCTGCCGTAGGGCCGGGTAAGGACCACGGGCCATGTGATCAGCGGCCCGGCATCACCGGGCCAGTGCGTCTGGACCGGCAGCGCTGTCAGGTCCACATCAGCCCCGCTGTGGCAGACGCTTTGAACCGGGGCAGTTCTGACCAGTTTCGGCCGGGTCGACAGGGCCGCCTTCAGCATCGGCCATCTGGCCAGCGCGTCCCGCACCCCGTCCGGCGGCGTCGGGGCCCGCAGCGCGGCCAGAAAGGCGCCCAGATCGTCCAGCCCGTCGGGTGTGACACCCAGCCCGGCGGCAACCCGCTCTGCCGTTCCGAACAGGTTGACGACGACCGGGGTATCGAGCCGATCAGTGGACACGTCTGTCGGGTGGTCAAATTGCAGAACCGGTCCGCCCGCCTCAAGTACGGCGCGGTGAACAGCGGTCATCTGGTGGCGTACGGAAACCGGATCAGGGATGCGCCTGAACTGTCCGGTGTCCTCGCACCATTTCAGAAAATGCCGAAGGCTGGGATATTGCGGCAGGGTGCGAATGGGGCTGCTCCGACGGTGGTGTCCACCCTCTAGCAACGAAAGCGAGGGGTCGAATTGACAACCGTCAAGTCACCTCTGCCGCGATCGCCCTAGGAAGGCATCCAAGGTCACAATGTTGAGACAGCAGGAGGTCTCGTTGCCCGTTCCTGAGAACACGATACCGCGCTGCCCGGCGGCTTTGGCGGCGATGCTTCGGATAGCGCCGCTTGCCCCCTTGTCACTGTCGCTGACGGTCTTCACGCGCCAGTTGGCAAAGAAAAACCCGGAAATGTTTCAACGGCTTGGCGCATACGGAAGATCAGTTTTCGTTCTTGATCCGACGGATTTGCCTGTTGTCCTGCTGCTTGATCCGAATGGCGGTGCCCCAAAGGTGACACTGACCCGGCGCGGCGGGACAGGGGTTGCGCGTATTTCCGGCCCTCTGGCGGCCCTTCTTGGGCTGGTTCACGGCGCGTTTGACGGCGATGCGCTGTTCTTCTCACGTGATCTGGTGATCGAGGGCGATACGGCTGCGGCGCTGGCGCTGCGCAATGCAATCGACGACGCGGAACTGGACCTCGCGCACGAGGCCACAGCCCTCTCCGGCCCGCTTGCGCGCCCGCTCAAGCAGCTCATCGCGTTGGTGGAACGTCGAACCGGCCTGTACCTGACCCGACCGGAAGACGCTGTACTATGGTAATGGAAATCGTCTGCCCGGCAGGAACGCCCGCCGCTTTGCGCGCAGCCGTCAAGGCCGGGGCGCATACGGTCTATTGCGGCTTCAATGATGAAACCAATGCGCGCAACTTTCCCGGTCTGAACTTTGACCGGGCCGAAATGCGCGCGGGCGTTGCCTTTGCCCATGACCACGGGGCCAGGGTGCTGGTTGCGATCAACACGTTTCCCCGCGCCGGCAACGAAGCAATCTGGCACCGCGCCGTGGCCGATGCGGAAACCTGCGGCGTGGATGCCGTGATCCTCGCCGATATTGGGTTGCTGGATTATGCCGCGTGCAATCATCCGGGGCTGCGCAGGCACCTGTCCGTGCAGGCCGCAGCCGCAAATGCCGATGTGATCAACTTCTATTCCGAAACCTTCGGCGTCAAACGCGTGGTCCTGCCGCGCGTGCTGTCGGTTCCCGAAATCGCCGCCATCAACGCCGAAACAGAAGTCGAGACCGAGGTTTTTGTGTTCGGCGGGCTCTGTGTGATGGCCGAAGGCCGCTGTTCGCTGTCCTCTTATGCCACAGGGCTGTCTCCGAACATGAATGGCGTCTGTTCGCCCGCCAGCCATGTTGAATACCAGAACGACAAGGGCGCGTTGAACACCCGCCTGGGTGGCTACCTGATCCACCGGGTCGAACGAAACCAGCCTGCACCTTATCCGACATTGTGCAAAGGGTGCTTTTCCGCAGGTGAAAAGACGGGCCACCTGTTCGAAGACCCCGTCAGCCTGAACGCGGAACGGCTGATCCCGCAATTGCAGAAGGCCGGTGTTACCGCGCTGAAGATCGAAGGGCGCCAGCGTTCGAAATCCTACGTCGCGCAGGTGGTTCGGAATTTCCGCGCCGCTGTCGACGCGCTTGAGGCCGGACGCCCTCTGCCCGAGGGGATGCTGGCCCGTTTGTCCGAAGGGCAGGCCATGACAACCGGCGCCTACAAAAAAACCTGGAGATAGCGCGATGGAACTGACCGTTGGCCCCAACCAGTTTTTCTGGCCTGCCGAGAACTGGACATCCTTTTATGAGGATCTGGCCCAAACCCCCGTCGACCGCATCGTGCTGGGTGAGCTGGTTTGCTCCAAGCGCCTGCCATTCTATCAGGACCGGATCCCCGACGCGATTGCCCGGCTGGTTGAGGCTGGCAAACAGGTTGCGCTGACCAGTCTTGCACTGGTGACGCTCAGGCGTGAACGCAAGCTGACCGCCGATCTGGCGGATCTGGGGGTCACGGTCGAGATCAACGATCTGACCGCGCTGGCGCATCTGCCCGAAAACACCGATTTCGATGTCGGACCGCTGATCAATGTCTATAACGAAGGCACATTGGCATGGCTGGCGTCACGCGGGGCGCGTCGCATATGCCTGCCGCCGGAACTGCCAATCGCCTCGGTCAGGGTTCTGGCACAGGCCGCCGCCAGTTTGGGTGTCGCGGTCGAGGTTTGGGGCCACGGTCGCATGCCGCTGGCCATCTCCGGCCGGTGTTACCACGCGCGCCTGCATGGGCGCAGCAAAGACAACTGCCAGTTTGCCTGCGAAAACGATCCAGACGGGCTGGACGTGCTGACCGGGGATGGACAGCCGTTCATGGCCATGAACGGCGTGCAGACCCTGTCAGACAGCTATGCCTGCACGGATCATCAGATCGAGTTGCTGCAAAGCGCGGGCGTCTCGGCCCTGCGCCTGTCGCCGCAATCTCAGGGGTTCCCAAGGCTCTGCGCGCTCTACCGACAGCGGCTGGATGGGCAACTTGACCAGGGCGATCTGGAACATGCCCTGCGCACGGACGATCCCGGTATAAGGCTAAGCGATGGGTTCCTGACCGGCGCATCCGGTGCTGAATGGTCGGGTTCGGCACGCGTGTCCACCGAAGCTGCACGCTGATCATTCTGGAAAAGTCCGGCATCCGTGGGCGAATGTTTGAAGCGACCAGAGGAAGCGATCCGAAACATCCACGGATCGTTCTGCGCAGTCAGGTGGTCACTGGCAGACGTTGCCGCACCAGTTCGGCCCACAGGTTTGCCCCCAATGGCAGCAGCGCATCGTTGAAATCATAATCGTCCGCGTGCAGGGGGCGGCCATTCGACCCCTCGGTTCCATTGCCGATCAGCAGAAAACACCCCGGAACCGCAGCCGCAAATTCCGCGAAATCCTCGGAAAACGACATGGCGGTCCGGTCGCCGTCAACCTCCAGACCCAGCGTTTTTGCTGCTGAAACCACGTGGGTTGCGGCGTCGGCATCGTTGATTGCCTCGATGAATTCGGTCCGGAATTCCACCGTCACCGCGACACCATGGCTTTCCGCCACGCCCGCCGCGATCTGCCGCATATGGTTTTCAATCCGCGCGCGGTCATCGGGGGACATCGCCCGTGCGTCCCCTTTCAACACTGTTCGACCCGGCAGGACGTTGCGCTGCCCATCGGTGATGAACTCGGTCACGGAAACGACCGCGCCAGACAATGGGGCAAGCTTTCGCGAAACGATGGTTTGCAAGGCCAGAACAAGCTCTGCTGCGGGCGTGATTGTCTCGCGCCCGACATGGGGCATCGAGGCATGGCCGCCCTGACCGGTGATGGTGATCTCGAATAGGCTTTCGCTGCAACAAATGACACCGGCGCGGGTTGAAACCCGTCCAACGGGTTCGTCCGGCAGATTGTGCGCGCCATAGATTTCGTCAATCGGAAAATCCCGCAGGACGCCTTCGTCAATCATCGCCCGCGCGCCCAGCCCGTGCTCCTCATTGGGCTGGAACAGGAAGACAATGGTGCCGTCAAAGCCCTGATCCCTGGCCAAAAGCTCGGCCGCGCCCAGCAGCATCGTCGTATGGCCGTCATGGCCGCAGGCATGCATCACGCCCGGGTTCCGAGACTTGTAGGCAAAGCTGTTGGCTTCGGTAATGGGCAGCGCGTCGAAATCCGCGCGCAGACCGATGGACCGGTTGCCATGGCCCGCGCGCAGAACACCAACAACGCCGACTCCTTCATGCACCTCGATGCCAAGGCTTCTCAGGTGATCGGCGATCCGGGCCTTGGTCCAGTCCTCCTGAAAGCCAAGCTCGGGGTTACGGTGAAACTCATGCCGCAGGGCGCGCAGGTTTTCGGAAAAACTCGTCATGGCAACACTCCTTCATCCTGCTTTCTTGCGCCCTTGCTACAGGATTTTGCAATCTCGCTTAAAGATCGGTTCCGATTGATGCAAGTTGTCCCCGGATGAGCGCCCTGAACAGTTTCGATCCTGTGAACCCACACACCTCAAGACGGGCAGGTCTGTAAACCATTCTGCGCCTACATCCCGTTGCGGGGGATGACATAAGACTGTTCGTCCTCAAAGATCAGATCGTCACCCGACCACGCCTTTAGGCGCGCGGTCAGGTGAAATTCGGTCGCTGTCGCCCTTTGTTCGGAACAGGTCCAGATCTTGGCTGACCACCCTTCGCGGTCGAAACCGGCTGTTTGCTCCATTGTGGCCATTGCCGACAACGGATCACCCGGCTGGATGGTGTAGCGTCGATCCGACATATCGCTCAGCACCGTGCCGATATCGTCAAGGCGAATATCGCCCACCGGCCCAAAGACACCCCCGTCAAGGAAATACCTGTGTGTCACCGCGCCATTGGTCAGATCGGTGTGGACCGAACGCTCCATCGAGCCGGAGCGGACGTTCGTCTTCCGCGGGGCGACGTCAGGACGCTGAGGTTCGGGCAGCGGGCGTGGGGCTGGCGCGCCATCACGCTGGTTGCGCACGGGCAGGATCAGCCGCGACGTGCCGGGTCGGATCGTCAGCGTCACAGGTTCCGGCGCTGGCCACAAGACCGGCCAATAGGCAGACGCGATTTGCAGAACGATGCGATGACCCGCCAATACCCGATAACCGGTTCCATAAAGCGGGACAGTCACGTGCATGTCTTCGCCGGGTGTAATCGGCGTCGGTTCAGTGTCGCTGATCCGGTGCGTCAGGTTGCAGAACCCGCGTGCAATCAATGTCTGCGCGCCGTCCGGGGCCTCATCCACCAGCAGGGCCGCAACAAAACCCTGCGCCCGATCGGCAGAAACTGTCAGGTCTACCGAGGGCTGGCCCAGAATGTCTATGGGCTTTTCCAAGGGCTTTGCTTTGAATTGCAGCGCCCCTGCGGCCTCGATCCGGCAATCTGCTGCCATATCTCCGGGTATTGCAAAGGAACACATGTCGCCCGCTGCGGCCCCGAAATACTGTGGCGAACAAACCGACATCTCTCCGCCCGACCCGGCGAAGGCGTCCAGCGTTCCGTCATTCAGCCACAAGGGCTGGTCCTTGACATTTGGCGACGGCCAGCTCGGCTCTTCGATCCACCGCCCCTCGCGGTGCACATGTGTCCCGGACGGGGCGGCACTGTCTTGCAGGAAAAACCGCAAGGGCGGCTCGTTCATCAGGCCGGTGTCGATCCCCTTCAGCCAATGGTCCCAGAACCGGATTACCTCGCCGACGAAATCGACCCGGGGGCCCGGCACCCCTTCTTGCGGATACAGATGCGCCCAGGGGCCCATCAGGATCTTGACCGGCCCGCTCAGGTGTTCCGCGATGCGGAACGGCGTGTCGCGATACAGGTCCATCCATCCGCCAAAGAAATACACCGGCACATCGACATCCGCATAGTTTTCGCAGATCGAGCCGCGCCGCCACATGTCGTCATGGGTCTGATGTTCCAGCCACTTGGCGGGCCAGAATTCGACCCCCTCCAACCGTGCGCGCCACAAGTCGATCCAGCGATCCGCGCCCACAATCTCGGGGTCGGGCGGCATGGCATTGTACAGCTGCATGATCGAGCCCCACCAGAAATTGTCATTGGCCAGACAGCCGCCGTAAAAGTGAATATCCTCGCGCCAGCGGTCATCCGTTCCCATCACCGGCGCAATCGCCTTCAGCGCTGGTGGGCGGATCGCGGCCACCTGAAAGGCGTTATACGCCCCCCAGCTTTTGCCGAACATTCCGACATTTCCGTCGCACCAGTCCTGATCTGCAATCCACTGGATGATGTCGTGCCCATCCTGAATCTCCTGATGCGAATACTCATCTTCGGGAATCCCGTCGCTGTCGCCATAACCGCGGATATCCACCCGGATCGACGCATAGCCTGCCGCGGCGAAATGCGGATGCATGCTTTCATCCCGCATCCGGGTGCGATCCCGGCGGCGATAGGGGATGTATTCCAGAACACAGGGAACGGGCGTTGTTCGCGCCGATCCGGGCAGCCAAAGCCGGGCCGCAAGTTTTGCGCCGTCCGACATGGGAATCCAAACGGTTTCGATGACCTCTGTGTTGCTCATGTCCGGTCCTTTGACTGACTGTCAGGTGAAAGGCTGCTTGTGGTGTGCTTCATTGATCTCACCACCGAAGCCCCAAGCGCAGCGCATCATAAATGGCGGCATGCGTGTTGCGTGATGAAACGGCATCGCCGATCCGGTACAGATCAAACCCCGCCTCTGGGACGGATTGCGGAAACACGGGGCCGGACCCGCCGACCAGCGCTTCATAGTCCACGGCGCCCAGGTTGCGCGACAGCGGTTTCAGATCGAAGTACAAATCATCCAGTGGTAAAATACCCTGATTGACAACCACCTGATCATACAGGCGCTTTTCTGTCAGGTCCGAGTAATCCGTTCCAATGGCTGCCTCCAGCTGATTGCCTGATCGCACCAGTGATTTCAGCGTCCGGGCGACTGTGAACACGGCTCCGGTCTTTTGCAGGGCCCGCATGTAGGGTACCAGGTTCATTCCCATGATTTCGGGGGCAAAACTGCGGTCGCGGGTCATGATTTCTACCCGCCCGCCCGCTTGTGCGATAGCCTCAGCCGCCATCAGGGCCGGGTGATCCCCCGCATCGTCATAGATAAGAACATTGTCGCCGGGGCGCACATCACCGGTCAGGATATCCCAGGCAGTAACTGCCAGATCGTTACCCGCCTCCAGCACCGTCACCTCGGGCAACCCGCCGGTTGCGATCACCACCATGTCCGGCGCAAGCGCGGTTACAGCATCGGCGTCCGCAAAGGTGTTGAACCGAAACGTAACGTCGCGCGCCGCGCATTGGGCCATGCGCCAGTCGATGATCCCGATCATCTCGGCCCGACGTCGGGATTGCGCGGTCAGCCGCACCTGACCGCCGGGTTCGGGGGCGGCGTCAAGAACCGTGACGTCATGCCCGCGCTCGGCCGCAACCCGCGCCGCCTCAAGTCCGCCGGGGCCTGCGCCCACAATCACCGCGCGGCGGCGCGATTCAGCGGCGGGGATCACATGCGGCATAGACAGCTCGCGCCCGGTGGCCGGGTTGTGGATGCACAGCGCCTCACCCGCCTGATAAATGCGGTCAAGACAATAGGTGGCGCCAACGCAAGGCCGGATGTCATCTTCCCGTCCGGTCCGGATTTTGGCAACGATCATCGGATCGGCCATATGTGCGCGGGTCATGCCGACCATGTCCAGCAGGCCCGAGGCCACCGCATGCCGCGCCGTTGCCACATCGGGAATGCGCGCGGCGTGAAAGGTCGGCATCCCAACCTCGACCCTCACGCGCCCGGCGAAATCCAGATGGGGCGCGCTTTTCATGCCCTGAACCGGGATCACGTCCGTCATGGCCGGGTCAGTGTGAATACGCCCGCGAATAATGTTCAGGAAATCGACCTGACCACTGTCACGCAGCCTTCGGGCAATCTCCAGCCCTTCCGCTTCGGTGATGCCGCCCTTTTCCACCTCGTCGGCGGTGTAACGGACCCCTATGATGAAATCGCGCCCGACGCGGTCGCGGATTGCATCCAGAACCATGAAGCCAAAGCGCAACCGGTTGTCCAGATTGCCCCCAAAAGGCGCGTCCATCCGATTGGTCATCGGCGACCAGAACTGATCGATCAGATGGCCATAGGCCTGCAATTCAATTCCATCCAGCCCGGCTGCCTGCATCCGTTCGGCAGCATCGGCGTAATCGGTCACAATCCGCGCGATGTCGAAATCTTCCATCTTCTTGGCAAAGGCCCGGTGCGCCGGTTCCCGGTCGTGCGACGGCGAAAGGGATGGCAGCCAGTCACCCTTGTTCCAGCCCGTGCGCCGCCCAAGATGGGTCAGCTGGATCATCACCGCACAGCCATGGGCATGGCAGGCTTCCGTCAGCTCCGCCATCCAGCGGACAACCTCGTCCTTGTAGGCCAGGATATTGTTGAACGCAGGCGGGCTGTCGCGGCTGACAACGGCCGACCCCGCCGTCATGGTCATCGCAACCCCCGCTTTGGCCCGCACCTCGTGATAAGCACGATAGCGTTCCGTCGGCATCCCATCTTCGGGATAGGCGGGTTCGTGACTGGTCGTCATGATCCGGTTCTTCAGCGTCAGGTGCTTTAGCTGATAAGGTTGCAGCAAGGCATCGCGGCTCATGATAGCGCCTCGTGATCGGTTTGAGTGCGCAAGGCGGCTACAGGGTCGGATGACATGCGGCTCTCCGGTTATCTGGGGGCAAGAGGTGATGGTCTTTGCTGATTGAAATCAAACTGGAATTGCCAAGTCAAACTTGTTTTCAATCAGACGTTTTGGACCCATTTTCCTCATGCCTTACGCCCAAGTGGACAGGACAAGCGTGGCCGCGCGCACCCGGTTGGCGCATGCCTTCGGTGAACAAATCCTCTTGCGGGGTGCCACGCGCAAACAGGCGGCGAGGCCGGGTTCAAGGCGTCTCGGAATGAACGCTCAGCAGGGTTTCCAGAAACAGCTTGGCCGCGCGTGTCGGATCCGGCTGTTTTCGTGTCACCGCCGCAAAGCGCGTTCTGTATTTGATTTCCTGCGGCATCACCTGCCTCATTAGCCCCTTATCAACAAATTCCTGCGCCAGATGGTCCGGAAGAAAGCCCAGATAGCTGCCTGACAGAATAAGAATTGCAAGGGCCTGTTCGTTTTGCACTTTGGCAGCGCGCCGAAACCCCAGTTGCTGGCCATAGATCAGGTTGGGCGAATTCACGTTCAGACCCGCATAGTTGAACATCTGAATGTCCCGCAAACTCAGCGTGTCAGCGGACTGGCTGAACAACGGATTGTCCTGCCCGCAATACAGAAACATGTTTTCCCCATAAAGTGGCGCATAATGCAGGCTTGCCGAGGGGCGGTGCAGGGCGATGATCCCGACATCCAGCTGCCCGCTGATAACCATGGTCTCAATGACGTTGGGCGGTTCGATCGACAACTCGATCTGGATGGCAGGGGCGGCTTCGTTGAACCTGTGAATGGCGCGGGCAAGGCGCGCTTCTGGGTTCGTGGTACACTGATCGAACAGCGCCACGCGGATACTTCCTGCCAGTTGCTGCTTGATCTCGTTGACTTCGGTTCTGAACTGAGAAACCGAAATCAGCAGGTCTTCTGTCGCGGCCAGCACTTTTTCGCCGTCTTCAGTCAGGGAAAAACCCGCCGGGCCACGGTTGCACAGCTTTAAGTCCAGCCGCAGCTCCAGATCCGATATGTGTTTCGAGATTGTTGATTTCCCGATGTTGAGCTCATTTTCCGCCGCTGAAAACCCTCCGCTTTCCGCAACGGTTTTGAAAACCCGAAGAAGGCGGATGTCCGTGTCCCCGATGCGGGTGGCCAGTGGGTTCTGTCTCATATTAAAAGTTCGACATTTGTGAAACCTTTCACGCAAATATTAACAACGACGAAACCATGTTGGCAAGATAGCCTCTTGTGGCCGAGGCAGAATCGGACTGGCCACCTTCTCCCCAGGCCATCGCGCACCTCGAAACACGACAAATGGGAGGACATCCATGTCATTTATCAAAAAGCTTGGCACCATCAGCGCCGCCGTTTCCGTTGCTGCACTGATGGTTGCGGGCACGGCTGATGCGAAGAACTTCAAGATCGCGGTGGGCGATAGCGCAGGAAGCGCACAGGAAGCTCTGGGCATCGCCTTCGTCAAGGCGCTGGAAGAGAAATCGGGCGGTGCCCACACCGCAACGCTGTTTCTGAACGGTCAGCTGGGGTCCGAACAGGACACCGTGAACGAGGCGGCGATCGGAACGCTGGATATGTCTCTGCTGGCGATCAACAACATCACGCCGTTCTCGCCTTCGGTCGGTGTTTTCACGCTGCCTTACGTGATCCTCAGCCTGGAAGATGCCGAAAAGCTGACCCAGGGCCCAATCGGTCAGGAACTGGTCGAAAACACCATCCGTGATGCCGGCGTGCGCATCATCGGCTGGACCTATACCGGTTTCCGCCGCCTGACCAACTCGAAAAAACCGGTCAAATCGGTTGCTGACCTTCAGGATCTGGTCATCCGCGTTCCTAAGAACGAGATCATGATCGAAACCTACAAGGCATGGGGCATCAACCCGACGCCGATGGCCTGGTCGGAAACCTTCACCGGTCTGCAAACCAAGGTGGTCGACGGGCAGGACAACCCTTACCTGACCATCAACGCGATGAAGTTCTACGAGGTTCAGGACCACGTCACCAACCTGCGCTACATCTTCTCGATTGAACCGCTGATCGTTTCAGAAGCGGTCTTCCAGGACCTGTCCGCAGAAGATCAGGCAATCCTCCTTGAAGCAGGACAGGAAGCCACCCTGGCATCCGCACAATTCCTGCGGGATTCCGAGGCCGCCATCAAGGAAGAACTGACCGCCAAAGGCATGGAGATCATCGATCCCGAAAACGACGAAGCCGAGTTCATCGAACTGGCAACAGGTGCCGTATGGCCCCAGTTCTACGACTCCATCGGTGGCGTCGAAAAACTGAACACCGTGCTTGAAGCCATCGGCCGCGAGCCGGTGCAGCAATAATCGCCGCAGAGCGATACCGGGAAGAGCGCCACGGCGCTCTTCTCATCTCAGGGAGGAGTGAAACCACATGTTCTGGAAATTTCTGGACAACATAGAAAGTGTCATCTGCCGGATACTCTTATCCGGCTTTGTCTGCCTTTTGTTCGTGCAGATCATCGCGCGCGAAGTCTTCGGCTTTTCGGTCAGCTGGATCGAAGAACTCTCGGTCTACATGTTCGTATGGTTCGTCTATTTCGGTGCAAGTTACGCCGCCCTGAAAGGGGCGCATAACCGCGTGACGTTCCAGTTCAAATTCCTGCCTGACGGGTCGATCAAATATGTCGAAGCCTTTGCCGACCTCTTCTGGCTCTTCTTCAATGTCTACTTCCTCTATCTGGCGACAGACTTTGTTTTCAACAAGATGAACAAGTTCTGGAAATCCCAGACACTGGGCATCGAGATGAAGTATATCTACATGGTGCTGCCCATCGCATTTGCGCTGATGACCTTCCGCATCATTCAGGTGAATTACCGCCGCCTTGTCAAAGGCGAGGACATTCACGATCCCGACCAGATCGATCTGGACGAGATCAAGGCCGCTGCCGAAGCGGCCAAAGACCACTGAGACCGGGAGGGGTAACCATGGAATCCGAAATCGTCACGGTCCTGTTTGGATCATTTCTGTTCTTGCTGCTCATTGGCGCGCCGATCACGGTGGCGCTGGGTGTCGCGTCGCTGATCTCGTTTCTCTATCTGGGCGACAACCCGATCAAATTCGTGCAGATCGCCTTTACATCCGTGGGCTCGTTCCCGCTGATGGCGCTGCCAGCCTTTATCCTTGCCGGGGCCCTGATGGAGGCTGCCGGTATCTCAAAACGCCTGATCAACGTTGCCGAAAGTCTGGCCGGTCCCTTCACCGGTGGTATTTCTGCCGCAACGGTCATGGCCTGTCTGTTCTTTGGTGCCATCTCGGGCTCGGGCCCGGCAACAACCGCGGCTGTTGGGATGCTGATGATCCCGGCGATGATCGACCGCGGCTATGAGCGCGGCTATGCCTCGGCGATCACTGCGTCCTCTGGCGGCCTCGGGATTATCATTCCTCCCTCCATCCCGATGGTGATCTTCGGCATTGCCGCGCTCGGTATGGCCCCGCCGCCCGAAGCGGTCGAGAAATTCGGCACCTTCCAGTCGGTTTCGATTTCGAAACTGTTCATTGCCGGGTTCGTACCCGCCTTCCTGATCGCCACAAGCCTGCTAATCCTTAACTATTTCATGTCGAAAAAGCGCGGCTACAAAGGCGTCGCCGAGGGCTGGTCGATCCGCAATGTCGGGTGCGAGATGTATCGCGGGTTCTGGTCGCTGATGGCTCCGCTGGTGATCCTGGGCGGTATCTATACCGGCTTTTTCACCCCGACCGAGGCTGCAATCGTCGCGATCTTCTACACCCTGTTCGTGGGTGTTGTCATCTATCGCGAACTGACCTGGCAGTCGCTGTTCCAGTCGCTTGAAGCCACCACATGGCTGACCGGCCGCGTTCTGTTGATCCTGTTCACAGCAACGGTGTTTGGTCGTCTACTGGTGGAAAACCAGATCCCGGCAATCATCGCAGAAGGGATGCTCAGCTTTACCGACAACCTCTATGTGATCTGGGCGCTGATCATCTTCTTCCTGCTGTTCGTCGGCATGTTCATGGAAACACTGGCCACCATCCTGATCCTTGTTCCGGTGATGCTGCCGGTGGCCTATTCGGTGGGTATTGACCCGATCCATTTTGGCGTGGTGATGGTCTGTACGCTGGGCATCGGGTTCCAGACCCCGCCGCTGGGCGAGAACCTGTTCATCGCATCCGGTATCTCGAACATCTCGATCGAACAGATCTCGCTGCGCGCGCTGCCATTTGCGGCTGCAAACACGGTGGCGATCTTCGTTATCGCCTTCTTCCCTGAACTGTCGCTGTGGCTCCCACGGCTGTTTGGCTACTGATCTGAAAGGATGACGACATGAAACAGATGGTCACCAACATCCTGTTTGCCACCGACCTGTCCGAAAACTCGGGTCACGCCATGCGCCATGCCGCCAGCATCGCGCAGGCCACCGGGGCGGAGATTCACGTGCTGCATGTGAATGAACCCCTGTCGGAGGATGCCAAGATCACGATGGAAATATTCATCATGAACGAAGAGACCCGCAAGACCGCGATTGAGCGTCGTCACGAGATGGTGCGCAAGGTTCTGGCCGAACGGCAAGCCAAGTTCTGGGCGCAGTTCGACGGCGACGACGGGAAAATTCGCGATCAGGTTACCTCGGTCGAGGTGACTGATGGCCATCCGGCCGAAGTGATCCTGCGCCGCTCGGTCGAACTGGGCTGTGATCTGATCGTGCTGGGCGCGCATGATCACGGCTTTTCGCACACCTTTCTGGGCACGGTCGCAAAACGCGTTTTGCGGCGCTCGAGGATCCCGACACTGATCGTTCCGAACCCGGACGAAATGTAACAACCCCACTGACAAGGAAGTACAAAATGAACAAAACCCTGACCGCGCAGGACCTGGCGGATACGTTTGACGCGTTTAACCGCCACGACATCGACGGCGTGATGACCCACTTCGCCGACGACTGCGTGTTCTACACCGTGGCCGGTGACGAAAAATACGGCAACAAGGTTGAAGGTGCCGCTGCCATCGCCGCTGCGTTTTCGGGCGTCTGGGCAGGCATGAAAGACGCCCATTGGGATCATCACAGCCATTTTGTCCACGGTGATCGTGCGGTGTCCGAGTGGACCTTCTCGGGAACCGACGCAAACGGTATGCGGATCGAAGCGGAAGGTGCGGATCTGTTCACCGTTCGTGACGGTAAAATCGTTGTAAAACAGGCGCTTCGAAAAACGCGCCCAATGTTCAAAGCCTGATCCGCCGCCCTGCGCGCAGCCTCGGAGAAAAACAAGAATGGTGGATAACAGCATCCCGCGTCACTGGCCCAAGGCCAGCTATGACCCCAAATATGACCCGATCATTGATGCGGGTCCGGGTCACAATCGCGACCACGCGCCCACATATTGGATTGGAACGGCCGGAACACCTCCGGCCGATGATGGACCTGTGTCCAGCGATATGGATGCAGATGTGGTGGTGATCGGATCGGGGTATACCGGCCTGTCCACCGCCATCCATCTTGCCAAGGAATATGGCATTCAAGCCGTTGTTTTAGAAGCAAATACCATCTCCTGGGGCTGCTCCACCCGCAACGGCGGGCAGGCCCAGATTTCATCCGGGCGGCTCAAGCGGTCGCAATGGATCGAACGGTGGGGAACGGACGTGGCCAAGCGCATGCATGCCGAGGTCACAGAAGCGTTTCAGCTGTTCAACGATCTGATTGCGTCCGACGATATCGATTGCGACCCCCAACCGGGTGGCCACTACTACATCGCGCATCGCGACAAGGTCATGCCGTCCCTCAAGAAAGAGAGCAAGCTGCTCAACGACGTGTTCGGCTATGGTTCGCGCATCCTTTCCCGGGAAGAACTGCACGAAAAGCACGTGCGCGATATGGAGGCCGCAGGTGCCATGTGGGAACCTGACGGGACCTGCATCCATGCGGGTAAACTGGCGTTCGGCTACGTCAACATGGCGCGCCGTCTGGGGGTGAAAATTCACACCGGCAGCCCGGTCATGGGATGGCAGACGAAGAACGGTGTGCATCACCTGCGCACACCGGGCGGCATCGTCCGCGCCAAAACGGTGGCCCTGGCAACCGCGGGCTATACCCCACCGGGTCTGAACACGCGCACAAAGCACCGCCTGATGCCTATCCTGTCAAACTCGATGGTGACACGGCCGCTGACCCAGGCCGAACTGGATGAGTGTGGCATTCAGACCAAATCACCCCTGACGGACACCCGCACCTTGCGCCACTACTATCGTTTATTGCCCGACAACCGGATGCAGATCGGCAGCCGCAGCGCGGTAACAGGACGAGACGCCGAGAACGAAAAACACCTGGAGCTTCTGAAAAAGGGCCTCGCCCGAAAGTTCCCGGCGCTGACGGATATCAACCTCGACTACTCGTGGTGGGGCTGGGTCGATGTCAGCCACGATATGATGCCGCGTATCTTCCAGCCGGACCCGGAACAGCGCGTGTTCTACGCGATGGGATATGGTGGCAACGGCGTGATGTACTCGGCTCAGGCCGGGCGTCGTATGGCACAGCTGATCGCGGGCAAGAAAGACAAGGCCTTTGCCCTGCCGATCTTCACGTCCCCGCTGCCTAGCCATGGCATCCTGACACCCTTCCGCCGCCTCGGCCAGCGCATAGCCTATGTCGGCTATTACCTCCGAGACGAAATACTGTAATTTACCAACGCTTTAGCGTTCTGAAGATAAGGAAACACCCCTATGAAGATGACGACGGAAGAGGCCTTTGTTAAGGTTTTGCAGATGCATGGTATTGAACATGCGTTTGGGATCATTGGCTCTG
>NZ_JBQFYB010000021.1:0-36330 GCF_056541275.1 Ruegeria sp. AI2
GCCCTATGAATACGTCTGCAAGATCTGGACTTTAGAGCCAGATCGATTCATCCTAAATCCGATCCACCAAATGCCGGGACTGAACACCTAATCACAATAGCTCTTTTGTGAGCGCTTCAATATTTCGCGGAATGGTTAAATTCGACAACCAACTCAGAATGTGGAATTAAAATCGACATTCACGATTAGGAGCCAATTGTCGCCTTTCTCAAGCGATCCCCGACGGCGGGCCTTTTAGATTTTGCGCTTGCAGCGAATGGCCGGAATCCGGGCACGGCTGCGGCATCTTGAGTGTTCGGCGAAGGTCCGGTTTGGGCCGCTCACAAACTTCTCGATTTAGATGTGGAATTTTGAGATATTCCATGCCAAATCGACCTGAAGACGTCGAGGCACACAATCCGCATGCCGCCTTACATAGCCTCCAACGTATGGGCGAGGCCATTTCTGATGTGATCTTCCAACAGTTTCTTGGCTGTATCAGCGTCTTTGGCCAACGCGGCATCGAACATGCGTTTGTGTTCTTGGGCTGCAACCTCACCTCGGTAGGTCAGTACGAGCATCTGATAACGAAGGTACTTGTCATAAATGATTGAGTGAAGGGATAAGAGGTTCTTGGAATTACAGGCTGCAATCATCGCTTGATGAAACTCTGAATCGTACCTCTTCCAGGTTTCCTTTTCAGAGTCATCTCCCTTGAGAAGCCGTTGCTCCATCAAATGCAGCTTGTGATGCGCAGCGACCAGGTTGCCTTCCCAGTCCGTGTCGCCATTCGCAATGGACAACTCCAACGCGTGGCATTCCAGCAGAACGCGCAGCTCTGAAATCTCGGTCAGGTCTTCTCGTGAAACTGGCGTGACTAGGAAACCCCGTTGCTCAGGAGCTTCGACAAATCCGTCGCTGGCGAGCCTGTTCAGCGTTTCACGAAGTGTCGAAAGGCTTGCCGAATAGCGTTCCTTCAAGGCGTCCAGCTTCAGTTTGGAGCCGGGCTGCAGCTCCCCGAAGATGATGTCCCGCTTGATGCGCTGATAGGTGCTTGCACCTATCGTAGACGGCTGTTTCGCCATGCGTTTCACCCGATATTTTTAGTTTCCTCGTTTAATTAGCATTTTTTAGAGACATCAGCAATCCAAACTGATGTATGGTATAAATAATAATATCATACATTATTGCGGAATCGCGAAAACCCCAATACGGTCGTGGCCAAATTGGGCAAGGCAGCCTGATCGCAATCAACGGTTTCGGGATTTTCCGGACCCTCCGGAAGGAAGCAAAGTGTCTAAGAACTTTCGCATTGCCATTGTCGGCATTGGTCTTGTTGGACGCCGCCACGCAGACGCTATCCGAGCGTTGCGCCATGTTGATCTCGTTGCGGTAGTCGACCCCAGTGATGAAGGTCGTGCTTACGCCGTTGAGCACGGGGTCGCATGTTACGAGACCCTCGAGAAAATGTTTGCAAATCAGACGCCAGACGGAGCTGTTCTTGCGACTCCGACCACGCTTCATGTTGAACAAGGCCTCACGTGTGTTCGACACGGTTGTCCTGTTCTTGTCGAAAAACCGATCGCCGTAGAAGCCACCGCTGCACTTGAGCTTGTTCAAGCTGCGGAGAAGGCCAATGTGCCACTGATGGTCGGCCATCATCGCAGACACAATCCTCTGATCAGGTCGGCTAAGGAAGCCATTGTCGATGGAAAAATTGGAGATGTGCGCGCTGTCCATGCGAATTGCTGGTTCTATAAGCCAGACGAGTATTTTGATGCTGCGCCCTGGAGAAAAAAAACCGGTGCAGGGCCCATCTCGGTCAATCTTGTCCACGATGTGGATCTGCTGAGGTACCTGGCCGGAGAAGTTGTGACCGTACAGGCTCAGTCGGCTGCATCGCAGCGGGGCTACGACAACGAAGATGTTGCTGGTGCGCTGTTGACGTTTGAAAGCGGGGCGATAGGGACCATAAGTGTTTCCGACAGCATCGTTGCTCCATGGAGCTGGGAGATGACGTCTCAGGAATATCCAATCTATCCTTCGACCACAGAGAGTAGCTATATGATCGGTGGCTCTCATGGTTCGTTGTCCGTTCCCGATCTTCGCCTGTGGAGTTACCAGAGTGAGCAACGGGACTGGTGGACGCCTATCTCATCGACCGCGCTGAAGAAGGGTGCGTCTGACCCTTTGGTCAATCAGCTCAGGCACTTTATTGAAGTAGCTCGGCACGAAGCAGTGCCGATTGTGTCTGGATGGGAAGGTTTCAGAACGCTTCAAGTTATTGAAGCTATTCAGAATTCTTGCAGAACAGGTGAAACGGTCAGAATCAAAAACTTACAAAAAACACCAATGGTAGATATGACGGCAGTATAAAATATCTGATATTTTGCAAAAAATCTTGCAAAATTTCCAAAATAGGTCAAAACTCTGAATCGCAAAAAAGAAGCATCATGATGTCTCAGGGAGGAGCAAAGTGATTACCAAACTTACCCGCCGGGCTGCTGTATCAGCCCTTGTTGCAACCGGTGTTCTGTTTGGCGCGACAAGCGGTGCGCTGGCGGAAGACAAAGTGCAACTTCGCCTCGCAACATCAGGATCGGAGACCGACCAGCGCTCGGTCGCTATGGCCGAGGTTTTCGCGCCCATGGTCGCTGATTTCGCAAGCTACGAGCCCAGCTATAATGGAACCATCTTTGCCCAAGGCACCGAGTTGGACGCCATCAGCCGGGGTAACCTGGAAATGTCGATCACCTCGGCGCAGGAACTGGCACAGTTCTTCCCCGAGTTTTCGATCTTTACCGCAGGTTATGTCCACCAGGACGCCGCGCATCAGGTAGCTGTCTTCAACGATCCCTTGATGGATGCCTTTAAGCAGAAGGCCGAAGAAGAACTAGGCGTCAAACTGCTGTCGGTCATGTATCTGGGCCGTCGTCAGGTGAACCTGCGCCAGCCCAAGGATGAGCTGACAGTCACGACGCCCGCAGACTTGGAAGGCGTGAATCTGCGGATGCCGGGCACCGACGCATGGCAGTTCCTTGGCAAGGCGCTGGGTGCCGCGCCGACACCGATGGCCTTCTCCGAAGTCTATACTGCGCTGTCGACCGGTGCCGTTGACGGGCAGGATAACCCGTTGCCGACCGTCGTCGACGCCAAGTTCTATGAAGTGACCAATCAGATCGTCCTGACATCGCATCTGGTCGACCTGAACTATATCGCTATCGGCAAGGAAGTTTGGGACGGGCTGACACCGGAACAGCAAGCCAAGGTTCAGGAAGCTGCGGACGCAGCAGCTGAATCAGGCCGCCAGAAGCAGCTTCAGAAAGAAGAGGATCTTGTCAGCTTCCTGAAAGAGCAGGGCATGGAGATTTACGAACCCGATCTCGCTGCGTTCCGCGATCAGGTACAGTCTATGTATCTGGACAGCGAATTCGCTGGCTCTTGGCCCGAAGGCGTTCTGGATCAGATCAACGCTCTGGGCAACTGAACCCAGTAAGACAGGGGAGGGAGAACCATAATGAAGGCCTTTATGAAGGGGTTCTCCCGACTGACCGAAGCGATTGCCGGCGGGATGCTGGCGGCAATCTTCCTTATCTTCCTTCTCCAAATTCTACTACGGTA
Source organism: Ruegeria sp. AI2 (assembly GCF_056541275.1). Taxonomy (NCBI): domain Bacteria; kingdom Pseudomonadati; phylum Pseudomonadota; class Alphaproteobacteria; order Rhodobacterales; family Roseobacteraceae; genus Ruegeria; species Ruegeria sp. AI2. Next base: position 3,601 of record NZ_JBQFYB010000021.1, read on the forward strand.
CTTCTTCACCCCAGCAGGCTGGACGCTGGAATTGATCGGCATTCTTTGGGTCTGGGTGATTTTCTTTAGCTGCGCTTTCATCGTGCGCGAACGGGATCACGTGAAGTTCGACATCATCTATCTTTCGGTGCCGATGCGCGTACGGCAGGTCTTTGCGATGCTGGCGGCCGCAGCGATCGTAGTCGGTATGCTCTACAGCTTCCTTCCGACGTGGGACTACATCGACTGGATGAAAATCCGCAAGACATCGACTGTCCGCAATCCGTTCTCCGGTGAGAAGATTCCGCTGCGCACAGTATTCTCGATTTACGCGGTATTCATGCTGGTCGTCGCAGCGCGCTACGCGTGGCTATTCTTCGACGTCATGCGCAATGGCCCACCAAAGACAGAGTTGGAACTGGTCGTTGGGTACAACGTGGTTGACGATCATCCCCGTGTCGACGTCGAAAAGGATGAGGAAGTTAAGAAATGAGTTTTGAACTTCTTTCCTGCCTGCTCGCTCTCTTTCTTCTGGCAGGCATCGGGACACCTATCGGCTATTCCATCCTCCTGGCCTCATTAGTGTACCTGGGCACGGCCGGACTGGACGTCGCCCTCGCGGGCGAGAAGATCCTGCAAGGTTTTTACAAAAGCACGATCCTGCTTGCCGTGCCTTTGTTCATCGTCGCCGCGAATATCATGAACGCTGGATCGATCACGGACCGTCTTTTGAACTTCTGCGTCGCTGCTGTCGGTCGTTTCAAGGGCGGCCTCGGGCACGTAAACGTGGTGGCGTCACTGATCTTTTCGGGTATGTCCGGCTCGGCCGTCGCGGATGCTGCGGGGATCGGGAAGATCATCATTGAAATGATGACCAAGGATGGCCGCTACAGCCGAGGCTACGCAGCTGCAATCACGGCGGCGTCGGCAACGATCGGTCCTATTATTCCGCCCTCTATCCCAATGGTTTTGTACGCGCTCGTTTCCAAGGCCTCCATCGGGTCGCTGTTCCTAGCCGGTATTCTGCCGGGCCTGATCATGGGCGTCGTCCTCATGGCGATGAACTATTATCTGGCCGGAAAGCGGAACTTTGCATTGGAAGAACCTGTTCCACTGCGCGAGTTGCCGGCTAAAACCGCCAACGCATTTCCGGCACTGCTGATGCCCGCAATCCTGCTCTACGGCATATATGGGGGCGTCACCACTCCGACCGAAGCTGCCGCCGTAGCTGCATTCTACGCCCTGCTACTGGCAGCGTTGTTCTACCGAGCGCTGACCTTCCGCGGCCTTTATCAGGTGTTCGTCGACAGTGCGCGCTCTTCCGCAGCCGTCGGGGTTGTCATTGGTGGCGCGTTCATTCTGAACTTCATCGTCATCCAGGAACAAATACCGCAGTCTATCTCGGCGCTGCTGGAGGGTTCCGATGTTAGCCCGATTGTGTTCCTGATCCTCGTAAACCTGCTGATCCTCGCGCTGGGATGCGTGTTAGACGCAACAACGATCATCCTGGTGATTGTGCCCCTGTTCATTCCAACCTGCGAGGCGCTTGGGATTGATCTGGTGCATTTCGGGGTGCTTGTCGTCGTGAACTCGATGATCGGTCTGATCACGCCGCCCTATGGCATTCTGCTCTTTGTGATCAACGCCGTGACGGACATTCCGCTACGCGAAATCATCTCGGAAATCTGGGCCTTCCTCGCGGTTCTCATCTTCGCCCTGGTGATCATGATACTGATGCCGGATCTGGTCCTGTGGTTGCCGCGTATGTTTGGATATCAGGGATAATGTGCCTCTCGGTTTCGACAACTTCGATCCCCGGTGATCTGGCCGAAAAACTAAGCACTATCGCTGACGCGGGATTCGGGGGTGTCGAATTACACGAACCGGACTTGACCGCTTTTGACGGGCCGCCATCGCAAATTCGGAACATTGCATCAGATCTCGGCCTGAAGATTTGCCTGCTGCAACCTTTCCATAACCTTGAAGGTCAGTCTGGCGGCGGACGGGAGCGCGCCTTTGATCGACTGAAGCGCAAACTCGACCTGATGAGCGAGTTGGGTACGGATCTGCTGCTAATTGGGTCCGCATTCGAGGTCGATGCCGCTGCGACCGAAGAACAGGTAATCGCAGATCTTGGCGAGGCGGCCGAAATAGCAAAGGCAATGGGGTTGCGTCTGGCCTATATGGGCTTGCCATGGTCGGATCTTATTCACTCGGATGAACAGGCGTTAGGCGTCGTTGAAGCTATCGACAGCCCTTATTTGGGGTTGGCCTTGAATTCCTTCTTCTCGCTTGCCGACGGGTCCAAACCAGCCCGCCTTCGGGACATTCCCGGAGATCGGCTGTTCCATGTGCAGCTATCCGATGCACCCCGACTTGAGATGGATATTCGCAGGCTCAAACGGCACTTTGGGCTTCTGCCGGGGCTTGGGTCGCTGAACCTTGCGGGCTTTGTGCGGGTGTTGTCCCGCGCTGGGTACAAGGGGCCTTGGTCTATTGCGCGTGTCAATGAAGCAGCTCCTCAACCCGGTGGCCTGACACTGGCCCGAGACAGCTACAGGTCGCTGGTGAACCTGTTAGATGAGGTTTCCCGGACCGAACCGGGAACAGATTTCGGCATCCCGGACCTGCCGGAACGCGTCTATGCGTCAGGCTTCGAATTCGTCGAATTTACAGCCGACGAAACAAGCGGCGCGCAGCTGGCAGATATGCTGTCAGCAATGTGTTTTCGAATGGAGCGAAAACACGTAACCAAGTCCGTCGAGCTGTGGCGGCAGGGCGCGATAAACATCGTTGTGAATACCGAAAAGGAAGGTTTCGCCCATTCGGCGTTCCTGGGTCACGGCCCCTCCGTGTGTGACATGGGGTTGCGTGTCAAAGATGCGGATCAGACGGTTCAGCGAGCGACCGCGTTGGGCGCGCCGAATTTCTCACAGCCGGTAGGGACCGGGGAACTGGACATCCCGGCCATCCGAGGTGTTGGTGGCAATGTTGTCCATTTCATAGATGAGAAATCCGATCTGCATCGGGTTTGGGACATCGAGTTCGAGCCAGTCGCCAAGACCAAAGCGATCCAGCCTGCCGGTCTGCGCCGCATCGACCATCTGGCGCAGACGATGCGTAACGATGAGATGCAAAGCTGGCTGCTCTATTACATTTCGACTTTTGAGATGGCAAAATCTCCTATCGTGAACGTTGCCGACCCTTCAGGTGTTGTGCAAAGCCAAGCCATCGAAAGCCCCGAGGGCGAAGTGCGTTTAAACCTGAATGGTGCAGTTGGGCGTCGAACACTGGCGGCTTCATTCCTTGAAGACGGTTTTGGCGCCGGTGTTCAGCACATAGCCTTCCAGTCGGACGACATATTTGAAACCTCAGCCCAATTGCGGAAGTCCGGCTTTCCCAGCCTGTCCATCTCAGAAAACTACTACGCTGATCTGCAAGCGACATTCGGGTTAAGTGAAGACCTGATCGCCCAAATGCGCAGGGATAACATTCTCTACGACCGCGCAGCGGGTTCCGAGTATTTTCAGATCTACAGCCGACCTATCTTTAACGGCTTCTTCTTTGAAATTGTTGAGCGCCGATCTGGCTACTCCGGCTATGGCGCGCGCAATGCTGCGTTCCGATTGGCGGCCCAAGCGCGACACCACATGGCGGAAGGAACAACCTGAAATGAAGGCGGCACTAATCGGCCAAGGTATTGCTGGCTCCATGACGCCTGAGATGCACGAGGCAGAAGGTCGGGCGCAGGGTATCGATCTGAGCTACGGTAGGATCGACACTGCAAAAGAGCCATTTCGTGGAATGTCGGTCGCTGATTTACTGCATTATTCCGTTGAATTAGGCTGCGCGGCGGTCAACGTGACGCATCCCTACAAAGCATCAGTCATTGATTATCTTGATGAGCTTTCCAAGACTGCTGAGGAGCTTCAAGCTGTCAACGCGGTGGTTTTTTGTGACGACCGAATGGTTGGCCACAACACCGACTACATAGGTTTCCACAGTGCCTTCGGAGATTTCTTGGGATCATCGAAGACTGAAACGGTTCTCATGTTTGGTGCTGGTGGCGCGGGCAGTGCAGTCTCTTTGGCTTTGCTTGATTCAGGTGTTCGAGACCTGGAGATCATTGATCCTGACTTCCACCGAGCGCAGGCGCTGGTCAGTCGACTAGAGGTCTTGCGCCCTTATGCAAAGATTCAGGGTTCCCCTTCGATTTCGTTGGATCGGATCGAACTTGTGGACGGAGTGGTCAACGCAACACCACTTGGAATGGACAAGTACCCCGGAACAGTCATTGAACCATCCCTGTTGCGGCCCGATGCATGGGTGGCAGACATCGTATATTTCCCGCTTGAGACACACCTACTGAGCAGGGCCCGCGCAACTGGGTTGAAAGTGATGAATGGCGCTGGAATGGCGGTTCATCAGGCTGCAGCGTCTTTTGAAATCTTCACCGGCTGTACCGCCTCAATCAGTCGCCTTCAAAACGTTTTCGATTCACTTCGTCAGCAGCGCATGCGCGAGTTTAATGGTGCAACGGTATGACAAACGACGAGCAAGCAATTCGCCAATGGTGGCGCACATCCATCATTGACATGAAACCTGGCAAGATCGCGTTTCGCGGCAACGCCATAGAGGACCTGATCGGGAACGTATCTTTTCCGCAGATGATCTGGCTGATGGTGCGGGGCGATCTGCCCAGCGACGCACAAGCGCGTCTGTTCGAAGCCGCTTTGGTCGCAGGCGTGGATCACGGCCCACAGGCCCCCTCAATCGCGGCGGCGCGCATGGCTGCCACCTGCGGGGTAGGTCTCAATAATGCGATGGCGACTGCGGTGAACATGCTGGGCGATGTGCATGGCGGAGCAGGCGAACAATGCGCCGAGCTGTACTATGATATCTCGGAACGCATGAATGCTGGGGCATCGCTGATTAATGCTGTTCAGGACGGTCTGGACAGCTGGCACGAGACGTACGGCAAGATCGTCTCGGGCTTTGGCCACCGTTTTCACAAGCCCGTCGACCCGCGCGCGCCCCGGCTGATGCAACTTGTTCGTGATGCGGCAGATGAAGGCACTGTTTCGGGTCGCTTTGCTGATATCGGAGAAGAGGTTCAGGCTGAACTCGGCCGTCAACGCGGCGGTCGGCCAATTGCCATGAATATTGACGGCGCGACAGCTGTGATCTTCTGCGAGCTTGGCTTTCCCGCGCCCTTGTCGCGGGGGTTGTTCTGCCTGTCCCGCTCGGTCGGAATACTCGCCCACGCTTGGGAGCAGATGAACCAGGGTGGCCGCAACAAAGGGCCCATGCCCCCGAATTACTTACCTCTCTACGAAGACAGGAATGATGACACGTGAGACATCGAAATCCTTCCGGGTCGGCCTTATCGGTTGTGGTCGTATCAGCGATATCTATTTAAAAACGCTATCCAAATTCTCAAACGTCGAGGTCGTGGCTTGTGCAAGCCTTGATCCTTCGGAAAGCCGCGCCAAAGCGGATCAATACGGTGTCGCCCAGGCCTGCACACCAGATGAAGTGTTTGACGATCCGACGATTGACTGCGTTCTGAATCTGACAATTCCGGCGGCGCATGCGGAAATCAGTTTGCGCGCGTTGGAGGCCGGCAAGCACGTCTATTCCGAGAAGCCGCTGGTTATGAATCGAACGGATGGTAAGGCGATCCTGCACACAGCCACTGAAAAGGGGCTACTGGTCGGTTGCGCACCCGACACGTTTCTGGGCGGTCGTTGGCAAACCGTTCGGCGCTTGATCGATGAAGGCGCTATCGGGAAACCAACAGGGATTTTTGCCCATGTCGGGACCCACGGGACGGAGCGCCACCATCCCAACCCGGATTTCTACTATAAGGCGGGTGGTGGGCCATTGCTGGACCTTGGGCCGTACTACCTGACCGCCATGATCTACTGCCTTGGACCCGTTGACCGGGTTGCCGGAATGGCTCGGCGCACGTTTGACAAAAGGATGATCGAAAACGGCCCTCGCAACGGCGAATGGATGAATGTCGAGGTGGACACACACTCCCTAAGCCTGCTGCAGTTCTCTTCCGGAGCAATAGGGTCGATGACCATGAGCTTCGACGTCTGGGACAGTGAAACTCCGCGGTTCGAGATCTATGGTGAAACCGGCACCATCAGTATCCCTGACCCTGACCCGGTTCATGGCGCCAACATGTTTCAGGGGGATGTCTGGCTGAAAACGCGGGATACCTCGCGCTGGTCTCATCAGCCCCGTCCAACCGGTCGTGCAGACTGGCAGGTTGTTGAAAACAGACATGGGTTTAACGAAGATAGCCGCGGGCTCGGCCTTTTGGACCTCGCCCTGGCGGCACAAGAAGGACGCCAACCCCGTGCAAGTGGAGCGCTTGCTTACCACATTTTTGAGGTCATGGACGCAATTGAACGGGCGCCAAAATTCGGCGCCTATCAGACGATAGAAAGCCGTTGCGCGGCTCCGGAGCCTTTGCCGGTCGATTTCCTTAACGATGAGAGGAAGTAGCTGGTCCATGCCGATTGAGACACTCGACTTTGCCCAGCCATTCTTTCGCGTCCAGCACATAACTGACGAGCGCAGAATTTCTATCGAGGGTCGCGCCATCGTCCTTAACCTTGGGGGGCGAAATTTCTCTGTCGAGGATCAGACCATTGCACCGCTTTCCTCTGTGATCGTGCAAGACAGCACGCTTAGCGGCGTGGAACGTGCTGTCATTGTCCACGGTTTCGACGCCCATTCCAATGACAACGAGTTGTTCGCATGGGTGAAAGATACATGGCCATCTGCATTCGACGTCCGGCAAGAGGAACGCTTGCGTGGCGTCAGCCACTACATGTCGCCGAAGGTCTTCGTGGGTAACGTTGGACTGACCATGTACCATTCCGGCTCGGTCCCTTTGAATGTCGGATTGCATAGGGATCATCCGTTCTGCCCGGTACCAGGGTTTCGCGAAGTGCATACGCAGATCGTTGGCTTCGGCAAAATGCAGCAATGTCGCGAACGGGATGTCGAGACCCTGTATCTCGAAGAATTCATGGCCCCCGGCACGACACACAAACCGATGTATGATGCCGAAGGCAACTATCCTTGGCATCAATACGAGACGATTACCCCCAGCATTTTCATGGCGGTGGAAATACTACCCGAGGGCGTACTGGTCCCGGAAATGGAGGTTCAGAATGGCTGAGAGACTATTACCAGAAAACCTGAACTTTGATGGTCCTTTCCCCCGCTTGTCTCGCCGTTTGCGGTTGGGCGTTGTTGGCGGTGGGCGTATCTCTGTCACGCAAGCATCGGCCGCGCGGATGACCGACCGGTGGGAGGTCGTCGCAGGAGCACTCAGTTCTGACACAGCGCGCAGTAAGGCGCGTGGGGCCGAGTGGTTCCTGCCGGCCGAACGGTGCTACGCGTCTTTCGAAGAGATGGCACAGGCCGAGGCGGCACGCACGGATGGCATAGATGCCGTCATGATCACGACCCCGAACCACGTTCATTTTGAAGCGGCCAAAGCGTTTCTGGAAGCGGGCATTGACGTGTTGTGCGACAAGCCCCTGACCAACGAAGTGGCCGAGGCCGAGGGGCTTGAGGAGATTACCGCGCGCACGGGACACATCTTTGCTGTCGGTTATGCGATGTCATGTTTTCCGGTGATACGGCAGGCCAAGCAGATCGTGGCCGACGGGGGCATCGGCAAAATCAACCAGATCCATGTCGAGTTCATGCAAGACTGGATGACGCCCGAAGATGTGGCCGATGCGCCTCATGTAAAGTGGCGGCTGGACCCCAATATTTCGGGTCCAACCAGCTGTGTCGGCGATATCGGCACCCATGCCGCGCATCTCGCCAGTTTTGTTTCCGGCCTGCCCTTGACCGACCTGCGGGCCGAGTTTCATGTCTGCGGCGCGCCAAAGCCTTTGGAAGACACGGTGTTCATGTTCACCCGTTACCAAAATGAAGTCCCCGGAACCTTGATGGCAACACGCCTTGCCCCCGGAAACCGGGGTGGGTTGCGCCTGCGCATATTCGGGAACGAAGGAGGCCTCGAGTGGGACCTAGAGAACTCGGAGCGGCTGAAATTCAATCGGTTTGGTGAACCGGATCATATCATCAGCCGAGGTCACGGGCATGGTATCGGACCCGGCGCAGAACGTTTGATCCGTACCGCGCGCGGCTTCCCTGAAGGGATTATCGAAGCCTGGGCCAACCTCTATACGGAACTTGCGATGGCCGTAGCCGCGCGTCGGGATGGCGTAACCGTTTCGGCCGATTGGCTTGCTTATCCCAGTGTCGAACAAGGCGCAGACGGTGTTCGATTCATTGACGCCTCTATGCGCTCTCACCAGTCCGGAGGGGATTGGGTCACTCTCTAAGGGTCTGCCTACACGAATGTAATACACGCCCGGGCCGTTGCCCGGGCGTTTTCATTTCCTGTTAAGTATTAAAGTTGATATTTTAAAAAATATCAGATATTTTTGACTACGTGTGATGAATTTTAGATTCGCAGACACGTGGAGCTGTCGTTCATGGTGAAACCCGAAGAGGCTGGCGCAAGCCCCTCTCTCTATTCCTTGGCGCATCTGACGCTGATTGGCTGTACGCCGCCCGAGTTGGTCTATATCGCCGCACGGGCCGGTTACGATGCCGTCAGCCCCCGATTCATTCCGATGCATGTGCCCGGCGAATTCACTCAATCCCCAATCGACAAGGCACAGGTGCAGGCCACCAAAACGGCTCTCTCTACCACCGGATTGAAGGTCCTTGATGTCGAGCTTGCACGCATCACCGAAGATGTCGATCCACGCAGTTTTGAGCCTTCTCTTGAGATTGGCGGGGAGTTGGGCGCCAAACGCATGATTATGAGCGCGTGGACAAACACCCGCGATGATCGTGATTTTCTGATCGACGTCTATTCCGAAACCTGCGAATTGGCAGCGCCCTACGGATTAACGGTGGACTTGGAGTTCCCGAGCTTCTCCCGCTTGCGCACGCTGGATGAAGCACTGGACATTGTCCGCGCCTCTGATCAGCCCAACGGCGGTATTCTGGTCGATACGCTCTACCTGCACCTCAGCCGCGTAGATCTTGGTGAGCTGTTGCACGTTCCCTCGGACCTGTTTCACTTCCTGCATATCTCTGATTGCCTGCCCGGCATCGCCGATACGCGTGAGGGCATGATCCAACTGGCCCGCGATGCGCGGCTATATCCCGGTGAGGGATGGATCGATTTCACAGGCATCATCGAACGGATGCCACCCGTCGACTATTCCATCGAACTGCCCAACCAAAGCCGCGTGGCCGAGTTGGGATATGAAGAACACGCGCGTCGCTGTCTCAGCCACGCCAAGCGAACATTCGGCGAGGCGCGGTCACAGCGTCGTATGCCCGATGCTGCAATTCCAAAACACCAAGAGGATCATCATGGGCAAAGAGCTCACTGAAAACGACCGCAACATGGCGGCCGATATGCTGGCACGCGCCCGCGCTGCCATGGCCGAGATCGAGGATTGGGATCAGGGCAGGTTGGACCGCCTGTCTCAGGCCATTGCGTGGTATGCGGGGAACGAGAAAACCTTCACGCGTCTGGCCCAGCAAGGCGTGGACGAAAGCGGTATCGGAGATCGCGAAGGGCGTCCTGCCAAGCGATTTAAGATTCACATGGTGTTGCGTGATGTCTTGCGGACACCATCGACCGGGATCGTCGAAGTAGACGAAGAAAAGGGTCTGGTAAAATATGCCAAGCCTGCCGGTGTGATCGCATCCCTGATTCCGATGACCAATCCAGCGATGACACCACCGGTGACCGGTGTTTCCGCCGCCAACGCCCGGAATGCTGTTATCTTCAGTCCGCATCCGCGAACCGCTCATACCACCTTCGAGATGGTCGAGGTCATGCGAGCGGCCTGCCGTGCCGCTGGTGCCCCCGAGGATCTGTTTCAATCCATTCGCAAACCGTCGATCCCATTGACGCAACATTTGATGGAGATCTGTGATCTGACGCTGGCAACGGGCGGCAAGCCCATGGTCAAAGCGGCGTACAGTTCAGGGCGCCCGGCCTTTGGCGTCGGCGCGGGCAATTCATCCATCGTCATCGATGAGACTGCCGACCTGGACATCGCCGCTCAGAACACACGAATTTCCAAGACGTCTGACTTTGGTTCGGGTTGTTCGGCCGACGGTAACATCATCATCCAGCGCTCGGTTTACGACGATATGGTCAAGGCGCTTGAGGCCGAAGGTGGATACCTGTGTTCGACCAAAGAGAAGGCCATGCTTGAAGCTGCCATGTGGGATGAGAAAGGAAACCGTACCTTCCCGACTATCGCCTGTCCGCCTCAGCAAACGGCCAAGGTCGCCGGTTTCTCGATCCCCGAAGATCGCAAGTTCCTGATGGTTGAAAATCAGGGGCAAATCGGGCCGCAGCACAAGTTCTCGAAGGAAAAACTGACCACGCTGATGGCGCTTTATCACTTCGACACATTTGATGACGCGCTGGAAACGGTCAGCCAGATTTACAACACCGGGGGCAAGGGCCATTCCTGCGGCATCTACAGCCACAATGACGATCACATCGACAGGTTGGCGCGCCTGGCTCCGGTCAGCCGCATGATGGTGCGACAGCCTCAGTCCAAGGCCAATGCGGGTGCCTGGACCAATGGCATGCCTATGACCAGCAGCCTAGGATGCGGCATCTGGGGAGGCAACATCACCAATGAAAACGTCACCATGAAACACATGATGAACTACACCTGGGTCAGCCGTCCCATCCCCGAGGATCGCCCCTCGGAGCCGGACCTGTTCGGTGAGTTCTACGGACAGGAGGTCGCGTGATGGACGGAGCGAAACTGGAAGGCAAAACCGTTGCCGAACACATCGTCGACTTTCTCGAACGTCGCGAGGTCAAGCATGTATTCGGCCTGTGCGGCCATACGAATATCGCGGTTCTGGCTGCGCTGGCAGAAAGTCCCATCGATTTCGTCACCGTACGGCACGAACAAATCGCCAGCCACGCAGCGGACGCATATGCCCGCGTGACGGGCAAGGCCTCGGTGGTGTTGTCCCATCTCTCTCCGGGGCTGACTAATTGTGCAACCGGGGTCGCCAACGCCGCATTGGACTGTATCCCGATGGTCGTGATCGCGGGCGACATTCCAACGCACTACTACGGCAAACATCCACATCAGGAAGTGAACCTCCATGCAGACGCCGCCCAGTGGGAGATCTATCGTCCCTTTGTCAAACGCGCCTGGCGGGTAGATCGGGCGGACCTGATGGCCGAGATTCTGGAAAAGGCGTTTCATCTCGCTGAAAGCGGCCAGCCCGGGCCGGTGCTGGTCAATGTGCCGATGGACATCTTCTCCGAGGTGATCCACTCGGACAGTTTCGACCGTATCCGCGACAACACGCGTGCGCTCAAAAAACCGTCGATTGACGATGAAACAGCGCGAGAGATTGTCGAAGCGTTGGCTAAAGCCGAAAACCCTGTCGCTTATGTCGGTGGTGGTATTCTTCTGGCACAGGCCAGCGAAGAGTTGCGAGAATTCGTTGAACATATGGGCCTTCCAGTCGCGCATTCCCTCATGGGTAAAGGCGCGTTGCGAGACGACCACCCGCTTGTGCTGGGAATGACCGGGTTTTGGGGCACCGAGCTGGTCAACCAGTCTTGCCTGAATGCGGATTACATCTTTGCTGTCGGTACCCGGTTCAAAGAGGCCGATTGCTCCAGCTGGTATCCTGGTTACACGTTCAACATTCCTGACTCAAAGGTCATCCATATCGACATCGAACCGCAAGAGATTGGACGGAACTATCCCACCGAGATCGGAGTCGTTGCTGACGCCAAGGCCGCTTTGCGCGTCGTCAACCGAGTTGCCCGTGAGATGTATCCTGAGGGCTTCAAACGCCCCGCGCTGGAACAGAAGATCACCGACTTCCGAACGAACTTCAAAGCGCGCAACGTGGACATGGCGACCTCGTCGTCCTTTCCGATGATGCCCGAACGTATTTTGGCAGATACCCGCAAGGCACTGCCCGATGATGCCATTATCACTACGGACGTGGGATGGAACAAGAACGGCGTCGGACAACAATTTGATATCCTGGCACCCGGTTCAATCCTGACCCCGGGTGGATTCGCGACGATGGGCTTTGGCCCTCCGGGAGCGATCGGCGCAAAACTGGCAGCTCCTGACCGTGTGGTGATAAGTCTTGTTGGCGATGGGGGGTTCGGTCAGAACCCGTCGATGCTGGCAACCGCGGTCGAGCTTGATCTGGGCATCATCTGGCTGGTTATGAACAACAACGCCTTCGGCACTATCGCGGGCCTTCAAAAGGCGCATTACGGTCTGACATACGGGACCACGTTCCCTGGGTCAGCCGCAGCTCCTGCAAACGGACCGGGTTATGCAGATATTGCAAGAGCTTATGGTGCAGAAGGGCACAGGCTAAGTGCTGCTGATGAATTGTTGCCCGCATTGGAAGCGGCAATCGCCAGCGGCAAACCAACCGTTCTTGATGTCCCAATGATCAACAACCCAACACCAACGACCGGACATTGGAACATCTTGGACATATACTCACCGGACAAAGAGGTATCTCACGTCGCGACTTGACGAAACTGGGCGCGTTCAGACGCGCCCAGTTTCTTGTGTCAATGCTCATCCGTGTTCGAGCAAATATCAACAGCTCCGTCGCGGCGCGGTCATCGTTGTTGTGTGTCTGAACTTTTTTGTTGGTTAGTTATTCTCAACGAAGCACGTGAGATAATGTCAAATTGCAATAACGCTGAAGTATGTGCGTTCTTAGCGTCCAAGTTTTCTCTCTCGCAGCGAATGGCAGATTCGACGGGATGCGTCGCAGCATAACCAACAGGCGGCCAACGGCAGCTTAGGGCCGTCCATGTAGGCGGCCCAACTTCACTAGATTTCAATGGCTTCAGCGATGGCTAGGGCATCCCCGAGTTCGACGCCCAGATATCTGGCCGTTCTGTCCATTTTGGTGTGGCCCAAAAGGAGCTGAACCGCACGAAGGTTTCCGGTCTTCTTGTAGATCTGAGTGACCTTGGTTCTTCGCATCGAATGCGTGCCATAGGCGCTTGCTTCTAGACCGATCGACGTGACCCAGTCGCGGACGATCCGCGCATATTGACGGGTCGAGATGTGCAGCCGCTCATGGAAGCGACCTGGCCAAAGGTACTCGGAGCCGACCATGAGCTCGTCTTCCATCCACTTCTCGACCGAGGCGCGTGTGCCTTCGGATATCTCAAATCGCACAGGCTTCTGTGTTTTGCTCTGTAGGACCGATGCCCGCTTCTTGATCTGACCGGACGCCATGACATCAACGACTTTCATCTTCACCAGATCGCAACCGCGGAGCTTGCTATCGATCGCCATGTTGAACAGCGCCAGATCGCGATGATTCTCGGCGAGTTCGAGCCTGACGCGGATCGCCCAGACATGTTTTGGCTTTAGTGGTCGCTTTTGACCAACGATGCGGCCTTTGTTCCAGGCTGGGCGCAAAGCGCAAATGGCAGGTAGGTTTGGTGTGTCCATGACTTATCCTCCGATCCGCCATGCCCTCCCAGAACGACAACCCGACGTTGACCGAGGCAACATATCACAGGATGCTGCGCCGCATCTGAGGTCTGGAACGAGCCCATCTTGACTGACGCTGCGGTTCATTCACAAGGCTGCAATACGATTTAACCTGCCGTTGGAGTTGCGTTAGAGGAGCTGATTGTAGCGACCGCCAAACGCATTCCCGATAATTTTACGGGCAACCGAATATTCTCCAACTCACCACTGGCTAAAATGTAACTCTCGCCCGGATCCCGAATACGGCGACCGAACTTTCGGCTGGATTGAAGGCCGGGTTGGACAGAAACTGAATACTGGGAGTAATCGCCAGATTTTGAGCCACTTGCCATCTGTAAAATAGCTCTGCTGCGACCTGACTTTCGTGGGTGTTTTGAACTTCACCCCAACTGGCTCCCAGGCCAACCATACTGTCACGGAATACTCCTTTGGTGAAACCAGCAGAAACGAGACTTTGGTAAAGCGTACCGGCCCCTTCTTTGGCCCACGCAATTCGGCCGAACACCCCAAGGCGCTGTTCCGTAAATGTGTAGGAGCCAGTCAACCCTGCTCCGTAATTGGCGTCATCTGTATGCCAAAGCGCTATGTGCAGGTTGTTAAAAAGGTAGGAAAGGCCAGACAGATCCTGATCGGTCCAGCCAAATTCCAGCGCCTTGAAATATTCACCGTCACCAAGTGTGTCCAGTGACAAATCATCATAGCGCCCATTGGCATCCATGATCATTCCCAGGACATAGAGTTTGCTGCGGGGAAGCCCGACATATCCACCAATGCCGAACGATCCCGCCGACGGGTAACCAATGGTCGGGCTGAGAATGATGCTGTTGTTTTGGAACGTCGTCAGGTTATCTGAATATGGTGTAATGTCGAATTGGGAAAAGGCACTCATTCTGCCGACCCGTAATTCGATGGGTGCGTCACCAAAATCCAATCTTTGCCGCAACATGAAAACGGGAAGCCCCCAGCCTTGATTGCTCCAGTCGGGTGCGGTCGTTCCTGCCCATCCAAAGTTCGGGGCCAAAGCTTCGGGAGCCAAAGCCGTACCAATGCGGTGCCTATTTTCCACGCGTATGTCCAAAGTTCCCGCTCGGGACGGATTGCTACGACCCCAAAGATCCCAGCTGATATAAGCCCGGAAGATCCCACCGACTGCACTGTCTTCTCCGACTTCGTTGGTCGTACCTTGCGCCGCAAAGTTATAGTCAAAGCCCAGCCTGACACCTTTGTCTTCTGCAATCCGCGCTTTCCAGTCATTCCAAGGCTCAAGTACCCGGTAGATACCTGGAAAATCGAAAGCGGCCTCTTTAGGTTCGTTATCCGCTTCTATTCTTGCCGGAACTTCGTTAGGGCCGCGCGGAATTGTTCTGGCTTGGCCATCGGTCTCAGTTGCAGCCGCGGTTTCCTCTGAAGTGGCTGAACCGGGAGAGGCAAGGCCTAGGATCATGGCCAGCAGAAGTGATGCCGTCAATCGCTCCAATTGTATTTGGCTCTTCATTCATTTTGCCTGCGTTTTGAAACCATTGGCTGGATCAGATGTGACGCCGAAGATCTCAGATAACCCCATAGAAGGGACGTCTCAGGCAGCCGTCGTGGATCCACTTGGTAAGCGTGGTGTAATCCCACACGGGCAACCTTACGGCATTCTGTACCGCATGTGCCGCGGGTGGCAGCTCTGTGCATTCCAGCAAAATTGAGCCGATTGACGGATCTTTTTCCACGAGCGAGCGCGCCATCGCAACGATCTCCTGCTCCAGCAACAACATGTTATAGCTGCCCACAAGGTTCAGGACTTTCTTCATTTCCGGACCATTTTCCAGGCCGCCTATTACAATTCTCTCGGCCTTGTCTTCAGGAGACACACCGCAGTTCTCAATAGCGGGTCCGGCCGCAAGAACTTCGCCACTAGCAGTAATGACGCCAACCTTTTTCTTCCTCGGCAGGCTTTGCAGAATTGTCGGAAGCTGAATGAGGCTGGAGGAATAGAATGGGGTGTCAATCCGCTCGGCGACAACTTTCTGATAAGTTCCAAAGAAGCCGCAATTCCCCATAATGGCGCGCACCCCCTGAAGCTCCAGCCAGCGAGCGGCCTTGACGATCTCGTCCGTGAAGGCTTCCGGTGGCTCCAGAGCCATGATGTCATACGGGTTTTCCGGCAGCATCTCGCGGTAGAGCAGCGGAAAATCGAATGTCGTGGCATTCCCCATGTTGCCCGGTGCCATTGGCAGGTGCGCTCGAAGTTGTATCAGGCCAATTGTGACGCCACCGACATTGCGTCCCATCCACCAGTTCACGTTGGCGTCCTTTTCCGTGGACGGCACATAGTAATCACTGGTCGGCTCGCCCGGCTTAAATGTCTCAGATGGAGCGGTGTATTCAGCGGGAACATCCGACGGTGGGCTATTGCTGTAGACCGCCTGGGCATCGGCCCGGCCACCGACCATCATCGTCGCGCCGATGGCACCGCCAGCCACCAACAGTTCGCGCCGCCCAGGCGATTGAAGGGCGTTCTCAGAGACTTCCGCAGGGGTATCGTCATTCCCCTTCTGTCTCGAAATCTTTTCTCTGTGAGTTTGGTCGTTCTCGAAATGATCAGTCATGTTAAGCCCTCCTCGCAGTAACTCTGGCCATGCTCCACGGTTCTGGCGGGCAGGACATATAAAATCGGCGCTATGTGAGATCAGAAAAGCCCATCTACGCTTTGGCGTCCTTTCTTTCTCGGACAGCGTCATCAATTGACTGACCGAGATTGATTGGTACGATAAGATTTCATTTCCGCAACGTTTTTGATTGGTGATGTTATGGAAGAATGCGCCGCCAGATTATTTCATCTGTCCGTATTCGCAGGCCGGCCATGAGTGAACTCCCCCTGATCCGGCTAAATTCGGCTGCGGTATTGGTCGCCGCCCTGGACAAGATGCGATTGCCCACTGATGCCATTTTGGACGGCGTCGGCTTGAAGCGATCCGCATTCGAAAATGCTGAGACCTTTGTCCCTGCATTGGTAATCTACCAGCTTTGCGAAGATGCAGCTGCCGCCGCTGGAGACCCGGCATTCCTAGCCCACCTCGGAGAGGCTGTGAACACCGCGACATGGCCGCCAATGGTTGCTGCTAGCGCCGAAGCCTCAGACTTGGGCCAATTGCTCACGCGGTTTGCCATTGAAGCAACAGAGCATTCCAGTGCTCAAACGCAGTCCCTGGAAATTCACGGGGATCGGGCAGTATTTCACGGACGCCGGGCTTTTGAGCCGTCATTTATTCCTGCGCAAATCGACGGATTTTTTTCAGCATTGATGGTGTCAGTCATTCGTCGTGCAATGGGTGAGGAATGGAATGCTCATGATGTCGTTGTGACGGTAAGTGACCCGAGTGCCCTGCCGCCGTTGTTTTTCGGCATCAAGGCCATAAAAGGAGATCGGCACGGATACCGGCTTGGGTTTCCATCAAGATGGCTGACAACTCCATTCTACCAGTCCGAATTTGAACAACGCTCGACCAGGGACGCGACCAGTGGGTTTCCGTCGCGCAAGGCGGCGGCCGCAATTGAGCAAGCTCTTCGACCATTTGTTGGCGAAGTGGCTTTGACATCGCAGTCGGCCGCTAAACTCTGCGGAAAATCTGAGCGCAGCATTTCAAGGTTGCTTGAAAAGGAAAAAACCAGCCTTGGTGAAATCCTCGTCCGCGTCAAAACAGATTACGCAGTGAACATGTTGAAGCAAACAGATAGACCGATTGTAAATATTGCCCACTCCCTTGGATATTCGACCCCAACCAGTTTTACGCGTTCGTTCAAGAAATGGGTCGGGCAAACCCCGAGTGAGTTCAGACGGCGGGCCAATAATCAGCCTTCGATATGAAGTGGACTTGAGCGGAAAATTTTGAAAGCGGACGTTGTCGCAATCCGCAGCGAATTCACACTTTGTCCGCATAGATGCCCAGTCCCCTGCCGTCGGACCAAGCGATTGACGTATCTTTCCGCGTTTGATGTGCAAAACCATTGCAGAACGGAACCCTTCACGATTTTCTGGGAACACCACAACTTAATCACCGACAGGACCCCGAATTGGACTGGCGCGACCACGGCATCCTACTGACCTCTCGCCGCCACGGCGAAACCTCGGCGATTATCGAGGTCTTTACCGAATCCCACGGGCGTCATGCCGGTGTGGTGCGGGGCGGGACCAGCCGCAAGATCGCACCCATCCTGCAACCCGGCGCGCAGCTGGACGTGCTGTGGCGCGCGCGGCTGGAAGAACATATCGGCACCTTTCAGGTCGAACCTCTGCGCTCGCGCGCGGCGGCGGCGTTTTCCGGGCGGCTGGCCCTGTCCGGGCTGAACGCCGTCGTGTCGCTTTTGTCCTTCTGCCTGCCCGAACGAGAGGCGCATCCGGCGCTCTATACCCGGACCGAGCGGTTGATGGACCTGTTGGGACAGGATGAGATCTGGCCGCTGGCCTACCTGCGATGGGAACTGGCGTTGCTGGACGAGCTTGGCTTTGGCCTTGATCTGACCGCCTGCGCCGCGACCGGCACGACTGAGGGGCTGGTCTATGTGTCGCCCAAGACCGGGCGCGCTGTCAGTGTCAAAGGAGCGGGGGAATGGGCAGACAAGCTGTTGCCGCTGCCGCCCTGCCTGCGGGGCGAAGGCACCGCGCCGGATGCCGAGATTGCGCAGGCTTTGCGCACAACCGGGTATTTCCTGAACCACCGCGTCGCCCCTGCGCTGGGGCATAACCCACTGCCCGAGGCGCGCGCGCGGTTTGTGGATCAGGTCACTCGGCGGCTGTGAACACCATCTCGTGCCCGTCCTCATTGCGCAGGATCAGCACATCGCCCGACACTTCGGATTGGGTCATGGCCAAAAGGGCGGCGAAATAGACCCCTTCGGCCTCAAGCCCGGCGCAGGCGGCCCGCGTTGCTCTCAGGTCCTGAATTTCGAACCACGGGTAGGGCGCGTTCAGCGTGCCGTCATAACTATTGCAGGGGGCATTTCCGGTGATCCTGCCCTCTTCTGGGAACCGTAGCAAGGCGCTGGCGGCAAAGGGCTGTCCGTCGATCTCCTGCAACGCCCATGTCCGGTCTGCCGCGCCATAAGCGGCAACGGATTCATCCCTGTCGCATTGAAACAGGGCCATCAAAGGCAGGGTCAGGATCAGGCGTGTCATGGCAGGGTTCTAGCGTATCAGCCCTGTCGGCGAAACCGGGTCAGTAGGGCAAAGACCCGTTCAGAAGTCGCTCGCGCACTTCCAGCCGGGGTGCCCAGTTGTATCGCGTATCCTCTCGCACCGGCGCCCAGAACAAGGCACCGCTGTTGCGCCAGGGGTCGAGGATGATACCGTCATACATCGTGTCCCCCTTGGCGCTGATCGATGCCGAATGGTGGATGATGCGAAACGGGGTCGGAGGCGACGTGGCCCAGTTCAGGTCCAGCGTCCGGAAATTTTCCTGCCGCAAGCGTTTGGTCATCGCTTCGGCCCAGTCATTGCACAGACCCTTTTCGCGGAATCCGTTGATGACCTTGGCGTTGTGGATGATGGCCGGGTCGGTGACGTTCCAGTCCTGCTTCAGCTGCTGCGAATAGGCATAGGCAATCGTGGCCGCTTGCTGTGCCTCGGCCGGATCGACTTTGGGCCCAAGCGCCTGGATCGATTGCGCCAGCGCGTCCACATCACTCCGGCTCACCGTCGGCTGAGACGTGGTGCAAGCCGCCAGAGCAAGAGCCGCAAGAACGGCCCAAATGGCAAGGAAAGGTCGGGTCATGCGGTATTCCAAAAGTTAATTTCGACGCCTCGTGTCCGGTTGATGCTCTACCGGTGAAAAGGGCGGGATCAAAGGGGGAAGTTTTGAAACACGCAGGTCAGATATGACCGTTACGCGGGCCGCGAGGGGCGATGGTATGTATTGTACAAAACGTACTCTGCATGGTTCGGACCGCGTACAGATTGTACAAAACAGGAAAAAGACCCGGCGCAAGCGCCGGGCCAGTCGGGGAAACAGGACTGCCGAAATGGGTCACCCGAGCAGACGTCGTGCGATGACCTGTGCCTGAATTTCGGCCGCCCCTTCGAAAATGTTAAGGATACGCGCGTCACACAGAACGCGGCTGATCTTGTATTCCAGCGCGAAGCCGTTGCCGCCATGAATCTGCAACCCGTTATCCGCCGCAGCCCAGGCCACACGCGCACCAAGCAGCTTGGCCATACCGGCCTCAAGGTCACAGCGCTGGCCGTGATCTTTTTCCCATGCGCTGAAATAGGTCAGCTGACGCGCGATCATGATCTCGACCGCCATCATCGCCAGCTTGCCGGACACGCGCGGGAAGTTGATCAGGGATTTTCCGAACTGCTTGCGGTCGATCGCATATTGCATGGCGATGTCCAGCGCACACTGTGCCACGCCGATGGCGCGGGCGGCAGTCTGGATGCGCGCACTTTCGAAGGTTTCCATCAACTGTTTGAAACCTTTGCCTTCTTCTCCGCCCAGCAGGTTCTCACCCTTGACGTGGAAGCCGTCAAAACCCAGCTCGTATTCCTTCATACCGCGATAGCCCAGAACCTCGATCTCGCCACCGGTCATGCCGGGGGTTGGGAAGGGGTTCTCGTCTGTGCCCGGTGTCTTTTCCGCCAGGAACATGGACAGGCCGCGGTGGTCGGTGCTGTCGGGGTTTGTCCGCGCCAGCAGGGTCATCACATGGGTTCGCGCGGCGTGGGTGATCCAGGTCTTGTTGCCGGTTATCTTGTAATCGCCATTCGCGTCCTTGACCGCGCGCGTGCGCAGGCTGCCAAGGTCTGAACCGGTGTTAGGTTCCGTGAAAACGGCGGTCGGCAGGATCTCGGCACTGGCAATCTTTGGCAACCACTGTGCCTTTTGCGCGTCGGTGCCGCCCGCGATGATCAACTCGGCCGCAATCTCGGATCGGGTACCCAGCGAACCCACGCCGATATAGCCACGCGACAGTTCCTCGGACACCACGCACATCGACGCTTTGGACAGGCCAAACCCACCGAACTCCTCGGGGATGGTCAGACCAAAAACGCCCATTTCCGCCAGTTCTTCAATGATTTCCAGCGGAATCAGTTCATCCTTCAGGTGCCAGTCATGCGCGTTTGGTTCGACCTTTTCCTGCGCGTAGCGGCGGAACTGGTCCCGGATCATCTCAAGCTCTTCATCCAGACCGGACGCGCCGAACATCGTAGCTCCGGCCTGATCCTGCATCAGCGCAACCAGACGGCTACGTGCGGCCTGAGAATTGGCCCGTGCCATCAGGGTCTGCACTTCGGTCGACTGAAAGCCCGACAGCGCGTCCCAGCCAAGCCCCATATCCTGAAGACGCATCACCTCGCCTTGGTTCATCGGAATACCGCCCGCGACCTGGTGCAGATATTCGCCAAAGGCTATCTGGTGCAGCAACTGCTCGATCTCGCCAAATTTACCATCGGCTTGCAGCGCTTCTGCCCAGCGCTGCATCTGTTGCAGCGACTGCGAATATGTCGCCAGCCAGGCCAGACCATGCGCGGCGGTCTGATTTGCTTCGATCAAAACGCCAGAGACCCGGCCCTCAGCAGTCACCATGCCACGCACGGATGCGCGGGCTTTTTCAAAAACGGCGTCCACAGCAGGCACGGCGGCCCGCGTTAAATCCAGAAGATCGGGCAAAACTGCATCAGTTGTCATTTGGGTCATATCCTGTCCGTCATGGGCCATGAATCGCGTCCTTTCCTCGGTCGTCTGGTCATATCATGCTGCACGTGCAGCGCAACAAAAATACTCAATTTGCTGCTAGAAAGTTCAAAAATTACCTTATCATTTTTGCAATGCAGAAGAAAATCCAGATGATATCTAGAAGGCATGGACCTGTTTTCCCTTCTGTCGCCGCAAGAGCTGTTACTTGCCATCGCCGTCGCCTTTGCCGCCGGATGGGTCAAGGGCATGGTTGGATTTGCCATGCCCATGGTGTTTGTATCTGGCCTGAATTCGTTTCTGCCACCGGATCTGACCCTGGCAGGGCTTATTCTGCCGACCCTTGTCACCAACGGCGTTCAGGCTTTTCGCGGGGGCGCCAGCGCCGCACTCAGCTCCATTCGCCGGTTTCGGGTGTTCCTGGTCGTTGGCGGTGTTTTTCTGGTACTGAGCGCACAGCTGGTTACGCTGGTGCCCGGTTCGGTCTTCCTGCTGCTGATCGGCGCATTCGTGTCCTTCTTCGCCCTTGTGCAGGTTCTGGGCGTCAGGCTGGTACTACATCATCCATCAACCGGTGTTGAGGCTATTGTTGGCGGCGTCGCCGGGTTCGTGGGTGGCATGTCGGGCATCTGGGGTCCCCCCACAGTTGCTTATCTGACGGCTTTGAATACCCCGAAGGCCGAGCAAATCCGAATTCAGGGCGTCATCTATGGATTGGGGGCGGTCATGTTACTGGCCGCGCATGTCTGGTCAGGTTTTCTGCGGGTGCAAACGGTTCCGTTTTCAGTAATACTGATCTTTCCTGCCATGCTTGGCATGTGGGTTGGTTTGAAATTGCAGGATCGCATCGATCAGGCCAGCTTTCGCAAGGCGACGCTGTTCGTTTTACTGGTAGCGGGATTGAACCTGCTGCGGCGTGGCCTGATGGGCTGAGGTGCTAGCCCGGTCGCCTGTCTGCAAACCGGAACGCGAAGTAGAGACCCAGCATCAGAAAGAACAGGCCCGAGATGTCGCCGATAAGGAACGCGATGTACTCAACCGTTGCACTGCCAAAGACCAGATTGGTCAGGCCAGAGACCAGAATGGATGTGGCTATGCCCACGCCCATAACGCAAATCCAGCAGGGTTTGCGGTTCGGGTTGGGGAACAGGTCCCATCCGACAGCCTTGAGCAGATAGAAAACCGCAGGAACTGTCAGAACCGCGACAGCAATTGCCAGCAGGCGGGTGGGCAGGAAAACATCCGTTCCCGCCAGATAAGCAAAGACGATGAACACACCCGGCAGCAACGCAAATACTGCGCGCCACCCCAGCAACCAGGCCGACAGAACCCGCACGCCATGCGGCAAAAACAGCAGGCTCGCCCGGCTTGGGTATTCTGGAAAAAACACGTTCTGCATTGGCATCAGCACGGCGAAGGTCAGTATCGACGCCAGCACATAAGCCAGTGAAGCCGCAAGGGTGTCAGTCGCCCAGCCGCGCATTGCGATCACATCACCGTGCGCGCACGGGGCGCGTCATCTGGGGGCATGAACGATGTACCGCCCGCGGTTGGCGCTGCCGCTTTGCGAAAGATAGCCTTTTTCGACCAGCGATTTCAGCGCGCGGAAAAAAGTTGGGCGTGAAATGCTTTGGACCAAAGTATGCTCGATCAAACCAAACGTACGCACTTCCTGAGTGGATTTTGAAAGCTCTTCCGCGGCGTAATAGATGTCGCGCTCAACCGGAGATAGTTTTTCCAGCCCAAGCGTCCGCTCCATGCTTTGCATCAATTTGCGTAGTTCGGTGAGTTTCGAGATTTCCGTCATGGTGTTACCTGTAGTTTTCTGTGCCAACCGCCGCCTGTCCGCGACCATTTGAACCACGCTGATCGCAATACTAACCAGCCAGTCCCATGTTGACACTCATCCCCGTTTACTTAGACTAGAAGCCTGATTAGGTTGCTCAATCCAGCGTTGTGAGTGTGCGCATATGAGCTTCCATAAAGTCCTTTCAGTCAGTGCCCGGCGCGAATGTGCCGGGCTTTTTCGTCTCAACAGTAAATATGCCTAGCGCAGATCGCACTTTGAAACAACGCACTTGTATGTGCTTTTAACGACATACAACTATAAGATGAGTATTCGGCGGACAGCTAAAAAAGCTGCGGATCGGCAAAAAGAAAGGGGCCCAACGGCCCCTTTTTCGTTTATCCGATTGCGACGGCTTTGATGTCGTCGTCAATGAACGGCAGATACTGCTCAAAGTTCTCGGCGAACATCTGCACCAGTTTCTCAGCCTGCTTGTCGAATGCGGCCTGATCATCCCAGGTCCGACGCGGGTCAAGCAGAACTTCGGGGACGCCTGGGACAGAGACGGGAACGTCAAAGCCGAAATTGGCGTCCTTGCGGAATTCGGCGTCGCGCAGTGAACCATCCAGCGCTGCGGTCAGCAGGGCGCGGGTGGCCTTGATCGGCATCCGGCTGCCGACACCATAGGCGCCACCGGTCCAACCTGTATTGACCAGCCAGCAGGTCGCGCCGTGCTGGGCGATCTTGTCGCGCAGCAGGTTTCCGTAGACTTCCGGGCGACGCGGCATGAACGGCGCACCGAAGCAGGTCGAGAAGGTGGGCTGCGGTTCGGTTACGCCACGCTCGGTCCCGGCCACCTTTGACGTGAAGCCCGACAGGAAGTGATACATTGCCTGTGCAGGCGTCAGCCGCGCGATCGGCGGCAGAACCCCAAAGGCATCGCAGGTCAGCATGATGATGTTCTTCGGATGCCCACCCAGCGCGCTTTTCGAGGCGTTCGAGATATATTCAAGCGGATAGGCGCAACGCATGTTCGCGGTCAGCGAGTCGTCGTCGAAATCCAGTTCCTTGGTCTCGGGGTCAAAGACCATGTTTTCGATCACGGTGCCGAATTTCGAGGTGGTCGCATAAATTTCCGGCTCGGCTTCGGCGTTCAGGTTGATGGTCTTGGCATAGCAGCCGCCTTCGAAGTTGAAGGTGCCCCGATCCGACCAGCCGTGCTCGTCATCTCCGATCAGCGTGCGCGACGGATCGGCGGACAGGGTTGTTTTTCCGGTGCCGGACAGACCAAAGAACACGGCGGTATCGACCGCGTTTCCGACAGCATGGTTGGCCGAGCAGTGCATCGGCATCACGCCTTTTTCCGGCAGCATGTAGTTCAGCAGGGTAAAGACGGATTTCTTGTTCTCACCCGCGTATTCGGTGCCGCCGATCAGAATCAGCTTGCGGTCGAAGTTCAGCGCAATAACCGTCTCGCTGCGGCAGTTATGTTTGGCCGGGTCAGCCTGAAAGCTGGGGCAGTTGATGATGGTGAAGTCCGCGGTGAACTCGTCCAGATCCTCGCGATCCGGGCGGCGCAGCAGGTGACGGATGAATAGGTTGTGCCAGGCAAGCTCGGTCACCATGCGCACGTTGATCGCGTAGGTCGGATCGGCACCGCCGACGAGATCCTGCACGAAATAGTCACGGCCTTTCATATGGGCCAGCATGTCTTGGTAGAGGGCGTCAAATCCCTCGGGGGTCATCTCGGCATTGTTTTCCCACCAGATAGTGTCAGCCACGCTGCTGGTTTTGACGACGTGCTTGTCCTTGGGCGAGCGACCGGTGAACTTGCCAGTGGTGACCAGAAAGGCACCGCCATTCCCAAGTGTACCTTCGCCGCGCTTCAGCGCTTCTTCGATCAGCGCCGGTTCCATGAAGTTATAATAGACATTGCCCAGACCCTCGATGCCCTGATCCTCGAGGCGGAATTGCGGGTTAACCCGTCCAGATGTCATGTGTATCTTCTCCTGTGGCGGCGCGGGGGCTTTGGGCCCTGAGGCGCCTTTGGGGCAGTGTACCGGGAAAACCGGCGGTTGGGCGCGTCTTACCACGGTCGTTCAGGACATGAACAGGCGGGTTTGACGCAGTTAGCGCAACCAAGTTCGGGTTTAGCGCCATCACAAATTCAATGACTGAGAACCGGGCATATTTTTGCGGGCATAAAGGCAAATTTGCCGCAGACCTGCCGCAACAAAGGCACGATTCGCAGTTACGGATTGATTCGGCGTCTTAAAACCGCCAACAATGCCTTACAAATAAGCGAATTATTGCGCGAGTGAGCAGGAATAGGGGTGAGCCCGATGTCAAAGATTGCACTTGTGGATGACGATAGAAACATTCTGACGTCTGTATCCATGACACTCGAAGCCGAAGGTTTCGAGGTTGAAACTTATAATGATGGCCAGGCCGCGTTGGATGCGTTCAACAAAAAGCTGCCTGATATGGCCGTACTCGATATAAAGATGCCGCGAATGGATGGCATGGATCTGCTGCAGCGGCTGCGTCAGAAAACGCAGATGCCGGTGATCTTTCTGACCTCGAAAGATGATGAAATCGACGAGGTTCTAGGTCTACGCATGGGCGCGGATGACTATGTGAAAAAGCCCTTCTCGCAACGGTTGCTGGTTGAGCGCATCCGCGCCCTGCTGCGTCGGCAAGAAGCAACAAGCGGCGACGCGATTGCGGCCAATAGCAACGACACAAAGGTTATGGAACGCGGCGACTTGCGGATGGACCCGCTGCGCCATGCGGTCAGCTGGAAAGGGAATGATGTATCCCTGACCGTGACCGAATTCCTGCTTCTTCAGGCACTTGCCCAGCGTCCGGGTTTCGTCAAAAGCCGCGACCAGCTGATGGATGTGGCCTATGATGATCAGGTTTATGTGGATGACCGGACGATCGACAGCCACATCAAGCGTCTGCGCAAGAAGATGCGCGCGGCTGATCCCGAGTTTTCGGCGATCGAAACCCTTTATGGTATCGGTTATCGGTACAACGAAGAATAGGCGCCACGCCAGCAAGGGGTAATGGGCTCTCGTGCGCGACACCGAAGCAGCCAGCGAACTAAGTGACGGTGACGTCGTACTCGGGGATGACTGGGTCATTCCCGACGATACCGAGTCAGCGGAACTGAGGGAAAAGCGGTCCCAGAGAAACCTGTTTTCTCTGCGAGGCTCGCCTTTGGCGCGCAAGATCATCACCTTTAACCTGATCGCGCTGGTGATCCTGGTTACAGGATTGCTGTATCTAGACGATTCGCGGAAAGAGACGGTTCAGCAGACGGCGCGCAATCTGCTTGGCGATGCGCAGCTGGTCAGCAACGTCTTTGAAACCCAGCTGCGCCAGGGTGCGCAACACACCGCGCAGGATGCTGGCAACCTCGACGTCAGAGATACGCTGTCAGGTTTGACACTTCCTGAAGGCGGGGAAGTCTTTGTCTATGACGCCAGTGGCACCCTGATTGGCTGGACACGCGGTGCCCCGCAAGTGTCGGCCATGCCGGTTCTTCTGCAAACCAATTCCGAGGTGCAAACCGGCAGCACAGTGATCAGCGACACGTTGAATGCGGTGTGGATCGGTGTGTCGAACCTTCTCAACTGGTCGACCGAGGTTGAGGCACCGACGCTGGCACAACGGGTGCAGGGAATAATCCCGCAGGCGCTGGCAGGCCAAAGTCAGGTTCAGGCTGTTCAGGACGCCGCAGGTGAGACCGTGATCGTGGCCGCTGCGCCGATCCTCTACGAAGATACCCCAGCCGGAGCTGTTGCAATCACAGGCCCCGCCGGTGAGATCGACGCATTGGCCCGCCGCGAGCAGGAGCGAATTCTGCAAATGTTCGTGGTGGCTTTGCTGGTTTCGGTGGGCCTGAGCCTTGTGCTGGCTTCGACCATCGCCAACCCGCTGGCAGATCTGGCCGCAGCGGCGGAAATGGGTAAGGACCGAGGCACAGGGGTTAATCCGGGGCGCATTCGCATCCCTGATCTAAGCGCCCGTCCGGATGAAATCGGTCGCCTCAGCCGCGCTTTACGGGGCATGGTGACTGCTTTGTATAATCGGATCGACGCAAACGAACAGTTCGCCGCTGATGTCGCCCACGAAATCAAGAACCCCTTGGCCAGCCTGCAATCCGCTGTTGGCACGCTTCGCATGGTCAAGCGCGAAGATCAGCGCGACAAGCTGCTGGGTGTAATCGAACATGACGTTCGGCGCCTGGACCGGCTGGTCAGCGACATCTCGAACGCGTCACGTCTTGATGCGGAACTGGTTAAGGAAGAAGAGCAGCCCTTTGATCTACTCAAGCTGATTGGCAATATTGGTCAATATCTGGGTGAGGACGCGCGATCCAAGGGGATTGACTATATCACCGATCTGCCATCTGAACCGATTGTCATTAACGGGCTTGAGGCACGGCTGGCGCAGGTATTCGTCAATCTGATCACCAATGCCATTTCCTTCTGTGAAGAAAGTGATGCCATCCGCGTCTGGGTGCGTCAGCGAGACAACCGTGTTCTAGTCGTGGTCGAAGACACCGGGCCGGGTATTCCGGAACAGGCCTTGACCAAAGTGTTCAAGCGCTTCTATTCGCAACGCCCACCTGAGCATTTTGGCAACAATTCGGGGCTCGGTCTGGCCATCTCGAAACAGATTGTCGAAGCCCATGGCGGCGTAATCTGGGCTGAGAATATCCGCCCGACCGAAGCGGATATTACGTCAGACCCCTTAGGCGCGCGTTTTGTGGTGGGGTTACCTGTATAACTCATGCAAGCAGGTTCTCTGTCAGACGCCAAAGACCGGGACAGCGCTTGTGTTCATGCCTCATGCGTAACAGTTGCCGGGCGCGGGCTGTTAATCGTCGGTGCCTCGGGCGCGGGCAAATCAGCATTGGCATTGCAGATGATGGGCTATGGGGCGGGTCTGGTCGCGGATGATCGTGTCGAACTGTCAAGGCGGGACCATCAGGTCATTGCCGCCGCCGTGCCGCAGATACAGGGTTTGATCGAGGCCCGTCACATTGGTTTGATCAAAGCGGATGTATTCGGACCGGTCCCGTTGGACTATGTTGTGGATCTGGATCAAAATGAGCCACAGAGGTTACCTGCCGAGGCGACAATCGTGCTGCTGGGGCAAACTGTTCCCTTGCTTCACGGGGCGGGCGTGCCCAATTTGGCCGCAGCGTTGATGCAGCTTCTGAAGAATGGGCGTGTACACCCGGAATGGCCGAACAAATGACTGAGCAACGGCGGATCGTGCTGGTAACAGGCCCATCAGGGGCCGGAAGATCCACAGCCATTCATGTACTGGAAGACTTGGGTTTTGAGGCCATCGACAATCTGCCGATGGGCCTGCTGCTGCGCCTGCTGGACAGCGCGGACAGCGACCGCCCAATGGCGCTTGGCATTGACGCCCGAAATCGCGATTTCTCGACAATCGGGTTTATCGAACTGGCCGAAAGCCTGGGCCGCATGGCGCGGGTGGATTTGACCGTTCTGTATCTGGATTGCAGTGATGACGTATTGGTGCGCCGGTTTTCGGAAACCCGCAGGCGGCATCCCGTCGCCAAAGATGCCAGCCCTGAGACCGGTGTTCAGCGCGAAAAAGAGCTGCTGGCCCCCATACGCGAGATTGCAGATACCCTGATCGATACAAGCCAACTGAACGTGCACCAGTTACGGGAAGAAGTTGAAAACTGGTTTGCGCCCCAGGGGGGGCGACATCTGGCAGTTTCAATCGAGTCGTTTTCGTACAAGCGGGGCCTTCCGCGTGGGCTGGACATGGTCTTTGATTGCCGGTTTCTGGCGAACCCCTATTGGCGCCCCGAGTTGCGGGCGGCGGATGGGCGGCACTCGGACGTTGCGCGCTATGTCCAATCGGATAAGAATTACGAACCCTTTCTTGGACGGGTGATGGATTTGCTAACCTTGTTGCTGCCGGCCTTTCGGGCCGAAGGAAAAGCACATCTGTCGGTGGCTTTCGGATGCACGGGTGGGCAACACAGATCCGTCGCAATGGCGGAAGCCGTTGCAAAGGCCCTTGCAGAGGACGGGCAGCAGGTGGCAATTAGGCATCGCGAGATGGAACGTCGGTCGTTGAATGTGAGGTCGGATTGATCGGAATTGTGATCGTTGCGCATGGCGGTTTGGCCCAGGAATACCTGGCCGCCACACAGCATGTGGTCGGGCCGCAGCCCGGCCTTGTGGCCATTGCGATCGAACCTGACCACGACAGGGATGAAAAACAGGCGGAAATCTGTCGTGCGGCTGACGCAGTGGATATGGGCGACGGTGTTGTCGTTGTAACCGACCTGTTCGGCGGCAGCCCTTCAAATCTCAGCCTGCGGGCCTGCGCCCCTCAGGATCGGCGGATATTGTATGGGGCAAACCTGCCAATGCTCATTAAATTGGCCAAAAGCCGCCACTTACCCGTTGGTGATGCTGTCCGTCAGGCAATGGAAGCTGGACGGAAATACATCAATGCGCAAAATGTGACATTGGACTAAAATCGGATTGATGAATATGACCACCCGAAGCCTGAAAATTATCAATGAAAAAGGTCTGCATGCCCGCGCATCGGCGAAGCTGGTCGAGGTTGTGGAAGGTTTCGACGCGCATGCCGAGGTGTCGAAGGACGGAATTTCTGCGTCAGGCGACAGTATTATGGGCCTTTTGATGTTGGCAGCATCACGCGGAACAACTATTGACGTCGAGACCTCCGGACCGGATGCTGAAGCATTGGCAGAAGCTCTGGAAGCGCTTGTGAACGACAAGTTCGGAGAGGGGTTCTAAGCTGCCCTTACCGGGACAGGAAGAACGGGAAGACCAGGAATTGGCGGAAACGACGCACGAGACCAAGACACGCCCGGTGGTGGATGGGACCGCAGATCAGGGCGAGATCTACGACCGTAGAACTCTGACCTATGCGAACTCGTTCGACGATGCCTGGACTTCGACGGCCATTCGCGCCATCGAATGGTGCACGGGCAAGCTGACCATTCTGCGGATGGTCAACAAATTCGAGAAAAAGAACGAATTTTACCGGGGCCAGCGGTTCTGGGGCGGCGCGCTTGAGGTGATGGGGATTGACCTGACCACACCGCAAGAACAGATTGCCCGTATCCCAAAAACCGGCCCCGTCGTTGTCGTTGCCAACCACCCTCACGGAATGGTGGACGGTATGATTCTGGCCGAGTTGATCGGGCGGGTCCGCAGTGATTATCGCATTCTGACCCGCTCGGTCCTGACGGGTCTTGATGAGGCAGCGACGTCTTTCATGATCCCGGTTCCGTTTCCGCATGACCCCGAAGCGCAGGCCAAGATGCTGGAAATGCGTGGCAAGGCGATGGACCATCTGAAGGAAGGCGGTGTCGTGGCGCTGTTCCCGTCCGGTGTCGTCATGTCTTCGGATGACTGGTTTGGCCCTGCGGTCGAGCGCGAGTGGAATGTGTTCACCGCAAAAATGATCCGCCGTTCAGGCGCGCGTGTGGTGCCGATTTTCTTTCCCGGCAGCAACTCGCGCTGGTACCAGATCGCCAACAAGCTGTCGCCGATCCTGCGGCAAGGCTTGTTGCTGCATGAAATCGTCCGCTCGTGCAAAAAACCGCAATCGCCGGTCATTGGCGATCCGATCTCGGATCAAGATATGGAACAGTTGGAGAAAGACCCGCGTGGTTTCATGACCTGGCTCAGAAACCATACACTGTCGCTGGGCAAGTCAGGCAAGTCCTGACCCGTGTTTTCATCTAACCGATACCGTACCGGGCACGGGCGGTTTACTTAACGTGTCGGAACCGGCACCTCGCCGCGATAGTCATAGAAACCGCGCTGCGTCTTGCGCCCCAGCCATCCGGCCTCGACATATTTGGTCAATAGCGGGCAGGGGCGATACTTTGTATCAGCCAGACCATCATGCAAGACGTTCATGATGGCAAGACATGTGTCCAGCCCGATGAAATCCGCCAATTCCAACGGCCCCATGGGGTGATTCGCACCCAGCTTCATCGATTGGTCGATGGATTGGACGCTTCCGACACCTTCATACAGCGTATAAACGGCTTCGTTGATCATCGGCATCAGGATGCGGTTAACGATGAAAGCCGGGAAATCTTCGGCGCTGGCGGCCGTTTTGCCCAGCCGGTCCACGACCGCCTTGCAGGCTTTGAAGGTTTCCTCATCCGTTGCGATGCCGCGGATCAGTTCCACCAGTTGCATGATTGGAACCGGGTTCATGAAGTGGAAACCCATGAAACGTTCGGGCCGGTCCGTGCGGCTGGCCAGACGCGTGATGGAAATGGACGACGTATTCGACGTCAGGATCGTATGCGGCAGAAGGTGAGGTTGCAGATCTTCGAAAATGGCCTGTTTGACCGTTTCCCGCTCGGTCGCGGCTTCGATCACCAGATCAGTCTGTCCCAGCTGCGGCAATTCAAGGGTGGTTGTAATACGCTTCAGGGCTGCCTGCATCGCATCGTCAGTGATCTTGCCACGTGATGCCTGACGCGCCATGTTGCCTTCGATCGTGGCCATTGCGCTGTTCAACGCATCCTGACTGACATCATTCAGCAAGACATCGTATTCCGCCAAAGCCAGAACATGGGCAATGCCGTTGCCCATCTGACCCGCGCCAATCACCCCGACTGATTTAACTTCCATGTTCAGCTGCCTTTGCCCTGGAGGATACCGGGACAGTATCGGCAGACCGGGGCGGGCGGCAAGGGGATCGAACCGGTCAATTTTGCTTCAAATGCGCGCATTAGGAGATTCTCAATACCTAAGGCCGCAAATTGGCAATTGGGTGAAAAATTTGGGGGGCTTGGTATGAGCTTTCATCGTGTAAGCAACGGCACAGAGGCCGCGTGCCAATATGCAGGATCAAATCTGTGGTTTCGGTCGCCGCCCGGAAATCTTGATACGCCTTATGTGGCCTGCCTGGGTGGAGAAGAGACGTTTGGCCGGTTCGTGGAATATCCGTACCCGGCATTGCTTGCAAAAAGGTTGCCGAAACCTTGTATCAATTTTGGTAACCTTTTTTGCGGGGCTGACGCGTTGCTTGCCGACCCGGGGGTATTAAACCTTGTCAACGGATCGGACCGTTGTGTGCTGCAAGTGCTGGACGTGCCCTGCCAGTCGAACAGGTTCTATCGCGTGCACCCGCGTCGGAATGATCGGTTTCTTGAACCTTCGCGCGATCTGCTGGATCTTTATCCCGAGGTCGATTTCACGGAAATCCACTTTGTCAGGCATTTGCTGGAACGGTTGCGGGCCACAAAGGACGCGCGCTTTGAGGTTGTGGCACAAGAGTTGCGAGAGACTTGGTTGCGCAACACATCCGAGCTGATACGCCGGATCAAGCCGGGGGTTGTTCTTCTCTGGCTGCATATACAGCGACAGGAGGACCGGCATCGCGACCTTGTCCTGCCCGACGCTGACATGATCGAACAGGTTCGACCGCAATGTGTCAGTGTCGTGGAATGCTCGGTCAGTGTGTCCTCCTTGTCAGACGAGATCGAGGACGTGTTGTTCGGGACGCTGCAACAGCCTGTGGCCGAGCATATGCTTGGCCCCTCAGCGCATAGGGAGATTGCTTTGAAGCTTGAGGTGGCTTTGAGGGGATTGAATTGAAAAAGGCCCGCTTGGTTGCGGGCCTTTGG
>NZ_JBQFYB010000022.1:0-34033 GCF_056541275.1 Ruegeria sp. AI2
GCGACGGCGGCAACTGGAGCTTCGAGTTCTACATGGAACAAAAACACGTCGGCTTCGCAACTGGCCAACACAAAATCATGCAGCTCGGGAAGTGAACTCGGGCAAGGGCTCTGGTACACAGACGTCGGTAAACACGAGGAGGAACTGCTATGGGAAAGATCGTACAAGCCGCGAAGATCACGCATGTGCCAAGTATCTGGATGTCCCACACGATGCCAAAATACAAAGGCATCCGGCAGTCTGCCATTGATGGTTATGCGCGCCTGCGCCAGGACGCGATAGACCGCGAGGTCGAGACGTTTCTTGTGTTCGACACCCATTGGATCACCAATCAGGGGTTTCACCTGAATACCAAAGAGCACCACAAAGGCCGCTTCATCAGTCATGAACTGCCGCACATGCTGGCAGACATGGAGTTTGATTATCGCGGAGATAACGCGTTGGGGGAAACCATCCTTGATGTTCTGCGTGAGCGTGGCGAGCGAGCGCTTGGCCATTCACACCCCGATATGGGAATGGAATATGGCACCCTTCTGCCTATGCATTTCATCAACGAAGGGGTGAATGCGCGCGTTTTGCCCGTTGCAGTCAACCAGTTCTCGTCGATCCAGGAAAACCGCGTCTGGGGTGAGGCCATTGCCGAAGGTATCCGGCGTTCCGACCGGAACGTATCCATTCTGGCCTCTGGCTCACTCAGCCATGATTTCACGCCGAATGAGCGCTCGGTCGACGGATTGAATGCGGTAAACGGCGAGTTCAACCGCCAGATGGATATGCACGTGCTGGAGATGTGGGGACAGGGACGGTTCGAAGAGTTCCTGGAAATGCTGCCGGATTATGCGAAGAAATGCGATGGCGAATGCGCCATGAATGACACTGCTTTGCTGTTCGGAGCTCTGGGCTGGGGCAGCTACAAGGGTGAGGTCGACATCTACACCCCCTATTTCGGCAGCTCTGGCACAGGTCAGGCGAATGTCAGCTTTTCGGTCTGAAGGCAGAACTCGGGACCTTTTCATTTGAAGAAAGAACACCTGTTCGGCTTTAATCCGCGAGCCGAACGGGTATGGTCGGGGACTGGACAAATTGGTGTTCAGTTACAAGAGAAGGCTTGCGCATGGATTGGGACGCGTTTTCGCATTGGGGTCAGCACATTTCGAAATGGGCGGCCGATTACCACAAGACACTTGCTGAACGTCCTGTTCGGGCCCAGACCACACCAGGAGAAATCGCGGCCCAGCTAAAGGCATCGCCCCCTGATAGTGGCGAGCCCATGGAAGCCATCATGGCCGATTTCGAACGAATCGTGATGCCGGGTATCACACATTGGCAACATCCCCGGTTCTTTGCCTATTTCCCGGCTAACGCAGCGCCCCCGTCGATGCTGGCTGAAATGCTGGTGACCACAATCGCGGCGCAATGCATGCTATGGCAAACCTCACCAGCTGCGACCGAGGTCGAAGGTGTCATGGTTGATTGGCTGCGGCAGGCGCTTGGATTGCCAGAAGGAATGACCGGAGTTATTCAGGACAGCGCATCATCCGCCACGTTGTCGGCTGTGCTGACCATTCGGGAACGGGCCACAGGGTTTACCGGCAACCGCGAAGGCCTGAACGCCAAGGGCGCACTGCGCATCTACTGCTCGGATCAGGTGCACTCGTCGATTGATCGGGCCTGCTGGGTTGCAGGGATCGGTCAGGACAACCTGGTGAAACTGCCGACACGTGGTCCGACCTTTACGATTGATGCAGGGGCTCTTGATGCCGCAATTCAGGGTGACATCGCGGCCGGGTTTGTGCCTGCCGG
The DNA here is from genome assembly GCF_056541275.1 of Ruegeria sp. AI2. NCBI lineage: Bacteria > Pseudomonadati > Pseudomonadota > Alphaproteobacteria > Rhodobacterales > Roseobacteraceae > Ruegeria > Ruegeria sp. AI2. The sequence continues at coordinate 1,804 of NZ_JBQFYB010000022.1, forward strand.
TATCATTGCAATTACGGGCGGCACCGGGGTTGGGGCCTGCGATGATCTGGTGGCGGTGGCTGACATCGCGCAAAAATACGACCTCTACACACATCTCGACGCGGCCTGGGCGGGGTCGGCGATGATCTGCCCCGAATTTCGTGAGACCCTTTGGCCCGGGGCGGATCGTTACGACAGCATTGTCTTCAACCCACATAAATGGATGGGGGCGCAGTTCGATTGCGCGATCCAGTTTCTGCGGGACGCCACGCCACAGCTCAACACGCTTAAGATCGAACCGGAATACCTCAAGACCACAGGGGCAGAGGTAACGAATTATTCGGAATGGACAATCCCTCTGGGTCGACGGTTCCGGGGATTGAAGATCTGGTTCTTGATGCGGTCATACGGTCTCGACGGGTTGCGGAGCCGAATTCGCAACCATGTGCTCTGGGCCAATGAACTTGCAGAAAAGATCGGCGCGATAGAGGGGTTTGAGATCACCACCGGCCCGATCCTGAGCCTGTTTTCCTTTCGCTGTCCAGGGGATGACGCCGCTCAGCAGCGACTGGTGGACGCGCTGAATGACGATGGCCGAATTTACCTGACGCAAGGCATGTTTAATGGCCGCAAGATCATCCGTTTTCAGGTCGGGCAATTCGATACAACCCGCGATGACGTGCTGATGGCGGCGGATGTCATCCGCGATGTCTGGGAGAGCCTGCCATAAAATTCGCAACGTTCAGTGCTGCAAGGGATACCTTCTTTTGGTTGATTACCGATGATGGTGCGATCGCCCTGAACGGTGATTTTCCTGAGTTTTCCAGCCTGTATGAAGTCATTGCCGCAGGTGAGTTTGGCCAAACTGGAGACTAAGAAAACCAAACCCGCACAGTCTCGTTATGATTGAGGGACCACCGGGGAATATCAAATGTCCAACCGGTTGGAGCCGCAGAGTATTTTCTGGAATTGAACAGATCAAACATGACGGACGAAGAGGCCATGGCTGCGAAACGCAACTTCTTAGACGATTTGAAGATGCGCAAAAAGTAAGAAAGAAGGCCACGCGCTCGCTTCAGCCACGGTCCTTATTGGCGCGCCTCAGGATAGCCGACCAATCTGATCTGCGATTTCAGAACAACACACGAGACCACACCCGTGCGTGTTTCCCCAAGCGGGCATGCCTAAAGCTTTTGCACACCATGCATGGTCAGGGTGCTCACCAAATCGGCATAATCTTCGCGGGCTTTGGGGCCTGCGCCGGTGTTCCACATGTAATACCAGTTCAACATTCCAAAGACTGACATCGTCGCGCCGCGAAGCTTGTCCTTGGCGCCGTCAAAGGATCCGGGCGACATTTCCAGAAGTATGTCGCGGACAAAGTTCACCAGATCAAGCTGATAGCCCCGCAGCCTTTTTTGCTGTTCTTCGGTCAATGCGCTCATGCCGCTGATCTGAACCCGGTGCTCGTCATCTGCACCCTGATAGGCAAAAAGGATCTCGCGCACTGCTTTGCGCAGTTTCTGTTCGGGGTTAAGGCCGTCCAGATCAACATTGCAAATCCGGTCCCGCAACTCACGCAGGTACGTTTCAAGGATGTCATACAGGATGGCATCCTTGCTGTCATAGTAGTGGTATATGTTTGCTTTCGAGATGCCGCATTCTTTGGCCAAAAGGGTCATCGAAGCACGGTCAAACCCCTGGTCGGCAAACACTTTTGCCGCCATCTTCAGGATCTGTTCCCGCTTTTGGTCGTGGTCTTTGGCAATTGTCCGGGCCACGGCTCAGTCCTTATCGCGATTGTCTACAACGCGCTTCGCCTTGCCCTGAGAGCGTTCGACGTCGCCGGGGTCACCTACTACAATTTCGGTTGAAACGCCAACGACGTCCTTGATGCGTTTGGTCAGCATCCGTGCAGCGGCCGTTTTTGACAGCTCGTCGGTGGAATCGGGGGAGGATTCAACAAAGACCCGCATGGCATCCATGCGACCGGATTTGTAGAGCTCGATCTGGTAATAGGGGGCAAGACCGCCCGTTGCCATGACCTGTTCCTCGATCTGGCTGGGGAAAACGTTGACGCCGCGCAGGATCATCATGTCGTCACTGCGACCTGTAATTTTCGCCATCCGGCGCATGGACCGCGCCGTCCCTGGCAGCAGGCATGTCAGATCGCGTGTGCGATAGCGGATCATCGGCAGCCCTTCTTTGGTCAGTGTCGTGAACACCAATTCACCGGTTTCGCCATCGGGCAGGACTTCCCCGGTTGCCGGGTCGATGATTTCCGGCAGGAAGTGATCCTCCCAGATCACAGGCCCGTCTTTGGTTTCAACGCATTCATTGGCGACTCCGGGGCCCATGATCTCGGACAGGCCATAGATATCGACGGCGTGCATGTCGAAGGCCGCCTCGACCTCGGCCCGCATCGCGTCAGTCCAGGGTTCGGCACCAAAAACGCCAACCTTCAGCGAGCTCTCACGTGGGTCGAGACCCGCCTTGTGGAACTGTTCAAGGATATTGAGCATGTAGGAGGGTGTAACCATGATACCGTCAGGACGGAAATCGTTGATCAGGTTGACCTGCTTTTCGGTCTGTCCGCCCGACATCGGGACGACAGTCGCGCCAAGGCGTTCGATCCCGTAATGGGCACCTAGCCCACCGGTGAACAGCCCATAGCCGTAGGCGTTGTGCACCATGTCGCCCTTGCGCAGCCCAGACGCGCGAAGAGACCGCGCGCCAAGGTCAGCCCAGTTGTCTATGTCATTCTTTGTGTAGCCGACCACTGTCGGTTTGCCTGTCGTGCCGGAGGACGCGTGCAGGCGAATTATCTCGCTGCGCGGAACCGCAAAAAGACCAAACGGATAGTTGTCGCGCAGGTCGTTTTTATACGTGAACGGAAACTTTGACAGATCCGAAAGCTGTTGAAGATCGTCAGGATGCACGCCAGCCTCGTCAAAGCGCTGTTTGTACATCGGAACGTTTTCATAGGCGTGGCGCACGGACCACTTCAGGCGCTCAAGCTGTGTGGCGCGAATTTCGTCGATCGAGGCGATTTCGATCGGGTCCAGATCCGCTTTGTTGGGGGAAAGGTCTTTCATCGCGTAACTCCTCCAGTCACGAAACTATTCTTGAAAATTCTGGCCGCCAATAGCGCGGGACATGCCGCGAAACTCAGCGATCAGAGTGTTGTCTTGATTGATGACGCGGACGTCGTAGATGCCGCTGCGACCGGACAGGTTCACTTCTGTCGCGGTGGCAGTCAGGCGGTCACCTTTCCGTCCCGGTGCAAGATAGCTGACCATTGTATGCTGCCCTACAGTTGCAACATTCCGGCTGTTGCAGGCAAAGGCAAAAGCGCTGTCAGCAAGGGCGTGCGTGACGCCGCCATGACAAATACCGTGTCCGTTACAGTGATGCGGTGCAACAGTCAGCGACAGGACAGCGCGCCCTTCATCGACCTGGACAAGCTCCATCCCGAACCATTTACTGGCTTCGTCATTGGCCCACATCGCCGCCGCGGATTTTTGGGCGCGTTCTTTTGGGGTCATCATCATCTTCCCTGAAAATGCGGTGCGCGTTTTTCGAGGAAACTGGACACGCCTTCGGCGTAATCAGCACTTTCCCCGCAGGTTTTCATAGCGTCCGCTTCAATTTCAAGCTGGTCGGACAAGGATGTGGTGGCTGCTGTTTGAATGCACTGCTTGGTCAGACCCAAGCCAAGGGTGGGGCCGTTGGCGAGTTGCGCGGCAAGAGCGCGTGCTTCGGTCATCAACTGATCATCGGGAAGCGCCTTCCAGATCAACCCCCAGTCTTCCGCCTGTTTGGCGGTTAGGGGCATTGCTGTCAGGGCCAGCCCCTTAGCGCGCGCCTCGCCCAACAATCGGGGCAAGTGCCAGCTGCCGCCTGTGTCCGGGATCAACCCGACCTTGGAAAAACTTTGGATGAACTTCGCGCTTTCCCCGGCCAGAACCATGTCGCAGGCCAGTGCAAGGTTCGCGCCCGCGCCCGCGGCCACGCCGTTGACGGCACAAACGACCGGGAAATTCAAAGACCGGATCAGTCGAACCAGAGGGGCATAGAAAGTGCGTACAGTTTTGCCCAGGTCGGGCGGGCCATCCATTTTCGAGGGATCGCGGTCTCCAAGGTCCTGACCCGCACAAAAACCGCGCCCTGCGCCGGTCAGCAAAATCGCGCGGGCGCCTTTTTCGCGCGCATTCTTCAGCGCGTCGTGAAGGGCAAGATGCATCTCCTCATTGAACGAGTTCAGCTTGTCGGGGCGGTTCAGGGTTATTTCAACCCAGTTTCCGTGATCATGTACAAGGATCGTATCGCTCATGGCTGTCTCATCTGTTCCCGTGACAACTTAATCATTGCATTAACCGAACGGTTGGTCAATATATAAACCCGAACCGAATCTGGACTGATCAAAGGGATTGCCAATGTCGCAGCCGTCGCTGGTGAGTGTTGACTTTAAGGGCCACGTGGCCTGGGTCACGGTCGACAACCCGCCGGTGAACGCAACCTCGACGGGGGTTCGGCAGGGTTTGGCTGACGCGGTCGATGCAGTTCAGAAAGCTCGGGTTGCCGTCCTGTGCTGCGCCGGTCGGACATTCATCGCAGGCGGTGATATGTCCGAGTTTGACGCGGCTCCGGTTGAGCCGCATTTGCCTGATGTTGTTCAGAAAATCGAAGACAGTAATGTGCCGTTTATCGCCTGTATGCACGGCAACGTGTTGGGTGGCGGGTTTGAAATTGCCATGGCCTGCGCGTGGCGGATCGCAGCGCCGGGCACCAGCTTTGGGCTGCCGGAAGTCAATGTGGGCCTGATCCCGGGGGCGGGGGGCACGCAACGATTGCCGCGCCTTGTTGGAATGGAAGCGGCGATCGACATCGCCTGTTCGGGAAAAATCCTGAAAGCCGAGAAAATGGCCAATCTCGGGGGAATTGACCTGATTGCCGATAACCCAACGGCGGCTGTTCTGGACTTTGTCGCCAACCTGCCAAAGCGTCCGGTACCTGTCAGTCAACGGCCCGTCGGCGAATTCGCGTCTGACCTTCTGGAGACGAGCCGTCAGGCTTTGAAAAGAACCGCCAGGGGTCAGCAATCACCGCTGGAAAACCTGACCGCGCTCAGCTGGTCGTCAGAACCCTTTGCTGACGCACAGCCGAAAGAGCGGGCGCGCCACCTGGCGCTGCGTCAAAGCCCTGAAAGCCGCGCCCTGCGATACGCCTTTTTTGCTGAGCGCAAGGTGGCCAGACCTTCGATGATCGCAGGTGTTGCCCCGCGCGATATCAGCCGGATCGCAGTTGTCGGTGGCGGGTTGATGGGGGCAGGGATCGCAACCGCAGCCCTGAATGGCGGGTTGTCGGTCACTCTGATCGAGAGGGATACGGAAGCAGCGGCCGCGGCCCATGATCGGGTTGAGGGGCTGCTAAAGGGGGCAGTCAAGCGGGGCAAGATGTCCGAAGCGCAGCTACAGGAACGCCTTTCTGCATTTCGCGCCGTTGACAGCTACTCCAAAGCTGCCGACGTTCAGTTGGCTATTGAGGCTGTGTTTGAAGACTTGTCAGTCAAGCAACAGGTTTTTGCAGAATTGGCGCGCCATATGCAGCGTGACGCGATTCTGGCTACGAACACGTCTTACCTGAGCCCGGTCGAGATTTTCGCGGGTATCGAAAATCAATCCCGGTGCATTGGACTGCACTTCTTCAGCCCTGCCCATGTCATGAAGCTGTTGGAAGTCGTGCATACGCCGCAAACTTCGCCCGAAGTTGTCGCCACAGGGTTTGCGCTTGGAAAAAGGCTTCGCAAGGTTTCTGTCCTGTCGGGTATCTGCGATGGATTTATCGGCAACCGGATGTTGGCTGCGTATCGGCGCGAGGCCGATTATTTGCTGGCAGATGGGGCGTTGCCTTATCAGGTGGATCAGGCAATGCGAGCTTTCGGGATGCCCATGGGGCCTTACGAGCTGCAGGATCTGACCGGCCTCCAAATCGCCTGGGCCAATCGGAAACGCAATGCCGCAACCCGCGATCCGAACGAACGTTATGTGACGATCGCTGACCAGCTGTGCGAGATGGGTCGTCTTGGCCAACGCACGGGCAAAGGATGGTATCGCTATGAAGCGGGTCATCGCGAACCGATCCGCGATCCCGAAGTGGAGGCGTTGATCGAGTCCCACTCGGCGGATCAAGGCATAACGCGGCGGGCATACGCGCAGAACGAAATCGTGTCGCGCATCCTGGCGGTGCTGGCCAACGAGGGCGCGTTGATCATTCAGCAGGGGATCGCCGAGTCCGCGGAAGCCGTCGATATGGTTCAAATTCACGGCTACGGCTTTCCGCGCTGGCGCGGCGGGCCGATGAACTATTGCAAGGAAATCGTAGCCAACACGTCGCACGCAATGATGGAAACCGTAGCCAAGGAAAGCCCCGGTTCATGGCGCGTCGCGGGTTGTCTTGGGGACAATTAACAAGTTGATGGTTACAAAAGTGACCATTAACGCATTCTTGACTCATGTTTCACAGGGAGGAGACAGAACTATGAAATTCACAAGGTTGAGCACACTTCTTGCCTCAGCTGCACTGGCCGTTTCAGGTACAGTGGCGCTTGCGGCAGACTATACGCTGACCATTTCCAGCTGGGCCCCGCCGACCCATGGCATCAATGCCAAGATGTGGCCGAAATTCGTCGAGATGATCGAAGAGGCCACCGATGGTCAGGTCACCGCCGAACTGAAGCTGGGCCTTGCCCCGCCCCCCGCGCAGATGGACCTGATCATGGATGGCGCCGCTGATGCCTCGATCATTTTCCACGGCTATCAGCCGGGCCGGTTTGTCACCACCAAGATGATCGAACTGCCCGGATATGAAGGCTCGGCCGAGGTTGCGTCGGTCGCATATTGGCGCGCATATGACACACATTTGAAGGCGGCGGATGAACACCGTGGTGTGAAAGTGATCGCTTTGCACACACATGGTCCGGCTCAGCTGCATTCCAGCAGCCCGGTGACGTCGCTGGACGAAGTCTCGGGCCTCAAGGTTCGCATCCCCGGCGGTGTTGGCGGTGACGTGGGCACGGCGTTGGGTGCAACCGGTATCCAGGTTCCTGCACCGAAAGTGTATGAAACCCTGGCCTCCAAGGCCGCAGACGGCGTCGTCATGCCCTTTGAATCCCGCAAAGGTTTCAAGCTGACGGAAGTGGCCCAGAACGTTTATGAGGTCCCTGGCGGCCTGTATCGCGGTTCGTTTGCCTTTATCATGAACGAGGACACCTTTGCTGACCTGCCCGCCGATCTGCAGGCAGCGCTGGAAGAAAACGTTTTCGGTGAACCACTGAGCCGCGAAATCGGTAAAATCTGGGATGAGATCGATGCGATCGGCCGCGAAGAGACCGAAGGCACCGAAGGCAACGCGATTCATGCAGCATCTGCTGAAGATCTGGAAAAGTTCAATGCGATTGCTGCGGATGTACGCGCCAAGGTAATCGACGAAGTCAATGGCACAGGCATCGACGCCCAGGCAGCCTATGACATGATCGTAAATGAAATGGCTGCGCAATAACGCAGTCGAGCTGGCGGACGCGATCCGCCAGCCGATTTCACCCGCTGGGGACCCGTTATGCAATCTCTCGTGACCTTTGCGCGTCGCGTCAGTATCGTGCCTACGCTGCTGGCCTGTGCCGCGCTGTTCATCCTGATGGTAATGACCTTCTTTGATGTCATCCTACGTTCTGTTTTCAATGCCCCGATCGAGGCGGCCACGGAACTGACCCGGATCCTGATGGCCGTCCTCGTGTTCTCGGTCTTGCCGATGATCTCGGCAGGGAAGGGTCAAATCGCTGTGGATTTGACGGATGGGCTGTTTTCACGCCTGCGGTTAAGTCGGGTACGTGATGCGATTGTGTATCTGTTCTCTGGCATAATGCTTTTTTGGCCAATTCAGCGTGTTTGGGTATTGGCTGAACGTGCGCGGGATTACGGGGACGTCACGGAATATCTTTCGATCCCAGTCTTCTATGTTGGTTGGTTCATCTCGGGGTTCATAGCGATCACCGCTGTTGCAATGATCATCACCGGCTTCTTGCACTTCTTTGCCCCCCATACCTTGTCGGAGCACCCCCAATGACCGCTGCGCTGATCGGTTTTGTTCTTGTTCTTGTTCTTGTGCTGGTGCGCTTGCCTATCGTGTTTGCAATGGGATTGGTCGGAACGCTTGGCTTTGCCTATGAACGCGGCGGCAGCATTCTGTCCGAGCGCGGGTTAAAGGCCGCGATGTCGATGGTGGGTCGTCAGATCACCGACACCGCGCAGGATTACGGCCTGTCGGTCGTCCCGTTGTTTATCCTCATGGGCTTGTTCGTGAATAAAGGTGGGCTTGCGCGTGAGCTTTACGCAGTTTCAAACGCTTTTCTGGGCCATTTTCGGGGTGGTATCGCCATGGCGACGGTTGCGGCATGCGGAGGCTTTTCAGCCATTTGCGGCTCGTCTCTGGCAACGGCGGCCACCATGTCCAAGGTCGCAATGCCGGAAATGCGCCGCTATGGCTATTCCGACGAGCTGTCGACGGCATCGATTGCAGCGGGCGGCACACTTGGAATTCTTATTCCGCCGTCGGTGATCCTGGTCATCTACGGGCTGCTGACCGAAACCTCGATTGGGAAACTTTTCATTGCGGGTATCATTCCCGGCCTGCTTGGCATTCTGTTCTACCTGCTCGCCGTGCGCTGGACCGTCGCGCGCAAGCCTGAGTCAGGACCGGCGGGCGAACGCCACGGCTGGGCCGAGCGTCTGTCCGCAGTTCGCTCGGTCTGGGCCGTCTTGCTGCTGTTCTTTCTGGTGATTGGTGGATTGTACGGTGCTTTTGATTTTCATCCGTTGAACCTGACCTTCAGCCCGACCGAGGCGGCAGGCATGGGTGCAATGGGCGCTTTCCTGATCGCTCTGTCACGAGGTGGGCTTACTTTGGGGTCGACTTTTGAGGTGCTGAAGGAAACCGCCTATACCGCCGCAGCATTGTTTTCGGTTCTGATCGGCGCACAGATCTTTTCGAATTTCATCAACCTTGCCGGTCTGCCTGAAGCGCTCATCGCATTGGTTTCGGCGTACGACGTTGAACCCTTTGTGGTGATCCTGATGATCCTTGGGATCTACATCATTTTGGGTTGTGTCTTTGAATCCCTGTCGATGCTGCTGCTGACAGTGCCGATCTTTTTCCCGCTGGTCACGTCGTTGGGGTATGACCCGATCTGGTTCGGCATTGTTGTGGTTGTCGTGACCGAAATCAGCCTGATCACTCCACCCGTCGGTTTGAACGTTTTCATTCTGAAAGGCGTGGTCGGAGATGTGTCAACAGGAACAATCTTCAAGGGTGTTACTCCGTTCTGGGTGGCGGATATCTTCCGGCTGGCCCTGATCGTTCTGGTGCCATGGTTGGTGTTGGTTCTGCCTGAACAAATGGGGGCGATGGGGCACTGATGTTCTCTCTGACCGCGCTTCCAGACGGGTTTCACACAGATCCCTATCCTGCCTACGCCGCTATGCGCGAAGATGCACCCGTCTGCTGGCAACATGATGGATCGGTTATCCTGTCCCGATACGAGGATCTGGACCTTGTTTACCGGGACACCTCGCGATTCATATCGGACAAGAAAGCGGTATTTGGCCCCAAATATGGGGTCGACAGCCCCTTGTATGAACACCACACCACCAGTTTGGTGTTTAATGACCCGCCGCTGCATACCCGTGTTCGCAAGGTAATGGTCGGCGCGATGAACCCGCGCGCGTTGGCGCAAATGGAACCGGGTCTGATCCAGCTTGTCGATGGGCTGCTGGCAGAGATGCAGGTCAAGGGCAACGTCGAACTGATCGAGGATTTTGCCGGGGCAATCCCGATCGAGATCATCGGCAATCTGCTGGGTATACCACGATCCGAACGCGGCCCATTGCGCGATTGGTCTCTGGCCATTCTTGGTGCGTTGGAGCCGCAGTTGACGCCGGAGCAGGAAGAGTGGGGTAATCGCTCGGTCTCGGACTTCAAGGACTTCCTGCGGCATATCATCGAGGATCGTCGCGCCAACCCCGGAGATACGGCAACGGATGTCCTGACCCGGCTGATCCAGGACGACACGGATGGTGGCCTGACCGAGGTCGAGCTGTATCAGAACTGCATTTTCATCCTGAATGCTGGGCATGAGACCACAACGAACCTGATCGGCAACGCATTGGAGTTGTTGGACCGGCACCGCGACAAGCGGGCGGAGTTGCTGGCCGACCCGGATCTGATCGGTTCGGCCGTGGACGAGTTTCTGCGGCTGGAAGGCCCGAACCAGTTCGGCAATCGCCTGACCACCGTTGATGTAACGTTCCACGGTCAGACCATTCCGGCAGGTACTGATGTTCATCTGTGTATCGGTGCGGCCAACCGTGACCCACGGCAGTTTGACCGGCCCGACGAGATGATCTTGGACAGACGCCCCAACAAGCATCACGCCTTTGCCGGAGGGCCTCATACCTGCGTTGGTCTGACCCTCGCGCGTCTGGAGGGCCGGGTGGCCGTGGGCCGGTTTCTGGCCCGTTTTCCAGACTATCGCATCACCGACGGCGCCGAACGGGGCGGGCGTATCCGGTTTCGGGGGTTTGCACGATTACCCGCGCGGGTCTGAGAAATCCGGCAAGGGAAATTTACTCGGTAATTGATTGACCGACCGTACGGTTTAAAATATGATTTCACGAGACCGGCTTGTGGCAGCGCGGGGATCGCGACAAAGATGAGGAGACGCTCATGACTATCCAACAGATTTCCAGCTTTGCAGCCGGTGAGTGGGTTGCGCCCGGCGAGGGTGCCCGCACGATAGCTAGCGCTGTGACCGGCGAGGTTATCGCCACAGCGGGTAACAATGCTTTGGATGTCCAGGGGATGTTGGACTATGCGCGCAATGTTGGGGGGCCGGCACTGCGCAAAATGACGTTCCATGAACGGGCCAAAATGCTCAAGGCGCTGTCCGTCCATTTGGGTCAGCACAAGCAGGCGATGTATGATTTGTCTTTCAACACCGGCGCCACGCAATCGGATCATATGATTGATATCGACGGCGGCATCGGAACGATGTTTGTCTTTGCCGCAAAAGGCCGTCGTGAAATGCCGGACGGACATGTCTATCTGGATGGCGATGTCGAGCAGCTTTCGCGCAACGGCACTTTCCTGGGGCAGCACATCTGCACCCCGCTGCAAGGTGTGGCAATTCACATCAACGCGTTCAATTTTCCGATTTGGGGGATGCTGGAAAAGCTTGCCCCAACCCTTCTGGCGGGCGTTCCGGCGATTGTAAAACCCGCCACAAGCTCGTGTTATGTGACCGAGCTGTGTGTTCGGTTGATGCTTGAGTCCGGCATCTTGCCAGCGGGTGCATTGCAGTTGGTCTCGGGTGGTTTGGGTGACATGCTGGACCGTCTGACCATGCAGGACGTGGTCAGCTTTACCGGATCCGCCGATACAGCCCTGAAACTGCGCTCCAACCCGGTGATCCTTGAGAACTCGGTACGGTTTGTCGCGGAACAGGACAGCCTGAACTGTTCGATCCTTGGCCCCGATGCCGCGCCGGGCACGCCGGAATTTGGCCTCTTCGTGAAGGAAGTCCAGCGCGAGATGACCACGAAGGCAGGGCAGAAATGCACCGCAATCCGTCGGATCATCGCACCCGAACCGCAGGTCCAGGCGGTAATTGACGCGTTGTCGGCGCGACTGGCGAAAACGGTCATCGGTGACCCAAAGCTGGAAACCACCCGCATGGGTGCGTTGGTTTCGAACGGTCAGAAGCGTGATGTTCTGGAAAAGGCCGCTATCCTTGGGCAAGAGGCCGAGCGTGTCTTCGGCAACCCCGATGATTTCGCGGTTGAGGGCGCTGATGGCGAAAAGGGGGCGTTCCTGCCGCCCATGCTCTTCCACTGCGCCAATCCTGACGCGGCGCAGCGCGTGCACGACACCGAAGCCTTTGGTCCGGTCAGCACAGTGATGGGATATCGCGATCTTGACCATGCCATCGAGCTGGCGAACCGTGGGCAGGGCTCTTTGGTGGCGTCGGTGATCACCCATGATCCCGAGGTTGCGCGACAGGTTGCCATGGGATCAGGGGCGTATCACGGGCGTCTGTATTTCAACAACCGTGACTCGATGAAGGAATCCACCGGTCATGGTTCTCCTCTGCCGCACATGGTTCATGGCGGTCCGGGACGCGCCGGTGGCGGCGAAGAAATGGGCGGGGTGCGGGGTGTGAAACACTATATGCAGCGCACCGCCATTCAGGGTTCGCCCGATCTGCTGACAGCGATTGGCCGGAAATGGGTGCCTGGCGCGACCGAAGTCGAAGGTCCTGCTCATCCCTTTACCCGTCGGTTTCACGATTTGTCGATTGGCGAGACCCTTCACACGGCGCCAAGAACCATCACCATGGAGGACATTGAACACTTCGCCAACTTCACCGGTGATACCTTCTATGCGCATATGGATCAGGCGGCGGCGGAACGTAACCCGTTCTTCCCCGGCCGCGTTGCACATGGATATTTGCTGTTGTCTTTTGCAGCCGGATTGTTCGTCGAACCGAACGAGGGGCCGGTTTTGGCAAATACCGGTCTTGACGGGCTGCGTTTCATGAAACCGGTCGAGGCTGGTGACACCATCAAGGTGCGTTTGACGGTCAAGCACAAGACCAAGCGCAATGATGACTACGGCGAGGTTCGCTGGCACGTTACCCTGACACAGCAGGATGACGAGCTGGTCGCAGAATACGAGTTGCTGACCATGGTTGCCTACTAGGCACAAGTGCAGGTGCGCAGGGGCTGGATGGCATTTCCCTCCGGCCCGATTATACTGTGCTTATGAAAGATACGGCTCCAGAATGGTTTGAAACCTGCGTCAGCCAGTTGACCACAACTGGCACGCAACGTGTGTGGTCAGTTCTGGTCACGATTTTCGGTGATCTGGCCCAAAGCGGGTCTGACCAGGTTAGCGGCGCGCTGATCACAGCGCTGACCAACCTTGCGGGGATCAAGGCCGAAGCCACGCGTGTTGCGCTGCACAGGCTGCGCAAGGAAGGCTGGATCGAAAGCACACGGGTCGGGCGAAACAGCGTGCACAGACTGACCGAATATGGCCGCAGTCAAAGCGCCGCCGCTGCCCCACGCATCTATTCCCGCGAGACGAATACGCCAGAAACCTGGCATGTGCTTGTCGCCAGCAGTTCAGAAAGTTCGCGAAAAGAGCTGGCAGATCTGATGCTGACTGGAGACTATATTTCAGTTAACCACACAACAGCCATGTCGGCAGGACCCGTCCCGGAGAACCTTGAAGAACTGCTGGGTGTTGAAAGCAGCGCTATTTCGATCCCCGGCTGGCTGCGCGACCTTTGTGGCCCTGAAGTGCTGAAGTCTGCCTATGATCAGTTCTTGCACTCCATTCAGATCACCGAGCAAATGCTGCCTGTCGATGGCGTCGGCGATCCGCTTAAAATAGCGGTGCTGCGCGTATTGATTGTGCATGGGTGGCGTCGTTTGGTCCTGCGCCGCCCATCCTTGCCTCCGGCCTTTTTGCCCGCCGATTGGAAAGGAGCGGAGTGTCGCGCGGCGGTGTCCCGACTGCTGGGACAATTGTCCAAACCGGATCTTGCAACGCTGGAATCTGCGGTGGGTGGTTGACTCGGTTTTTGCCGAGCTCGGGATGGCGCTCTTGGGGGTTGGAAGACGGATGTGAAAGAAGTGCCATTTAATGTTACAGAAAGCTGACAGAAGCGATTACATGGTAACATAATGCTTGCGCCGAATCGATTGAACATTTATTAACCGACCAGACGGTTAATGACCTGTGTTCCAATAGGAGACCCAATTGATGGACGCCTTCATCTGCGACGCAACCCGCACCCCGATTGGGCGGTATGGTGGAGCGCTTTCATCGGTTCGCACAGATGATCTGGCGGCTATCCCGCTGGCGGCCCTGATGGCGCGCAACCCGCAAGTCGACTGGACCAGTGTGGATGACGTCATTTATGGCGATGCCAACCAGGCAGGAGAGAGCAATCGCAACGTTGCCCGGATGGCGGCACTGCTTGCCGGATTGCCGACGGACGTGCCGGGAACAACGATAAACCGCTTGTGCGCCAGTGGTATGGATGCCGTCGGAATGGCGGCGCGTGGTATCAAGGCAGGCGATTATGATCTTGCTGTTGCGGGTGGCGTGGAAAGCATGTCGCGCGCACCGTTTGTAATGCCCAAAGCGACGTCGGCGTTTACGCGTAGCAATGCGGTTTACGACACCACGATTGGCTGGCGCTTTGTGAACCCAAGGCTAAAGCAGCAGTATGGCGTCGATTCCATGCCGCAAACGGCTGACAATGTCGCTGAAGATTATGGGATCAGCCGTGAAGACCAGGACGCCTTTGCCGCGCGCAGTCAGGCACGATGGGCTGCGGCGCACGCGGCAGGCGTGTTCCAAGAGGAAATCACACCGGTTTCAATTCCGCAGCGCAAGGGCGATCCGATTGTTGTCGATACGGATGAACATCCTCGCCCGGGAACCACCGCGGAAAAACTCTCGGGCCTCAAGGGTGTAAACGGGCCGGAGAAAACAGTGACCGCTGGGAATGCCTCGGGCGTGAATGACGGTGCCGCCGCGATCCTGATGGCGAATGAAGTGGCAGCGGCAAAGAATAGTTTGACCCCGATTGCCCGTGTGGTTGGTATGTCTGTCGCGGGCGTCGAGCCTCGGGTCATGGGTATTGGTCCGGTTCCTGCCAGCCGAAAGGTTTTGGCGCGCGCGGGGCTGAGCATCGACCAGATGGATGTGATCGAATTGAACGAGGCGTTTGCGTCGCAAGGTCTGGCAACGCTGCGAGAGCTTGGCCTGCCCGATGACGCAGCTCATGTGAACCCGAATGGCGGTGCAATCGCCCTTGGTCATCCATTGGGGATGAGCGGCGCCCGACTTGTGTTGACCGCAGCGTACCAACTGAAACGCACCAAAGGGCGCTATGCGCTTTGCACAATGTGTGTCGGCGTCGGGCAAGGCGCTGCACTTATTCTTGAACGCGTGTAACGGAGGAGACGGGACATGTATGCCCAGATGGTAGAATCCGAGGCGTCAAACGATGATCCTGAAAAGCTTGCTGAGTTTCAGGCACGGATCGACGCGGATATCAAGATCGAACCCAAGGACTGGATGCCTCAGGGGTATCGCAAGACGCTGATCCGCCAGATCGGACAGCACGCGCATTCCGAGATCGTCGGGCAATTGCCCGAAGGGAACTGGATCACACGTGCGCCGACGCTGCAACGCAAGGCAATCCTTCTGGCCAAGGTGCAGGATGAAGCTGGCCATGGGCTCTACCTGTATTGTGCGGCCGAAACACTGGGTGTCAGCCGCGATGAGATCACCGAGATGCTGCTGGACGGTCGCATGAAATACTCGTCGATCTTCAACTATCCGACCCTGAACTGGGCCGATATCGGCGCGGTCGGATGGCTGGTCGATGGCGCTGCCATCATGAATCAAGTGCCGCTGCAAAGAACGTCTTACGGGCCGTACTCACGCGCCATGATCCGCATCTGCAAGGAAGAAAGCTTCCATCAGCGCCAAGGTTATGACGCGATCCGAAAAATGGCCGAAGGCACGCCCGAGCAGCGCAAGATGGCGCAGGATGCGATGAATCGCTTCTGGTACCCGTCGTTGATGATGTTTGGACCGTCCGACAAGGATTCTGTCCACTCCGCGCAGTCGATGGCCTGGAAGATCAAGATCAACACCAACGATGAGCTGCGCCAGAAATTCGTCGACCAGACCGTCCCGCAGGCCGAATATCTGGGACTGACAATCCCCGACCCGAACCTGAAGTGGAACGAAGAGCGCGGGCATTACGATTTCTCAGAGCCGGATTGGTCGGAATTCTTCGATGTGATCAAGGGCAACGGCCCCTGCAACGTCGACCGACTGGCGGCGCGCAACAAGGCCTGGGATGACGGCAAATGGGTGCGCGACGGGCTGTTGGCCCATGCACGCAAGAAACAGGCCGGCAATCTGGCCGCCGAATAAGCTTACCCTGAGGAGGAAACCCGATGAATACCGAATGGCCCCTGTGGGAAATCTTCATCCGCGGTCAACATGGGATGAGCCACCGACATGTCGGCTCGCTGCATGCCCCGGACGCGGAAATGGCGATCAAGAATGCACGCGATGTTTACACCCGCCGCAACGAAGGCGTGTCGATTTGGGTGGTAGAAGCCAACAACATCTCGGCCTCGTCGCCCAGCGACAAAGGCCCGTTATATGAACCCAGCGAAAGCAAAGTGTACCGCCACCCGACCTTTTTCGACATCCCCGAAGAAGTGGGGGCGATGTGATGACCCGCGACGAAGCGTTTCAGCAATTCCTGCTGCGGATGGGGGACAATACCCTGATCCTGGGCCATCGCGTCAGTGAATGGTGCGGCCACGCGCCAGTGTTGGAGGAGGATATTGCACTGGCCAACACAGCGCTGGACCTGATTGGGCAGACCCAGATGTGGCTTGGCCTTGCCGGCGAGATAGGTGGCGGCAAAACCGCCGATGATCTGGCATTTCTGCGCGACGCGTGGGATTTCCGCAATGTGTTGCTGGTCGAGGTTCCGAATGGTGATTTCGGCCGCACCCTGATGCGCCAGTTCCTGTTCGATGCCTGGCATTCGATCATGCTCGGCCGTCTTCTGACATCCTCTGACGATCGTGTCGCCGCGATTGCTGCCAAAGCCAGCAAGGAAGTCGCCTATCATCTGGAGCGTTCTGCAGAAACGGTTGTAGGTCTGGGTGATGGAACCGAAGAAAGCCACACCCGGATGCAGGCAGCGCTGGATTACCTCTGGCCCTATGTGGGCGAGATGTTTGTCAGCGATGACATCGACGCTCAGATGGCTGCGGCCGGGATTGCGCCAAACCCGGCCGATCTGCGCGAAGAATATGATGCGCTGGTCAAACGGGTTTTGGCCAAGGCGACATTGACCCTTCCGGAAAGCCGATTTGCCCACAAAGGCGGGCGGGACGGGCGCATGCATACAGAACACCTGGGGCACCTTTTGACCCAGATGCAGTGGTTGCAGCGCGCATACCCCGGTGCAAGCTGGTAACATGTGATGCAACGCCACTCGACCGACCAGATCTGGGATTGGCTGGATGCCGTACCGGATCCCGAGATTCCGGTAATCTCGGTTGTCGATCTCGGGATCGTGCGCGATGTGCGTTGGGATGCCGAAACGCTGCTCGTGACGGTCACACCAACCTATTCGGGCTGTCCGGCAACATCCGTCATCAGCATGGATATCGAAACCGCTTTGCACGATCACGGTATCGAAGATGTGCGGATCGAAACCTGCATCTCTCCAGCCTGGACAACCGATTGGCTGAGCGAAAAAGGCCGCGCCAAGCTGGAAGAGTTTGGCATCGCCCCGCCACAACCGGCGGGCGGGCCAGAGCGCTGCCCGCATTGCGGCAGTAAAGCAGTTGAAAAGGTCAGCCAGTTCGGTTCGACCCCGTGCAAGGCCCATTGGCGCTGCACCGACTGTCTGGAACCCTTTGACTATTTCAAGTGCATCTGAGGAGGAGCACCGGATGGCACGTTTTCATGACCTGAAAGTCACCGACATCCACAAAACCATCCGCGATGCGGTTGTCGTGACGCTTGAGCCTGTCAACGGCGCGGCGGATCAGTTCGATTTCACCGCAGGCCAATACCTGACGTTTCGTCGCGACTTTGACGGAGAAGAGCTGCGCCGGTCCTACTCCATTTGTGCAGGCAAGGATGACGGGGTACTGCAAGTCGGGATCAAACGTGTCGATGGCGGCGCGTTCTCCAATTGGGCCAATTCCGAGCTTAACGTCGGGGACGTTGTGCAAGCGATGCCACCGATGGGCAGCTTTCACACCCCGATCGATGCTGATGCGGAAAAGCAGTATCTCGGTTTTGCTGGCGGCTCTGGCATCACGCCGGTTCTGTCGATCCTGAAGACAACACTGACCCGCGAACCCAAATCCCGCTTTACGCTGATCTACGCCAACAAGGGCATCAACACGATCATGTTCCGCGAGGAGCTGGAAGACCTGAAAAACCTCTATATGGGCCGCCTGAACGTAATCCACATTCTTGAGGCGGATGCGCAGGAAATAGACCTGTTCACCGGTCTGGTGACGCAGGAAAAATGCGCTGACTTGTTCGAACATTGGGTCGATATTCAGAACGTGGACACAGCCTTTATCTGCGGTCCCGAGCCGATGATGCTGGGGATTGCTGCCGCGCTGCGCGCGCATGGTCTTGACGACAGGCAGATCAAGTTTGAACTCTTTGCCAGCGCTCAGCCGGGCCGGGCCAAACGCAAGGAAGGTTCGGCAGATGCGGGCACGCAGGCGAACCAAACCAGCGCATCGATCACTCTTGATGGGTCCACTCAGACGATAACTCTGCCCAAGGACCAATCCATTCTGGACGCAGCCTTGGAAAATGCCATGGACGCCCCATACGCCTGTAAGGCCGGTGTCTGTTCAACCTGCCGTTGCCGCGTTCTGGAAGGCGAGGTCGAGATGCTCGCCAATCACGCGCTAGAGGATTACGAGGTTGAAAAAGGCTATGTGCTGAGCTGTCAGGCCTATCCGGTCACCGATCGCGTGGTCGTGGACTACGACCAGTAAAGGGAGAAGACCGATGACTGACACCATGACACTCGACAGCTATCTGGCCGCAGGCGGTGTGCTGACCAACCCAACCAATGTTCCGCCACGCTACCGCGCCGAACTCATGAAGCTGATGGCCACGTTCGTGGACAGCGAACTTGCCGGTGCTGCCGGATTCGCCGACATCATCAATCAGGGTCCGGGCATCAAGGAACGGATCGCAGCCGCCAGGATTGTTCTTGAGAAAACGGATCACGCCGATCAGGTTCTCAGGATAATGGGTGAGTTTGGGGCCGATACCGAGAGATATGCCACACATCATCCGTGGACGGCTCGCTTGAATCGTGACGCAGATATCGGCGCGACCCGCAGCGCACATGACATGCGTCTTGCCGTATTCAATTATCCGATCTCGGGCTGGACCGACGCGGTCATCATGAACCTGCTGATGAGCCGTGCGGTCATGGAACAACTGGCCGAGTTTTCAATGGTTTCCTATCAACCGTTGGCTGAAGCTTTCCGCAGCATCGCCCCGGTCGAAGCCCATCATGGCGCGTTGGCGTTGGAAGGTGCTGTAAAGCTTTCCAGGAACGGAGAGACAGAGCAGATGCAGGACGCGGTTAACTATTGGTGGCCCCGTGTCGCTGTGTCCTTTGGTGGCGATGATCTGAAACGGTTTGAGCTTCTGAAATCGCTGGGCTTGCGCCACAATGGCAACAACGCACTGAAAGAGCGTTGGGTTCAGACAGCAGGTGCCGCCGTGAAACAGCTGGGTCTGAAACCACCGGTCTAGTTCAGTGTGAACACCAAAGGCGGGTTGAGAGGCAATTCCGGGCGCGGGCGATGTGAAACTCGCCCGGCGGTGCAAATCTCCGAATGCGGCCCGTTCATCCCCTTAGGTATTGTTGGTCCACCAGGTTCTGAGAACAATGACCTGACGTTTCACGCCGGCTGATTGCTGTGTTGGCATTTTCCTCTTTTCATATCGGAGTGATTGCGCAAACTGAGCGTAATCAAGCGCCGGATTAAACTCACCAGAAGACAGTGCCTTGGCGGCCGTTCTGGCGCGAGCAGAGTTTGAGGACATCACCGCCACAACGCACCGGAAGGAACCGCCATGGATTTTGCCCCATCGCCGCGCGCCACGGAAATGTATGACCGCCTGAAAGCGTTTATGGAGGCGCATATCTACCCGCGCATACGCGATCACAAAGAAGAAATGGCGGCAGGCAGTTTCCCGGTTTCGTTTATGGAAGATCTCAAGGCGTTGGCCCGGGCCGAAGGGTTGTGGAACTTGTTCCTGCCCAGCCTGCGCGACGATGAACCCGGCACCCGGCTGAGCAATCTGGAATACGCGCCGCTGGCCGAACTTATGGGGCAGGTGGCCTGGTCTTCGGAAGTGTTCAATTGCAGTGCGCCGGATACCGGCAATATGGAACTGTTGCACATGTTTGCTACTCCGGAACAGCGCGAGACGTGGCTGGTGCCGCTGTTGAACGGTGAAATCCGATCCTCTTTTGCGATGACTGAA
Organism: Ruegeria sp. AI2; assembly: GCF_056541275.1. Taxonomy (NCBI): domain Bacteria; kingdom Pseudomonadati; phylum Pseudomonadota; class Alphaproteobacteria; order Rhodobacterales; family Roseobacteraceae; genus Ruegeria; species Ruegeria sp. AI2. Next base: position 21,991 of record NZ_JBQFYB010000022.1, read on the forward strand.
CCGGATGTGGCCAGTTCGGACGCGACCAATATTACCACTTCGATCCGGCGTGAGGGGGATGAATGCGTCATCAATGGCCGCAAGTGGTTCATCACAAACGCCTGTCACCCGAACACCAGATTGTTTATCGTCATGGGTAAAACGGATCCCAATGCGGATCGGCACAAACAACAAAGCATGGTCATTGTCCCGAAGGACACGCCCGGTTTTGAGATTGTTCGCAACCCCACCATTCTGAACATGCACGACCCTGAAGGTCATGCCGAGTTGATCTTCAAGGATGTGCGCGTTCCGGTCAGCAATCTTTTAGGCGAGGAAGGCAGCGGGTTCGCTCTGGCGCAGGCCCGGCTTGGTCCCGGTCGCATCCACCATTGCATGCGTTCGATCGGTGCGGCGGAAATGGCGCTTAACCTGATGGTCGAACGCGCGCAGGAACGGAAAGCGTTTGGCAAGCAGCTTGCAGAACAGGGCGTTATCCGCGAGTGGATCGCCAAATCCCGGCTGGAGATCGAACAGGCGCGGTTGCTGACCCTGAAAGCAGCCTGGAAGATTGATCAGGTGGGCGCCAAAGAAGCGTTCCGAGAGATTTCATTGATCAAGGTGGTGGCACCCAATGTGCATGCTGCTGTCACGGATCGCGCGATGCAGGTCTTTGGGGCGATGGGCATGACCCCGGATACACCGCTGGCCGACAGCTATACCTGGGCACGCGCGCTGCGATATGCAGATGGTCCGGACGAGGTGCATTTGCAGGCGATTGCCAAGCAAGAGTTGAAGAACTCGAATTTTGGCATGTCGGCCCAATGGCTAACCCCGCCATCGCGCTAGGCCGGGGGCGGCATCAGGTCTTGCGCGCCCTGCTTTGTTTGAGCGGCATAAACTGGGTATTTGTCCCGCGGCAGGGGGTAGGAAGCGAAGGACAGGACGTCCTGCGAAAATCCTACTGCCCTCTGACCTCGCGCACCCATGCGATGATGGTTTGGCGCGCTTCCACGTCCATTTGAACCGCTGAAGGCGGTGGCATGGCATGGCTGATCCCGGCCTGCAGGTAAATCTGGTCGGCGTGCCGGGCTACATCGCCCGGCGTTTCCAAATAAACTTTCTTCGGGGCCCATTTCATGGTGCCATAAACCGGCTCGCGGGCATGGCACATCGAACAATTGCCCAGCACGGTGTCATAGGCTTCTTCAAACCCAGCAGCCGACGCAAATTTTTCTTCGTAAGGTGTCAATGCCCTTGCTTCGGCGTCCTCCCATGTCTCGCCGGTTCTGACAGAAGACAGCCATGCGATCACGATCATGAGGATGACAGTGACACCCCAGGTCCAGTGCGGCCCTTTCCCGGTTGCGTGCATCGTGTTGAAGTAGTGACGAATGGTCACGCCGGTCAGAAAGATCAGGCTGGCGATGATCCATGAATACTGGGTGCCAAAGGCCAGAGGATAGTGGTTCGACAGCATGAGGAACACGACAGGCAAGGTCAGGTAGTTGTTGTGCGTCGAACGCACCTTGGCGATTTTCCCATATTTGGCGTCCGGCGTCCGACCGGCCTTAAGGTCTTCCACCACGATCCGCTGGTTGGGCATGATCTGGAAGAACACATTGGCCGTCATGATGGTTGCGGTGAACGCACCCAGGTGCAAAAGCGCGGCACGACCGGTAAAAATCTGATTGTAACCCCAGGACATGGCCACCAGAATCACGAACAGCAACAGCATCAGCGCGGTGGGTCGCTCACTCAGGCGCGACTTGCACATCTGGTCGTAAAGCAGCCAGCCGATGGTCAGTGACCCGCCTGAAATCAATATCCCCTGCCACAACGCCAGATCCGCTTTGGTCGGATCAAGCAGGAACAACTCGCCCCCGACCCAATATATGATCATGAGCAAGGCCGCACCCGAAAGCCACGTCGTATAGCTCTGCCATTTGTGCCAGGTCAGGTGCTCGGGCATACGCGCGGGTGCGACCAGATATTTGACGGTGTGATAGAACCCACCCCCGTGCACCTCCCACTCTTCGCCATAGGCCCCTTCTGGCAAGGCAGGGTTCGGCTTAAGCATCAGGTCGAGCGCGATAAAATAGAATGACGCGCCGATCCACGCCATCGCCGTGATCACATGCAGCCAGCGGACGGAAAAGGCCATCCACTCCCACAAAACAGCCAGGTCATACATGGCGTTGCTCCTACATATCCAAGTTCTTTGGCACTCTAGGCGACAGAGATTTCATCGGGTATTGCTACGAAAGATCAAGCAGTATCAAAAATAACAATACAATGTCAGTCTACAGGATCACGCGGTGCAACGCTCAGCTGCCGCGATAGGTCGCGTAGCTGAAAGGCGAAAGTAACAGCGGAACATGATAGTGGGCGTGTTCGGACATCCCAAACCGGATTGGGATCAAGTCCAGAAAACGCGGGCTTTCAGGTGGCACGCCAGTGGTGTCGAGGTATTCGCCCGCATGAAACATCAACTCGTATTCGCCCGTCGAGAACTCGGCCTCGGGAAGGATTTGTTCATTGGTGCGGCCGTCCTCGTTGGTGAGCAGAGTTTTCAGCAACGTGCGGTCTGTTCCGTTGATCCGGAACAACTCGATCTTCATCCCACTGGCAGGGCAGCCCCGCGCCGTATCCAGGACATGTGTTGTAAGGTAACCGGCCATTTGCACCTCTCGCTAAGTATTGCTGTTATTATTGCAATACCTTCGCGGCAGGCAAAGGCAGTCTGTCAAAAGACTGCTTACAGTATTTTTTGAAAAACATAGGTGATTGTTTGGGTTATTCGTCTTTTCAGCAAGAGGGAAATTGATGTGACGCGGTATCCACGAGACATGACCGGCTATGGCCGGCAAGTGCCAAACGCAAACTGGCCAAACGGGGCCAAAATCGCAGTTCAGATTGTCCTGAACTATGAGGAAGGCGGCGAGAACAACGTTTTGCACGGGGATGCCGCATCCGAGGCGTTTCTTTCCGAAATCACTGGTGCGGCCCCTTGGCCGGGGCAAAGGCACTGGAACATGGAATCCATTTACGAATACGGCAGCCGCACAGGGTTCTGGCGGGTGCATCGGCTTTTGCAGGACCTTCCTGTCACGGTTTATGGCGTTGCCACAGCATTGGCCCGTGCACCGGCGCAGGTTGCGGCGATGAAGGCCGCAGGCTGGGAGATTGCCAGCCATGGCCTGAAATGGGTTGAGCACAAGGACATGGACGCGGAAGAAGAACGCGCCCAGATCCGTGAAGCGATCCGGCTTCATACCGAGGTCGTCGGCAAGCCCCCGCGTGGCTGGTACACGGGCCGCTGTTCGATGAACACGGTCGATCTGGCCGCCGCCGAAGGCGAGCTGGCCTATATTGCCGACAGCTATGCCGACGATTTGCCCTATTGGGTCAAGGCCGGTGGCAAGGATCAGTTGATCGTGCCCTACACGATGGATTGCAACGATATGCGGTTTGCAATTCAGGCGGGCTATACCAACGGCGAACAGTTTGAAAGCTATCTCAAGGACAGCTTCGACATGCTTTATGCCGAAGGCCAAGCGGGCGAGCCGAAGATGCTTTCGATCGGACTGCATTGCCGTCTCATCGGCCGCGCTGGTCGCGCCATGGCCCTGAAACGCGCACTCGACCACTTCAAGAAACATGACGGGGTCTGGTTTGCCACCCGCGAACAAATCGCTGATCATTGGGCGCGAATGCATCCGCCAAGTCAACGGCTGACCCCGTCGGAAATGGACGAGCCAACCTTTGTCGCCGAGTTTGGCGGCGTGTTCGAACACAGCCCGTGGATTGCCCAAACGGCCTTTGATCTGGAGCTGGGTCCCACGCATGACAATGCCGCAGGGGTTCACAATGCACTGGCGCGCGTATTCCGTTCTGCCACAGCCGAGCAGCGGCTTGGCGTCCTGACAGCCCACCCGGATCTGGCAGGCAAACTTGCTGCTGCGGGTCGTCTGACCAAGGAAAGCACGGCAGAACAGGCCGGAGCAGGTCTCGACATGCTGACGGATGAAGAGCGTGCGACCTTCACGGCCTTGAACGACACTTACACGACCAAGTTCGGCTTTCCTTTTATCATTGCGGTCAAGGACAACACCAAAGCAACCATTCTGGAGGCTTTTCACCGTCGGATTGACAGTGATCGAGACACCGAATTCGACGAGGCCTGCCGTCAGGTCGAACGGATTGCCGAGTTGCGGCTGATCGAGAAATTCGCGCAATGACATCCACGCTGAAACTCCGGCCACTGACCGCCGAGGCCTTTGCGCCGTTCGGCGACGTCATCGAAGTGTCTGGCGCGGTGGACAAATACATCAATCAGGGAAAATGCGCGCGATACCATGATCGCGCCCAACTGGATTTCCATGAGGGGCGCGCAGGGATCAGCGTATTCCAATCCCAGGCCTTCGACCTGCCCATCAAACTTGAAATGGTCGAGCGTCATCCCGACGGCAGCCAGGCCTTTCTACCGCTTTCAGATAAACCCTTTGTCGTTGTCGTAGCGCCCGACAACGCGGGTGTGCCGGGTGAGCCTGTTCCATTCATTACCGCGCCCGGACAGGGCGTGAATTATCATCGGAACACCTGGCACGGGGTACTGACACCGCTTCATCCCCCCGGGTTGTTCGCTGTGGTCGACCGAATAGGAAACGGGCCCAACCTTGAAGAGTATTGGTTCCAGAACGCCTACACGATCACTGAATAAGGGACATTGCCGGAAGAGGGGCCGGCCCACGCAGTTTTTTGGGAGGAAAACGCGATGTCAGATGCAACTTTAGGGACGCCGGAGCAGCTCCGCGATCCGAACTACACCCCGCCATTTCTGAAGGCGGTCCCTTTGGGAATTCAGCACGTTCTGGCGATGTTCGTTTCCAACGTCACGCCAGCCATCATCGTTTGCGGTGCGGCGGGTTTCGGGTTTGGTTCAAACAGCCCCGATTTCCCGCAGATGATTTACATGATCCAGATGTCGATGTTCTTTGCGGGCGTTGCGACACTGTTCCAGACCATTGGGCTGGGGCCTGTTGGCGCCCGCCTGCCAATCGTGCAGGGAACGTCATTTGCCTTTATTCCGATCATGATCCCGTTGGTGGTTGGTAAGGGCGTTGACGCGATTGCCGTATTGATGGGTGGTATAGTCGTTGGCGGCCTGTTTCATGCCAGCCTTGGGTTGTTCATTGGCCGTATTCGCTTTGCGCTTCCGCCCTTGGTTACCGGTCTTGTTGTCACCATGATCGGGCTTGCGCTTGTCAAGGTCGGCGTCCAGTACGCCGCAGGGGGTGTACCCGCCATCGGTACCGAAGAATACGGCTCTGGTCTGAACTGGCTCATGGCCGGAACTGTGATTGTTGTTACGCTGGGCCTGAAGTTTTTTGCCCGCGGTATGTTGTCGGTGTCGGCGGTTCTGATTGGCTTGTTGGTCGGATACGTTGTGGCATTCGCATTGGGTCAGGTGAATTTGGGCAATGTTGGGCGCGCGGCTCCGTTTGCAATGCCGAACCCATTTCACTTCGGTATCGAGTTTTCATTCGCGGCGATCATCGGGTTCTGTGCTATGTCCTTTGTATCGGCTGTTGAAACGGTCGGGGATGTGTCCGGTATCACCAAGGGGGGCGCGGGACGCGAGGCAACCGACAAGGAAATTCAGGGCGCGACTTTTGCCGATGGTCTTGGAACAGCGGTATCAGGTGTCTTCGGGGCCCTGCCGAACACGTCATTCAGTCAGAACGTCGGCCTGATTGCCATGACCGGTGTCATGAGCCGCACGGTCGTAACCATAGGTGCCCTGTTCCTGATCATATGCGGGCTTATCCCCAAGATCGGCGCGGTGATCTCATCCGTTCCGATCGAGGTTCTGGGCGGTGGTGTGATCGTGATGTTCGGTATGGTGGTTGCAGCCGGTGTCTCGATGCTGTCGGACGTGACGTGGAATCGCCGCAACATGGTGATCTTTGCGATTTCACTCAGCCTTGGTCTGGGCTTGCAGTTAGAGCCCGGCGCTTTACAGCATCTGCCCGGAACTCTCAAAGTTCTGGCGACATCCGGGATATTGCCTGCTGCGATCATTGCCATTGTCCTGAATCTGGTTCTGCCCGAAGAGCTTTCGGATGAATCGACGGAAGAGGTGTCCGGTGGAATGGCAGGCCACGGGCTGGGCTCTATCGAACAGGACGATCACGTCTGACCGGTTCAGCCCGGACTTGTAAACGAAGAAGCAGCGAGCTAATCGCGCCGCTTTTTTGGTTTCTGGCCGGTGTGGCAGGCTTGGCCCGTGGCTCACATAAGCAACGCGTCGTTCGACACGACGCTTAGGCGACTAAACGGGAATGTCGTTAGAAATCGACCTCAATCGCGATGCCTTTCTGTACGGCCAGTTCGACAACAGATGCAGCAACCGCCAGATCCTGAAGACCGACGCCCGTGCCATCGAACAACGTGATCTGATCGTCTGATGTTCGGCCCGGGTTCGTTCCGTTGATGACCGCACCCAACTGGATCAGGTCACTTTCTCTGATCAGGCCCTGTGCCACGGCGTGTTGCGCCTCGCCAATCGAAATTGACTGTGCGATTTCATCTGTGAATACGGATGCTTTGGCCAACAACGCCGCCTCGACTTCCTGCTTGCCCTTGGTGTCCGTTCCCATGCACGCGATATGCGTTCCGGGGCTCACATGGTTTGCCATCAGGGATGGTGCAAAAGCCGAGGTGATCGAGATTATGACATCCGCCTCGGTCATGCCATCAAGTTCGACCGCTTCAAACGGAACACCGGCTTCATTGGCGACCTTTTCAATGTTCGGCAACATCTCGGGATGGTAGTTCCAGCCAAGGACCTTTTCAAAGGTGTGGGTCTCTAGCGCCGAGCGTAGCTGAAAGGTTGCCTGATGCCCGGCCCCGATCATACCGATTACCCGCGCGTCCGCACGGGCAAGGTGCTTGATGGATACAGAAGAGGCCGCCGCAGTGCGCAAGGCCGTCAAAAGGTTGCCGCCAACCATCGCTGACGGTTTTCCGGTGTCAGGGTCAAAAAGAAAAACAGTGGATTGGTGATTGATCAACCCGCGCTTTTCCATGTTGTTCGGCCAATACCCCCCAGCCTTCAGGCCCAGTGTCAGCCCGGCGCGGTCAAACCCGCCTTTAAAGCCGTACAGGGCGTCCTCATGCCCGATGGCTTCGCGCACGACAGGAAAGTTATAGGCGTCCCCTGCGGCCATGGAGGCAAAGACCTGTTCGACGGCTTCAAAGGCCGCGTCGCGGGTCATGAGGTTGGCGATTTCGCGCTCGGGTACGATCAGCATGTCATTCTCCCCTTGGAATTCGTGCGCCCGTGCGTTTCACCGACAAAAGCGGGCGCGCACGGGCGACTGTCCGGCCATGTTTGGCCGGCGGTTTATTCTTTGAGCATTCAAGCTCAGTACGCGCGGCCGCGGGCTGACACCGGCCACACGCATTCGACCTTGCCATTCCGGACGCCCACATACCAATCGTGCACGTTTGCGGTTGGGTCACAGTGCCCCGGCACCAGCTTCAGTTTGTCATTGACCTTGAGAGCCCCGCTTGGATCCATCACGACGCCATGTTCATCCGAGCATTTGATGTATTCGACATCGTCACGCCCGAAAACAACAGGCAGACCGCTATCCACCGACTGCGCCTTCAGACCCGCATCGACGATTGCTTTGTCAGCCTTGGCATGGCTCATGACGCTGGTCAGGATGAAGAATGCGTTCTCCCACTCGCCGTGGTCGATCCGGTTGCCGTTCTCGTCCAGGATGCGACCGTAATCGGCATCCATGAACGCATAAGACCCGCATTGCAGTTCATTATACACGCCCGAGTTGGATTCAAAGTAGTAAGACCCCGTACCGCCGCCCGAGACCAGCTCACACTCGATACCCTCGGCTTTAAGGCCGTCTACCGCGTCTTTGACCATCGCGATGGCGGTATCCAGTTTTTCCTTGCGTGCCTCATAGCTGTCGAGGTGTTGCATGGCACCCTGATAGGCCTGAATTCCGCTGAATTTCAGGTTGTCTGCAGCCTCAACCGCCTTGGCGATTTCAATCACTTCGGGTGTTGTTGTGACCCCGCACCGCCCTGCGCCGCAATCGATTTCCACGAAGACTTCCAGCTGTGTTCCATGCCGGACTGCCGCCGCCGAAAGGTCGGCGACATTTTCCAGATCGTCGACACACACGATAATGCGGCTGCCCAGCTTTGGCAGGCGTGCGAGGCGGTCAATTTTGGCCGGGTCACGCACCTGGTTCGAAACCAGAACGTCCTTGATCCCACCACGAACGAAAACTTCGGCCTCGGAAACTTTCTGGCAGCAGACACCGACGGCACCACCGATTTTTTCTTGCAGCTTGGCCACGTCAACCGACTTGTGCATTTTACCATGCACGCGGTGACGCATCCCGTGCGCCTTGGCATAATCGCCCATCTTCCTGATGTTGCGTTCAAGCGCGTCGAGATCCAAAATCAGGCTGGGTGTCTGGATATCTGCTTCGTCCATGCCGGGCTTGGCCGGAATGTCGTAACCTACTTCGAACTGGTCGAGAGTGCTCATATCTTTCATCTCCGTAATCCTATACCGGGATAGTTTTTTGTTGGGGTGTATTCAGACATTCATCCAGGGCAGCCGGTCCAGATCGACATTGCCACCTGTAACAATCAGTCCGACACGCTTGCCCTTGAAGGCGTCCGGGTTCTTGAGAACCGTGGCCAGCGGAACGGCCGAAGATGGCTCCATCACAATCCGCAGGTGTTTCCATGTCAGTTTCATCGCATCGATGATCTCTTGCTCGGAGGCTGTGTAAATCTCTGAGACGTGGTTCGATACGAAATGCCAGGTGAGATCCTTCAGCGGCACCAGCAACCCGTCAGCAATCGTCTTTGGCGCATCATCCGCGATGATATGACCGGCCTTGAAGCTGCGATAGGCGTCGTCTGCCTGTTCCGGTTCTGCCGCTATGATTGCTGTTTCTGGGGCCAGATTGGACAAGGTCAAACATGTTCCGGATACCATGCCACCGCCGCCGATTGGCGCGACGACTGCGTCCAGACCGTCGGTCTGCTCGATAAACTCGCGCGAACAGGTGCCTTGCCCGGCGATGACCCGAGGATCGTTGTAGGGGTGAACAAAGTCACCGCCCGTAGCCGCCTGAACCTCGGCAAATGTCGCTTCGCGCGACGAGGTGGAAGGTTCGCATTCTGTAATCTTCCCTCCGTAACGGCGGACCGTGTCCTTCTTTGCCTGCGGCGCTGTCCGCGGCATGACCACGTTGCAGGGAATGCCCCGTTTCATCGCCGCATAAGACAGGCACGAGGCGTGATTGCCCGAAGAATGGGTGGCGACACCTTTTTCCGCCTGTTTCTCATCCAGCCCAAAAACCGCATTGGTGGCACCTCGTACTTTGAAAGCGCCCGGTTCCTGAAAGTTTTCGCATTTGAAGAACAGCTGCGCGCCTGACAGTTCGTTGAGAAAGTCCGAGGTTCGCACCGGGGTGCGGCGGATATGGGGTTTGATCCGGTCATGTGCCGCAAGCATGTCTTCATAGGTTGGGATATACATTGTGCAATCCTTCATCATGCCGCGTTCTTCTGAACGGAACCGGGATGGCCACGATAGTATTCCTGTGCGGCGGCAACTCCGGACCCCAGGTCGATGTTCAGGCCCAGGTCAACCATGCACATCTCAGCAGTGGCGACCCCGGACAGAGCCATGACATCCGTCAGGCTGCCCAGATGCCCGATCCGGAACACCTTGCCCGCGACCTCACCAAGGCCCACGCCAAAGGCAACGCCGTATTTTTCAGCTGCGTGCGTGACAATATCCGTCGCGTTGAAGCCGTTCGGCGTGCGGATTGCGCTTACGGTATCGGAATAGACCGCCGGGCCGCTTGCACAAAGCTCCAGCCCCCACGCCCCCACAGCGGCACGGACCCCTTCGGCAATCCGGTGGTGTCGGGCGAAAACGTTCTCCAGACCTTCACTCAACAGCATAGAGCAGGCTTGATTGAGGCCATTCATCAACCCAACAGCGGGTGTATAGGGATAAGCATTGTTGGCGTATCCCTTGGTCATGTCCCGCACGTCAAAGAATGTGCGGGGCAGGGTGCCGGTTTTGGTTGCTTCCATCGCTTTCTGGCTGAAACCGACGATGGCAAGGCCAGCGGGCAACATGAAACCCTTCTGCGACCCGGTAACGGCAACATCCACGCCCCATTCATCAAACCGGAAATCCATCGACGCGATGGATGAGACGCCATCAACAAACAGCAAGGCGGGGTGTTGCGCAGCAGTCAGCGCCTTGCGCACGGCAGCGATATCCGACTTCACGCCAGTTGCCGTCTCATTATGCGTGGCTAGAACCGCCTTGATCTCATGGTTTTTGTCGGCGGCAAGGATTTCTTCGTACCGGTCAGCCGGCAGCCCATCGCCCCACGGGGTTTCGACGATCTCAACATTCAGCCCATGGCGTTGGCACATATCGATCCAGCGATGGCTGAACATGCCGTTGCGGGCCGCCAGAACCTTGTCACCGGCGGACAGCGTATTGGTCAGGGCGGTTTCCCAGCCCCCGGTGCCGGTCGACGGGAAAATGAAGACTTCGGCACTGTCGCTTTTCAGAATTTTCCGAACGCCCGCGCGCGCAGGATGCAGGATTTGCCCGAACAATGGCGAACGATGGTCGATCGTGGGCATATCGCACGCCTTGCGCAGGCTTTCCGGGATGTTCGTCGGGCCCGGGATGAAAACGGGGTTTTGAAAGCTCATGGATGGTCTCCTTCCGTCCTTGCCTGCACAATAGGTTCCAGCCGCCTGATTGGAAATTTTTTTGAAAACGCATTTCAAAATTTGTCTAACGAGATTTAACTTATAGTTGTCAGTGGGTTATATTTTTCATACTGTGAAATAGTCTTTCACAAATGATCAGAGGGTTTTTATGGAATCGCAAGACAATGACCCGAAACTCCGTCGCAAGGCCCGCGGAAGACCGCGGGGGTGGGATGACAAAACCGCGCAGAATACGATCAAATCACTGGATCGGGCGATGGAGGTTTTCGAGTATCTGAGCCAGGCCCAAGGCAAAGCTCTTACTGAACTTTCAGATGAAATGCGGCAGGCACCAGCCACCGTTTATCGCATCCTCGTGACGTTGCAGGGCAAGGGCCTGGTCGAGTTCGACCATGAAGAACAGGTTTGGCACATTGGCCCGCAGGCGTTTGTGATCGGCTCGCGGTTTCTGCGCCGTACCAGTCTGGTGGAACGGGCAAGGCCGATCATGCGCAAGCTGATGGAAACCACGAGCGAGACCGCCAATTTGGGCATTGAGAAAGAAGGTCTGGTGCTGTTCCTGAGCCAGGTTGAAACACATGAAAGCATCCGGGCGTTTTTTCCCCCCGGCACATTGTCACCCATGCACGCGTCGGGCATCGGAAAAGCGTTGTTGGCCCATATGGACGAAGACAGATTGAACCGAAGGTTGGCCGCCGCGAATTTACAGGCTTTTACGGATCAGTCGATTACCAGCCCCGAGGCGTTGAAGAAAGATCTTGCAGCCATCAGATTGCGGGGTTTTTCCGTGGACAACGAAGAAAAGACTACAGGTATGCGATGCATTGCAGCACCCGTTTTCGATATGAACAGAGAGGCGGTCGCAGGGCTTTCCGTGTCCGGGCCAACCAGCCGCGTGGGAGCAACCGAAATCGAACGGCTGAGCCGCCCGGTGATGGAAGCCGCGCGCCAGTTGACGCTGGCTATTGGTGGGACAGTGGTGTCTCCGCAACCCTAAGGTTTTGCCGCCAAATTGCGGCGAATGCTGACCCCGGATCCGTCTGCCGCGCCACAACACCAACGCGCGGAAATGTGCCTCGCCAACAAAAACTGAAACGCGATTCAGATGTACCCATCTCCGGTCACCCGATTTTCAGCACCCCCTTATTATTCTGCGACTTTTTGTTTGTGTTTATTGAACTGTTGGTCGAAGAGGTTTTTGAAGGGTCCGTTTTTCTGCATGAGTTGGTCGAGGTTTCCCTGTTCGGCG
>NZ_JBQFYB010000023.1:0-33062 GCF_056541275.1 Ruegeria sp. AI2
CTCGATCTCGTCGCGCTGACGACCCAGCTCAGACCGGATCGAGCCAAAAAGCTCAGGATCGCGGTCCGACAAGGACTGGGTGAAAAATCCGTCTGTTCGATGCGGGGCGTTCACAGTTTTGGTCTCCTGAAAATGGTTAGCCGGTCCAGCCAAGGCCAGCGGAAATGGCGTTCATGGATTGCAGCAGGGGCACGGGAACTGACCCTGCCTGCGGTTCGTTGCGGGCGTGTTGCAGCAGTTCGACCTGAAGAGCATGAATGCGGGCCAATTCGGCCTGTTTGCGGTCAAACCTCTCGCAAAGGCGGGGAAAGCGATGGCCGATGACCTGACCACCGGTCAGAAACCGGATCGCTTTGCAGGCACGATCGTATTCCGCCTTGATCACCTGCGATACACGTTGGCGGATCTCGATATCAGAGACCAATTCGCCATACTGCGCTGCGATTTCCATATCCGTCTGATAGAGCGATTTTTCCATCTCATCGACGGCAAGGCGGAACAGGCGGGAGTGTCGAAACATGTCGTGCAACACGTCATCACCGCGCGCGCCGCGAAACTTGCGAAAACTGGCCATGGCGGTGCCGAACCCGTACCAGCCGGTGATCAGGTGGCGGTTCTGCGACCACGCAAAGACCCATGGAATGGCCCGCAGGTCATCCAGACTGGCCGCGCCAAACCGGCGTGTCGGGCGGGACCCCATTTTCAGGCGGGCAAGTTCTTGGACGGGGCTAGCCTGCTGGAAATAGTCCAGAAAACCCGGCATCTGCAAAAGTGAGACATAGGCTGTCTGTGACAACTCTGACAAAGCATCCAATGCGTCATCAAATTCAGGCCGTGAAGGCGCCTCGTCAGGGGTCGCCGTATGGCGCATCGTGCTTGACAGCAACAACTCCAGATGCGCGGCAGCCGTGCCCCGGTTGGCATATTTGGCCGAAACCACCTCGCCCTGTTCGGTCACGCGCAGCCGCCCGGCAACTGTTCCGCTGGGCTGCGCGGCGATGGCACGCCCTGTCGGTGCGCCGCCCCGGCTGACCGAGCTGCCGCGACCATGGAAAAACGTGGCCTTGAAACCTTGCGAGGCCAGCGCCGAGACGATCCGGCGTTGGGCGCGCTCCAATTCCCATGTTGAGCAGAAATAGCCCCCGTCCTTGCCGCTGTCCGAATATCCCAGCATCACCTCGATTACCCGACCGTCGGTTTTGAGGCTGCGACGGGCAAGCGGAACAGCCAAAACGTCCAGCAGGATCGATGGGGCATTTCGCAAATCGGCAATTGTCTCGAACAATGGGACTACCGAAAGATCCAGAGTTTCGGACCCAAACCCGGCATAGCGGGCCAATAGGTAGATGCCGAGAATGTCGTCGGCCGAACGGGTCATGGACAGGATGAAGGGCCCTATTGCCTTGGGGTCCGGTCCCGATCGCACACCATGGACCAGACCCAGAAGAGCAAGCAGTTCCCGCGCCTGATCGCTTAACGCGTCGCGGTTTTGATAGGGCAGGTTCTGATCGGCCAGTTCGGTTCGCAAGCGGGCAGACCATTCGGCTGTGCCGTAAACCGGCACCTTTCCGCTATGCGACCAGATTTCGGCCAGAACGTCGGTTGTGACGGTCGAATTCTGGCGGATGTCCAGCGTTGTGGTCTGGAACCCGAAAACCGAAGCGGCCCGGCGCAGCGGACGGATGTGCTGCCGCGCCAGAATATCCGCGTTGACCGCACATAAAGCGGTATCAAGCGTGTCGAGATCGCCCACGAATTGCGAGATGTGATCATAGCCGCTGTTTGTCAGCCGATAGCGAATGGCACTGAGTGCTTGCCGGAACGGTTCATTCCGATTGCGTCCGGCGACCGGAGCCCGGTCGACTATCGCTTGTACTTGCGTCCTGACAGGTTCAGGTAAAGGCAATATCAGCGCGCTGATGCTTAACCTGCTTGCGGCACGTTCGAGTGCCTGGCGATATAGGTCCAGAACTGTTTCGCGTCCGCGTTTCAGCGCCAATGCGGTCATCTCGGTCGTGACATTCGGGTTGCCATCCCGGTCGCCGCCGATCCAGCTGTGAAAGCGGATATCGGGTGTATCGCTCAGCGTACGACCCAGCACTTGCAGGCAGGTCTGATCGAACCGGCCCATAACCTGCGGCACGGCATCAAAGATTGCATCGCGGAAGAACTGCAACCCCCATTCGATCTCGTCGTGCAGGCTTGGGCGCGACAGGCGGAGTTCGCCGGTCAGCCACAAGAGATCAATCTCTCCTTCCAGACCATTCAGCAATTCGGCGTGTTCTGTCGGGGTCCAGCGTTGCGTTTCAAGACTGACGAGGTTGCGGTAGATACGCCGGTGAATTTCCAGAACCGTAACCCGCTTGGCTTCGGTCGGATGCGCGGTCAGCGTGGGACCGGTACACAGGTTAGCGGTCAGCTTTTCAACCTGGCTATAGGTCAGGGACAAGTCCGTCAGGGCTTCGGCAAAACCGCCTTCTACCGCTTCTGCGCCGTTTTGGGTTTCGGTCAATCGACGGTCCCGAACCTCGGCGTTTTCATCGATGATGCACAACAATTGGAACCAGATCGAAAGGGCCTGCAAATACGGCGTTGCTTCGGGTCCCGTGGGAATGGCTTGCAGCGGCGTGGCCTCGGCCCATGCCGCCACATGTGGCGCCCGTTTCAGCAATATATTCCGCCACAACGCCCGCAATTCCGAGCGCAACCCTTCGGCATAGCTCGAGGGGTTGGGGGTGGGCTGAATATTCGGGGCCAGCGCTTGCATCAGATCACGCGGTCCCGGGGTTCGCGGCCTTCAAAGAAATCATTCAGGTTATCGAGAACCCGAAACCCCATCGCCTCGCGCGCTTCGCGGGTGGCGCTGCCCAGATGTGGCAGCATCACGAGGTTGTCGCATTGCAGCAGGTCCGGGCTGATACGGGGTTCACCATCGAACACGTCCAGCGCGGCCCCGCCGATCATCTCGAACATCAGGGCCTGTATCAGCGCCCATTCGTCGATCACCTCACCGCGCGCGGTGTTGATCAGAAAGGCGTCGGGCTTCATCAGGCCCAGTCTGCGCGCGTTGATCAGATGGCGGTTTTCAGCCCCGCCGGGGCAATGCAGCGAGACGAAGTCGCATTGCGGCAGCAAGTCGTCAATCGAGGCCACCTGCGTTGCATTGCACCTGGCCAGCACATCCGGCGCTATCTGACTGCGGTTGTAGACGAGGATGTCCATGCCGAAGCCATGATGCGCACGGCGGGCCATCTCTTGCCCGATGCGGCCATAGCCGATGATGCCCAGCGTTTTGCCGCTGACCTTGGTTCCAACCAGATGCGTGGGCCGCCATCCGGTCCAGTTGCCGGACCGAAGCTCGCGCTCACCCTCGCCCGCGCGCCGGGCCACCATCAGCAGCAGGGTCATGGCGATGTCGGCGGTGCATTCGGACAGAACATCGGGCGTGTTCGTCACGGTCATGCCCAACTCACGCGCCGAAGGTTCACAGATGTGGCTGTATCCTACACCGTAATTGGCAAGGATCTTTGTCTGTGCACCAGGGACATCCATTGCCTCCGCGCTCAGTGTGTCCGTTACAGTTGGCAGCACCGCGTCATAAGTTTTCAAGGCTTGCCGGATATCGGCCGGGGACATGGGTTTGTCCCCGGTGTTCAGAACGGCATTATAGGTCTCGGCCAGCTGCGCCTCGACGGCGGCAGGCCAGCGACGGGTCACAAGAACCGAGGGTTTGACCATCACGCGGCCTCCATCACACGGGCAATTGTTTCACCGATCACCGCGGGGTTTTCGGCAACGGTCACCCCGGCGGCGGACAGGATCTCGACCTTTTCGCTGGCGCTTTCGCCAAAGGCCGAGATGATCGCACCCGCGTGGCCCATGGTGCGGCCTTTCGGGGCGGTCAGCCCCGCGACATAGGCAATCACCGGCTTGGTGATGTGGTCGCGGATGTATTCGGCAGCTTCAGCTTCCTGTGGGCCGCCGATCTCGCCGATCATGGCGATGACATGGGTGTCCTCGTCCTCTTCGAACCGCTGCAGGATGTCCTTGAAGGATGACCCGTTGATCGGGTCGCCACCAATCCCGACACTGGTCGAGACACCGATGCCGCGTTCTTTCAGCTGCGCCGCAGCCTCATAGCCCAGCGTGCCCGAGCGGCCGATGATGCCGACATGGCCGGGCAGATAGATGTGACCCGGCATGATGCCCAGCAACGCCTTTCCGGGCGAGATCGTACCGGCACAGTTCGGCCCGGTCAGCACCATGCGTTTCTCTTTCGGATAGCGGTACATGTACCGCTTCACCCGGATCATGTCCTGCGCCGGAATCCCGTCGGTGATGCAGACGCAGTAGCGGATACCGGCATCTGCGGCCTCCATGATTGAATCAGCCGCAAAAGGCGGGGGCACAAAAACAAGGCTGGCATCCGCGCCGGTCGCCTCGACAGCCTGTTTGACGGTGTCAAAGACCGGAACACCTTCGACGGTTTCCCCGCCTTTGCCAGGTACGACGCCGCCCACGACATTGGTGCCATAGTTCAACATGTCCTTGGTATGGAACCGGGCCATGCGGCCGGTGATGCCTTGCACGATGACGCGCGAGTCACGGTCGAGAAGAATGCTCATTTCACAGCCCTCATCTTGGTGCCTTGAGTTAGGTCGTTTTTCCATGCGCCAACAGCGCGTTCTGCCGCCTCCATCAGCGTTGTGGCGCGAATGATCGGCAGGCCGGACTTGGCCAGAATCTTCTGACCCTCTTCGACATTTGTCCCAGCCAGCCGCACGACGACGGGCAGATCAAGGTCAAGTTCCCGCAGCGCCTGAACGACGCCTTCAGCCACCCAGTCGCAGCGGTTGATACCGGCGAAGATGTTGACCAGAATGGCCTGAACATTGTCGTCCGACAGGACCAGACGAAACGCCTTGGCCACACGTTCGGGCGAGGCCCCGCCGCCGATGTCGAGGAAGTTTGCAGGCTCGCCACCGGCCAGCTTGATCGTGTCCATCGTGGCCATCGCCAGACCGGCACCATTGACGATGCAGCCGATATTTCCGTCCAACCCGACATAAGACAGGCCGCGGTCGGCTGCGCGGCTTTCGCGCGGGTCTTCCTGGCTTTTGTCACGCAGTTCAGAGATTTGCGGATGGCGGAACAGGGCGTTGTCGTCAAAGCTCATCTTGGCGTCAAGCGCCAGAACCCGGTCGTCACCCGTGATGACCAACGGGTTGATCTCGACCATTGTCGCGTCAAGCTCGCTAAAAGCGGCATAGCAGCCCTGTAGCGTACGAACCATTTGCTGGATCAGCCTGGGTTCAAGCCCGAGATTGAATGCGATCTCGCGCGCCTGAAATTCCTGAAGCCCAACCGCCGGTTCCACGATGGAGCGGACGATGCTTTCCGGGCGGTCAGCCGAGATATCCTCGATCTCCATCCCGCCCTCGGACGAGGCCACGATCATCACCCTTTGGCTGGACCGGTCGAGGACAAAACCCAGATAGATCTCGCGGTCGATCGGCACAGCGGCTTCGACATAGACGCGATAGATGCCTTTGCCTTCGGGGCCGGTCTGGTGCGTGACCAGCTTGCGGCCAAACAGATCATCGCAGGCCTGATAGATTTCGTTTTCGGTGTTGCACAGCTTGACCCCTCCGGCCTTGCCGCGACCGCCTGCATGGACCTGCGCCTTGACGATCCATTTGTCACCGCCCAGCTCACGCGCCCGATAGGCCGCTTGTTCCGGACTGTAGGCCAGTGCGCCGGACGGTATGGCGACACCGAAATTCGAAAGAATTTCCTTTGCCTGATACTCGTGAATATCCATCTGATCCGCTCCTGTTTATGCAGCGATTGAGGTGCCGTAACGGCTTTCCAGCAGGTCTTCGATTGCGTCTTGGTCGACCGTTCCGCCCAATTCTCGGATGGCTTCGGCGAACAGGCGCACGATCCGGCTGACGGCGTCGCGGTTCAATTGGTTGAGGATGCCGATGCGCACCTGCACGGGTGCGCTGAGCGTCGGCCAGATGCCAAACCCGCGCGCGCGGCAGTTCTGGACCAGCTCCATCTCGCGGCCAGCCAGTTCCGGGGGCAGGTTCAGCACGATCAGGCTGGGCATGTCGGAGGTGACCTCGCAGCCCATTTCGGTGACGGCGTCCCGCAGAACCTTCTCGTGCGTCTTGTACGACGCGGACCGCTTGGCCAGACCTTCCTGAAGGGTCAGGCGCAGGGATTCATGGAAGGCCGCAACGGCGTAGCCCGAATGGGTGCGGTGATAGGTGCCCTTTTCAACATCCTGCCCATCGACAATGCCCCAATGGCGGGCCTCAAAGATGGGATTGTGCACATAGGTATAGGCACCGGTGGTTTTCAGTGAGGTGATATAGCCGTCGGTAAAGCTGACAGGGGCATAGGTCAGCGGCAAGCAACACAGACCTTTCTGCGGGCAGGACGCCCATCCGGCGATACCCGGAAAATCGTCTATCGAGAAGTCATCGACGCCCAGAGACGACACCGCATCGATCAGACCCATCGCGCCATGACGTTCGCACGCGTCGGAAAATCCGCGCAGGTCATTGATGCGGCCCGATCCGGTTTCCCAATGCGCCATGAAAGCCCATTTCGGTTTGTGCTGCGCCAGCGTCGCCTCGACCAGATCACCGGTGACCGGCTGGCCGTGCGGAACCTCGATCACGGTGACGCTGGCGGCCTGAGGTGCCATCGGGTTGGCTGCATGTTCTTCGGGCGTCGCCGCCTTGATCCGCAGGGTCAGCGCGTCGATCCCCGAGAATGTCCCGTTGGCAAAAGCAACGACCTTATCGCCAGGCATGACGGCCGAAAACATGGTGTCCAGGGCGCTCCAACCGGTGCCGGCAACAGCAAAGGTATAGGCGTTTTGGGTACCCCAGATTTTCCGCAGCATGTGCTTGCATTCGACCATCCCCCTAAGGACGTCCCCCTGCATGTGATCGGCAACGCCTGCATCGGCAAAGGCCTTGAGGACGCGCGCATCTGTGTTGCCCGGCCCCGGCCCCGCAGCGAGGGTCTGAGGGATTTCGAGCGGAGGGAAAATCTGAAAAGTCATGGTCTGGCATCCTCGGCTGTTGGCCGGGCATTGCGGCCCGTTGTGTCAAGTTACCGAGCAGGAAACGCGAGCTTGCCTTATGACGCAACGTAACTTACTACTGCTTTTGGATGGCCAATAGGATGGGTCAGCACCTACCCGTTTTGGTAAAAATACGAAGGTATACAAAGAAACGCCCTATCCTTATGGGTAGGTTTTTCCGGAATCGGGGCAAAATCATATGGTTGAGACACCGAACAAACCCATCGACATCATGCTGGCGGACGGCAACCCGCTGGTTCTGTCGGCCATGTCCGAAATATTCGAGCGGGACCCCCGATTCTCGCTGATGGCCACGTCAGCAACGGCCGAAGGGTTTCTGGGAACGGTGATGCGGGTTCCCGTTCAGGTTGGTGTCGTCGACTGGACGCTTCCGGTTTTAGGGGCCGCCAAACTGATCGAGGTTCTGCGCGATCAGCCCAACGCCCCGCGCTTTGTCGTTTATGGCGACACTGGCGGCGATGTCCCGCGATTGGCGATGCAGGCGGGTGCGGCTGGATTTGCCGCCCGCACGGGCGAGGTTGAGGGTCTGCTGGAAACCTGCGCCAAAGTTGCAGCGGGTAAGATGGTGTTCCCGTTCATCGATATCCGTAAAATGCAACAGGACCCGATCCAGAGCCTGTCGCGTAAGGAGCGCGCAATTCTGGAGGCGCTGGCGCAGGGAATGTCGAACCGGGACCTGTCGAAGGAACTTCAGATTTCGACAAACACGGTCAAGTTTCACCTGTCCAACATCTACGAAAAGCTGAGTGTCAAAAACCGAACGCAGGCCATTGCGTATTTCTATTCGTCTCAGCAGTCACGAAACTAGACCAAAGGCGATTTGGATGCCGATGTTTCCGGGCAGGTTATTCGTCCAGCTCTGACCAATTCTGGATACCGTCAGCAGCAAGAGACACAGTGCTTGTCCTGAGCGCTTTGCCGCGCGTGGCGGTAGGCACAACCCTGCGTTGCTTCCGCGAATCCTCCAAACATGTTACCTTAGGTCACCTTTAATGATTTGACTTCTTTTTCTGACATCTCGTTTTTTTCAGCTCTTTCTTGAGAGGTGACGTTCATGTCCGACTCCAGCAGTGAGCCCCCGCGCATAACGCTGTCCATACCAAATCTTCGGCCAAACCCATCGATATCAGCGGAAATTTCCGGCACTGTCGCAGCTGGCGCGCACAGCGTTGAGGATCAGAAGCGGGTTGAGGCGGAAAAGCTCAAGGCATTGCGCCGCGGCGTCGGAATTGAGCTTTCTGCGGAAGTGATCAACGATCTGGTCGACCGGCGCGTTCAGTCGACAGGCGCGGTTTTTCGCCAGCTTGCAACCATTCGCGAAGATCTGGCCGGAGGCTTTCTGGGGGCGGTCGTTCCCACCCTTGCCCCGAAACTGCGGGGGGAACTGATCAACCCGGACGGGAACCCTGCCGAACGCGTGATCGTCGAGGTCCTGCGCCCCACCTTTACCGCCAATGAAGGGATCGACAACGCGGATTTCTCGTGGGCTGTCAAAGCCGCCGTCACGGACGCGCGCGGTCTCTTCTCGGTTGATCTGCCCAATCTCCGCCTGCCGCAGAACGGCCTCCGGTTGCGGATCAGGGGTCAAAACACGACCCTGACAGAAGCCGTGCCGCGCGTTGACGCGCTGGACGGCGAAATGGGTCTTGTGGTGCTGGATCGCACGCTCCTGCCTTTGCAGCGTTCGATCGTCGGTGAGCTGGCCGATATCTTGCCTGTGGATCCCGAGGATGCTGAAGAAAACATATCCGATTTCACCGGTTCGCAGGCCCCTATCGTGCTGGGCGAAGGCGATTGCGCGTCGGAGTACCGAACCGAAGGCGGCACGGTTTCACGGCGGCGCTATTCGGTTCTGTACCGGCTGATTGATCCGCTCGTAGGGCCCAAGAATATCGTTCGAACGCGCCCCATAGGCGGTGGCCGCTTTGTGACGACTATTCCGGGCACAACCTTTGCTCAGGCCAATCTGTCAGCCGAAACGCTGCTGGCCGCGTTCAACAATGACGGGGGTGATTGGGATTTTCGGGACCGGATTCCGATTGATGAACCCATCGATATCGAGGACTTCTTTGAAGATCTTGAAGAACGGCCGCAGGATGTGCCCAAAGCGTCGAGCCTTGCGCTTGGCTATATTGCCAAGATGCGGTCGACGGCTGTCCATGCTGGCATGTCTTTGGGTCGGCTGGTCTATTCCCTGCCGCTTGCCCCGGGAGAAGAGCAACGGATTGTCGTGTCGGAACAGCGCGAAACACTGAGCGTACGTGAACGAGAGAGCCTGACATTTGAAGAGCAACAGGAATTCGAGGAAGCCCGCGACACGTCCTTTGACAGTACGTTTGAAAGCGCGCTGGATGAGGTGATTCAGGGCACGTCCTCGTTTTCGACCCGCGCATTTTCAAAAAGCTTCGGGGGCGCAGGTGGCGTTGGTGGCGGCCTGTTCGGAGGCATCGGGGCCATCGTCGGCGGCGTGGGCTTCAGCGGCGCACGGTCCAGTTCGAATTCATCCGGCAATTCGTCCAACACACAGAACACATCACGCGATTTTCTGTCCGACACGCATGAGACATTCTCTGCCGCGCTTGAACGGGCGGCTTCGGTCAAGCGCAATTCTGCACGGACCAGTGTGCGCACTGCAACTGCGACGGATCGGCGGACGGCCACAACGAAATTCGTGGCCAACCGCAATCATTGCCACGCAATGACCATGCAATGGTTCGAAGTTCTGCGCGACTTTTCCCTGGAAACGCGTATCGAGGGGGTGCAGTTGGTGGTCTTTGTGCCCATGCAACTCATCCGCTTCCGCCGTCTGGGGCAAGGCGATCAGTTGCCGGGCAATGTCACCCGGTCCGGATTGCTGAGCCGGTACAAGGTCATCCTGCGCCATGCCGAAGTGTTCCGGCGCGTGTTCCGAAGCCGCCGCAGATTCCGCAGCGCACTGAAGCTGCTGGAAGAGTTTTATGCGGACAAAGACGCAACACCGCAGAACGCGCCCGGCGTCGCACAGGACATCGTCAGTTTCGAGGCGCAGGGCACGTTCATGCCCAATGATGACATTTCTGTCGTGATCTTCACGCAGGATGGCGACCGGGTCGGACCTGTTCCGCTGACCGGATCGCCGATAGACATCGACAACCTGCATGACCTGCCAGCGGAAACACGCGAGAACCTGCTTGTCCGGCTGGCTGATGCGCGGCGTGATCCGACCAAGCGCCGGACCTATACCGGGTCTGTGACTTTGCCCCGTTCGGTCGAGCGGTCGGATATCGCGCGTGTTGAGCTTCGCAGGCGGACGGGTTCGTTTGCCTATTCGTTCTACACCGGTCCTGATCCCATCAATATTTTCAACATCTGGGAACATCTGGCCAATCTGGAAGATGCCGACGATCTGGATCGGGCCACCCGCAATATCAACCGCAGCCTTCGCACCACGATCTCGGGCTCGGACTTTGACGATCTGGTAGGTCCACCCATGGTCAGCGAGTTTGAGGCGCGTATGAATGAAAACGCCCAGACCGTTGTTGATGACAACACGTTCCAGGCACTACCTGCCACCCTGCCCTATTCCGTGCAGGAGGTGCCTGACGTTCTGTCACGCCGGGATCTGCGCCGCATCGAAGAGATGTACCAGCATGTTGTGGCCAACACCGTTCGCTATTCCCGCGTGATCTGGGCCAGCATGACGGACGAAGAACGTGCGATCCTGCTGGAACGCTTCACCATCGGGGTACCGGAAGGCGGGCTCGACGATGCCTCAAGCGAGATATCGCTGCTCAGCACCGTCCAGAACAAGGTGCTGGGGTTCTATGGCAATGCCATGATCATGCCCTTCTCGATCCCGCCCGATCTGGCCGACCGGATGGAGATGCGGACCGGTGATATTCAGGACAGTCTGCTGGCCTTCCATCGCGAGGATTTCCGGCCACCGCGCCGCACGATTTCACTGCCGACCAGAGGACTGCTGGGCGAGGCCGTTCTGGGCCGCTGCAATTCCTGCGAGATGATCGACCACCGCCGCTTCTGGAACTGGCAGGACAGCCCGACACCGCCGCCGGTTGGCGACGCGCCGGTCCTGCCTGCTGACAGTGACGCCATCTTTGGTACACGTGCGCCGTCAGACCTGCCGAACAACCAGCCTTCGAACACGCTGACCATTGCAGGGGGCGACATTGGCACCGGCCAGGCTGTGCCCACGTCGCAACTGGCCGAAATCCTCAAGGCTGCGCCCGATCTTGCGCGGGCGGGAACCGATCTGACGGGCCTGAAGGAATTGCAAGCGCAACTGGCGCTTGAAACGCAATCGGTTGCCGCTGGTCGGGACAAGGCCATCGACACGGCGACGGATCTGACCAAGGAGCTGGTTGGAAAGGCCACGGAACTTGCGGGTAAAGGTCAGGAAATCGCTGCCGCCCGCAAAGAGGAAGAGGCCAAGAAGGCCGCCGCTGACAAGAAAGCATTCGACGCCAGCAATGCCGCCAAGATCAAGGGGTTTGAGGATATCGCCAAGAACGCCTCGGGTGTTTCCGCGCTGATCGGCGGGCAATCGGATGGCAACCGGGCCGGTTTCGTTCAAAACCTGTTCAAGGATTTCCCCGGCGGGGCTGCTGCTTTGGCCAACCCATCCAACACGCTGCTTCTGGCCAAGCTTTTCGGGGCCTTCACCAAGGCAAATGCGGATGCTGATGACGGCAGCGCGACCAAGGCCGGCAGCCAGTCGGTGCTGGATTTCCTCAATGGCCTGAACGCCCCTGCGGAGGACGACAATGAGTGACACGAGCACAAATGTGACGGACAAACCGGGAATTGATGAAAGCCTTGCCGAGGCGATCATCAACATTCTTGAAACGACCAACTCTCCGGCGATCCAGCGTGCCCGTGAGGTGATTGCCCATAGGCTTGCCATTGCGGGCGACATCGCACCATCGCGCATCCCTGCGCCGCGCAACATCACCGAGATCGGCGGCTATATCAATCTGCTGAGCGAGTATGGTGAGGCCGAACAGCGCGCACGCATGATCGCGGCCGCTTTGGGTATCGCGGGACCGCAGATTTCGCTGCCGCAGCCCGGAGCCGTTCCGCCGATGTCTTTCATCACCCGCGACGGTGCAAGGCCCGTAGGTCCGCAGCAGGCCAGTTTCCCGCTGAGCTTCACGATCCGCAGTGATTTCGTACCGGCCTTCGACAATGCGTTGCAGGAAATCGCGATACGTGGCGGAGCGGTGCCGATCCTGACACCTGTCAGGGTCCTGCCGACCGCCGGATCTGGCCCCGTGACCGACGGTATTGCACAGCTGGCTTTGATCGGTCGGACCCTCAGCCTCGCACCAACTGCGGCGCTGCATGCCGTGGCCACCGACCCCCTGTCGCTCAGCCGTCCGACTGCGGGTGGCGGGTTCGAGGTTCTGGCACGGGTCATCGACGCCGCCGCCCCGATTGCCGGGACCATCGCGGCGGCAGACTGGACAAGCTGGGAATGCGATGCTGCTGCCTGTTCCGAGGTTGACAGCAACGATGCGCGCTTTGCCCTTACACCGATCCTGAATGCGGCCGGTTGGCACCAGGCGGCTGATCCCGGCAATCCCACCAGCCTGTCCGATCCCGGCAGCTGGGCCGCGTGGCAGAACATCACCGGGCTTGTACCCGGCGTCACGCGGTTCGCGGATGAGCTGCAATTGCTGTACCCTGCCGAGATGCTCATCACCTCGCCGGTTTTCAATCAATTGGACAATGTCTGGACGGGAAGCGCCTTCGCCGCGCCATAGCAGCCCCCTGTGGCCGCAGCAAAGTGATTTGGCGGCACTAGGCTTTTGCGGTTACGCTTGAACAGGAGGGGCGCCATGCAAAACCCGGAACGTTTCGAAAAATTCTACTTTGCCAAAGTTGGCATGGGCGAAGCCTGCGGTTGCGCCGAGCGCATCATCGACGTTTTCGAGTTCAACCGAAAAGGTGGCGCGCAATCAAAACACCCGGTGAAACAGGACCGGCGCAGACGTCTGTCGTTTCGGGCATGGGCGGTCAGATATGGGCTTATGAGCCGAAAGCGGCACAGCTGAACCCGGATTGGTCCTGTCAGACAGCAACCAGTTTTCCGTCTCGCAAATCGAGCGCATCCGGTGCCAGTTCGGCACGGAAGGCCGGGGAATGGCTGACAAGAAGGATCGCTTGCGGCAATTCCCGGAGGATTTCCAGCAGCCGGGCCTCGTTCCGTGGGTCCAGCGCGTTGGTGGGTTCATCAAGCAGCAGAACCTCGGGCTCCATCGCCAGAACGGTCGCCAGCGTAACCAGCCGTTTTTCACCCCCTGACAATTTGTGGGTGATGCGGTTCTTCAGATGCATCAGGTCCAGATCACTCAATACGTTTTCAACGATGGCAAGCGCTTCGTCGCGCGTTCTGCCCAGGTTGAGCGGGCCAAAGGCGATATCCTCGGCGACGGTCGGGCAGAACAACTGATCATCCGCATCCTGAAACACAAGCCCCACCCGGCGGCGTACGTCGTGAAAATCGGCCTCTTGCACCCTTTGCTGACCAAAGATCGTGACCGTGCCGGACCGTGGGCGCTGCAAGCCAAGCGTGATGCGCAGCAAGGTCGATTTTCCCGCCCCGTTCGGACCCGTCAGCGACAGGCGTTGACCGGCGGACAGGCTGAGGCTGGCACCGTCCAGAACGGGTGGCTGACCAGGGTAGGCAAAGCAGATATCTTCAAGCGCAATCAGTGTCATGCCAAATCCAGTATGATCAGACCCGCGCAAAGGGCACCAAGACCTGCGGCAAAAACGATGTCCCTTCGGGTCAGGGCAAAGTCCTGAAGCAGCAGCATACGGCCTGAAAACCCCCGGCATTTCATCGCATCAAGTATGCGTTCGGATCTTTCGATCGCGCGCACCAGCATCATGCCCACGAGATAGCCAAAACTACGATAGGTGTGCCAGTTTGTTGCCGGGCGAAAACCGCGTACCTTCATGGCCGCGCGCAGGCGCAGGTATTCTTCCCGCAGAACCTCGATATAGCGGATGGTGAACATCAGAAGGTGAACCAGCTTTTCGGGGCAGCGCAGGCGGTGCAGGGCGTGGCCAAGCGTGACCGGCTCCATCGTGCCGACCAGCACCATAAGGGACAGGATGACCGCGTTGGCCGTCAGAGCAATCTCGACCGCTTTCCAGAAACCCTGCCAGCTTGCGGGAAACCCCCAGAGCGTGAACATCGGGTCGCCGGGCATGGAGAATGGCAACAGCACCAGCATGAAAAGGATGAACCCATCCATCATGGCCATGCGTTTCAACGTTTTCCGCCAGGGCAGACGCGAGGCGGCAAGAAGCGAAAGGGACACCGCCAAAGCCGCGCACAGCGCCGTCAGCGAGGACACCGCCACAGTCACCACCGCGAAGACAACCGTCATCACGATCCGCATCCTTGGATCAAGCGGGTTGATCGCGCCGCGCCGCTGCGCGCCCGCTTTGATCAGCGTGTTTTCCTGTTGCCCCAGAACGTGAGCCATCAGGCCGCCAGCTTGCGGCGTGCCGCAAAATAAAAGCCCAAACCGAACAGACCGACGATATATCCGATCCCACCCAGAACAGTTTGCAGGTCATTTTGTTCGCGGTAAGCCGCTATTTCCCGACGCAGCGGGCGCAGCTCATCCCGCACGGCCCTGGCAATGACCTGTTGTTGTTCATCGCTGAGCACCGCCGCTGTCTGGGCAGGTGCGTTTGTCGGCGCGGTGTCGGGTTCCGCTTCAACGCCCATGATCCGGGCGACATCCGCAGCGGGCATGGTAACCTCGGCCACATGCCCGGCACCAAGGTTTGCAAAGAAAGTATGGGCCACCGGCGCGTTTGGCGTGTAGATAAAGAACCCGTCTGCATCTGTTACGATACGGCCCAGCTCGGATCCATCCGGGCCGTTGACGATGACCTCGGCCCCGCTTGCCATGTCGCCGTTGGAAAAGCCGATTTCGCCTTCGATGGCGTCACCGGATTCAAACACTCCGGCTATGACCTTATGCGCCAAGGCAGGTACGGGTGCGCAGCACAGCGCCAGAATGATCGCCAGGTACCTCACGCGGCCGCTCCTTTGACAAACAGCTCGGGCTTGACCTTGCGCGCCAGCAAAACCGCGAACCCGGTCAGGATCGCCTCGATCGCCATGACAGGAATATGTGCAAAGAAAACAAGCTTGGCCGCTGGCAGGAATGCATCCCCGGACAGGGCCAGTGAAAACGCAACCATGCCGGTTGTAGCGGCGATGGCAAAGGCACCACCGACCCCGCCCCATATCGCACCATGCAGAGGTGAGCCATGGGCGATCAGGCGGCCAAAGATCAGTCCGGCCAAAACCGCGGGCAACGCGATGTTCAGGGTGTTTATCCCCAATACCGTCAACCCGCCAAAGCCAAAGAAGACGGCCTGCAGCAAAAGCCCGACGAACAGGGCCGGGAATGCGGCCCAGCCCAACAAAAGCCCGGCCATTCCGTTGAGGATCAGATGCACTGACGAAGGGCCAATCGGCACATGGATCAGCGATGCCACGAAAAAGCTGGCAGACAGCACCCCCGCAGTGGGGATGCGATCAAGATCCAGCGACCTGAGGCCCATGGCAATCCCACCCGCAGCAGCGACGGCTCCGCCGATCACGACAGGGTTGGACAAGGCTCCGTCAACGATGTGCATCTACGGTTACTCCAAATCCCAGGCGCGGATCCAGATGACCGCGTCCTGGCTGAGTTCTTTGCCGTTGTGTTTGGTCACGGGACCGGCGCCGAGCGCCGCAAATCCCCAATATCCGGCTTTTGGAACGCCAAACGTGAAATACCCGTTATCATCCGAAGTTGCGACCAATGCACCACCCGGCATCGGCGAGACCGACGGGGCCGAGGCGGCCGCGCTTTCCATGTCCGGTTCTGCGGCCATGTACTCGATCTCGATCTCGGCACCCGCAACCGGTTGGCCTTCGGCCATAACCCGACCTGTAAACGTCGAACCCGCGATGATGTTGGTTGGTTTGTTGAGCGGGATGATCTCAACCGGCAGGCCCACCGGGTTCATCCAGTCGGTCGGCAGTTCATTGCGGTTCAGGAATGCCTTGGCGATCTGCTGGATATAGATATCCTCAGATCCCTCATAATAGGGCTGGGGAACTGTCACCAGCACATAGTCGCCCGACCGTTTGACGGGAACATAACCTTTGAATGCCGCGCCTTCGTTTTCGCCACCGGTGAAACGTACGGGTTCCAGGGTATCCAGCAGATCGGTTTTCTGACCGTTGTGGATCACGTAGAATTCCTGCGGCTTGTCCAGATCCATGACATGCCCGTTCGAGAACGGATGCCAAAAGATCAGCTTGACCGGAACATTCCCCGGTGCGTCGATCATGGTGTCAGCGGTGTATTCCAGCAGGAAATGCGCATTTGCCATCGCTGGAAGCGCTATCGCCACAGCGGCTGCGGAAAGCAGCTTGGTCATCAATAGTCGTCCTTGTCCCATCGCACCAACCCCGGTACGAGATGCGTTTTGACTGCGGGGATGTCCAAGCTAAGCTGCTTTTTCAAGCATCCTGCTCCGACGCACATCCCGTCGCCGATTAGGAGTGCCCTTGTCAAAGGCACATGTCCGGCAGGTATCCTGACTTGCGGGTCAAAGCGTTGGGCTGGCCTTCCCGGATTAACACCAGTGGCACTTCAGCCCTGCTCGCCGCTTACAGTTGCGGGTGCAGTTGCGGAATTGGGCCAAAGCCCGCACCGCATTCCCTATTGATTCCAGAGCACGCCCCGGAACCGGACATGCCGAGCGGCTTGCCAGACTTCTTCGGCATCCGTCAACGATCAATTGCGCTGGCTGTCAAAAAGTTTAGCGGGCAATGCCCTATTTCCGGCGGATCCGCTTTGGATAACGGTCAGGGTTTTTCGGGAATGAACCTACCCTTCGAGCAGGTATCTTTCCGACAATGGCAAACTGGCCGCGCCCAATGAGCGGGCATCCGGGCCTGCCGTCCCCACCTGCACCAAGGGCCGTTCAAGCCCGGTCAGGTTCATGTCAGATAGTTTGACCTCGACCAATTCCACCAGCCGCGCCTTGATGCCTGCGGGCATCCAGCCATCAATCTTGACAGATTCGAAGTCGATCAGGCTGCAAGACGAGACGATGGCATGTGCGATCCCGTGCGCCGCCTGTTTCAACCAGTTCTCAAGGTGGGTTTCCGGTATGTCCCAATGCTGTGTCGTTTCCCAGATTGAGCCGGCTGTTTCGGCATTCCCACCAACTGCGCGCCCCAGCACATAAAGACTGGCGACATCTATCAATGGTTTCACTCCGCCTGCGTCGTCCGGCACAGGCAATGGACCAAGCGCACCGGCATTTCCCCGCCCTGAAAAGATGGAGCCGTTCAGAACCACCCCGCCTCCGATGAAGAAGCCCACATAAAAATACAGGAAATCTCGTGGGCCTTCCGCAGGGCCAAACACCAGCTCGGCACCGCAGGCGGCCGTTGCGTCGTTTTGCAGGAATACCGGCAAGTCATAGCTTGCGGCCAGCGCGCCTTTCAGGTCCGCGTCACGCCACGGATCCATTTTCTCCTGCGGAACCTGCAATGTCTGCGCCCAGTCCCAAAGGTAGAACGGCATCGCAATCCCAAGACCCGCGATCCGGCTGCGCGCCTCGGGCGACAGTGACGCCATCACTTTGTCGAGGCTTTCCTTGGAAAAGCTCAATGTCGCCTCGGGCGTCGGAAAATCGTAGGTCCGCCGCTCACGGTGCCTGACATTGCCAAGAAAATCCGTCAGCACCAATTCGGTACTGCGCCGCCCGACTTTGAGCCCAAAGAAATAAGCGCCATCCGGGTTCAGGCACATGGGAACCGAGGGCTGCCCGACTTTTCCCCGGATCGGTTCGCCCCGCAGAAGCAGCCCATCGGTTTCCAACTGGCGCATGATGACCGAGACCGTCTGCGCCGACAGCCCGGTCATCCGCGCGATTTCAGATTTTGCGAGGGCCTGATGGCGCCGGACCAGTGACAGGACAAGCCGTTCATTTCGGGCCCGCATTCCACTTTGGTTGGTGCCGCGCATATCTGGCTCGCGTACGCCAGTGGTATTGTCCAAAGAGTTCATTGCAGACACGGCCATCCCCTTCATGACGACAATGTTGAAACCCTTCCTTTCTGTCAATAATAAATAAGAGTGATTTATTTATTGACTCGAAATTCGAATCTTGTGATGGTTTTCACGTTCGATCGGGCCGGTTTTCGCCCGGTCAAACGTATGCCCTGACGGGCATTGGGAAAACTGGGAGGACTACCGATGAAACTTGCGAAACTTGCAGGCGCCACGGCGCTGGCGGTTTCGGCCATGGCAAGCAGTGCAATGGCCGAAGGTGAAACCGTTTGCCTGATCACCAAGACGGATACCAACCCTTTCTTTGTTAAAATGAGAGAGGGTGCGACCGCTAAAGCCGAAGAGCTTGGCATGACGCTGAAGGCCTTTGCCGGCAAAGTCGACGGCGACCACGAAACTCAGGTTCAGGCCATCGAAACCTGCATTCTGGATGGCGCAAAGGGTATCCTGCTGACCGCGTCGGATACGTCGTCCATCGTTCCGGCGGTGCAGCAGGCCCGCGATGCCGGGCTGCTGGTGATTGCGCTGGACACCCCGCTTGAGCCTATCGACTCGGCCGACGCGACCTTTGCCACGGACAACTTCCTTGCGGGGCTTCTGATCGGACAATGGGCAAAGGCCACGTTGGGTGATGCGGCGAATGACGCCAAAATCGCCACGTTGGACCTTGCGGTCAGCCAGCCCACTGTGGATGTGCTTCGCAATCAGGGGTTCTTGCAGGGGTTCGGTGTTGATCTGGCCGATCCGAACGTGATCGGCGATGAAGACGATCCGCGTCTTGTTGGCAGCGATGTCACCGCTGGCAACGAAGAAGGCGGCCGCCGCGCGATGGAGAACCTGCTGGCCAAAGATCCGATGATCAATGTGGTGCATACCATCAACGAACCGGCGGCAGCGGGCGCTTACGAGGCGCTCAAGGCTATCGGACGCGAAAATGACGTGTTGATCGTTTCCGTCGATGGCGGCTGCCCCGGCGTGCAGAACGTGGCGGACGGGGTCATCGGCGCAACATCCCAGCAATACCCGCTGCTGATGGCATCGCTGGGCGTTGAGGCTGTCAAGAAATGGGCTGACGAAGGGACGAAACCCGAGAACACACCCGGTAAGGACTTTTTTGACACTGGCGTGGCGCTTGTGACGGATAAGGCCGCCGACGGCGTCGAGTCCATCTCGGTTCAGGAAGGCATGGACCTCTGCTGGGGTTAAGCTGAACGTGTGGAAGGCCGCTACGCGGCCTTCCACTTGTCAAAACCACCCACACGCCTGAAACCTTGCTAAAGTCGTCATAAACCTGACGCTTTGGGGGAAGTTCCATGTCCGATTCTTCACGACAAGCCGACGATTTCGAAACCGCCGCAAAGGGCAGCCCAGAGCAAGTTGCCGAATTTGACGATCACCAACGCGGATTTGTCGGAACGGTTCAGCATTTTCTGCATGTGAACCCGTCGCTGGTCCCGCTGATTGTCCTTGTCGCTGCCATCGTCATCTTTGGTGTCTTGCTGGGCTCCAAGTTCTTTTCGCCCTTTGCGCTGACATTGATCCTGCAACAGGTTCAGATCGTCGGGATCGTGGCGGCGGCCCAAAGCCTTGTGATCCTGACCGCAGGCATCGACCTGAGTGTTGGGGCCATCATGGTGATGTCGTCGGTTGTGATGGGACAATTCACTTTCCGCTATGGAATGCCGCCGTCGGTTGCGATTGTGTGCGGCCTTGCCGTTGGCTCGGCAATCGGAGCCTTGAACGGGTTTCTGGTCAGTCGCATCAAGCTGCCGCCTTTCATCGTCACCCTTGGCATGTGGCAGATCGTTCTTGCGGCCAATTTCCTTTATTCACAAAACGAAACGATCCGGTCGCAGGAGATCGAGGAACACGCCGCCATCCTGCAACTGTTTGGTGCCAAGTTTACCGTGGGCGGGGCGGTGTTTACCGTCGGCGTGGTCTTCATGCTGGCGCTGATCCTCGTCCTTGCATACGCGTTGCGGCACACGGCCTGGGGCAGGCATGTCTATGCGGTCGGGGATGACCCCGAAGCGGCAGAACTGTCTGGTGTCAACGTGCACCGCACGCTGATATCCGTGTACATGCTGTCCGGGCTGATCTGCGCCTTTGCGGGCTGGGCCCTGATTGGCCGGATCGGGTCGGTTTCGCCAACCTCGGGCCAGCTGGCCAATATCGAAAGCATCACGGCGGTCGTGATCGGAGGGATATCGCTGTTTGGCGGTCGCGGGTCTATTCTGGGGTCCCTGTTCGGTGCCCTGATCGTGGGCGTCTTTACGCTTGGGCTTCGGTTGCTGGGCGCGGATGCACAATGGACGTTCCTGCTGATCGGCATCCTTATCATCGCAGCGGTCGCGGTCGACCAGTGGATCAGAAAGGTAGCAGCCTGATGGAACCCATTCTCAAAGGACGGAACCTTGTGAAACGCTATGGCAAGGTGACTGCGCTGGATCACTGCGATTTTGACCTGATGCCGGGTGAGATTCTGGCAGTGATCGGCGACAATGGCGCGGGTAAGTCGACTCTGATCAAGGCAGTGTCCGGCGCAGTGACGCCAGACGAAGGCGATGTTTGGCTGCAAGGTCAAAAGGTGAATTTCCATTCCCCGATCGACGCGCGTGAAGCCGGTATTGAAACCGTCTACCAGACGCTTGCCATGTCCCCTGCCCTGTCGATTGCGGACAATATGTTCATGGGGCGGGAAATTCGGCGAAAGGGGCCATTGGGATCATGGCTTCGAATGCTAGACCGTCCGGCAATGGAAAAGTTCGCCCGCGAAAAGCTGAGCGAATTGGGTCTGATGACCATCCAGAATATCAATCAGGCCGTCGAAACCCTGTCGGGTGGACAGCGCCAGGGCGTTGCCGTGGCACGCGCGGCGGCATTCGGATCCAAGGTCATCATTCTGGACGAACCGACAGCAGCATTGGGCGTAAAGGAAAGCCGCAGAGTCCTTGAACTGATCCAGGATGTGAAATCACGCGGCATTCCGATCATCCTGATCAGCCACAACATGCCTCATGTTTTCGAAGTCGCAGACCGGATTCACGTGCACAGGCTGGGAAAACGCCTGTGTGTGATTGACCCCAAGGACTATTCGATGTCCGACGCCGTAGCATTCATGACCGGGGCCAAGGACGCACCGCCCGAGGATCAGGCTGCATGACCGGTGGCGGCACCGCCCCTGACGTTCTGGCCGACAGCATCGTCGACGCCGTTGAGGCGCTGCCGCCGGCCCGACACCGGCAACTTGTCGCGATTGCCGGCCCGCCCGGATCCGGGAAAAGCACCGTTGCCAGCCTTGCCACAGCCAAGCTGAACCGGCGCGGCGTGTCAGCAGGGCTTGTGCCAATGGACGGTTTTCACTTTGACAACGCGATCCTGAAAGAACGTGGGCTTTTCCCGCGCAAGGGCGCGCCGGAAACCTTCGATCTTGCCGGGTTTCGTGCCTTGCTTGTGCGTTTGCGCACCGAAGATGAAGTTGCAATTCCGGGCTTCGACCGAAAGCTTGATCTGGCAATCGCTGCCCGATCAATGATCTCGCCTGATCAGCGGGTCGTTCTGGTTGAAGGCAATTACCTTTTGCTGGATGAACCGGGCTGGTCGGGCCTTCACGCCCTATGGGCGCTCAAGGTGTTTCTGGGCGTCGATCTTGCAACACTGGAAACCCGGCTCACCGACCGTTGGGTTGGGTTTGGGCTGGACAAACAGGCCGCAAGAGAGCGGGCGCTTTCAAACGACATTCCGAATGCCGAGCGGGTGATCCGGAACTCGGCACAAGGTGACCTGAACCTGTGACATCTTAGGGCGGGTCAGTCAGAGCGCCCGTGTCACCTGTCTAGTAGGTGGGCGGCACAAGACCGGCCTGAAACCATGTCACGAAAGATACGATAGAAAACACGGGCAGCCCTGTGGCGCGCTGAATATCGGGCGCGTAGGGACACATATTCGTGCATTCCAGCACGATCGCGCCAAGATCGGGGTGTTCCGATGTCAGGGCCATTGCGGCTTCGACATTGTCTTTGCGGGCCAATTCCACATCAAGGCCAAGCTCATTTCCAAGGATCGCGCGGGTGAACTCCGCCCCGCCTTCGGTTGTGCCGATAGGCGTGTCCAATGGAACATTGGCAGCCAGCAAATGGTCTTGGGTCAGAGTGGAGGCTGATATGGTCAGAACCCCGGCGCGTTTTCCCGCCGGCAGGATGCGGTTGACCATTTCAACCTGCATCAGGGACGATGTGGCCACCGGAACAGGCACAGCCTGGGCCAATTCTTTTTGGAACAGCGACAGAAACCCGCAATTGGTGGTAATCCCGTCCACACCATCTTTGACAAGCTCCTGCGCCGCGTCGATGAACACGTCGAGCATGCCTTCGGCTTTGTGCCGGACCACCCGATCCGGCGAGGCATCGCGCACAATGCGGTAGTGAACCGCAAAGGGCCAGGTCTGCGCGTTGCCCATATCGCCGGGAATGCGGGGAAAGCGGGCATCCAGCATCAGAATGCCGACAGACGCGCCGTAGATGGATTTTCCGCCCTGCGCGATCATCCCTCAACCTCCTCGATGATACGGGTCGAAATATCGTCCGACCCTTCCATGTAGATGTTCGAAATCCCGTGACGCACGGCATCCTGCACCTGATCCATACGTTTGGAGATATGTGCAGCCAGAACCCGTGCCGCCTCATCCGCGTTCCGGTCCATCAAAGCCTGCATGACGCGTTTGTGTTCGTCCTTTGAGCGTTGCACGCGGTCCAGGCTCATGGAAATCCAACGGATATAGCGGATACGGTCGTTGATCCGCGTCAGGGTTTGCAACAGTTCCATATTCCCCGACAGCTTCGCGATACCCAAATGAAACGCCTCATCCCGGTTGACGGCTTCTTCGACAGTCAGACCGGTGATGTCGATGCCCGTTGCGTAAAGCTCGTCCCGCAACAGCTGCAGGTCTTCGTCCGATGCCTTGGCACAGGCCGCACGCGCCGCCGCTGTTTCGATGATCTGGCGCAGTTCGAATAGGTCGAACACGCTTTGCGCGTCCAGCGGGCGGCAGAAAAAGCCTTGTCCGGGGCGGAAGTCGAAAAGCCGTTCGGCAACCAGACGGTTCAACGCCTCGCGCAGCGGGGTGCGGCTGACGCCCAGATCCCTGGACAACGCCACTTCGTTCAGGCGGTCGCCGGGGCGCAGGCGAAACGAAACCGCCATCGCCTTGACCTGATCATAGATATCTTCGACGCGCGGCCCCGCCATTACCCCTGCCCTTCTTCGTTTGAATCACAGGTGCCACACACTGAGCTTGAAATCAATATACAAAACTGTATACAGTCTTGAGCACAGGTTTGACACAAGGGACTCGCAACCATGACAGGGACAAATTTTCTGACCGGAGCCGAAGCCATGGTGCGTATGCTCGAAGCGCATGGTGTGACGCATATGTTTGGCCTGTGCGGCGATACCACTTTGCCCTTTTATGATGCCCTTGCCCGGATGGATCACAGCATTCAGCACATTCTGACACGGGATGAACGGCACGCGGCCTATATGGCGGATGGCTATGCCCGCGTCACCGGCAAGCCCGGCGTGTGCGAGGGCCCGTCCGGTGGTGGTGCGACCTATATCTTGCCCGGAGTGGTCGAGGCCAACGAAAGCTCGGTTCCGATACTTGCGATCACGTCAGATGTGGCAACGACCAGCCGCGGCAAATACCCGTTGACCGAACTGGATCAGCCTGCGCTGTTCCGGCCTCTGGCCAAATGGAACACATCCCTCGACGACGCAGCGCGGCTTCCGGCCATGGTTCGGGCCGCCTTCAGGGCGATGACGACCGGCACGCCCGGTGCGACGCATCTTGCGCTGCCGTTTGACACGCAGAAGGGGCAGGTAGACGAGGCTGAAATCTGGGCGGATGACAGGCACCGCAGCTATCCCGCTGAACGGGCCGCACCTGACCCGGACGCCATCGAAGCAGCGGCTGCCATTCTTGCAGGGGCCAAATCCGCGGTTGCGGTCTGTGGTGGCGGGCCGGTTTTGTCCCAGGCGACCGATGCGCTGCGCCGGGTTGCAGGCCTGCTGGACATGCCCGTGGCCACAACCGTGTCGGGTCAGGGGTCCATTGCCGAGACCGACCCGCTTGCCCTGGGCGTTGTCGGGTCGAACGGGGGCATCCCGGCAACCCGCGCCGTCGTGGATCAGGCCGATATCGTTTTGTTCATTGGCTGCCGCGCCGGTTCGGTCACAACGGAACGGTGGAGAAGCCCCGGACGCAACACCACGATCATCCATATCGACAGCGATCCGATGGTGATCGGCGCCAATTACCAGACCGAAGTGGCTATCTGCGCCGATGCCCGTCTGGCGCTGGAGGCTTTGGTGCTGGCACTGGAAAACCGGCAGGACCTGACCAGCCAAGGCGGAGCAGCCAAAGCCCGCGCCGCTTGGGAGGCCAAGAGGACCGCGTTCGCCCCGCTGGCCGCAAGTCGCGAGACGCCGATCCGGCCCGAGGCTGTCATGGCGTCCTTGATGGACATTCTGGATGACGACGCGATTGTGGTCGCTGACCCCGGCACCCCCTGCCCCTATTTCAGCGCATATTACCGCTGGCGGAAACCGGGGCGCCAATTTATCACAAACCGGGCACATGGGGCGCTGGGGTATTCGCTGGGCGCGGCCATGGGGGCACATGTCGGGCGGCCATCGGTCAAAACCCTGTCGGTCATGGGCGATGGCTCGTTCGGGTTCACCTGCGGCGAGTTTGAAACGATGGTTCGGCACAATATGCCAATCACTTCGATCGTCTTCTCGAACTCGGTCTTCGGATGGATCAAGGCTGGTCAAAATGCGGGATTTGGTCAGCGCTATTACAATGTTGATTTCAACCGGACGGACCACGCCGCTGTTGCGGCCGCCTTTGGCGTCAAATCCTGGACCGTCAAAGACCCCGAGGATCTGCCGCGCGTGCTGAAACTGGCGATCGAGCACGACGGCCCAACACTTGTCGACATTCATTCACAGCCGCTTCACGAAGCAGCCGCGCCGGTCTCGGAATGGGTCGCGTAAGCGGCAATTGACGGGGTCAACTGGGCCTGAAATTCCTGCGCAATCGTGGACAAAGGGCGTCCCTTTGCCGTGATGATCGCAAGATCCAGCATGACTGGCGGCGCAAATGGGCGGGTCAGATACCCGCTCTCCTCGTCAAAGGTGACGGTAAAGGGGTCGATCATCGCGACCCCCATACCCTGTTTGACAAAGCTCAGAAGGTTTTCGGACAAATGGGTGTGTATCTGGGTGCGCCATGTGTGACCGGATGCCTGAAAGATGTCGCGGGTCCGGCGATGGGTCTGGTGTTCCGGTCCCATCACGATGAAGGGTTCGTTATCCAATATCTCTGGCGTCAGAACGTCGTGCTCGGCCAAGGGACTGCCCTCAGGAAAAGTCGCGAGTGTTTCAAACTGAAACTCCTGATAGTTCAGTGTGTCATGCAGAATGGGCATCTCGACAATACCGATTTCAAACAGGCCCGAGATGACCCATTCCTGAATCTTGGATGAATATTGCGATTGAAAGCTGACAGACAGGTTCGGGCGCGTTTTGGCAAACCGCGCGATCTCGCGGGGCATGAAACCAAAGGACAACAGGTGCGGCGCGGCAACCTGCAACTGTCCGGGATGTTTGTTTTGCAAATCGGTTACGGCCTGCGCCACGTGGTCCAGCCCACGCACGACCGTGTCGACCTCGCGAAATAGCATCTCGGCCTCAGGGGTTGGCAGCAATCGGCCTTTTGTCCGTTCGAACAGAGGCAGACGCGCTTCGCGTTCAAGCTGTGCCAGAAGGTTGCTGATGCCGGGTTGCGATATCCCAAGAACCGAGGCCGCGCCGGTCACAGTTCCGGTTTCCATTATGGCATGAAAAGCCTGAAGTTGGCGAAAGCGCAGGGACAACGATAATCACATCACTTTTTCTGATGAACTTACGAAAATATAGTATTTGAAATGATAGCTCGGTCAAGGCAGGCTTTCCCCATCGACAGGGGGCGAAATGAGCAATCTGGCACAGAAAATCATCGGTTATGACCTGTGGCATCTTGAATTGCCGGTCACAACCCGCCGGGATCACGGCATCGGGTCGGTTGAAGGCGTTTGCGAAGTCGTCATCCTGCGCCTGACATCCGAGGATGGCACCCAAGGGTATGGCGAGGCGTCGCCCTGGTCGGTATTCACCGGAACACCCGAAGCGAGTTTTGCCGCGCTGGACCGTTATCTGCGCCCTCACGTTCTTGGGGCATGCGTTGGGGATCGGGCCGCAATCATGGCACGTGCGGCTTACGCCGTGGCACATTGCACCGAAGCCAAGGCGGCGCTGGAAACCGCGCTGTTGGATTTGGCAGGCCGGATCAGCGGTGTTCCGGTCTGGTCCTTGTTGGGTGGTCGCTTCCGCGACAGCATTCCGCTGAGTTGTTCCATCGCAAACCCCGACTTTGCCCAGGACATCGAATTGTTGGCACGCCTGCGTGAGGATGGTGTTCGGATTGTCAAACTCAAGACCGGGTTCAAGGATCACGCCTTCGACATCATGCGGCTGGAGTACCTTGCCCAGAACTACCCGGAGCTCTCGGTCCGCGTGGACTATAATCAAGGGCTCAGCATTGATGATGCGCCATCGCAGGTGCGGGACGTCGCCCAGTTCAAACCGGATTTCATTGAACAACCTGTCCGCGCCCATCAGTTTGGCATGATGGCAAAGCTGCGGCAGATGACGGATGTTCCCCTTCTGGCCGACGAAAGCGTCTTTGGCCCCGAAGACATGGAGCGCGCAGCCCGCGAAGGGATCTGCGACGGGGTTTCGGTGAAGATCATGAAGTCAGGCGGCCCGACCCGCGGGCAGACGGTTGCGCGCATCGCTGCGGCCCATGGCCTGACGGCCTATGGAGGTGACATGTTCGAGGCTGGCCTGGCCCATTTGGCGGGCACGCACATGATTGCCGCAACACCGGAAATCTCTCTGGGCTGTGAGTTTTATCAGGCGTCCTATTTCCTGAAAGAGGACATTCTGGAGCAGCCATTTCAGGTCAAGGACGGTCAGGTTTGCGTGCCTCAAGGCCCCGGACTTGGCGGCAGACCCGATCTGACCAAACTGAATCATTATGCGGTTGCCAAGGCGGTGACAGAATGACGGAAAAGAGAACCATAGCCATCGTAGGGGCCGGAATTGTCGGCGTTTCGACTGCGGTTTGGCTGCAGCGGGATGGTCACAATGTGATCCTGATCGACAAGGCAGGCCCTGCCGAAGGTACCTCGCACGGGAATGGCGGGGTTTTGGCCTCGTGTTCTATCGTACCGGTAACAGTCCCCGGATTGTTGGGAAAAGCACCGAAGATGCTGCTGAGCTCCTCGCAACCGTTGTTTCTGAAATGGGGGTATTTGCCAAAGCTTCTGCCGTGGCTCTGGAAATACCTCCGCCATGCAAACGCCGCCGACGTCGAGAGGATCGCCGCAGCACTGACATCCATCGTTGGCGACAGCCTGAATGACCACAAGGCGCTGGCGGCCGGAACGGGGGCGGAAAAGTGGCTGGTTCCGTCAGATTACCTGTTTCTTTACAGGGATCGCGCGCATTTTGAGGAAGATGCCTTTGGTTGGGATATCCGGCGCAGGAACGGGTTTCAGTGGGACGAATTGGAAGGTCACGCCTTCCATGAATATGACCCGGTTTACAGTCAGGGCATCGGATTTGCCGCCCGGCTTTCGGATCATGGCCACATCACCGACCCCGGCCGGTACGTGAAAGACCTTGCCGCGCATGTTGAGGCGAACGGAGGTCGTTTCATACGCGCAAATGTCGAAGATGTGGTTCGGGAAAACGGACATGTCACCGGTGTTCGGGCCGGTGGCGAGACAATTGCGTGTGACGCAGCCGTCGTGACGGCCGGGATCTGGTCGGGCCCATTGGCAAAGCGCTTGGGAGTTTCTGTTCCTCTTGAAAGCGAACGTGGTTATCATCTTGAATTGGTAGAACCTTCCGCGATGCCGCGCAGCCCGGTTATGGTTGTCTCGGGCAAGTTCGTTGCGACACCGATGGATGGGCGCATACG
The DNA here is from genome assembly GCF_056541275.1 of Ruegeria sp. AI2. Lineage (NCBI taxonomy): Bacteria > Pseudomonadati > Pseudomonadota > Alphaproteobacteria > Rhodobacterales > Roseobacteraceae > Ruegeria > Ruegeria sp. AI2. Next base: position 28,307 of record NZ_JBQFYB010000023.1, read on the forward strand.
CTTGGCGGGCATTGTCGAGTTCGGAGGGCTGGATGCGCCGCCCTCGCGCGCTCCGTTCGAGTTGATGCGCAAAAATGCCCGGGCGGCGTTCCCGGGCGTGACATGGAAGGAGGAAGTGGAATGGATGGGGCACAGGCCCGCCCCGGCTGACTCGATCCCGGTCATTGGCGATGTGCCCGGTATCAAAGGGGCCTACATGGGCTTTGGGCATCACCATATCGGCCTGACAGGCGGGCCAAAAACCGGGCGCCTTCTGGCGCAGATGATTGCGGGCAGAACGCCAAATGTCGACATGAGCGTCTACACGCCGTCACGATACGCAAAATAACAAACAAACCGGTGAAAAACGCCGGTGTTTCCAAATTCAACAGGGAGAAGAATGATGAAGAAACTGACGAACCTTCTGGCGGCAACTGCGCTGACTGCCACCGCTGCTGCACCCGCCATGGCCGAAAAATGGGACATGCCGATGGCCTATTCGGCGTCAAACTTCCACTCGGCCACGGGCGCGGAATTTGCCAAATGCGTCACCACCGGCACCGGCGGTGAGATTGAAATCGTCACGCACCCGTCCGGATCGCTGTTCAAGGGCGCCGACATCAAACGCGCGATCCAGACCGGACAAGCCCCGATCGGTGAGCGGCTGCTGTCCGGGCATCAGAACGAAAACGCATTGTTCGGGTTTGATTCCATCCCGTTTCTTGCAACTTCATTCGACGACAGCGCCAAGCTTTGGGAAGCGGCCAAACCTTCGATCGAACGCGTGCTGGAGGAACAAAACCTGACCCTGCTTTATGCAGTGCCGTGGCCGCCGCAGGGTCTTTATTTCAAAAACGAGGTGAACTCGGTCGCTGACATGAAAGGCATCAAGTTCCGCTCGTATAACAACGCCACTTCGCGGCTGGCCGAGTTGACCGGGATGCTGCCGGTCACCATCGAAGCGGCTGAAATCAGTCAGGCTTTTGCGACGGGGGTCGCGGATTCGATGATATCGTCGGGTTCGACCGGGTATGACCGCAAGGTTTGGGAAAGCCTGAACTATTTCTACGAAGTCGACGCCTGGCTTCCGCGCAACTATGTGATGGTCAATTCCGACGTCTGGTCTGGTGTATCCGATGCCAACAAGAACGTCATCAAGGGCTGTGCGGAACTGGCGGAATATGCCGGGAACTGGCGCGCCAAGGAATACACCGGCTTTACGTTGCAAGGCCTGCGGGATGGCGGCATGACCGTTGGCCCGGCATCGGATCAGATGGTGCAGGAGTTGAAAGAGATTGGCGTGACCATGACCAATGAATGGTTGGCGGCCGCTGGGGACGAAGGCAAGGCCATCGTCGACGCCTTCAATTCGTCGCAGTAATCCTTTCGGAACGGGCGGTGGCATACCCTGCCGCCCGTTTCACATCCAATCAGAACACAGCGGGGACGGCATGGCGGTTTTGCGAGGGCTTCGGTCCGTATTGGATTTCATTTATCTGGCGGCAGGGGTTCTGGCGGCGCTCAGCCTGATTGCCATATTGCTGCTGATCGTGGTGCAGATGCTGGCCCGCTGGACCGGCGAAGTGTTTCCCGGCGCACCGGACTATGCCGGTTATGCGATGGCTGCCGCCTCTTTTCTGGCGTTTGCCAACGCACTGAACCGGGGTAGCCACATCCGTGTATCGATCCTGCTGAACGCGGTGCCAGACGGGGTGCGGCGCATTCTTGAAGTCTGGTGCTTTGCCATTGGCACGGCTGTCATGTGGTATTTCTGTTGGTATGCCTATCGCTTTGTCTACTGGAGCTGGAAATTCAACGATGTCAGCCAGGGGCAGGATAGAACCGCCCTTTGGATCCCTCAATCCGCGATGCTGATCGGTGCCGTGATCCTTGCCATCGCCCTGACGGATCACCTGATCCATGTCCTTTTCCGCGGTGAACATCGGATCGTCCGCGATCTGGCCGATCAGAGCCACGGGGAGTAAGCGCATGGAAAATCTGTCTGTTATCATCCTCTTCCTCTTTGTGCTTTTTACCCTGTTGGGCACCGGTGTGTGGGTCGGACTGGCCCTGATGGGTGTTGCGTGGGTCGGGATGGAGCTGTTCACGACACGCCCCGTGGGCGACGTCATGATCACGACCATCTGGTCGGCATCGTCCTCGTGGACCCTGACCGCCCTGCCGATGTTCATCTGGATGGGCGAGATCCTGTACCGAACGCGATTATCCGAGGACATGTTCAAGGGGCTGTCGCCCTGGATGGCCCCCCTGCCCGGTGGTCTGGTGCATACGAATATCGTTGGATGCACTGTCTTTGCAGCTGTCTCGGGGTCGTCTGCGGCAACCCTGACGACCGTCGGAAAGATGTCGATCCCCGAGTTGCGCAAACGCAATTACCCCGAGCGGATGATCATCGGCACATTGACCGGGGCTGCGACATTGGGGCTGATGATCCCGCCCTCGCTGACCCTGATCGTGTACGGAGTGACGATCAATGAATCGATCACCAAGCTGTTCTTCGCCGGTATCCTCCCCGGCCTTGTTCTTGCGGCGATGTTCATGGGCTATGTCGCGCTGTATTCCAAGCTGGGAAAGGACTGGAACCCGAACGACGAAAGCAAGCTGAGCTTTTCCGAGAAAGTCAAAAACTCACGCTTTCTGCTGCCTGTGATCCTGCTGATCACCGTTGTCATCGGGTCGATGTATCTAGGCTATGCCACCGCGACCGAAGCCGCCGCTTTCGGCGTGATCGGGGGGCTTTTGCTGGCCGCCGGTCAGGGGTCGCTGACCTGGAAGACCTTTACCGAAAGTCTGATGGGGGCCACGCGCACCAGTGCGATGATCGCCCTGATCCTTGCGGGGGCGGCCTTTTTGTCGCTGTCGATGGGGTTTACCGGGCTACCACGCGGACTGGCCGACCTGATCGCCGGATGGGACCTGACACGGTTCGAACTGCTGATGGTCTTGCTGGTGTTCTACATCATTCTGGGATGCTTTCTGGACGGGATTTCTTCGGTCGTGCTGACCATGGCCGTGGTTGAACCGATGATCCGTGACGCCGGGATCGACCTGATCTGGTTCGGCATCTTCATCGTGGTTGTTGTCGAGATGGCGCAAATCACACCGCCGATTGGGTTCAACCTGTTCGTGATGCAGGGCATGACAAACCACGAGATGAGCTATATCGCACGTGCAGCGATCCCGATGTTCCTGATCATGGTATTGATGGTTTTCATCCTCATCTGGTTCCCGGATCTGGCGACATGGCTGCCGGAAAATCTGCGCCAAAGCCCGGGCGGGTAGAACGGCCTTGAACCCGCTTCATCTGGTGGCGCGCCATGGCCCTCATGTTCTGATCGCCGGGCTGGCGGCTGGGCTTCTGCTGCCGTCTCTGGCCGAGCCGATGCGAAACCTGCTGCCGCCTCTGGTCGTTTTGTTGCTGTTTGTTACCGTCCTCAGGATGAACCCGAAAACCATTCTCGGGTCGCTGAGTGATCTGCAGAAGGTTGCATTCACAGTCATCGGGTTTCAATTCGTGATGCCGCTGATCGTGCTGGCCATCGGGTTCGCGGGGGGATGGACTGGAACGCCTGTCCTTTTGTCCCTGCTGATCATGGCGGCGGCCCCGTCCATTTCAGGCAGTCCCAATATGTGCCTGATGATGGGCCATCCGCCTGAACACGCGATGCGGCTGATGGTTGTGGGTACGGCGCTGTTGCCGCTGACCGCATTGCCCGTATTTCTGCTCATGCCCGAACTGGGGGATATTCAATCTGTCTTGCTGGCCGGGTTGCAATTGCTGCTAACCATCGTACTTGCAACCGGGGCTGCCATCGTCACCCGGCGCACAGTTCTGCGCGCACCCTCACCCGCGATGCTGCTGAATTTGGAGGGATTGGCGACACTTACCTTGGCCGTCTTTGTCATCGGGCTGATGCCTTCGGTCAGCGCCACGGCCCTGAACAACCCAGCCATTGCAACCTTCTGGATCGCGCTCGCCTGTCTGGCCAATTTCGGGGCACAAGCCGTTGCATTTCACCTGAGCCGAAACCGGCTGCCCGCAGACAAATCGACCGCGATATCAATCATCGCGGGAAACCGGAACATCGCCATATTCTTTGTCGCCCTGCCACCCGATGTCACCGCCCCGATCATGGCCTTCATCGGCGCGTATCAGATCCCGATGTACCTGACGCCCATGATCATGCGACGCCTTTATGGCAAGAATAACCTTACCGCGTAACGGCATTTGCGCTTCTGAGCACCTTTTAGGTCTTACGTGCAATCCCGGATCACAAAGTGCTTCGTCGTTTCCTCAATGACTTCCCAATAGCCGCGAAACCCGTTCGGGATCAGAAAACTTGCCCCGTCGCGAAAATCCTGTCGGGTGCCATCTTCATGGATCAAAGCGCAATGGCCTTTGACAATATAGCAATATTCGTCCTTATCCGTGAACGCATGCCATTTTCCGGGCGTCGAGGTCCATGTGCCCGCCGACAATTTGCCGTCCGGACTGGTAAAATGCATCCCGATCCGGTGATGCGGATCGCCGTCGACAACGCGACCCGGAAGATCGGCCAGGCGCCGTTCGCTGCGTGTTGCGGGCGCACCGAAGAGATTGAGAACCTGAGGTGTCATGACATCATACCCTCCTGCTGAGCGTGTGTTTCAAAACAGCATGACCCCCCCTCTGCGCGTTGATGGCCCCTTTTGTGATGCGGGGGTCGTTGCCTTCGCTGAGGGCGATTATGGGACGGGTGGCCGGAGCGTTTTGCCG
>NZ_JBQFYB010000024.1:0-28205 GCF_056541275.1 Ruegeria sp. AI2
AAAAAAACCCGCGCAAATCCCCATGCCGCTGCGGGCGAATAACCAACACACCCGACAACCCCGTCTGCTCAATCTCCATAACACCTAACCTCAACCGTCTGTTGCATACGTTTTGGCTTTGCCACACGTATCTGAAATGTGACTTCGATTCGAAATATTCAGAGCGTAATTAACTGACCGCGCGAACAAATTGAATGGGTAAGCGCTTTTGTCGAGTTTTGCGTCTGATGGCTTTGGCGACCTTCTTGACGGGGTTCTCTGCTGAACTTTTGGTTGTCTATTCCTTGCCGGTGGCCACAAACGTAATCACGTGAATAGTAAAACGCTTTGTTTGGAGCGAAAGAGCGGATGAAAGAAACGGGAAAAGCGGCAGTATCGGACCCGAGCTGCTACAAAACGTAACGGCTCAAATCTGCAGATTTGGTCAATTCACCTAGATTGTCGTCCACGAATTGTGCGTCGACAGTTATTTCTGTTCCGGCCCGGTCTGGTGCGGTGAATGACAGCTCTTCGAAGACCCGCTCCATGACTGTGTAAAGTCGCCGCGCACCAATGTTTTCAATGCTCTGGTTCACCTCGGCTGCGATCCGTGCCAAGGCGGCAATACCATCTTCGGTAAAGCCAACCGTGACCTCTTCGGTGGCCATGAGGGCTGTATACTGCCGGGTCAGTGCGTTGTCGGTTTCAGTCAGGATGCGCACGAAGTCTTCCTCGGTCAGCGCACGCAGCTCTACCCGGATGGGCAGACGGCCTTGCAGCTCGGGCAAAAGGTCTGACGGTTTGGCGATATGGAACGCGCCGGATGCGATGAACAGGATGTGGTCGGTTTTCACCGGACCGTGTTTTGTCGAGACGGTTGTACCTTCGATCAGGGGCAGCAGGTCGCGCTGCACCCCTTCGCGACTTACATCGCCGCCACGCGCTTCTGTGCGGGCACAGACCTTATCAATCTCGTCCAGAAAAACGATGCCATTCTGTTCCACCGATTCCAATGCGGTGCGGGTGACCGTCTCATCGTCCAGCAGCTTGTCTGCCTCTTCTCCGATCAGTACGTCATAGCTTTCGGCGACAGTCAGACGTTTCCTGACAGTGCGCCCGGCAAACGCCTTACCGAAGATATCGCCCAGATTCATCATCCCCATCTGACTGCCAGGCTGTCCAGGGATATCGAACATCGGCATTGGGTTTGAACTGTCCGCAACGTCCAGTTCAATGACCGTTTCATCCAGTTCACCCGCCTTGAGCTTTTTGCGGAACATCTCTCGTGTGCCTTCACGGGCATCCGTACCAGCGATGGCGTCAATCACGCGGTCTTCGGCGGCCTGATAGGCTTTGGCCTTGACGTCTTCGCGCATGAATTCCCGTGTTTGCAGAATGGCGGCATCGGCCAGATCGCGGATGATTTGTTCCACGTCGCGACCGACATAGCCAACCTCGGTGAACTTCGTGGCTTCGACCTTGATAAAGGGTGCGCGCGCCAGCTTGGCCAGACGGCGGCTGATCTCGGTCTTGCCGACACCGGTGGGGCCGATCATCAGGATATTCTTTGGATACACCTCTTCGCGAATATCGTCCGGCAACTGCTTGCGGCGCCAGCGGTTGCGCAGGGCAACGGCCACAGCGTGCTTGGCATCCTTTTGCCCGATAATGAATCGATCCAGTTCCGAGACAATCTCGCGCGGGGTCAGGTCGGTCAAAGGGCAATCCTCTCGGTCGTATTTGCGTGATGCGGTCTAGGTAATCATGGCTTTGACGAAAACAAGCAAACCGCGGGTCTTGGCCGCGTTGGTTAACAATGCCTCATGCGGTTTGCAAATCCTTTGCTTGGGTAAAACACGAACCCTCTGTTACGGTTGCGTCAGGGTTACGAGCGTCAGGAGCATACAGAATGACGAAGATTGCCAAGATTACCCTGTTGTTTGTGGTGTTTGTGGATCTGATCGGGCAAGGTCTGGTCTTTCCCATCATCAATTCGCTGATCATGGAAACGAACTCGGGTTTCCTGCCGGAAAGCACGCCAGTGGGCCGTAGGCATTTTTACTACGGTCTGGTGATCGGATGCTTTTTCCTGTCGTGGTTTCTGGGTGTTGTTTATGTCTCGAAAGTGTCTGACTCGATCGGGCGAAAGAATGCGCTGCTGGTCTGCCTTGGGGGGGCGTTGGCCGGATATGCGCTGACCATTGTGGCGCTTTATCTCAATAACCTGCTTCTGCTGATCGTCGGCCGTTCGATTACCGGGTTCACTGCGGGCAATCAGCCCATCGCGCAGGCAGCGATGATCGATGGCAGCACTGACGCGTCTGACCGGGACCGAAACATGGGCTACATCGTGACAGGTGTCAGCTTTGGCCTTGTCGGCGGGCCGATCATCGGCGCAGTTTTGTCGGATTCGGCGCTGTTTGGCGGCTTTGCCACGCTGAAAACCCCGTTCTATGGCGCGTTCGTATTGGTTCTAGTGGCGATATTTCTGGTGTTGCTCTTTTTCAAGGACACCCGAACCAAGCGCGAGCCCTTTGTGTTTCGTCCCCGCGATATTACCGACAGTCTGATCGCAGTTGGCGAACACCCTTTGGTTCTGAAAATCTTGCCGGTCTATTCGTTTTTCATGATCGCCAATGTCACATTCTACGTGTTTGTCGACAATTTCCTGACCAGCGCATTCGGGTATGGGGTCATCGGGGGCAGCGTGGCGATGGTTGTCATCGGTGTGGCGTTGGCCTTTTCCAGTACGTTCCTGGTGAAGCCTGCCCAGGAAAGGTTCAGCAAACACGCGATCATTTACACGTCGCTTGTGGTGATGGTCATTTGCGGGTTTGCCTTTGCCTTCAGCCCAAGCGGTGTATTCAGCTATGTCCCCGTGTTTTTCTTCTATTTCCTGTTCGGCATCGCCTATCCAACGCTGTTGGGCCTGTTCTCCTCAAGCGTCAGCGAGGCGGATCAGGGCTGGGCCATGGGCGTGGCCACTGCCGTGTTCTGTCTTGCGGGGGGGATCATGTCATTGATCGGTGGCGGATTGATGAGCATCGATATCCGCGTTCCCTATTACATCGTGATCGTTGCGGCGATTCTGGGGCTGATCGGCATGCACCGTCAGTGGAAAGGCAAAGAGATCAAGGCGCTTTTAGCCTGAGATCGCCTCAACCGTCAGGTTGCCATTGGTGTAGACACAGATATCTGCTGCGATGGCCATGGATTGCCGGGCGATGTCTTCTGCAGATTTGTCGCTGTCCATTATGGCACGCGCGGCGGCCAGAGCGAAATTGCCTCCCGACCCGATGGCAGCCACATTGTGTTCGGGCTCCAGTACGTCCCCTGCCCCGGTGATGACCAGCAGATCCCTGCCGTCTGTCACGATCAGCATCGCCTCAAGCTTTTGCAGATACTTGTCGGTGCGCCAGTCCTTGGCGAGTTCAACCGAGGCGCGGGCCAGTTGGCCGGGCGTAGCCTCAAGCTTGGCTTCGAGCCGTTCCAGCAATGTGAAGGCATCCGCTGTCGATCCGGCAAAACCTGCCACGACCTCGAACCCTCCGGGAGACAGGCGGCGCACCTTGCGCGCAGTGCCCTTGATCACGGTTTGACCCAGACTCACCTGACCGTCGCCGGCAATGACGACATGACCGTCCTTCTTGACGCCGATAATCGTTGTGCCGTGCCAACCGGGAAAGTCGTTATCTGCCATGATCGTCTCCGCTTTTGCTGGCGGTATATATGGGCCGGACCGGTTGTTGGCGCAACCCATTGCCAAACTGCCCAAAAGATATGCAAAAAATGCAATTCGGGGTTACCGGACCAGCAATTGTGAGTCCGGCCTAGCGGTACTAGATGAGGCTCACAACCGACAACGGGTCGGCTGTTTCTTCAATAAGGACTGCGCACATGGCAACCACAGCTAATATTCATGCGCCGCTCGGAGCAGCTACCATCCTGCACGTGGCGGACGTTTTCATCAATGCATTCGACAATGTTGTCGCATGGAATGAAGCCCGTAAAACACGGAACCTTCTGTCGGAACTCAGCGACACGCAGCTGGACGATATCGGTCTGAGCCGCGCGGATATCGCAAAAATCTGACCCAACCGACAGATCGCCAAACCGAACCAGCCGCCCGGATATCCGAGCGGCTTTTTCGTTGCTCAGCTGTGGACATATTTCCCGGCAAGATCGGGCAAAAAGGCCTCGACCGCGGCAGTTGCAATGACGTGCAGAGTGCCAGTCTTTTCATCGGCGACATCCAGACCACCTTTGATCGCGCGAACCTCGGCCCGGCCCCGCGGCAAGTCGGCAGCAACCAGCTCGCAGTTCACCTGTTCCGGATTCTGAACGCCGATTGTCACACGCACGCGCATTTCGTTGTGATCGATCCCCAGCTTTGAAAACAGCGTGATGGATGAATGATGCAGCGCGTCCTGTACCGCGCGGCGGGCCGCTTTGGTATAATCCCGACCATAAAGGTCATTGCCGGTGCCCATTTCCAGGATGATCCGCTTTTCACTCATTGCGCCGGGTCCATGTCGAAAGAAACGATCAGTGCAGCGTTGGCGATAACCGTGTGGCCGTCACCATGCGGTTTTTCGATGTCCAGCCCACCTTTTCTGACGGTAATGTTGGGCTGGCCATAAGGGAAAACGGCTTTGAGGGCGTCGGTATCCACTTGATCCGGCTGCTGCACGCCGATCTCAGCATCGATGATCATCGCCTCTTTCGGGAAACCAAACAGCTCGGCCATATTGACCGAGTTGTGCCACAGTGCGTCTCTGATCGCCCGCAGCGACGCCTCGGTATAGTCCATCCGGCGCAGGGATGTGCCCATCCCGAATTCTACAAGAACGCGCGTTTTCGCCATTGGTTTCCCCGCCGATTCAACAAAAAAGGCGCCCCGATCTGAGACGCCTTTCGAACAATCCGTTATCGCCAGATCAGATGGATTCGTCGATCCAGCTTTGCAGCGCGGCTTTGGGGGCAGCGCCTGCGCGGTTCGATACAACCTGACCGTCCTTGAAGATGAACAGCGCCGGGATGCCGCGCACGCCCATGGCGGCGGCGGAGTTCGGGTTGTTGTCCACGTCCACCTTGGCGATCTTGACCTTGCCGCCATATTCAGCGGCCAGCTCTTCCAGTGCCGGACCAATCTGCTTACAGGGTCCGCACCATTCGGCCCAGAAATCCACTACTACTGGAACGTCCGAGTTCTTGACTTCGGCGTCAAAGGTTTCGTCGGTGACGGCTACGGTCGACATATTATGTCTCCTGAATGAAATGCGCTTGGGCTGTGAAGGTAGGGGCGGCAGTAGGTAAGGTCAAGATATCTGGGTGCAGGCCACGGCATCCGTCACAAGATCGTGTGGCAGCCACATAAGATTTGCCGTTCTTGTCCAGAGGATTGCGGTGCGTATCTTATGGTTTGGATAGATCTGCGACAGGGCCTGCGCATACGCGCCCATTTGGCGAAGCAACCCTTCGGGGCAATCTTCGACCCGGTTCGGAACGATGGCATTTGATTTGAAATCAATCACATGGACTTCGGTGTCTGTCACGATCAGGCGGTCGACAATCCCATACATTCGCTGCCCGTTCAGGTCGGCAGTAACAGGTATTTCGGCCAATGTGTCCGGCGTGAAAATGTGTCGCAGGCTTTCGGATGTCAGCACGCCTGTGACTTCGGTCAGCAATGCGCCCTGATCCTCTTGCCCCGTGTCGGGCAGCAGGCGGGCACAAAGCTCTGGCCAGTGGTTCTGCGTGACTTTGGGCAGATGCTCAAGCAGCAGGTGCACGCGGGTTCCGCGCAGTTTAGCAGCGTCTTCATCCAGACCAGCGTCACCCGGCAACGCCTTTGCACCACCCAGATCCGAAGGGCTGATGGTGGCCGCAGGTACAACTGGTTCCGGTGCGGGGTGCAGGAACATGTCGGGCAGTTCTGCATGTTTGGCCGATGCAACTGACTGCTCGACCAATGGCAACCCATCCCAGTCGCCATGGGACAGCCGACGTGTATCTGAACCAGGCAGTTGCGTTGCCCCGGCCTTTTCCATCGCCGCCTCTACCATCTGGTACCAGCTGTTGCCATCTTTGCCTAAATCACCCGCCGCCGCCACGATCAGCCACTTTTCAGCCCGTGTTAGAGCCACATATAGCAAGCGAAGCCGTTCGTTTTCCTCGCGGGTGCGCGCCTCTGACCGGGCGTGAGTGATCAGGTTTGGCGATTGGTCTGCCGAAACCTTCCACAGCGGTGTCCCGTCTGCCACCATGATTTCGGCGTCGCGTGGCGGCTGACGTTTGCCGGTATCCGGCAGAATGACGATCGGAGCCTCCAGACCTTTCGAGCCGTGCACCGTCATCACCCGGATCATATTGCCGACCCCGCTCATCTGTCGTTTGATTTCCAGATCGTCGGTCTGCATCCAGACCAGAAATCCCGTCAGGCTGGGGATATCCGTCCGCTCGTAGGCCAACGCCTGCGACAGCAGGGCATTGATACCGTCTTCTGCCTCGGGTCCCAGTCGGCCCAACAGGTTTCGCCGCCCGGCATGTCGGGTCAGAATGCGTTCGATCAGGTCATAGGGGCGCAGAAAGTCGATCTGACTGCGCAGATCGTTCAGCACGGCCAGGGTTTTGGGGAAATCGTCGGCGCGTCTGCGCAAAGCAGCCCACAGGAATTGCTCCTCCCGCCGATGGGCCAGATCGAAAAGCTGCTGCTCGGACCATCCGAACAGTGGGGATTTCAGAACCGTCGCCAGAGACAGGCTGTCTTCGGGCGTGGCCAGAAAGCTAAGCAGCGCAGCCAGATCCTTGACCGCAAGTTCGGCACCCACTTTCAGCCGGTCCGCCCCGGCGATGGGAAGCCTGGCAACCTTGCAGGCGCGAATGATTTCGGCAAACAGGTCGGACCGGCGTTGCACAAGGATCAGAAAATCACCCGGTTGCACTTTGCGTCGAACAAACTGGCCCTGTGTGTCCCCGTCTTCAGGGATCGTTTCGCCGCCATCGATCATTTTTTTGATCGTCTCAGCCACCCGTTCGGCCAGAATAACGGTATGATGCCGCGATCCGGGCCGGTCCACCGGATCGGTCCAATCCCCCTCTTCCGCGTCTTCGACTTTCTCGACGACGGGCCAAAGATCAACCCGACCGGGCAAATCGGATTTGAAGGCGCGGTGCTGGCTTTCCTTCTGAAATCCCGCATCGGCGCGGTTCTCAAAAAGCGTGTCGACCAGAGACAAGATCGCGCTGGAGGATCGGAATGAATATTCCAGCGTCGAATCCCACAGTTTAGAGCCTGATTCAGCAAGCTTCCGGTCAAACTCCTCCTGCATCCGGTCAAAGGCTTGCGGGTCGGCGCCCTGAAAGGAGTAGATCGATTGCTTTTTATCGCCGACCACGAAAATCGTGCGCTCGACCCCTGATCGGGCCCCTTCCCCACTGGTGAATTCCTGAGCCAGTTTTTCGACCACATCCCATTGATCGGGGCTGGTGTCTTGCGCTTCGTCGACAAGAATGTGGTCGATACCCCCGTCTAGACGGTACAGCACCCATTCGGCCACCGCCGGGTCGTTCAGAACCTGACGTGCGCGCAGGATCAGGTCGTCGAAATCCAGCCACCCCCGCAACTGCTTGCGGCGTTCATATTCTGGTAGGAATGCAGCGGCAAAGCGGTGCAAAACGGCGGTTTTCTGGGCGGCAACCAGCGCCAGTCGGCGTTCACGCGCGGTCTCGACCCGCAGCATGAGAGCTTCGAGTTGAGGCATCCGGTCCGCCAGCGCACCTTCGCGAAGGGGTTTGGTGGGAAAGCCGTTGATCTTGGCGGTGAACGGTTCTTTTGCGCCTTTTCCGGTCAGCAGCACGTCTTCCAGCATGGGCAAGTGAGCCAATCGTGCGTCGGTGAACCCTGCCAGCCTTGCCGCAGCCTTGGCATTATTGCCGCCACTTTCGAGCAATACGGGCAGCATTGATTGGATCAGCTGGACCTCACCACCCTGAAAAACGCTTTGGAACAACGCATTATCGTCGAAATGCGAGGGCAGTTCGAAGCATTGCAGCAGATCAGACCAATCCAGTTGCTGCGCGAACAGGTTGCGTTTCTGGGTGATCGCCGCAGTCAGCTTGTCAAAGCCTGTATCGGTGACAAACCGGGCCACGTCTTCAATCAGCCCGGCCTGCGGGCCTTCTGCGAAATCTTCAACAATTTCTTCCCTCAGCAAAGCTGCCGCACGGTCTTCCATTTCCGAAAACTGCGGGCTGACCCCGGCCTCGAGCGGGAACCGACGCAGCAACGAGGCGCAGAACGAGTGAATTGTCTGAATCTTCAAGCCACCCGGAGTCTCAATGGCGCGGGCAAACAGGGTGCGCGCTTGGGCCAACCGGTCTGAATCGATGGCGCCAGTCACGCCCAGTTCGGCCAGGTCCTTTTGCAGCCTGGCATCTTCCAGCATGGCCCATTTGCCAAGACGGTCAAACAACCGGTTCTGCATCTCGCTGGCAGCGGCTTTGGTATAGGTCAGGCAAAGAATGTGTTGTGGCTGGACGCCACCCAGCAGCAGGCGCGCCACCCGATCGGTCAGAACCCGTGTCTTTCCAGACCCCGCATTGGCGGCCAGCCAGGTCGAGGCATCTGGTCGCGCGGCCTGCACCTGCCGTTCGGTTGCTTCGTTGCGCGCGCTCATGTCAGATCCTCGGGGCGCGTTTCGGCTGTCCGGTCCCACTCGCCGAACCGGGCCAGATGATCATAGTCACCGATATCCGTATCCTTGTGTAGCATTCGGCGGGACGAATACCCCTGATCAGGTTCTAAATAAGCTGAAATCAGCTCTTTCAGCTCAGCCAGAACCTTGTCGGCGGGTTCTTTCAGCAGCGGCGCGGGCACCTCTTTATAGGCACCACCCATCCCGATGAAGATGGCCTCTGCCACTGCCATCGGGTCAAGACCTTCGATACCGCCCTGTTCGGCCATTGCGGCCTCGATCAGCAATTGCTTGTCGAATTTGGACTGCTGGCTTTCTGTCGGAGGCGCGCCGGTTTTATAGTCGATGATCCGCAAGGCCCCCCGGCTGTTGTGATCGATCCGGTCAGCGCGCCCTGTTATGGTGAAATCCAGCGGATTCAGCACCAGCTTCATCGCCGCTTCAAAGGCCACTGGCCCTCCATCGCTCCGGCGCGAAAGTTCGGCGCTGATAAAGTCGTCTGCGATCCGTTCCAGTCGCGCCAGCCACAGGTGCCGCGCCGTGGGCCAGGCGACATGCTGCTCCAGCAATGCGTGCGCGCGCTTCAGGAAATTCTCGCGCGTCAGCAAGGCGTTGTCGAGCACGCTATCCTTGACGAAATGCTCGAGGATTTCGTGGATTACGATCCCCCGCAGCAACGCGTCGGGTGCCTGGACAAGCGGGTCGAGAGGTTTCAAACGCAGCACATGTTTGGCATAGATGGCATAAGGATCGCGGATTAGCCGCTTGATTTCCGTTACTGACAGGTGACGAGGACGCGCGGCAACTGGCGGGCGCGGGGATGGGCGTGGTGCGGGGTCAATGCGCGGCGCGTCTTCCAGAGCGTCGGACCAATTCAGCCAGTTTTGGCCACGGGCGCGCATTTCGGCCAGCGCTTGGGGGCCACCCTGCTCAGGCAGGCCTTGCAACAGGTTTGTCAGCCGGTTCACCCAACGGGACGGCACCGTTTCCGCATCGTCCGAGCGGGTTGCGCGGGTCAGCCAGACCTCGGGCGCGCCGATGGCCTGTTGAAAATCATGCGCCGACAGGCCAATCCGCCGTTCGGGCAGCAACAGGCCCGCCCTGTCCCGCATCTGCCGGTTCAGCCAGGGGTCGGGCGCCGGGGCTTCTGGCCAACTGCCTTCGTTCAATCCGCCAAGGATCAACAGGTCCGCACCCTGTACCCGCGCTTCGAGTGTGCCCCAGATCATGATATGCGGATGTGGCGCGTCGCGGTCGCGGACCTCTTCCCCTGCAAGCAACGCACCCAGAAGATCGGCAAAATCATGGGCTGTCATCGGCCCGCCATGTTGCGCCTCATCCCTGAGGAAATTCAGCACTGCCAGCGCTTTTTGACCCGCGTTCTTGTCCCAAAGCGTGCCGGTTTCACCTGCACTGCCGGCCGAGATCGCCTCGGCCAGTGTTGTGAGCCGATCTATCCAGTCGGAAAGCGCCAACTCGCCACAGATCTGTTGATCGCAGAAGTGGTGAACAGCCCATTGGACCCAGGCCTCGGGGGTTTCTTTGCGTGCTGCAAATGCTACGAGGCTCGTGCCATCCGGAAATGGCGGGCCATTGCGGCGCAGGTCCAGTTCCAGATCACGCGTGTGCAGCAAATGGTTACCGCGTTCACTGCCGTCATGGCACAAAGGGTGTTTTAGCAAGGTAAGCAGCGCCTCGCCCTCCAGACGGCGCGTGAACAGACCAGCCACATGTCGCAGAAACCGGCCCGGAGGCGAGAGTTGCAGCGGCAGACCGGCGCTGTCATCCGCCAGAATGTTCCACCGGTCCAGCGCGGCGCTGACCTGACGGGTCAACATGCGATCGGGCGTGATCAGGGCGGCGGTCTGACCGGTTTCAGCAGCCTGTCGCAGGCGCAGGGCAATGGCCAAAGCCTCGTCCCGCGGTGATTGCGCCTCGACCAGTGTCAGGTCTTTGGTTGCGCCGAGTAGATCAGCCAGTTTCGGGCCTTCGCTCATCCAGGCATCGGTGATCGGGGCCGGGCGCAAAGCCAGGGAAACCAGACGGTTACGGGCAGGCGAGGGGGCGTTCAGGTCTGTCCAGGGGGTGATCTGGCCGGGTGACAGGCCCAGCCCGCGCATCAACTTGCGAAACCGGTATTGCGGATGATCTTCCGAAGTCAACGCATCATCCAACCCTTCCCAAACGTGATCCGGCTGGTCGAAATCGTATCCGGGCAGTACCAGCGCCCCTTGCGGCAAGCGCGCGACGGCGTCCATCAGCATCAGCGTGGTGCCGCGCGAACCGGTTGACCCGGCCAGTATAACCGGATGCAGTGGGGGATCGGTCTGCCAGCGGGTGATCAGGTTCTCGACCACGCGACGTTGGCGGGCCTGCGCGTCCATCACCTGCGAGCTCGTGTCAATGAAATGATCTGCGATACCGATAAAGGTCTGAGCCCGCGCCCAATGGCCGGACATGTCGCTGACATCCAGCCCCCGGATCGTGTCCGGTGTCACACCTTCGCCCTGCATCTCGTCGATCAGCGCCGCCAGACTGTCGGACAGGTCAAAAACCGACGACCGCGCGGCCAGATCTGGTTGTTGTTCCAACAATTTGGCCACCAGCTGCGTCAGTTCCAGACGCCGCCGAAGGGGCGGAATGGCAGGTGGAATATGCGCCAGATCAGCGCTGTCCCCCAGATCGGTTAACAGCGAGATGCGGGGCAGCAGGCAAGGTGGCCCCTGATTGAACAGATCACGTACGCGCCGCTCCATGCGTCGCGTGTTCAACACCATTTCCACCCGCGCCAAAGCCTCGGGCGGGCCAGAACAACGCCGCTTCAGACCGTCGACCAACGCCTTGGGGAAATCCGTACCGGGCGGAACGGCGAAGACGCGGGGCAGGGGTCCGGGGTCAAACATCGGCAAGCAAATCCTCGGCCAGAGCGATCCCATCGGGGTGACCCACATCACACCAGCGCCCGGGATACTCGATGCCGAACAAACGCCCCTGGTCGTGCATCTGGTTCCAAAGCAGGTTCAACGAAAACGCCGGCTGCGAGATGGCGTGCAATCCTTGTGTCTTGAGGATCTGCGCGCCCCCGTAAACCAAGCCGGGCCCACGCGTGATCCGCCCCGCCCGATCAGCGGTAAAATCACCGGGCCCGTCGTGACCAATGGCCTGTGCAGTCGGAACACACATCAAAAGCGCATCCATGCGGGCCGGATCCCATGCGTTTTGCAGCAGTTTCAATGGATTTGGGCCGGACCAGATTGCGTCGGTATTCAGGGTGAACACTGGGTCGGTTCCCAGCAATGGCAGGGCTGCGCGCAACCCTCCACCAGTTTCCAGGATCTCCGGCTCTTCCCGCGATATCAGAATGCCTTTAGGCCCGAGATGCGCGTCGAGCTGATCGGCGTGGTAATGCACGTTTGCCACTGTGCGAACAGGGCCAAGGTTGTCGACAAGATCCAGCGCACGGTCGATCAGGGGGCGCCCGGACACTTCGATCAGCGGTTTGGGTCGGTCCTTGGTCAACGCGCCCATACGGGTGCCAAATCCGGCGGCAAACAACATTACGGCAAAGGGTGATCCGGTCATTGCGGCCTCAGTCTGGCCAAATTCTGAGGTGTTGGTCGGGGCAGAGCGTCGTGCAGCAGCGCGGCCACCGAAACAAGGGCAGGGTGTTCCAGATCCCGCATGAGGTGCGACCAGACCGTCGGGATCATGTCCAGATATTGCGGCTTGCCGTAATCGGTTGCCAGCCGCGAAAAACCGCCAAGGATGCGAAGATTTCGCTGCGCGCCCAATACGCTGTACGCGGTCCGAAACTCGTGATCATCCATACCTGACCCTGCAATATATCGGTTGATCATCTGCATTTCTGTCCCGACCGAAACATCGCGGCGAATGTCCTGAAGCAAGGACACCAGATCATAGGCGGGGTGCCCCAGCATGGCCAATTGGAAATCCAGCAATCCGACGCGCCTTATGCCGTCGCGCTCGGGCAGCCAAAGAAGGTTTTCCGCGTGATAGTCCCTTTGAATGACAACTTTGCCCCCAGAGGTTTCACGGTGCAGAATATCGGCAAACCGAAGTTCGAACCGGTCCAGAACGTCCTGATCAACATTGCCCTGAATTCCAGCGGCATATTTCGTAAGCGCCAGCGCCGCCAGGTCCGTCATCAGGGCCGGGTCGTAGGACGGTAGCGACAATAATGGGGCCTGATGCAGGTGAAGCAACACGTCTGTCGCGGCCTCGTACAAAAGGCGTTCTTTGGACGGGTCTTTTTTCAGGACGCGTGCAAACAGATCATCACCCAGATCTTCCAGCAGCAGAAATCCATATTCAGCGTCTTCTGCGTAAATCTCAGGCGCACTCAGTCCAATCGAACGCAGATAGTCGGCAATGCGCACAAACGATTCGACGCTTTCGCCCTTGTCAGGTGGCGCATCCATTAGGACAGCCGTTCGCCCACTGACCGGATCGGTCACGCGTTCGTACCGGCGGTTCGATGCGTCGCCGGCCAGTGGTGCACGCGTTGCCCCGGCCCAAGGAGTTTGTGCAATAAGGGCCTCTGCCAGGACTGTCCTGTTTGTCATCCTGCACTCTCCAGCTTTTCTACCCATTTCGGATCGGTCCATGACAAGGACACGTGGCGGGTATCTTCTGTGTCAGGGTCAGTTTCGAAGGCCAGCTTTAACGCAGCGGCAGGGGCTAGTGCGCCCAGCTTTTCCGGCCATTCCACAAGGCAGATTGCTGTGTCAAAGGCATCGACCAAACCCAGTTCATCCACTTCCTCTAACGCGTTCAGCCGATAAAGATCGCAGTGCCAGATCTCACCGGCCGGGGTGTCGTAGGTCTGAACCAAAGTGAATGTGGGTGACGGCACATCTTCCGGTTCAGGCATGAGTGATTGAATGAGGCTGCGTGCGAAATGCGTCTTGCCGCTGCCGATTGCACCGCTAAGCAACAGGACATCCCCATCACCAAGCGAAGACCCGACACGGGTCGCAAAATCTGCGGTTTCATCGGGCGATCTGAAGGTCAGGGTTTGGGGGGGCGTCGTCATGGCGCCACAATGACGTTCTGCCCAATCGGCTGCAACCCCGGTTCAGGCGCTGATCTGTTTCAACGGGGCGGTTTTTGTCAGAAGATCCACGGGTGCAAACCGCACGATCGTCGCACCGTTATGAACCGGTGAAACCGTGCAGTCCAAAGTAATGCCCGACCGCATCCGGATTTCAGCCGTCCATTCCGCCCGGTTATCCCGCATTTCGACAAAATCCCGGATCTCTCCCAGAATCGGCGTAGCAACACAATGGTCCTGCCACCGCCGCGTGACATCGGTGACCGTGTCGGTCTGAAAGCCGATTTCCTGTGCGTCGCCCCAAAGCTTTTCGTAGGCGTAGTTGGTAAGGGCCAGGGTGCCATCATCGGCAAATACAGCGATTGCATCGGCCAGCTTGTCCAATATGGATTGCATCAGATCCATCTCGGACCGGAAGCGGCGCGTTAACGTGATTTCGGCCGTAATATCTTCGAACAGAAACGCAACAGCCCCGTCGGGGTGCGGCCTGCCGCTTACAGAATAAACCGAGCCAGAGGGAAGCGACCATGTTTCGTGATAGTTTCCGCCCTCGGCCGCTTCGAGCAGGTCGTTCATCTGACGCCGCCATGTACGGTAGTTCTTGGGCTCTGGCATCATGTGCTGATCCCTTAGCCGGTCGAAGAAACTGCTGATATTTGGGCGGCAGCTGAGGAAATCCGGCGGCAACGTGGTCAGATCGATCAGGGCCGGGTTGAACAGCGCCAGTTGCCGGTTGCGATCGAAAATGGCCAGGCCGATCGAAAGCTGAGCAAACGTCTTGGTCATGGTCTGCACGAACTTGCGTTGCGCGGTTTCCGCTTCGACAATGGCGTTGATGTCTGTGGCGTAACATAACCGCCCGTCTTCCTGTTCGATCTGTGTCAGATCGAACCACAACTTGCTGTTGGTCCCAGTCACATCTACCGAAACCCTTGATTTTCCAAGCGACGGCGCATCAGAGGTGCCCGGAAACAGCGGGGCAGTCAGATCGGCATCCTGACCACGCGCCCGGCGAACAAGCGTGACATAAGCTGCATTGCACCATTGCACCTGGCTGTTGTGATCCAGCAACCATACTGGATAGGGGGCCTGTTCCATGGCCAGACGGCTCGGTTCACTCAGCGTGCTTGACCCAGTCGGAGATATTCTGGCCGGTTCGTGCAGACGCACGCGGACAATCCCGTCTATCCATTCACACACGACTTCGCGTTCGACTGTGCAATCAATGGCCGAGATTACCAGTACATTTTGATCGCGAACCTTTTCGGGTGTTTCGGGGAAGGTGGGGAAATCCCTTTGCAGCAGGCGGCGCAAGTCCTGCCAGCTTCCAACATGTTCGAACCCGGCAAGCGCGATATCGGAGTGGCTGATCAGGTGATCACCATCAAACAGGAATACCGCATCGAACAGGGATGTTGTCGAAAACAAACCAAAGACATCGTCGCGTCGCGTCTGGCGTGGCAATAACCACTGCACGGCAAAGCATCCCGATACCAGGCTGATCGCGGCCAGAATGATCCAGTCGGCCATGAATATCCCCAAGGTAGAACAAACCCCGGCTGACTATGGGCAGGATAGGTTAACGGCTCCTTAACTCATACTTGAATGCGTTTGTTGGAACCGGATGGAACCGGCGTGTCACCCTTTTGCGCGTCAAT
Organism: Ruegeria sp. AI2; assembly: GCF_056541275.1. Classification (NCBI taxonomy): domain Bacteria; kingdom Pseudomonadati; phylum Pseudomonadota; class Alphaproteobacteria; order Rhodobacterales; family Roseobacteraceae; genus Ruegeria; species Ruegeria sp. AI2. Next base: position 15,405 of record NZ_JBQFYB010000024.1, read on the forward strand.
CAGGTTGCGCGGCCACGAGACTTTGACGATCGCGCCTGTCCGGTCCTTGTGATCAGTCAGATGCTGATACGGGTCCGTGCCATTTGCGAATTTCAACTCGGCACCGCTGCGTTCCAGCAACGTTTTTGCGATGAACAGTCCCAGTCCCATGCCTTCGTATTCCGGCCGGGTTCGCAGGTCGGCTTCGGCCCGTCTGCGGCGCATGAAAGGATCACCGATGCGTCCAATCATGTGCGACGGGTAGCCGCGCCCGTCATCCATGATGCTGACGGTGATCCTGCTGTCTGTCCATTCGGCTTCGACCCAGACATTCGCGCGGGCGAAATCCACGGCATTCTGGATCAGGTTGCGGAGCCCGTGAATGATCTCGGGCTTTCGCAGGATCGAGGGTTGCAGCACGTCTCCGTCCTGCGTCGGGCCTTCGGAAAAATGAACGACCTTGCCCCGGTCAACATGCGGTTCGGCGGCTTCGTTCACCACCGTCGAAAGCGGAGCCTGCCGCAAATGCAGGTCATCTTTTCCGGCACGACCCATATCGCGCAAAATGTCGCGGCACCGATCAGCCTGCTCACGGATCAAGGCGGCGTCTTCCTTGAGGTCGGGACGGTCGTCCAGCTCTTCGATCAGTTCCGCACTTGTCAGTTTGATCGTGGCCAAGGGGGTGCCCAACTCGTGCGCGGCAGCGGCGACCACGCCACCCAAATCGGTCAGTTTTTGCTCGCGGGCCAGCGCCATATGGGTAGCAGCCAGCGCTTCGGACATGGATTGAACCTCGGAACTGACGCGGTGAGAATAAGCACCGATAAAGACGATGGCGATAATGATAGCCGCCCAGTTGCCAAACAGCAGGATTTCCGGAATGTCCAGAAACACTCCGATGTTGGTCCGCAGCGGCAGGTGGAATTCCGCCAGCAGAGTGGTCAGAACAATCGCAACAGCCCCGACAATCAAGGTCGAACGTGTGCTCATCACATTGGCGGAAATCGTGACCGGCCCCAAAAGCAGAAGGGCAAAGGGGTTGTTCAGACCGCCCGTCAGATACAGCAAGATCGACAGTTGCAGCAGATCGAACAGAACCATCAGGAAGTTTTCGAACTCGGACATCCGCTTGTTCTGTGGAAACAACAGAATGGCAGTCAGGTTACCCATGACCGAGATCCCGATGGCCAGATAGCACAGGCCCAGTTCCAGCTGCACGTGATAGTATTGCTGGGCCACGGTGATGGCGGTGATCTGACCAAAAATGGCAACCCATCGCAACAGGATCAGGGTGCGCAGGCGGATCCAGCTGCTGCGTTCCTGGCCGCGCCAAAAAGTCTGATTGGAATCTGCCATCGGTCGCTTATGTCCTGTTGCAAAGGCTGGTCATCTTGATAGGTGTCCCGGCCGGAACGATCAACAACCCCTTGCGACCGGAAAACCGAAATGACCCGCCTATACGCAATTCTTGCAACTTTCGTTCTGGCTATTGGCCTAGGTGCGATGTGGCTTTTGACGCGTGGGGGCGGATCCGGCGACCAGTTTGCACAGTGCCGATCCGGGCAGATCGCCGGGGGGACCGCTGCTATCGGCGGGCCGTTTGAACTGGTGAATGGCAAAGGTGAGACGGTGACCGACAAAGACGTGATCACCGAACCCACACTTGTCTATTTCGGCTATACATTCTGCCCCGATGTCTGCCCGTTCGACATGTCCCGCAATGTTGAAGCCGTGGATATCCTGAACCAGCGCGGACAGTCGGCAACTGCGCTGTTCATCTCGATCGATCCCGAACGGGACACGCCCGAGGTTGTGGATGATTATGCCTTTAATCTGGGCGGCAAAACGATTGCCTTGACCGGTTCACCCGAACAAGTCAGGGCGGCGAGCAAGGCTTACAAGACCTATTACAAGGCACAGGAAAAAAGCGACGAATTCTACCTTGTTGACCATTCCACCTTCACATATCTGGTGACGCCCGAACATGGTTTCCTTGAATTCTTCAAGCGCGATGACACGGCCGAACAGATGGCGGACAAGGTCGGGTGCTTTCTGGACCAGGCTGCGCATTAACAAGGTTGTTTGACCTTTGTTTCTGCGCTGCTATTACTCATGTTTAAGCCAAAGGCATGAAATAGCGGAAAGACCTAACATATGGCAGACAGTTCTCAGCTTGATATCGGCCCTGATAAATCCCTGCTTTTGGTGGATGATGACGAGCCGTTCCTGAGACGTTTGGCCAAGGCCATGGAAAAGCGTGGATTCGAGGTCGAAACCGCAGGGTCTGTCGCCGCAGGCCGCGCAATTTCCACCGCCCGCCCACCGGCTTACGCGGTTGTTGATCTGCGGCTTGAGGATGGCAACGGTCTGGATGTGGTTGAGGTTTTGCGCGAAAAGCGCCCCGACAGCCGGGTCGTGGTTCTGACCGGCTACGGCGCGATTGCCACCGCCGTTGCGGCGGTCAAGATCGGCGCGACGGATTACCTGTCAAAACCCGCCGACGCCACCGACATCACCAATGCGCTGCTGGCCAAGGGTGACGAGCTGCCGCCGCCGCCGGAAAACCCCATGAGCGCGGACCGCGTGCGCTGGGAACATATCCAGCGGGTTTATGAGTTGTGCGACCGCAATGTCAGCGAAACGGCGCGTCGGCTGAACATGCATCGCCGGACATTGCAGAGGATACTGGCGAAGCGCAGTCCGCGGTGAATTTAACTCGAGCGTTTGTTCGCAGAGTGAGGTTTATTGAATCTCGCTCTCGATTTTTGCAATAAACTCTTTACGGGCAACTGGGTTTGAGAACTGAAATAGCCCTTTTGTTTTAAGCGCACTAAGTACAAATTCTGTTCTTAACGTTGCTTCACCACGTCTCAGTAAAAAAACGCTTGTGGATGTATAATGCTCACTGCACCAAATCTCGTATTCATGCAGTTTACCAAAGGCTTTTCCGGTTTCGCTGCCAAAGAAATCCAGATAACTCTGGAACTCTTTTGGGGAAAGGTGTCTTTGAATTCGGGCTTCTTCATATCCGTGCACTTGTGGAGCAATGGCAGTTTTTTCTACCCATCCAGCCTTGCATTCTTTGTAACTTAGCTTTCTTAGTTTCTGCCAAGTGCCCGTGAGATAGAATTCTTTGATCTTGCTCAACTGCTGTGTGTTGTATGCATCAAGTTGCCATTGCGCGATCTCATCAAGATGCCCGTTGATGGCAATATCCGTAACTTCTTTGGGTACAAGGCTTACAAGGCGCTTAGTGTCTTTTACACGTATGTTGTGTTTACCCAACAGCTCCGTGAGGTTTTCAACGTAATACCTCGAGGCATTTTTCCGCAACGTAAGAATCTGTTCTTCCAGTAGAAATTGGCTTGCAATGTACTTTGCATCGTCTTCTGGTGATGCAGAAACCTTGAATGCAGCACAGCATATTAAGCTGACTGAAAGAAAAAACTTAATCATTCAAACTGTCCTTAAAACTCTGACAACAATGCTTGATACCGATCGGAGAATGCCTGCCGCACCTTAACCGGTGGTCTTAGCGTGATCTCCAATCCCTCCATCACCGCTTTATCCGGGCGACCAAAGAATTTTGTCGCCTCTGCCTCGGAAAAGCCCGCGATCTGGGTGGCCTCCATCCAGGCGCTGATTTTGTCGGCCTTCTTGATCTGCCGCTTCACCGCTTTTGGTACCTCAGCAGGCAAACCGAACCGGATGTGGATCGCCGCCGCCAGCCGGTCGTCCAAGGCGCCGTAACCGGGGCCCACAGCGGATTTGACCGGCGAAATCATGTCGCCGATCACGTATTCCGGCGCGTCATGTAACAGGGCTGCCAACCGCCACTTGACGGGTGCCTTGGGGGCTATTCTGCCGAAGAGTTCCTCAACCAACAGGGAGTGTTCGGCCACGGAATAGGCGAAATCGCCGCGTGTCTGCCCGTTCCAGCGCGCCACAAAAGCAAGCCCATGGGCGATATCTTCTATCTCGATATCCACCGGGGTCGGGTCCAGCAGGTCCAGCCGACGCCCCGATAACATGCGCTGCCATGCTCTGGGTTGTGTTGCCATTTTGCTATGCCTCGCCTGACCGGACGCGATTGCGCCATATTTTTGTGCTATGATGTACCTGTCTGGATCACTTGCTGCCAACAGTTTCTTGAGCATTTGTGCTTTGCAACGGCGCGCCATGATCCCGACATCAAAACCGAGGGGGGCACATGCTTCTCCCGGTGTGCTCCTCTCGACCGTGAAACGCGAAACGATAGGAGTTTGTCATGTTCAAGCGTTTATTCGCCATTGCCCTGACCTTTGGAATGGCCGCGACCGCCCCACCAGCTTTTGCCCGAAGTTGCGCAGATCGCGACGATATTGTCACCAAATTGCAGGAAAACTACGCCGAGGAATTGGCCTTTGGCGGTTTGCAAAAGACGCGCGACGCGCAATCTGTGATGGAGGTCTGGGCCTCGAAGGAAACGGGCAGTTATACCGTTTTGGTAACCAATGCGAACGGGATCAGTTGTATTGTTGCCGTTGGCACCGATTTTTTTGAAGCGATACCAAAGATAAAAATCGAAGGCACGCCAAGCTGAAAGCGGCCAGCAGGCTTCCGGTAACAGTCTTCAAAGTTGCCACCTGCCCCAAGGAGTGCTAGGGGCAGCCGGGACTGTGATTTACCGAAAATGGAGCGCCTGATGGCCGTGGACTATATCGTTAAAGACATTTCGCTGGCCGGGTTCGGCCGCAAGGAATTGGACATTGCCGAAACCGAGATGCCGGGGCTGATGTCCCTGCGTGCGGAATATGGGGACAGCAAGCCTCTGACAGGTGCGCGTATCGTTGGGTCGCTGCACATGACCATCCAGACCGGCGTTCTGATTGAAACGCTGGTTGCGCTGGGTGCGGATGTGCGCTGGGCGTCGTGCAACATCTTCTCGACTCAGGACCATGCCGCCGCCGCGATCGCCGAGGCGGGCATTCCCGTCTTCGCCATCAAGGGTCAGACGCTGGAAGAGCATTGGGATTATCTGGATAAATCCTTCCTGTTTGAAGACGGTCCGAACATGATCCTTGACGATGGTGGCGACGCGACCCTTTACATCCTGCTGGGCGCGCGTGCTGAGGCAGGCGAAGACATCATCCCTGTTCCGGGTTCGGAAGAGGAAGAGGTGATCAAGAAGCAGATCGCCAAGCGTATGGCGGCAAGCCCCGGTTGGTTCACCAAGATGCGCGACCAGATTCAGGGTGTGTCCGAGGAAACCACCACCGGTGTGAACCGTCTGTATCAACTGGTGAAAGACGGCCACCTGCCGTTCCCGGCGATCAACGTGAATGACTCGGTCACAAAATCGAAATTCGACAATAAATACGGATGCAAGGAATCGCTGGTTGACGGTATTCGCCGCGCCACCGACACCATGATGGCCGGTAAGGTTGCCGTGGTTTGCGGCTATGGCGACGTGGGCAAGGGCTCGGCCGCCAGCCTGCGCGGCGCGGGTGCGCGCGTGAAGGTGACCGAAGTTGACCCGATTTGCGCGCTGCAGGCTGCGATGGATGGGTTCGAAGTGACCTTGCTGGAAGACGAAGTTGCCAGCGCGGATATCTTCATCACCACCACCGGCAACAAGGACGTGATCCGCATCGAGCATATGCGCGAGATGAAGGACATGGCCATCGTTGGCAATATCGGTCACTTCGACAACGAGATTCAGGTGGCCAGCCTGAAGAACCACAAGTGGACCAACATCAAGGAGCAGGTGGACATGATCGAGATGCCTTCGGGCAATCGTCTGATCCTGCTGTCTGAAGGCCGTCTGCTGAACCTTGGCAATGCCACAGGTCACCCGTCTTTCGTGATGTCGGCTTCGTTCACCAACCAGGTTCTGGCACAGATCGAGCTGTTCACCAAAGGTGACCAGTACGAGAACAAGGTCTACATCCTGCCCAAGCATCTGGACGAAAAAGTGGCCCGCCTGCATCTGGATCGCATCGGCGTGAAGCTGACGAAGATGGATGCGGATCAGGCGGCGTACATCGGTGTCAAACCGGAAGGTCCATACAAGCCGGAACACTACCGCTACTGATTGTCGTCTGACGATGACGCAGAACAACGGACGCCGCCGGTTTCTTTACTCGGCGGCGTTCTTTGTTTTCAGGGTTCTGGTTGTGGTGATCGTGCTGGGCGGCGGCGGCTGGGTGCTGTTGGCGCATCCAAAGACACCGCTGCCATCACACTGGAACCCGTTGCGTGACCTGAAAGTCAGCGCGCCGGTCACGCCGGTCACCCGATATCAACTGAACCGCGCCGTGGCGAATGAAACCCAGTGTCGGTCTACGTTGGCCGAAGCGGGCGTTCAATCGAGGCGATGGAGGATCAGGTCGTTGACCAGAACTGTAGAATTGCCGCACGCGGCCTTCTGACCCGGCTGGCCACCTCGCACATCGAAGCCGTTGAAACCAGTTGCGCCACAACATTGCGTCTGGCGATGTGGGAACACCATGTCGTGCAGCCGGCCGCGCACGAACTGCTTGAAACCGGTATTGCCCGATTGCGCCATGTCGGAGTTACAATTGCAGGCGCATGCGCACCCTGAAGGGTGAAAACAACGGATGGAGCAGCCATGCCCGTGCGGACTCGATCGATATCATCGGTGTGGAGACGACCGATGGCCGCGTGCTGACCCTGTTAAATGACTGGCAGGGCTCTGGCCCCGAACCCGCGTTCCTACGACAGATCTGGCGGGGCGCGTGCGACTGGTTTCGTGTGGTTCTGGGTCCGGACTTCAATCGCTTGCACGCGGATCATTTCCACCTGCAAGGTACTGGCTGGGGGTACTGCAGATAGGTCTTGCATCCTGTGCCTTCCAGCCCCCGTTAAGGGGGAGGAAACGCAGTTTTTTATCCTTTTTGGCAGACCTGTGACACGTCTAATCTCGGCTATCGGTGATTGGTACCGGATTAACGGATTAAGGAGATTAGGACATGGGCAAGCGCGACGAGCTGATCGCCAAATACGCTGAAGATCTGAAAAACAAATGTGGGATGAACCCCGATATGGACCTGCTGACCAAGGTCACAATCGGTTGCGGCCCGGCGATTTATGACGCAGATGCGGCAACTGTTGCAGCCAGCCAGAAGTCCGAGTTGGAAACCGTCAAAAATAACTTCCTGATCAAGAAACTGGGCCTGTCAGATGGTCCCGAGCTGATGGCAGCGATCAACAAAACCATGGAAACCTATGGCATGTCCGAGCGCAACAAATACCGCGCCGTGGTCTATTACATGCTGACCAAGCATTTCGGAAAAGAAGCCGTTTACGGCTGATCTTTCCGCGCATTCCTGAAGCGCCTGTCGTCTTCCCGTCGGGCGTTTTGTATTTGAGGTGTTTTTTAAGGACTTGGCGTTTGAAATGCTGGGCGCGGTTGGGCTAAGGTCAAACCGTGACCAGGACGGTCAGAACCAGACATTTCCATACGCGTGTGGTGAGTAGGGAGCACGCGGGGGTAGGGAAGGTTCTGTATCGTCAGAACCTTCCCTCATTATTCATCTGAACTCTCTTAAAATACGCGCGATGAGGCTTTCTGCGTTGTCAGGTTGCACGGCAGAATTGCCGTCTGCATTTCCGCCGCTGCCTTCCAGATAAACCTCGATCCGCCCCGGGCGCGTCTTGCTGCCCGAGCTTGTGAAGTCCCGTGCGATACCCCCAAGTGCATCGGCGGCCATCGCGGCGTTTTCGGCGTCATCGGGATGGTAAAACCGGACCTGGGTTTCTCGGACCCGGTATCCCACCCGAGCTGTTGCCACCACCGTTGCCTGACCTCGGGCAAGCAGTTCCAATGCCCGGTTTCTGGTCTCTTGCGAAACTCTCGACGGTACAAAAAGCGAGACCTCCAGACCAATGGCTGGCGTCCAAAGAAGCGGTTTCACCTCGGTGTAGGGTCGATTGGCGGGTGTGTCGATCTCTTGCGGAATGGGATCATTGGCTACCAGCAACATTTGCGATAACCCGCCCTTGTTCAGCGGATTGAGATTGCGAAATCGTGGATCAAACCGGGCCGGAATCGCGGCTTGAATGTCTGAAGCAGTTGCGACAGCCAACATGGGTTCCATCTGGGCAGGAATGAAAATCTTGGGCGGCGTTAAGGAAACCTCCGGCTTCGCTGTTGCCGCTTCAGGATTCGGGCCGGTTGCAAACTCGCTTTCCGGCAAGACAGCGTTTTCCGGTTCCTGGGAAGGGGTTGCACTGGATTGATCCAAAACAACCGAATCGACTGATCGGCTATTTGGCTTGTCCAAGGGTTCGCTGACGTCGGCGGGGATTGAACGAGGCTCATGCTCAGGGGCCCCCGAAACCAACAGATCCTCTGGCGTAGGGGCGTCTTTCGGGTCCGGCAGGCTGGTGGTTGCAGCCTCAGGCGGTTCTTCGGGGGCCAGAAAGGTTTCAGAAAGCGCATTCAGAACGGCTTGATCTTCTGCGTCTGCGGGTTGCCACTCATCAAAAAGATTTGCAACGACCCATTGCAAGGCGGCCCCACACAAAAGGCCAACCAGTACTAACGCGACCCAAGTTTTCCGTTTTTTTCTGACGCGCGGTTTGTCCAGATTTAGCGAGCGGACCCGCTCGGAAACGATCTGCTCTGTATCTGTATCGTCCGGTGGGGATGGTTCGTCTGTCTGGACAGATGTCGAAACAGGTTCTTCCGACGTCTCTTCTTGCGCCTTCGCAAGCACCGACGCGCGCTTTTCCCGCGCCTCTTTCAGGCGCGCTTCCCAGGTTTTCGTGCTTTTCGCAGCAACGGTGTTATCGCGTGTCCCGTTGCCGTTTTCATTGTCAGACACGGGGTTCAAACTTTCAAAACATATCGAATTTATCCGAACAACACCAAGCGGTTACGACCAGAGCAATCATAACCTTCAGGTCCCTACCCGGCGTAGCCCTTGGAAACATAACACCTTGCCGGACGTTTGAGAAGTTTTGCACCTTGTACAGGACGGCAGGTTAATCCGGCTGCGTTTCACCCAAGGCGCAGACCACTTTCCATTGATCGTCTGTTACCGGCTGAACCGACAAACGAGAGTTTTTCACCAGCACCATGTCGGCAAGCCGTTCGTCGGCCTTGATCTGGTCCAGTGTCACGGGTTTGGAAAAGGGTCGGACGGCCTTGATATCCACGCATTCCCAGCGCTCATCATCGGTGGAACTGTCAGGATGTGCCTCGGCGCATACCTCGACAATACCCACAACCGATTTGTCCTTTTGAGAGTGGTAGAAGAACCCCCAATCCCCAATGGCCATCTGACGCATGAAATTGCGCGCCTGATAGTTGCGCACTCCGTCCCATTCTTCGCCCTTATCCCCCTTGGCCATTTGCTGGTTCCAGCTCCAGGTCGAAGGTTCGGACTTGAAAAGCCAATACGCCATCAGCCGATTACCTTTTTCCAGGGAATTAGCTCAACCGACTGGAACAATCCTGCCTTCGCATAGGGGTCATTATCTGCCCAGTTTTGCGCAGCAGCCAGATCTTCGACGTCGAGCACAACCAGCGAACCGATCATGGCGTCGCCATCCAGCAGCGGCCCTGCCTGCGATACAACACCCGTTTCTTCGATATAGGCCAGATGGGCCGCGCGATTGTCCAACCGGGTTTGCAGTGCCCCGGCTTTGTCACGGGCGATGAGTGCGATCAGCATGTTATTCCTCCTTGAGTGGGCGATTGAGCAGGTTTTCGATGGCCTCGGTCACACTGTAGGCACCATGGCTCAGATCCGCCACAGTTGTACTGATGGGCATGTCCAGCCCTTCCTTGACAGCAATCTCTGACATGGCGCGCGCAGTGGCGACGCCTTCGACGGTAGTATGTTGGTCAAATGGTTGGTTCAGGCCCAAACTAAGGCCAAAACGGTAGTTTCGGGACAGTTCTGAGGAGCAGGTCAACACCAGATCCCCAAGCCCGGACAAGCCCATCAGGGTGTCAGAGCGCGCGCCACGCAGGGCGGCAAAGCGCTGCATTTCCGCAAAACCGCGAGTCATCAACGCGGCCCGGGCGCTGTCCCCCAGCCCCGCGCCGATTGCTGCGCCGCAACCGATGGCCATGATGTTCTTCAGCGCCCCGCCAAGTTCAGCACCTATGGTGTCAGTGGTCCGATAGAGGCGCAGGTTCGCAGTGGCCAGTTTGGTCTGCAATGCTTTGCCAAGATTCGTATCACCGCAAGCCAGCGTTAACGCAGTGGGCAAACCGCGCGCTATGTCATCAGCAAAACTGGGTCCTGTCAGCAAAGCGATCGGGGCGTCGGGAACAACATCCCTTATGACCGCAACGGGCCCGAGGCCAGAATCCAACTCTATCCCCTTACAGCAAGCGACCAGTGTCTTGCCGCGCAGCACCGGGGCGTGATTCTGCAAGGCGCTGCGCAATCGCTGCATAGGAACGGCCAAAAGCAGAATGTCAGCCTTCGACGCCTCAGCGATATTTGCGGTTACGGCGATGTTCGTGGGTAAGGAAACCCCAGGCAGCCGGGTGGAGTTTTCGCGCGTCTCGTGCATCTGCCGCGCCTGATCGGCGTTTCTGGACCACAGAGTTACCGGCCCGTTGCCTGACAATGAGATCGCCAGAGCTGTGCCAAACGCGCCGGATCCCAGGACAGATATGTTCATGCCTTGGCCCCTTTCTTACCGCTGCCCAGCATTGTTGGGCTGCGTTGATCCAGCGGCCAGCGGGGGCGGGCAGTCAAGTCCAGGCCGTCGCGCGCGCCGGTGCGAAAGCGTTCGAGGCCCGCATAGGCAATCATCGCGGCATTGTCCGTGCATAAAGCCAGCGGAGGCGCCGTAAACCGAGCGCCTTGCTGGGCGCAAACAGACTCTAACGCTGTCCGAATGGCCGAATTCGCTGCCACCCCACCTGCGACCGCGACAACGGGATCAGCAGGGTTGTGATCAAGATACAGATCAATCGCGCGGCGGGTTTTCTCGGCCAATGTGTCCACTATGGCCTGCTGGAATCCTGCGCACAGATCAGCACGGTCCTGACGGGTCAGGCCACCCTTGTCGGCCACGATCTGGTCGCGCATCCGCATCAACGCTGCTTTCAGCCCCGAAAAAGACAAGTCACAGCCGGGCCGGTCGAGCAGTGGCCTGGGAAAGCGGAACCGCTGGGGATTACCATCACGGGACTCAGCCTCGACAGACGGGCCGCCGGGTTGCGGCAGGCCCAGCAGGCGAGCGGTCTTATCAAAGGCTTCCCCTGGCGCATCGTCGATGGTGCCGCCCAGGCGGGTAAACTGCTCGGGGCTATGGGCGATCAGGTATTGGCAATGGCCGCCCGACACCAGAAGCATGAGGTAAGGGAAGGCGATGCCGTCCGTCAGGCGGGGTGTCAGGGCGTGACCCGCAAGATGATTGACGCCAATCAGCGGCAGGCCCGTGGCGGCGCTCAGCCCTTTGGCACACATGACACCGGACATGACCCCTCCGATCAGACCGGGCCCGGCGGTGACGGCAATAGCGTCCATGTCGCGCAGCGACAGACCGGCGGCCTCCAGCGCCTGCACGACGCAGACATCCAGCTTTTCGGCATGCGCACGGGCTGCAATCTCGGGCACGACACCGCCAAAGGCGCTGTGCAGATCGGTTTGACCGTGCACCACAGAAGACAGGATTTCGGCTTTGGCACCTTCGGTCTGGCGCACGACCGCTGCGGCTGTGTCGTCACAGCTGCTTTCCAAACCCAATACGGTAAGTGTTTGCACCATCACCCTGATCCGTTGCATCATGTATATACGGCGGGGTATCACCCTGCGCGGATGCAAACAATCCTGAAGGGTCAAGGCGCCACACGTTGTTTTTGTTGATGACCCGCCCTCGCTCCGCCTCGGAAAGGTTTGTCGAGCAGCTGCCAACCGGCGTCAGATCCCGGGTTCAGGTCCTCTATTCGCCGATCATGGAAATCCGGCCTCTGCCAGTTGCGGTGGATACCAAAGGTGTAAAGGGGTTGATCTTTACATCGGCCAATGCGGTGAATGCGGCGGTCTCGAAAGGTGTTGATCGCACTCTGCCGGCCTATTGCGTGGGACCCGCAACAACCGGTACCGCGAAAGGGTATGGGTGGCAGGCCAAGATGGTTGGAACCACGGCAGAAGAATTGGTCGGGCATCTGCTCAAGCATCGGCCCAAAAGCCCCCTTTTGCACCTGCGGGGTGAGCATACACGGGGCAATGTCGCTGGCAGCCTGACCGAATCTGGTCTGACCGTTCGGGAACAGCCGGTCTATCAGCAGCGATTGTTGCCGCTAACACCCGAGGCAACCGAGGCTGCCAGAGGAGATCTGCCTATTATTGCTCCGCTTTTCTCGCCGCGTACGGCGCGACATTTTGCCGATATCTGGGCCGGATCAGCCCCCCTTTGGCTGGTTGCGATCAGCCAGGCTACGGCTGATCCCCTTTATTCCTTGGGCTATGAGCACCTGAAGATCGCAAAACATCCGACACCGAAGAAAATGCGCAAAGCTGTTAAAAAGCTTGTGAAACATGTGTTGCGGGTTGAGGGTGGCGAGGTCCCCGATTAACTTAACCTGGGCTGTTATTCATCTGAATTTGGATTCGATAAGGGGAATATTGCGGTGGCTGGTAAGAAGAAATCCGATCAAAAGCCGGTGGAACCCCTCCTAGCGGATGATGCAGTCGAAACTGATCTGCGGCAGGACGATACGCCTGTTGACCCGGCTGAACCTGTAGAAGAAGACCTGTCCGAAGCCGAAGCCGAAGCCGAAGCCGAAGCCGAAGCCGAAGCCGAAGCCGAAGCCGAAGCCGAAGCCGAAGCCGAAGCCGAAGCCGAAGC
>NZ_JBQFYB010000025.1:0-21239 GCF_056541275.1 Ruegeria sp. AI2
TCTACCAAAGCATCGAAAAACAAATGGGACGAGAAAAACTCAATCAACTCCTCGACCTGCTCGAAGAACTACAAGCCGTCAAAGTCTGACCCCGCCTTGTAACGGCGAGGTCAGGGAAGATTTAAAGGCTCGCCAAACCGGTATCCAGCGCCGACAGGATCTTGGACACATCGTCAGACGTGATGATCAGTGGTGGCGACAGAATAATGTTGTTACCCGACACCCGGACCATGACACCGTCATCATATGCTGCGTTCTGAACCTGCAACGGAAGATGCTTGGCAATCGGTGCTTTGGTGCTGCGATCCGAGACCAGTTCCATCGCGCACATCAGACCCTCACCGCCGCGCACGTCGCCGACCACGTCGTACTTGTCGGCCAGCCTTTTCAGACCGGAAAAAAGCTCATCCCCACGAGCGGCGGCGTTCTCCCACACCCGCAGGCGGTTAATTTCCGCAAGTGCTGCCAAGGCTGCTGCCGCTCCGACCGGATGGCCGGAATAGGTGTAGCCCTGATCGACGGAGGCTTTGCCAGTGGTGTCGCGTTCGAACACTTCGGCAACTTGACCGGAAATCATCGCAGCGCCGAATGGGAAGTACCCGTTCGTAATAGCCTTGGCCGTCGTCATAATGTCCGGCTGCACACCCCAGTGCCGGGCTCCGCTTTCGCTGCCGGTGCGGCCAAAGGCTGTGATAATTTCATCCGAGATCAACAGAACGCCGTGTTTCGAGCAGACCTCGCGCACCAACGGCATGAAGCTCTCGTGCGGTGGAATTACACCACCAGCACCCAAAACAGGTTCCATGATGAACGCTGCAACAGTATTTGCGCCCTGGAACGCAATCTCAGCTTCCAATGCTTTGACGCAAAGCTGTGCCAAACGCTCGGGATCGGTCTCGTCGAAGGGATTGCGATAAGTCCATGGTGCCGGGATGTGGAAACATCCAGGCATCATCGGTTCGTAGGCAGCACGGAACTTCTGGTTGCCATTGACCGACGCTGCAGCGAAATGGGTCCCGTGGTACCCCTGTTTCAAGCTTATGAATTTGGTGCGCCCATCCTCGCCGCGTACCTTGTGGTACTGTCGTGCCAATTTCAGTGCGATTTCAACCGAATCGGAGCCGCCCGAAGTGAAGAACGCGCGGGTCAATCCATCTGGCTCGAAGAACCGGGCCAGCTCGAATGACAATTCGATCGCCTTATCGTTGCTGGTGCCACGGAAAGTTGAATAATAGGGCAAAGCGTTCAGTTGGTCGGCAATCGCCTGCTTCACTGGCTCGCAGGAATAGCCCAGATTGACGTTCCACAACCCTCCCACGGCGTCGATGGCCTTGTGGCCGTCCACATCGATGATGCTAACCCCTTCGCCGCCGACCAAAATGGTTGGTAGGTTCTTTTGGCTGTCGGCAGGGTGCGCCATCGGGTGCCAAAAATAGCGGGCGTTGTTTTCCTTAAGGAAGTTGGAATCCTTCATTTCAAAATTCTCCGGGAAATTCGTCCGACCGAACACTCGGTCGAAACTCAGTTGGAAAGTTTGCAGGAGCCTGGCCACCAAAGATTGCCGTAAGCTCTTGCGAAACTTGTTTCAGGGTATTCAGTAGGGGCGGCTGCCGGTCGCCTGCGGTTCTGATTTCAGGAACCGCGAATGAAACCGTCCCAAGCGCCAGTTGATCAATTCCGAAAACCGGGGCTGCAAAGCCATGAACACCGGTTTCGAAACTTCCGTTACTATAGGACCAACCGGTTTCCTTTACTTCGACGAGACGTTCTTGAATGAGTTCAAGGTTCGTTAGCGTAGAGGCAGTAATACGGGGCAAGTCGCGATTTTTGAGGCCTTCCAAAAGTGCAGGAGGGCCAAAACAAAGCATGCACAATCCTGAGGCTGTGGCGTTGAGCGGAAGGACTTCCGTAGGGTCTAGGCTAACTCGAACGCTGTGCTGAGTTGTCTCGACCACTAGCGCCGTTTGAAGAACATCATTTTCCAGAAGAGAAAGGTGCAGGCTTTCTCCTGCTTGTTGCATCGCGGCCTGCATTTTTAGGCGCGCTGCTTTGAGACCGGGATTTGCAATCTCGCGTAACGCGGCAAGACGCAGTGCCGCCGGGCCAATCATAAAGGATTTTGTTCCCTGATTCTGCTCGATCAATCCGAACTCTTCCAGTTCACGCAGATGCCGAAGAACAGTCGCCTTATTGACACCAGATAGCCGAGCCATCTGGGTCAGCCCGATTTCGGGCCGTGCGTTGGAGAATAACTCCAACAATCTCAGAGCATTAAGAGCAGTTCCCATAAGTTACTCCTCCTCCTTAAGAGAATACTTGACACAATGTAATTAACAACGCAACAATAAACATGACTTACCGGTTCATTATTTGAACCATCAATGGGAGGAGTCTATGAAGAAAATTCTTACCGCTGCCGTAATGGCGGTCTCTGCATCAGCTGCTTTCGCTGAGTATCCAGAGAAACCTGTATCCTTCGTCGTTCCGTGGCCTCCGGGCGATCTGGAGGATGTATTGACACGTCTGATCGCAGATGAATTTCAGGAAATGTACGGCGTGCCAGCAGCAGTCGTGAACAAGCCTGGCGGTGGTGGTGGTCCGTTCCCTGGTGCTGTCGAAGTCGCCACTGCTCCGGGCGATGGCTATACGGTCGGCTCTTTTGTAATAGGCGTGCCGGTGATTGGCCCCGAGATTGGCATTCCAGAGCTGAACCCCAACCCATTTGACCCAATTGGCATCTTCCTGACCTATCCGTTCGTGATAGCGTCCAGCAAAGACGCACCCTTCTCATCTTGGGAGGAGTTGGTGGAACATGGCAAAGATAACGATGTTGCACTGGGGCATTTCGGCTCTGTCCTGCCCCCCACCCAGGTGACATTCGCAGCTGCTGTCAGCAGCGGGTTTGATTTCGCCAGTGAAGCCGCATTTGATGCTCTGGACTGCAACACCCTGACTTCAGGCGACGTGGACGTGATCAACACGACACTTCAACTTATACTACCCTGCTTAGATCAGGTGAATGTTCTGGCCAGCATCGGCGGTGAGCGGATTCCCCTGGTCCCTGACACTCCGACTGTTGTCGAGCTAAATCCTGACCTGCCTTTGGCACTATGGAACGGTCTGTTCGTTCACAAAGACACCCCGGCAGAGGCGCGCGAGAAGATCGCGGCAGCCGCTCAAAAGGCTCTGAGCTCCGACAAAGCCAAGCAGCTTGCCGAGGAAACAGGTGCACTGATCTACTGGCAGGACCCGGACGCCTCCAACGCGCAGATTGAAAAAGACAAAGCCTCTTTCGCCAAAATCGAAGAGATTCTGGGCGAATAACTCAAGATTGGCCCGGCAGGATTCAAACTGCCGGGCCTGTTTTAATCGGTGGGGAGGTAGAGATGATCGCGAAAACCTTACAGGACATGTTCAAACGATATCGCCGTCCTGGCGATGTAGTTTTTGCGTTCGTGTTCCTTGCGTTTGCAGTCTTTTTGTTAATGCAGCTGGACGAGCAGACACAAATCGTCAAGCGAACCAAGTGGTTCGCACAGCCCAGCCTTTGGCCAATGATAGCCCTCTGGGCCATGGTGGTTTTCGGATTTCTGCACTGGCTCAGTTCAGCAATGTCACAGCGGCGTCACGGACGGTGGACCGAAGTGGCATTCTGGTTCAGGTCGTTTGAATATGTTTTCTACTTCCTCGTTTACGTAAAAGCTGTTCCCTTGCTTGGGTATCTTCCCGCGACGGTCATTTTTGCCGTGTTTTTGGCAATTCGCACCGGGTTTCGCGATGCTAAGGGTATCGGTTGTGCCGCATTGTTCGGCGTTTGTGTCACGGTCATCTTCAGGGCTTTCTTGCAGGTGAAAATCCCGTCCGGCGCTCTCTATGAGTATTTACCCGACACGGTTCGCGCGTTTGCGCTGACGTATCTCTGAGGTTTCGCTGATGGACGCTCTATTTTCAGGTATTTCGATACTTGCGCAGTGGCCGGTTATCGCTGCTCTTTTGATCGGGTCGATCGGAGGCGTGATCATTGGCGCCTTGCCAGGAGTTGGAGCGCCGGTGGCAATTGCCATTCTGTTACCTGCCACTTTCGCGTTTGAACCCATCGTTGGCCTGACCCTGCTGCTAGGCATCTATGGGTCCTCGATGTATGGCGGTGCAATCCCTGCCGTCCTGATCAATACACCGGGCACAGCAGTCAATGCCTTGACCACCTATGACGGCTATCCAATGACGAAGCGCGGCCAGGGTCATCGGGCGTTGTCACTGGCCTATTCGGCGTCATTTTTTGGAGGCATCTTTTCGATAATTTGCCTTATGCTCTTGTCTCCCGTCCTAGCACTCGTTGCCCCGCATTTTGGCAGCCGTGAGATTTTCCTAGCCGCGTTGCTTGGCATCATATTGGTAATCCTCGCTCATCGCGGCCAGATCTTTGCAGCGGGCATGCTGGCGGCATTTGGTCTGTTCTTGAACACTGTCGGGCTGGAGCCGGTCAAATACACCCGTCGTTTCACGTTCGAGCAAAGCTGGCTGGCTTCTGGGGTAGACCTGATTGTTGTTGTGCTGGGGCTGTTCGCAATCAGTCAGGCATTGCTTCTGTTGCTGGAAAAAAACCATGCACCGGGTGAAGCACATGTTGGCGGAAGCATCTTTGCGGGATTAAAAGAGCTGCTTGGCCTCAAGCGTATTGCAACCGTGTCATCCAGCATCGGCGTGTTCATGGGCATGGTGCCGGGCACCGGCGAGTTCACCTCGCAATTCCTGTCATACACATACGCACAAAATACCTCTAAAAATCCAGAAGCCTTTGGCGATGGTTCGCCCGAAGGTCTTGTGGCTTCTGAATCCGCAAACAATGCTGTGCCCGGAGCGGCGATGATCCCGCTGCTGGCGCTGGGTATTCCTGGCGAGGCACTGACGGCAATGATGTTGTCAGTCTTTTATGTGCACAATGTGATACCCGGGCCGCAGCTGTTCGAAAACCAGATGGATTTCGTCATGGCACTTTACATGGCACTGATCCTGCTGAACGTGATCGTTCTGGTGTTTTTGCTGTTCTCGACCAACTTGCTGCTCAAGATCATTCAGATTCCAACTCGTTTTCTGGGCATCATGATCCTGATCCTGGCGTTTGTCGGCGTATACAGCCTGCGCAACTCGATCACCGACTGTGCATTGGCCGCGGCATTTGGAGTGTTCGGTCTGATCCTAAAACGGCTGGACTTGCCGATAGTTCCGATCATCCTCGGCATGGTTTTGGGCGGCATTATGGAGGTCAAGCTCCGCAGCGCCATGGCTCGGGTTAATTCACCGCTGGATTTTGTTGATAGACCGATTGCCGCCATCTTGTTCGGTATGATTGTTCTGATCCTCATTCTGCACTTTCGAGCTCTGTACTTCGAGTTCAGAAATAAGCTGCGACCAGAACCAAACGCCGAACCCGTCGATGCAGATCACCCAAATCAACAAGGTTGAGAATATCCATGGATCAGTCCCTAATCGACGTGCTGCGAATGCAGCAAGTCGCCCCGCGCGGCCACTTCATTAACGGCGACTTCACTGAAGGTGAAACGGGTGCGCAGGTCGAAGTGTTGTCTCCCATCGACGGCCGACCTCTGACTAGGATCGCCGATGGCAGCGCGGCGGACATTGAAGCTGCCGTCCTGGCCGCTCGGGTTGCATTCGAGGACGGGCGATGGTCCGAAATGGCACCGTCAGGGCGCAAGAAAGTGTTGCTGAGGCTAGCGGATCTGATCGAAGAGCGTGCGCTGGAAATCTCTGTTCTGGGGGTGCGCGACAACGGCACCGAGATCAGCATGGCGTATAAATCCGAGGCGCTTTCGGCGGCGGCGACATTTCGGTACTATGCCGAAGCAATCGACAAGATTTATGGCCAGATCGCGCCAACCAGTCACGATATTCTTGGCCTGGTACACCATGCCCCGGTCGGCGTGGTGGGTGCAATTGTACCGTGGAATTTTCCGCTAATGATCGGCAGCTGGAAAATTGCTCCGGCCCTTGCGGCAGGCAATTCTGTAGTATTGAAACCCGCAGAAAGCGCTTCGCTCAGCCTTTTGAAGATTGCTGAACTAGCCGCTGAAGCCGGGGTTCCGGATGGCGTGTTCAACGTCGTGACAGGGCGCGGCTCGGTTGTGGGCGAGGCACTGGCACTGTCGATGGATGTGGACATTATGGTGTTCACTGGGTCAGGTGCGACGGGTCGTCGGTTGCTGGAGTATTCAGCTCGTTCCAATCTGAAGCGCTGTTACCTTGAGTTGGGCGGTAAGTCAGCCAACATCGTCTTCAACGACGCCCCGGATCTGGCCGAGGCCGCCAAAGTGTCCGCAGCGGGAATCTTCCGCAACTCCGGTCAAGTCTGCGTTGCTGGCTCTCGCCTTCTTGTTCAGGAAGATATCTACCAGGATTTCGTGGCCGAAGTCTCGCGCCATGCTGAAAACTTTCGCGTCGGCGATCCGCTGGACCTAAACAGCCAGATTGGTGCCGTTCACAGCCTGCCGGAACTTGAGGCCAATCTGGATTTTGTTGCCAAAGCCGAGGCGGAAGGGGCAGAGCGGCGCACCGGTGGTAATCGCATCCTGATGGAGAGTGGCGGCTATTATATGTCTCCGACCGTAATGGCCGGGGTAAAAGAGACGGACCACTTGTTTCAGAACGAAGTCTTTGGCCCCGTTCTGGCGGTGACCCCGTTCAAAAACGAAGAAGATGCGATCCGGTTGGCGAACGCCACCGTGTATGGCCTGGCTGGCGGTGTCTGGACATCTAACCTTGGCCGCGCCCACCGTATGGTGGCTGGTATCCGCACAGGCGTCGTGCATGTGAACACCTATGGCGGTGCTGATCTGACCGTACCGCTTGGAGGAGTGCGCCAGTCCGGCAATGGGCACGACAAGTCTTTGCACGCGCTTGAGAAATACTTCGACCTGAAAACGGCCTGGATCAAGCTCTGAATGGCGGCGGAACGAAGGAGGAGCTTATGACTATGAAAACGATCCTGCTGATCGGCACCTATGACACGAAAGAAGCCGAGATGCGTTTCATTGAAAACGCAATTCGCGCACAGGGCGCTAATGTACTGACAATGGATGTCTCAGTGCTGGGTGATCCCAAGACGCCAACCGACATCTCCAAGCACGACGTCGCTTCTGCCGGTGGCATGACCATTGATGAAGTCATCGCACAGGGGGATGAAAACAAAGCTTTTCGGGTAATGTCCGCGGGTGCCGCAAAAGTGGTTGCCCAGGCCTATGCCGATGGCCGCTTTGACGGGATGCTGGCCACCGGCGGTACCATGGGCACCGATCTGGCGCTGGACTGTGCGCAAGCGCTGCCGATGGGTGTGCCAAAATACATTGTGTCCACTGTCAGCTTTTCTCCGCTGATCCCTCCGCATCGTCTGGCGCCGGATATTCAGATGATCCTGTGGGCCGGCGGGCTCTATGGTATGAATTCGATTTGCCAGTCTTCACTCAGCCAGGCAGCCGGGGCAGTTGTTGGCGCGACCAAGGCCGCTATTGCACCGGACCGAAGCAAGCCATTGATTGGAATGACCAGTCTTGGCTCGTCTTGTCTGCGCTACATGAAGACGTTGAAACCGGCGTTGGAGGAACGCGGTTTTGAGGTGGCGGTTTTCCACTCTACCGGCATGGGTGGCATGGCATTTGAAAAGCTGGCTGGCGAGGGCGCATTTGCCTGCGCGATGGATTTCTGCATGCAGGAATTCGGAAATTTTATGGCGGGCTCTGTCGTGTCCAGCGGCGAGGAGCGTGTAACCAGTGCAGGTCGCGTAGGCACACCGCAGATGATCGCGCCCGGAGCGTTGGACCTGTTGGATTTCGCGGGCTGGCAGGACATCCCCGACCAATATTCAGATCGTCCGTTTCACGTGCATAACCGACTGATCAAGAGTTCCGTCTTCAATGGGGATGAACGCCGCGCTTGGATCCGTGAACTGGCCAACCGAATGCAAGCCGCAACCGGGCCAGTTCACTTTTTCTTGCCTGTTCAGGGGGTTGAAGCATGGGACAGGGAAGGTGAGGCGGCGCATGATCCTGAAGCACTGGCAGATATGGTGGATGAGGCACGCAAGGTTATACCGGGTCGTGTGCCGATGACGGAACTTGACGCTCATATCAACGACAACGCGTTCAGCGAAGCGGTCCTCGTGCAATTTGATGCCTGGGTCGAGCAGGGTGTAATCAGCAAAAATCGCTGACCTTCGTCATTCCAACAAATGCATTTTGCCTTCGGACGCCGTGGCGCCGCCTCGAGGGATACCTGCGAAAGTTGCAAACCATAACAGGAAAAAGATCAGCTTATTGCCGACAAGACAAAGCTGCTTGGACCCAATGTATCATCCCTCTAAGGCGACCCGGTCCATTTTGTTAGGGGTGAAGGAGTATCCTGCCAGGTATCGCGACACTGGGGAAATCAAAGACGAATGGCCATCCGGTGGGTGGTGTTGTTACACGAGCAGAATTCTTTGTTACTTCTCTTAAGTGCTATCGCTATTTCAATACGTTTAATAGCAACCCCGTTTTCTGTGCTGCAGCGATGGCGGTATTGGAAGAGATCAAAGACAGCAATTGCTGGAGAGCGCGAAAAATGTGGGATTGCATGCTCGCAAATGAATGGAAGCGCTGGCTCAGAAACGTGCCGTTATTGGAAACGCACGCGGATTCAGTCTGATCTTCGGTGCAGAAATTGCTTTAGACCGCGACGGCAAGGAACAAGGATATCGGCTTTCGCATAACTGGACGAGTAATACGAGAAAAGCGATCATTCTGTTGGACACGTCTCCGGTTTGATTGGACCAGACAGTGACTATCGGAGCGGAACGCTCGAATTGATCGTGTCACTATGAACTGTTGGGTCACTATTTATGGGCTACGGTACAAAAACGGTAACGTCCCTAGTACCTTTACACCCGCACACCACCAAAAGGACACGCGTAAGCAGAATAGCAAAGCCAAATTGATATGCCGGGTGTGATCCTGAAAAAACAGAGCGTCACATACATCCTTCCGACACTTCACTCTTCGGTAAGGTGTTTCCTGACAGTTGGATCAATCTTGGTACTATGGGTTGAGTAGATACCACAGGCGGCAATGGCCTCACGCGCGGTTACCCGCTCGTGCAGGCGCTTCCAGATTGTTTTGGCGGCGTAGGGATGCGGGTAAGGGCGCCAAGCAACACCCATCGTCATTCCCCGCAGATACTTTAGTTGCTGGCGGTGCGCTGAATATAAGATGGTATTGGCAACGCTGCCTTCGCGCATCAACTCATGTTCGGTTACAAATATCCTGTTTCCCCGCATTGTCACCAAACCAACGTAACGAGAAATCTGGTGCATGCTTTTGTCTTGTGATGTGGCAATTTCGCGGGACCGGATTGTGAAAAGCCCATCAACTTCCTGAATACGGATTAACGAACAAAATATCTTCCCTTCCCAGGAAGGCGTGCAGAAAAACGAGTGATAGAAACCAACATAGCGCCTGAGGTTTTTGTGTTGGCCCCGAAAAGGATCCAGAAACGCGTCTGCGGGCGTTTTTCCGGTTGGTGGTAAGACGTCCTTTAGCATTTGCTCAAAGCGAGCAGTTTCAGCGAACAGTTCGGCTTCTGTCAGGCCGAAATGGCGCGCGATCCGACGCATGTTGTGGGCCGAAGGCAGGCTGGAGCCATTCAGATACCGATTGAATTGCTGCCGGTTGACGCCAATATCCCGACAAATCTTTGAAATATTGCCGTGTTCTGCGCATAGCGACTTCAGGTTGGCAGAAAAATACTGGGACATGGAAAAATCTTTCGCTATTTGACGCTATTTCGCTGCAAATAGCATCACTTCGCATAAGATTGCACAATTTGTTTTTTCTGCAAATTGTTTTCTTCTTCGGCATCAGCTCGCAAAAAACAAGCTCTCGGATGCCAGTTAAAACCGTCGAAAACACATGGATCACACTCTCCGACGGGCGGAGGCTTGCTGCTCGACTCTGGTTACCCGAAACCGGTCCAGCTCCGGCCATTCTGGAATACCTGCCTTACCGCAAACGCGACGGCACAGCGCCCAGGGATGAAACAACACATAAGGTATTTGCCGAGGCTGACTATGCCTGCGTTCGGGTCGATATAGCGGGCACGGGCGACAGCGAAGGGCAATTCGACGATGAATACTCGGAACAGGAACTGAGTGATGGTGAAGAAGTCATCGCATGGATCGAAGCGCAGGATTGGTGCGACGGTCACGTTGGGATGATCGGAATATCTTGGGGTGGGTTTAATGGTTTGCAACTGGCTTTCCGGCAACCGCCTGCGTTGAAGGCTGTCGTCAGCGTCGCCTCGACCGTGGATCGCTATGCAGATGACATCCATTTCATGGGTGGTTGCCTGCTGAGCGACAACATGAACTGGGGTAGTCAGATGTTCGCTTATCTGACCAGGCCCGCAGATCCGGCCTTACGCGCAGACTGGCGAGAGGACTGGCTGATGCGGCTGCAAAACGTTCCATTTTCAGCCGCCGATTGGCTGCGTCATCAGACGCGGGACACATACTGGAAGCACGGCTCGGTTTGCGAAGATTGGTCTGCTATCCAAACCCCGGTTTTGGCCATAACCGGCTGGGCAGATGCGTATGTAAATGCCCCGCCTGCTTTGACAGCCAACCTGACATCGCCCACCAAGGCCGTCATCGGGCCGTGGGAGCATCGATACGCGCATATCTCGAAAATTGATCCTGCGGATTTCCATTCCGAAGTCATCGGCTGGTTTGATCGCTGGTTGAAAGAACAGGAAAACGGTGCCGAAGATTTGCCTGCGTACCGGACATACATGCAGGAGCATTTCAACCCGACACCGAAAAACAGCCCTCGGCAAGGTCGCTGGATAGCTGAAGGTCGCTGGCCATCGACGCACATACATGAACAGATCTGGCATCTGGCACCGGGCGAGTTTTCCCCTAGCCCAGCCCAAGGTTCCGCAGCCATTTCGTCGCCCTGCCATTTGGGCATGCAAAGCGGGTATTTTTGTGCAGGTATGCGGATCGATAACGAGTTGCCCGACGACCAGGCAAGCGACGATGCATTGTCGCTGTGCTTTGACAGCGCGCCAATGCGTGCGCCGCTGGAATTGTTGGGGCGCGCAAGACTGAAGTTTAGGTTTTCAGTAGACAAGCCTGTCGCTCAGCTTATTGCGCGCCTATGCGATGTATCGCCCGAGGGTATTTCACAGCGCATCAGCTACCGGTCGTTGAACTTATGCCATTTCCGCGATCACGAGACACCTGAATTCTTACAACCCGGCGAGGAATATGAGGCCGAGATTGCCCTAAACGAATGTGCGCATCGACTGCGTGAGGGTCATGTGTTGCGGCTGGCCCTGTCGACGTCCTACTGGCCGATCATCTGGCCATCGCCAAACCAGGCACAGGTGACATTGCATTTGCAGAATTGCGCCCTGCATTTGCCGGTGCGCGAAGTATCGCGTGAAATCCAAGCTTCCGAACCCGGTCCGGCGCCGAAGTTTCCGGTTCTTGCAGCCGATCAATTGCGGACACCTACGTCGCATTCCGAACGTAAAGAAACAGAAGACGGCCGGATCGTGCTTGAGACGTTTGACGACTATGGTAAGTCACGCGATCCCTATCACGGCCTGATTGTCGGCAGTGATGTGCGCATGCATTACGGCATTCACCCGGATGACCCGGCCACTGCCCGGTTTGAGACGGCCTGGAAATTCACATTCGAGCGGGCGGAGTGGCAGGTCGCCATCTCGACCGAGTGCCGCATGAGTTGCGACACGCAGAATTTCTACCTCTACCGCAAACTTCGCGCCACCGAAGGTGCCGATGAAACCGAAGTCCTGACAAAGGAATGGTCGGAAACCATTCCACGCGGATTTCTCTGACTTAATCCTAGGGAGGATACTATGAAGATAGAATGGACAAAGGCCAATGTTGGTCGTCGCGGGTTCCTGAAAGGCGCAACCGCGCTTGGAGCGACCACGGCGCTTCCGATGGGGTGGGCAAATCGCGTATTTGCAGCAGACGACGGCGTTCTGCGGGTACGGGCCTATGGCGATGCACAGAATATGGATCCGGCCCACTCGGTTGGTGTCGTGGAAGAAGAGGTACATGCCTCGATCTACAACAAGCTGATCCAGTATAAGCCAGGCGAGGAATGGGGCTGGCAGCTCGACGCGGCAACGATGATCGAGCAGGTTGACCCCACCCATATCAAGTTTGCATTGCGTGACGATATCGGCTTCACCAACGGCTTTGGCGCCATGACCGCCGAGGACGTCAAGTTCAGCATGGAACGGATCGTGGATGACGCGACCGACAGCCCAAACAAACCCGACCTGGGACCGTTCAGCCATGTTGAAGTGACCGGTGAACGCGAAGGGACGATTGTGTTGAACAAACCCTTCGCACCGATTTGGTCAATTGCCCTGCCTTACATCACCGGAAACATTGTTTCGAAAGCAGCGGTCGAAGCAGCCGGTGGCCGGATCGGTGCTGATCCGGTGGCAGAGTCCGGCCCATATCTGCGGGACAGCTGGTCGCCCAAGGAAAAAACGGTTCTTAAGCGCAACCCTGACTGGAATGGCGATGCTCCGACCTGGGACACAATCGAGATCTATCCGATCGACGACGAAAACACCGCCGAGATCGCGTTTGAAGCGGGCGAACTGGACGTAACTCGCGTGTCGCTAGGTTCAGTCGAACGTTATCGCGCTGGTGTTCCCAATGGGGGATCGCTGGTTGAGAAACCCTCGCTTTACTATGTCTGGATGGGAATGAATGTTGAACATCCAAAGCTGCAAAATAAGAAGCTGCGACAGGCGATTCAACATGCCATAGATGTCCCCAGCATTCTGGAGGCTGCCTATTTTGGTGCAGCCGAGCCGGCAACCGGGATCATTGCTCCGGGTCTGGCTGGGCATCGGCCGTCTTCGCTGGTGCCACCTGAGGCAAATTTCGAAAAAGCGGCGCAACTGCTTGCGGAATCGGGTGAAACCAACGTCACTCTGACCCTCGACACGCTAAACAAGACAACGTTCACGACAACTGCACAGATCATTCAGGCGACGCTGGCGCAAATCGGTATCACAGTTGAGGTGAATGTTCTGGAATCCGGTGCGTTCTGGGCGTCTGGCGACAACGAAAACCTGCAACTTGTTCTGAACCGCTATTCGATGACGCCGGACCCGTATTATGCGACGTCGTGGTTTACGCCCGAGCAAATTGGCAAGTGGAACTGGGAACGCTTTAACAGCGCAGAGTTCAACGAAATCCACGAAGCTGCGGCTGGGGAAACAGATATCGCAAAGCGGGCTGAAATGTACCAGCGTGCGCAGGACTTGATGGAAGAAAGCGGTGCCTATCGCTTCATCACACACGAGGCAACACCGGTCATTCACAGCGCAGGTGTCATTCCTGCATTGCGCCCGGACGGGCTGTCGCTGCTGCGTTACTTTGGCAAGTCGACCTGACCTCCCCAGGTCGACAGGGAGCGGCAGGCGCTGACACTCGCCGCTCCATAACCAACGCCATCCAGCCACAAGGAGCAAGTTGGCCATGCTGAACTTCGCAACCCGTCGCTTCGGGCTGTCGCTGCTCATCCTTTTCGTGGCGGTCACCGTCATGTTCCTGATGATCCGCGCTGTACCAGGCGATCCGGTCCAGATCATGCTGGGTCCGCGCGCCACACCCGAGCTTCAGGCCCAACTCACCGCCGCACTTGGTCTTGATCAACCGATCTGGAAACAGCTGCTGATCTTTTACTCGAACCTTTTGCAGGGTGACCTTGGCACCGATGTCTTCTCGGGTCGGTCTGTGACTGAGATTGTGTTTCAGCAATTGCCGTTCACTCTGGAGCTGATTTTTGCATCAATCCTGTGGTCCGCAAGTCTTGGTATCGCACTTGGCGCTTATGCGGCTGCGCATCCAAACACGATGATCGACCGGGTCGCCGCCGCAATTTCCGTCAGTTTTGTTGCCGCTCCGGCCTTTGTTGTTGCGCTTTTGGCTTTGTTGGTTTTCGCCGTTAATTTGCAATGGTTTCCCGCCATTGGGGCAGGAGAGGGGTTCTGGGACCGCCTTGACCATCTGGTTCTGCCAGCATTCGCCATAGGGCTCAGCTGGGTAGGATATATCGCACGGCTGGTACGGGCGTCGATGCTCGAGGTCATGGGTGAAAGCCATGTGCGTACCGCCCGGGCCTTTGGTATCGCGGAACGTCGCGTGGTCATGGTTTACGCATTGCGTATCGCAATTCTACCCGTGGTCACCGTGATCGGGGTCGGGATGGGCTTTCTGCTCAGCTCAGCCGTTTTTGCCGAAATCGTTTTTGCCCGACCAGGCTTGGGTAAGTTGGTCATCGACAGCATCACGACCCGAAACTATCCGATTGTGATGGGTTCGGTCCTTGTATCAACGGCACTGTTCGTTGTGTCGACCGCCTTGGCCGATCTGATCAACGCGCTGCTCGATCCACGCGCACGCACGGCTCATTAAGGAGGCGGAGTGATGGTAAAATCTCGTTCCGAACTTGGCCAGATCATAGTCGGGGTTGCCCGCGACCCGCTTGGGTTAATGGGTTTGATCATCGTTGGGACCATCGTGTTCTGCGCGATATTTGCTGTCTGGATTGTGCCTTACGATCCCATTGCCATGGATATCAAATCCCGCCTGCAAGGGCCGTCCGCGGCGCATCTGTTGGGCACGGATCAGCTGGGTCGCGATACGTTTTCGCGGGTGATTGCTGGGGGGCAGGTTGCGCTTAAAGTGGCGCTGCCAGCTGTTTTCGGCGCGATGGCGATTGGCCTGACTTTGGGCATGATAGCCGGGTACGGACCAAAATGGCTCGACAACCTGCTGATGCTGTTTTTCGATACCATCCGGTCCTTTCCGACGGTGATGTTTGCACTGGCTGTTGTGGCCCTTGTCGGGCCCAGCTTGCAGACAGTTGTATTCGTGGTCATGGCGACCTCAATCCCGACATATGGGCGCGTGGCGCGAACCCAGACCCTGACGCTTCGCAATTCTGAGTTCATTCTGGCAGAGCGATCAATGGGGGCCAGCATGACACGTATTCTGGGTGTGCACATGCTACCCAATATCATCGGGGTTCTGGCTGTTTTGGCAGCCATGGATATACCCACCGTCATCGCGCTGGAGGCCGGGCTGTCGTTTTTGGGGTTGGGTGTGAAACCCCCGACACCCAGCTGGGGAGCCTTGCTCAAGGATGGCTATTCCCTGATCCGCCAAACACCGTGGCTGGTGGTGGGCGGGGGCCTGCCGATCATTCTGGCAACACTTGGATTCACTTTCCTGGGCGAAAGCCTACGTGATGTGGTCGACCCGAAATTGAGGAAACAGCGATGACCGATACACTGCTGGAAATCGACCGCCTGAGTGTTGACTACGAAACGGGCCGTGGCGACCTTAAGGCCCTGAGGGACATCACATTCAACGTCAACAAGGGTGAAATTGTTGGTATTGTCGGGGAATCCGGATGCGGCAAATCCACCCTGATCTCATCCATCCTGCGCCTGACCGCCCCCAATACGCGGTTCCGTCAAGGTGAGGTTCGTTTCAAAGGGCAGGACCTGTTGAAGGCTTCCGAGCGTCAGATGCGCGACCTGCGCGGTGCAGACATATCCATTGTCTTCCAGGATCCGATGCAAACGCACAATCCGGTTCTGACCATCGGGCAGCAGATGCTGGACATTCAGCATCGCTCAAAGCAGTCAAAGGCGGATAAATTGACCCACGCAGCCAAGATGCTGGGTGCTGTCGGCATCCCCGATCCCGAAGCGCGCCTGAAGCAGTATCCGCATGAGTTCTCAGGTGGGATGCGCCAGCGGATCGCCATAGCAATGGCGTTGATGTCCGAGCCGGACCTCTTGATTGCGGATGAGCCAACCACTGCATTGGACGCCACTCTTGAGGTACAGATCATCGAGCGCCTACAAGAATTACAGCGCGAGTTTCATTGTGCCATTCTGTTTATTTCGCACCATCTGGGCGTGATCGCTGAACTCTGCGACCGGGTGGTGGTGATGTATGCAGGAGCCGTTGTCGAAAGCGGCGATGTGCGTGAGATTTTCCACAACCCTAAACACCCCTATACACGTCGTCTGATCGAATGTGATCCCGGCCACATCAAAGAACGCGCCCGCGTTTTGCCCACCATCCCCGGTGAAGTGCCTGATCTGGCCAACCTGCCCGGGGGGTGCATCTTTCGGGACCGATGTGATCAGGCCATGGCGCGCTGCGCGACCGATGTGCCGCCACTGGATCAACTGAAAGAAGGCCACCACGCCGCATGCTGGCTGAACCACGAGGAGGTCGCAACATGAGCTTGCTGAATGTCGTGGATCTTAAAACCAGTTATGGACCGGTCAATGTTCTGGCGGGTGTCAGCTTTACCGTAGAACCTGGCGAAACTTACGCTCTGGTTGGTGAAAGCGGATCGGGTAAGACGACGGTAATCCGCGCGATTGCGGGTCTTGCGCCTGCACAGGACGGTTCGGTCACATTCGAAGGTCGGGAAATTCGGGGCGCGCCGGAAAGCGTCATGCGTCCGCTGCGTAAAGACATGGCGATGATGTTTCAGGACCCGGTCGGTAGCCTGTCGCCCCGCCTGACAATCCGCAGCCTGATCACCGAACCCTATCGCATTCAGGGTATGAAAGATCGCGATCTGGATGCAGAGGCCAAGCGCCTATTGGAAATGGTGAACCTGCCCGCGCATTTTGCCGATCGCTATCCCTATCAGCTGTCAGGAGGTCAGGCCCGGCGCGTGGGCGTCGCGCGCGCCCTGGCGCTGGAACCCAAGCTGATCCTTGCGGACGAGCCGACTGCCGGTCTTGATGTCTCGGTCCAGGGTGAGTTGCTGAACCTGCTCAACGATCTGCGCGAAAGGCTGGGGCTGGCGATGGTCATCATAACGCACAACCTCAGCGTCGTGCGTCACGTGGCCGACAGAATGGGCATCATGTATCTGGGCCGTTTGGTCGAGGAGGGCACAACCGAAACGATCTTCAACGACCCGCGCCATCCCTACACCCGCTGCCTTCTGAGCGCCAACCCCGAGCCGGACCCGGATGCGCGATTGGAACGGATCGCCCTCAAAGGGGAGCCTCCCAGCCTTCTGAAGCGGCCATCTGGCTGTGAGTTTCGCGAGCGTTGCCCCTTTGCCAGAGACATTTGCACCCAAACCCCGGAATGGGAAGTAAAGGGCGGCCATGGGCTGCGTTGTCTGGCCCCGCTGTCGTAACTAGGAAATCCAATGCCAAGCACACTCTACTTCAACGGCACCATCCTGACTATGGATGCGCAGAACTCTTCACCAGAGGCGGTGCTGACTGACGGCAACAGAATTCAGGCAGTGGGGGCCGAGGCTGAGTTGCGCGCCCGCATGCCTTCGGATGCGCACGAGCAAGATCTGAAGGGTCGTACCCTGATGCCCGCCTTTATCGACCCACACGGGCACTTTCCCGATCCCGGCTTTGTCAAGCTGTTCCGTGTCGATCTGTCTTCGCCGCCTTTAGGGGATTGCAGAGACATGTCACAGGCGTTGGACAGTCTTCACGAAAAGGCGAGTGCAACACCCGAGGGTGAATGGGTCATGGGGGTGTCCTTTGATAATACGTCCATTCTGGAAGGTCGAATGCCCACACGGGCCGAACTGGACAGCGTGTCACAACGCCATCCAATCTGGGTCATTCATGCGTCGGGTCATAATGGTGTGGCAAATTCTCTCGCGCTGGAAAGACGCGGGATAACCCGTGAAACTCCTGATCCAGAGGGGGGCCGTTATGGCCGCGATCCGGAAACCGGAGCGCTGACCGGATTGATGGAAGGGCTGTCGGCCATGGGTGAAATGGGCGATACTGATTTCCTGATTGACCGCGACCGGTTTTGGCGGGGTTTTGACGCCTGCCGCAGCGAATACCTGGCCCATGGTGTGACCTATGCCCAAAATGCCTGGGCATCGCAGCCCATGCTGGACCACTTCGCCAGCCTGCCTGCGGATCAGGATCCGGGAATTGACATCGAGCTTTTGCCCGTCGGAGATCTGGAGCCAGAGTTATCTTCGCGTTGGATTGGAACGAGCTGGCCGGGCAACCCGCATTTTTCACTGGGTCCGCGCAAACTGTTTACGGACGGGGCCTTTCAGTTACAGACCGCGTATTTGTCTGCTCCATATTTCAAACCTGCCAGCCCTGATAATCCTTGTGGAATGACCTATACCTCGCAAGAGCAGTTGGTTGCGGATGTAGAAAAGCTCCACAGTCAGGGCTTGCAGATTCACTGCCACTGCAATGGCGATGCCGGTGCCGAGATGTTCATAGATGCGGTGGAAAAGGCGCTTGTTGCACACCCGCGCCAGGATCATCGACATACCATTATCCATGGCCAGGTTCTGAGGGATGACCAATTGGAGCGTATGGCCCGGCTTGGTCTGACCGTCAGCTTCTTTCCCGCCCATGTCTTCTTTTGGGGGGATCGTCATTACGATACTTTCCTGGGGCCCGAGCGAGCCGAACGGATATCGCCAGCGGCGTCAGCCGAACGGTATGGCGTGCGATACACGATCCACAACGACGCCTCGGTCACACCGACGCGTCCAATCCATCTTGCCCATTGTGCGGTGAACCGAAAATCCGCTTCTGGCCGTGTGCTTGGCGAGGATCAGAAGATCAGCGTTGTTTCAGCCCTGCGGGCCCAAACCATCGAAGCCGCTTGGCAGGTGTTCAAGGAAGATCAACGCGGATCCATAGAACCGGGTAAAATTGCAGATTTTGTTGTTCTTTCGCGCAATCCACTGCACGACCCGGACCGCCTGTCAGACGCTGTCGTGCTTGAAACCATCCGCTATGGCGAAAGGGTTTTTTCTGCTGTGTGTACTGAACAAGAGTTTGAGCACGCATAATGGCGACCAAGCGTATTGTGATCGCGGGGTTCCAACATGAAACCAACTGTTTCGGTGTAACGAAAGCTGGGATGCCTGAGTTTGAGATGGCGGATTCCTGGCCGGGAATGCTGCATGGTTCACAGGTTATTCTGGAAACCGAAGGCATGAACCTTCCGATCGCGGGTTTCACCGCCGCGGCACAGGCAGCGGGATTTGATGTCATTCCCGTTTTGTGGTGCTCTGCCGAACCGTCCGCCCATGTCACCGATCATGCATTCGAAACGATCTGCGGGATGCTGTTGGACGGAATATGGGGCGCAGGCCAGATTGACGGTGTCTATCTTGATCTGCACGGAGCTATGGTCTCCGAAAGCCTTGCTGACGGTGAAGGAGAGCTTTTGCGTCGCGTTCGTGAAACTGTGGGTCCAGACGTTCCAGTGGTCGCAAGTTTGGACCTTCATGCCAACATTTCCACCGAAATGGTTGAACACTCAGATTACCTGTCGATTTTTCGCACTTACCCACATTTGGATATGGCGGAAACGGGTGCACGATGCGTTCCAGTCTTAAGTCGCCTGCTGGCGGGTGAACCCCTATACAAAACGTTCCAACCGGTGCCTTACCTGATCCCCCTGCATGCGCAACACACGGGTTCTGCGCCGATCAGTGATATCTATCAATTGCCTGTCAGGTTTGAACAGCAAGACATTCTGGCAGAGATCGCTCTTGGTTTTACGGCGGCGGATTTTCCTGACACCGGACCATCCTGCCTTGCTTATGCCTTGACTGCTGAAAAAGCGGCTGCCGCTGCCAAGGAGATTGTCAGCATGTTCCTGTCCCGTGAGGCCAATCTTGAATGTAAGATGTTGTCTTTGGAAGAGGCCGTTTCCACATGTCGTCAAAGGCGCGAAAAACCCATCGTTCTAGCCGATGTTCAGGACAATCCGGGCGCAGGCGGAACGTCAGATACAACGGGGCTGCTGGCCGCTTTGATTGAGGGCGGGGTAAAAAACGTTCTGATGGGTCTGTTCCATGATCCGGAAAGTGCCATTCAGGCCCATGCTGCAGGGGAGGGCGCACGGATCATTTTGGCTATCGGCGCAAAGTCGAACCTGGCCGGACATGTTCCATTCAGGGCAGAGTTTGAGGTGCTTTCCTTAAGTGATGGAACGTGCCGCTATACCGGTGAAATGTATGGCGGCGGAACAGCTACGCTTGGCAAGACAGCTGCGCTTCGCTTGGTTGGACACGACGCCGAGATCGACCTTGTCGTCACAAGCATACGAAACCAATGCCTGGATCGCGCGCATTTCACACACATCGGGTTAAACCCTCTGAGTTATTCGGTGATCTGCGTCAAAAGCACAGCGCATTTCCGGGCGGATTTCGAACCAATTGCAAGCCATGTATATGCGGTTGCTGCGCATGGGGTTTTCCTCTGCGACCTTGGAAAGGTCCCTTATATTTGTGTCAACAGAAGGTTGGCCAACAGTCGCCATACCTCCTTTGACGTGATGTGAAACGAAAGTTTGTTGACGTGCGATATGCCCCAATGGATTCAAATATCTCGACCCCGAAGGGTCAGCCTTGAGCCGTCCACATAAACCTGACCCCAATTGGATCTTGAATACGATTCTCTGAGGCCAGTCGGCCAAAATGCATCTTCATACACCAGTTGACCCACGTCTCTCTCAGAGCTTGTTACAACGCAAAGGCAACTTGGTCATCACTGAACCGTTTCTTCGGCATAGATACACTTCTCTCGCACCAGAAATGTATCCGAGGCAATCGCAGCGCGATCAGCATCTCCTACAGAGCGGGGTCAACATTACCAAAAGAAGCTGTCATCCTCCAGCAAGGATGCAATTGTCAGGTTG
Organism: Ruegeria sp. AI2; assembly: GCF_056541275.1. NCBI lineage: Bacteria > Pseudomonadati > Pseudomonadota > Alphaproteobacteria > Rhodobacterales > Roseobacteraceae > Ruegeria > Ruegeria sp. AI2. The sequence goes on from NZ_JBQFYB010000025.1 coordinate 20,804, forward strand.
GCATCCTCTTCTGACACATTGTCTGTGGGTTCATGCAACACAGCTTCCAGGATGGTTGTCGAAGGCCCGTAAATGTTGTTTTTCACGCAAGAGACAACCAATCCATAGATATCTTCCTCATCCTGGAAGGTGGGCAAGTCTGGCACGAATTCCAGATAGTCGACATCTTCGTCCCATTCGGAGGCACCGGACTCCTCGGCCACCGTCACGGTATTGTTTTCGGGTGCCAACAAAGCGCTAAATTTTGGTTGAGCAGGACCGATGGTCCCATTTCCATCAATATCGTAACTGTAGAAGACTTCGACATCCACAACATTGGCAATGGTAACGCCGCTTTGGTATTGCCCCGAAGCATCCGTGGTCCATTCGGCATATGACCCGTTGGTGTTCAGCCACAACACCTTGTAGCCACCGCCCGACGCTTCGGCCTGGAGTG
>NZ_JBQFYB010000026.1:0-19441 GCF_056541275.1 Ruegeria sp. AI2
CGCCCACCGGCTCCGGAAACCATCATCCCGATGGATCACAGGCCAATCATGCACTAACAATCAAACTGGACCAGTCAGATAGGGCTGCTCATACCCGGCCAACAAGGCCCAGCAGCTCAAACCATACCAGACGATACAGTTGATGATCAGGGACTTGGCGACACTATCAAGGAGTTTTTTGGTATCCGAAAGGAAGTGCCAGCTGAAGCATCGACAGTGCAGCAGCAGATCATCAGCTATGTTAAAATTATCAAGGGTGTCGCCGAAGAGGAAGCGAAGAAGCAAGAGGCTATCAAGCTATCAGAAATAACGATCAGCCTTACCTTGTCAGCGGAGGGAAACATAGGAATTGCATCGACTTCTGCCGAGGCTGGGATATCGCTGGTCTTCAAGCGAAGCTAAGGTTGGCTAATCGTTGGATTTTGTTTGACGGATCACACCATACCTATAACAGTCTCAGATTACGTCACTGAAGCGGTGAAGTTTGCATAACTCTTCCGGCCCATAAGAGACATTCGTCGCAGTCACTGGTGCCGCAGTGCGGCTTCACCAGACCGGCCATTCGCTGCGAACGCGAGATTTGAACGAATGACTGGTCCAGGAACGCTTGGATGGTTTCAATTTTTCCAACCACCCTTTTATTCAGTCAGATTTCGCATTGTGCTGCTTGGGCTGCATACACGCCTCACATGCTCCACCAACTTTTTTTGAAACTGCTCGGCAATTTTTGTTGTTGGTCGGTTCCTGGGAACGAGCAACCCGAATGTCATCCACCTTTCAGGCTCGATTGGCACGCCCGCCAAGCGATCACCGAATGAATGCGCAACCATTTCGTCTGCGATCGTTATGCCCGCGCCTTCCGCCACAAGCGCACAGGCAAGTTGAGAGGACGAAACTTCATGTGTCGCCTCAGGTATGACGCCCGCCGAATTGAACGCATCGTCCAATTGATCGCGCAGCAACAGTCCCTGCATCAGTCGGATGACGGTTTCTTCGGCAAGCTGATCCGCCGTGACATATGCCTCGTTTGCCAGTGCATGATCCGTTGGCAAAATCGCTAAAGCGCGGACACGCACCAAGGGCACTGTTCTTATGTCGGGATGGCTAACAGGCAAAGCCGCAATACCGATATCGTATTCTCGCCCGGCCAACCATTTGCCGGCCTCTCGCCTTGCGCGCACATCCAGGGTGACGCTGACATCTGGATTCTCTTGCATAAACATCGCCACCGTAGGGGCCGACAAGAACTGAGCAATCCGCGGCATGGTCACAATACGCAGGCTTTCGGTGCGCCCGGCACGAATGTCTGAAGCGATGCGCGGCACTTCGTCGAGATTGTCAAGGATGCGCCCCGCCTCACGATAGAATGCAATTCCTTCACCTGTCGGGGTCAGGCTTCGTCCCGACCTGTCAAAAAGCTGAAGCTTGATTTCTGCTTCCAGGCCGCTGATCAACCGACTGATCGCTGGTTGGCTAAGGTGCATGACCTGGGATGCGGCGGCTAAGGAACCTTCAGAGAAGGCCAGTCTGAAGGCGCGAAGGGCTTTGATGTTCATCGTCTATCACTTTACATTTTTGCAATAATAGATGTCATATTTGCAAATTTGGCAATCAAAAGTCCTGTTATGAATTGATTATCGAACAAACGGAGGAGCCGAAATGAGACGCAGAACATTCATAGGCGGTATGGCCGCGACCGCAGCGCTCGCCGCAAGCACAACCGCATCATTCGCGGCAGACTGGCCAAGACGCCCGATCAACCTAGTGGTGCCTTACAAGGCGGGTGGCGGCACGGATGCCTATGCGCGTGCAATCTCGGCGGCAGCTGAGGGTATTCTAGATGTGCCGGTGGTTGTCGTGAATAAGCCGGGCTCAGGTGGCCTGAATGGCGCGAACTCGGTCGTCGGCGCACGGCCTGACGGTTACACAATGATGATGACCTCGGGCGGCTCGTTCCTGTTGTCCACCATGACGCGGGACACGGATATCGACGCGCTGGAAAGCTTCGAGTTCGTCGCCCAGGTCGGGCAACTGCGCACCTCGCTGATGGTGCCGATAAACAGCCCCTACCAGACGGTTCAGGATGTCATCGATGCCGCCAATGCCAACCCCGGGTCGCTTCGCTGGGCACATTCAGGTCGCGGCGGGTTCCATCATGTTGGGGGCTTGGGCTTCCTGGCCAACAATGGCATTGAAGCACAGGACGTTCCATTCAAGGGTGGCGGCCCGACCCGCGCGGCTCTGATTGGTGAGCAGGCCGACTTCGGATTTCTGGGCGTGCAGCAGTTGCGCGGCTTTGAAGAGCAGTTGCGCGCGCTGGCCGTCAACAGCGCGGATCGCGACACGATCATGACTGACGTGCCGGCCTTTGGCGAGTTGGGCGTTCCCTTCGCCGCTGTCTCTTCTCCGGTGATTGTCTTTGCTCCAAAGGGCACTCCCGCTGAAGTGGTGTCGGCCATGGAAGCTGCCCTTGCCGAGGTTACGGCAAAGCCACAGTTCGCCGAATTGCTGGCAGAGCGCGGCACTGGCCCGGTCTATGCCTCCGGCGCGGACGCCAAGGCGGGTCTGGCAGCCATGAAGAACGACGCCGCTCCTCTGGTTCAAAACCTGACAAACTGATGGCGCGCAGGCCTCGGGCCAGACGCTGCCCGGGCCCGGGGCGCAGTTTACAACTTCGGAAAAGGAGGGTGCCATGCGGAACATGGCTGAAGGGATCGTTCTGGGCATCCTGGCCCTGTTGGCCATCTGGGGCGCATGGCAGGTTCCGGGCGCAGGCCCTGGCGACACCTGGGCTGGCATCGTGCCTTTTGCTGCTTCGCTAGGATTGCTGGGGCTTTCGGGTCTGATGATTGCGAGCGCCGCGCGGGCAGGAGCGGGCGACCCGGTCGAAGACCCGCAAAGTGAAAGCTCGGTGTTCGATATTATTGTGTTGTTCGCTGTGGCGCTGATCTATCAGCAGTCCTTCCGCTGGTTCGGATATATCCTTCCGACAGCGATCGCAGCGCCGGTCGTGCTCTACATCTTCGGGTTGCGCAATTGGGTCGGTCTTGCCGCCTCAACCGTTCTTTGTCCGCTTGTCTTTCACATTCTCTTCTTTTTCTTGCTTGGCGTCTTCCCTCCCTATGGAGAGGTCTTCGACTTGGCTGACTGGCTTCGGGGGTAATTCCGATGGAGATCTTTCCTGCCCTGCTGACGGTCATCACAGACCCGACGCTTCTCTTCGCCATTGTGCTGGCTGCTGTAGTTGGCATGATCGTAGGGGCAACGCCCGGGCTGACCGCTTCGGCCGCCATCGCAATGCTCTTGCCCATGACGTTCTACATGTCGCCCCTTTTCGCGCTGGCATTCCTTTATGTGATTGGCAAATCCGGTCGCTATGGCGGCTCGATCGCGGCGATCCTGTTCAACACGCCGGGCACCGCTGCAAGCGCGGCGACGCAGATTGATGGCTATCCGCTTGCCCGGGCGGGCAAGGCCGGGAAGGCGATGAAGGTCGCGACGATCTCGTCTGTTATCGGCGATCTGATGGGTGACATCCTGCTTGTGGTCGGCGTCGGGTTCATTGCCGCAATTGCCTTGAAGTTGGGGCCACCCGAGACCTTCGCCATCTACTTCGCCGCCTTCGTGGTGATCGGGTCGGTGATCGGCAAGTCCATCGTCAAGGGCCTGGCGTCTGCCTTGCTTGGCATTCTGGTGGCCATGGTTGGCCTTGACCCGATTTCAAGCGAGGAGCGCTATACCTTCGGCTCTTTCGATCTGTCGAACGGCATTGGGTTGGTCCCGCTGATGATCGGTGTCTTTGTTCTAGGTGAGGTTTTTGCCCAGCTCGAAGAACGCAAGAAAGCGAAAGGTGACATCAAAGAAAATGAAAGCGATCCGACCGGCCATACGCTAACTTACGAAGAATACAAACCCTGCATCCCCCATGCCGTCCGAGGTGGTTTCATCGGGGCAGGCATTGGGGTGCTGCCCGGGCTTGGCTCGGCCATCGCGGCTTTCATTTCTTACGGCGAGGGCAAACGACGTGCCAAAAATCCTGAAGAATGGGGCAAAGGCGCCTTGGAGGGTGTTGCAGCCCCCGAGGCCGCAAACAATGCCGTCTCTGGCCCCTCGATGGCACCCCTTCTGACGCTTGGCATTCCGGGATCGACTATTGGCGCCATCCTGCTGGGTGTCTTTCTAATCCATGGCATCCAGGTCGGGCCCACCCTGTTCCTGACGGACAAGGAACTGGTGTATCAGCTTTTCGCCTGCGGCATGATCGGCATCCTGACCTATGGCATCATCGGATATTACGGGGCTACGCAGGTTGCTCGCCTAATCCTAAAAGTACCGGTCAATGTGCTCTACCCATTGATTTTCATGACAGCTTTTGTTGCTGCCTATTCGGCGCGCGGGTCGATGTTTGATGTCACCGTGATGACAGTCGCCGGGTTCGTCGGTTGGTTGATGCGCAAGTATGACTTCAATATCGCGGCTTTCGTAATCTCCTTCGTGCTTGCGAAAGGGGCAGAAGAGACGTTCCGCCAATCCCTGCTGATGTCTGACGGCGGGGCTTTGGTCTTCATCGAACGCCCTATCGCCGCTGCGTTCCTGTTGCTTGGGCTGGCCGCCATGGGGTTCCGCATCCGCTCGATCGTGAAAGAGCGGCAGGTCGCGGACGGAGGCTTAGGCGATGCTTGATTCAACCATCTTTCGTGACTGTTTTTCGTCCCCCGAGATGCGAAACATCTGGTCTGAACACGCGACGATTTCGGCGTGGCTCGAAACAGAGCAAGTTCTGGCCCGATGTCAGGCTGACCTGGGGCTGATCCCGAACGACGCGGCATCAGCGATTGAAGCAGTCCGCGTCACCAATTTGAGCGTGGAAGATCTGGCAATTGAAATGGCCCTGGTTGGTCGCCCCATCATTGGCCTAGTGAAGCAACTTCGCACGCTTATCCCGGCGCATGCCAACCACGTGCACTTCAATTCGACCACACAAGACATCATGGACACTGCCATGGTTGTTCAGATGAAGTTGGGGCTGGAGGGCATCCGAACCAGTGTGACCCGGGTGATTGATCGTCTGGACACTCACATCGGCACACACGCCTCGACAGTTCTGATCGGGCGCACCAATGGCCAGCACGCAGTGCCAATCGCGTTGGCGACAAAGTTGCAGGTTTGGCGGTCGGAACTGGTGCGCAGAGTTGAGGCACTGGAATTTGCCGCCTCCCGTGGTTTGAACGTTCAGGTCGGCGGGCCTGTCGGCGATCTTCGCGGGTATGAAAATGGCGCGGGGGAAAGCGTAAAGTCGGCCATGGCCAAGGCTCTGGGTCTAGGAATGGCCGACCCTCACTGGCAAAACGCACGGGACGGTGTGGCAGAAATTCTAGCGGCGCTTGGACTGCTCTGTGGATCGCTGTGCAAGATGGGCCACAACATCAACCTTATGTCTTCTTCAGACATCGCAGAGGCGTCCGAAGGCCATGTGAACGGCAAAGGCGCGTCGTCCTCGATGCACCACAAACGCAATCAACGAGCCTCGGAATTCCTGGAAGCTGTCTCGCGGCTTGGCCGACAACGCGCCGAGCAAATTGGCGAGTTCACCCTGCACCAGCATGAACGGTCCGGAGGGGCCTGGATCGGCGAATGGGCTCTTGTGCCCGAAGTCTTCTTGCTGACCTCCGGCGCGATCTCCTGGGCTGAAACCCTCCTGTCGAACATCACGTTTCATGCTGAGCGAATGAAGGATCGGGCTGAGGCCGTGACTGCCTTAAACCGGGGGGACACCGTGCATCGTGATGCGTTTGGCTCTCGGCTGAGTTAATTTATTGTCATTATTGACAGTAAATAGAATCCATCTTACGTGCGATCCAACACAGCACCTTGTTGGTGCGCGCAAACGGAACGGATGGAACATGGTCGGACGCCCGACAAATAGAGATGAACGGTACCGCCAAGTGATGGAAGCCCTCGTGCGCTCTGTCGCGCGCTACGGGTTGGACGGGGCATCCTTGTCGCAAATCGCCAAGGAAGCGGGCCTCACACGCCCTTTGATCCGCCATCACATCGGGAACCGCGAAGACATGATCGCGGCCCTGACCGATTTTGTTCTCAAGAGCTTTGACGAACAAACGCAGACCTTGGTCGATTCCCTGCCAAAGGAAAGACCTTCAGACGCTCTGATCTCCTTTCTGTTCTCGAAAAATGCCGTTTGCGAGCCGGATATGGTTTTGGCCTTCGCAGCCCTTACGGCCCGCGCAGCAGACGATGCAAAGCTGCGGCACCGGTGCCGAAAGACACTTTTGGATTTCGAAGCGGCCGTCGCGGACACCCTGTGGCGCGACCATGCTGGCGCGGATGATGCCGCACTGAGCGCCACAGCCCACGGGATCACGGCGCTTTACTTCAACCTTACATCGCTGGCCCCTCTGGATATGCCACCGGCCTGGAAGACGCAGGCCGCCCGGGTCGCCCGCAACCTTTTGGAAGAACTGGACACCCCGACATGACCCAAGCCCGCCTGCTGAACTATGCAACCTTTGCCGCACTGATTTTCGCCACCGCGCTCGGCTATCAATCCTTATGGGGGCTTTTGTTCCTCTATTGGACGATCCCGAATTTCTATTCGGGGCACGCCTTCCTTCTGTCTGACGTGACACGCGACGATGACCCGATCCTGTTCTGGCTGATCCAGATTGCCTGGGTGGTTCTGGGCCTGATGCTGGTGGCGCTCGATTTCTTTCCTGTGGGAGGTTGATCCATGACACAGAAGCTGCACCTGTTGCCGGTCGAAGCCTACACCTCGCAAGACTGGTTCGACCGCGAAATGCGGGACATCTTTTCAAGAACCTGGCGCTATGCCGGGTTCATGGAAGATATCAGCGAGCCAGGGCAATACATCACCGTTCAGGCCGGATTGAACAACATCTTCATCGTGATGGGCCGTGACCGCCGCCTGCGCGCCTTCCACAACATCTGCCGTCATCGCGGCACGCAGTTAATCCGCGCCGTGGGCAAGACGCAAAAGGCGCTGACCTGCCCTTATCACGACTGGACTTATGATCTGGAAGGCAACCTGATCTCGGTGCCTGAAGAGCAGGAAGAGTTCGGCCAAGTCGACAAATCCTGTCTTGGCCTAAAGCCCGCCAAAGTCGACATCTGGAAGTCGATGCTCTTTGTCCATCCCGACCCGGATGCGCCCTCGATCGCCGAATGGTTCGGTCCGACCGAACCGCATATCGGCCCGCATGTGCCTGAAGAGTTGGTGGAGTATGAAGAACTGAATATCAGCTACGAGATCAAGGCCAACTGGAAGGTGGTCGTCGAAAACTACATCGACGTTTATCACCTGAGCCATCTGCATTCGAACACGCTGAAGATGTATGACCACAAATCCGCCAAGTACCACTGGCAAGGCCCGCACTACATGTTCTGGGAACCACCGGCTGAGGCATTCCTGAACGATCAGGAAAACAAGCTGATCGCACCACGCGTCATTCCCGAGGATAAAAACGGAGCCTGGGTGCCGATGCTCTTTCCCGGCATTGGGCTCGCCGGGTCTGAAGATGGCTGGAATACTTTCATCATCGAACCGCTTAGTCCCGAATTGACCCGTGTCTCCAACCGGGGACGCGTGTCCAACAGCTCGGGTTGGGAATTTGTGAAACAAACCATGAAGTCCTCGAATTTCTGGACCAAGTTTGGTCTGAGCGGAAAGTACGCGGCACATGACGCCATGGGCGAAGATGACCCGATGGTCGCGGGCGACTTCACGGGTGAAGACATCTACGCCTGTGAACAGCAGCAGAAATCACTGAAATCTCCATATTTTGAAACGGGCCCCGCCGCGGTTGGCGAAAGCCCGGTGACCCAACACCAGAAAGTCGTTCTGGAGTGGTTGGGAGAAGTCGAATGAACGCGCGTAACTTTTATCCTTTGAGCGTTCTGGACACCCGCGAGGAAATCGGCGGCATGGCCAAGACCGTCATGTTCGACGTGCCAGCCGCTTTGCGCAATACATTCGCCTGGCGGGCGGGACAACACCTATCCTTTCGCTTTCAGATTGACGGGGAGGAACAGCGCCGCAGCTACTCGATCTCGTCCTCGCCCTTCACCGGCGATCCTTTGCGGATCACCGTGAAGCGGGTGAAGGAGGGCGTGGTCAGCAACCACATCAACGACACGTTGCGAAAAGGACATCTGATCGACGTGATGCCCCCTTTTGGCGGCTTCTGTCTTGATCCCGGTGCCACATCGCGTCGCACGCATTACTTGTTTGGCGCAGGCTCGGGGATCACGCCTTTGTACGCCATGCTAAGTTCGGTTATGGCGGCTGAACCCAACTCTTTTGCGCACCTGGCTTACGGCAACAACAACGAAAGAAGCATCCTGCTAGAGCAGGAATTGAACGCCCTCTGGGACGCGAACCCTGATCGCATGACGGTCCACCATGTCTTTTCCAAACCGCGCTGGTGGTCCAGTGCTGAATACTGGCGCAAGGGTATCATCGACAAAGAGGCTATCGAGGCATTGATCACTGAAAACCCGCCCTATGCGCAGGATGCCCAATATTACATCTGCGGCCCCGGTGGCATGAACAAGGGCGTGAAAGAGGCTCTGTTTTCCCTCGATGTACCCGCTAACCGCATCCACATGGAAAGTTATGGCGGGACAACGGAACTGGACACGAGCATTGAAGGTATGGCCGCAAAGGCAAAGGTGACATTGGGCGGCACGACCCATTCTATCGACATTGCCAAAGGTCAGACTGTGTTAGAGGCGGTCAAGGCAGCAAGTTTGAAGCCGCCGTTTTCCTGTCAGTCCGGCGTCTGTGGAGCCTGTCGGGCCAGTTTGGCCAAGGGCAAGGTCCAGATGCGCGCGAGAATAGCGTTAGAAGATCGTGATATTGCCAATGGAGCCATTCTCACCTGCCAGTCCTTACCAGCGACTGAAGACCTCTCACTCACCTATGACTAGGCGATTTGACGGCAACCAAGCCGGTGTCTTTTTCACGGCGACTATTATACTTGCACTGGCATCCTGGCCCGTCAGCTTCAATCTCGGGGCCTACGGCGAAGTGTTCTACACAAGCGCTCTGACGATCTGGATCGCATCCCTGGCCGCGTTGTTTGCAGGCATCATCATTGGGAAAACGGCGAAGTGTACTTCACCTTGTGGGGCTGCATCCTGCTGCTGATCCCGACATTGTCATTGACCAGCGTCCTTTGGAGCGAAACAACCCCGTTTTTGGTGCCGGTACTCGATTGGGGCATTCTTTTGTCATTGCCTTACATCGCGTACGTCCTGTTGATGGTATCCGCCCAAGAAGCACTAGAGCTGAACGACAAGCGGCTAATTGTTTGGCTCGCTATCGGGTTCTTCTGCCTCAACTCACTGAGCTACGTGGCCGGCGTCTTCAACTACGTCTTCCTGACTTGCGAAGATTTCGTCATCGCGGGTGATGAGGCTCCTGCAAGTTGCTGGAACAATCAAAGCGTGCAAAAAGTCAGAGCGGTCATTCACCCTAAGCGCAGCAGGGCTCCTTCTTGATCATCGGATGGATTGCGACATCTTGTGATACGTTGCCTCAGTCAACGTCGGGTTGTCGTTTTGGGTGGGCAAGGCGGATCGGAGGATCAGTCATGGAAACACCAAATCTACCAGCCATTCGCGCACTTCGCCCTGCATGGAACAAGGGCCGCATCGTCGGTCAGAAACGGCCATTGAAACCAAAGCAAGTATGGGCAATCCGGGTGCGACTTGAGTTGGCCGAGAACCATCGCGACCTCGTCCTGTTCAACATGGCCATCGACAGCAAACTTCGCGGATGTGATCTTGTGAAGATGAAGGTCGTTGACGTCATGGCGTCTGGTCAGATCAAGTAACGGGCGTCAGTTCTTCAAAGCAAAACCCAGAAACCCGTGCGCTTCGAGATTTCCGAGGGCACGCGAGCCTCTGTCGAGAAGTGGATGGAAGACGAGTTGATGGTCGGCTCAGAGTACCTTTGGCCTGGCCGCTTCCACGAGCGCCTGCATATCTCGACACACCAATATGCACGAATTGTCCGTGACTGGGTTACGTCAATCGGCTTGGAGGCAACAGCATATGGAACCCATTCGATGCGCCGGACCAAGGTGACTCAAATCTACAAGAAGACGGGCAGGTATTGTCAAGTTGATTGCGACCGATTGTGAAGCATTAGAAAAGGCAGGGTCATGCTACCATTTCGGTGGTGTACTCGACCCAGATGCTGAACGCGTCGTTGCGGGCGTGGCGGTATGAGGTTGTAGTGAGTTTATAGCGGCGGGGACGGAATATCAGGTTGATCTGATCATGCGCGGACAGAAACCTCTGAGGTTGCCGGTGTGACTTGAACCGACCAAACAACTTCTCGCGCTTTCGGGTCTGCCTGTGCGAAACTTCGATCGCATTGTTCAACCCTTTATGGGCCCGGTGGTCAGCCTGCGTTGCCAAGGCTCTGACGGGCTTGATGTAGCTGCGCAACTTGTCCGTTATCACGACCCTTGGCTCACCAAACCGAGTGACCAGTCTTTTGAATAACCGCTTGGCCGCCTTTGCACTTCGCCGGGTTTGCACAAGGATATCGAGAACGTCGCCGTTCGCGTCGATGGCCCGCCACAACCAGTGCCTCTTGCCGCGGATTGTGATGACAACCTCATCCAAGTGCCATTTGTCGTTCGGCTTGGGGCGGTCGGGCCGGATGCAGGCAGCAAAATGCGCGCCAAAACGATTGACCCAGAGCCGAATGGTTTCCCGACTCACCATGACACCCCGTTCCGCCAAAAGATCTTCGACATCCGCAGTGCTCAAGGCAAACCGATGGTATGCCCAGACCGCGTAGGCAATGACCTCACGAGGATAGCGAAAGCCCTTCAGGCGCGACATGCTGGATGGTATGTTCATTCATTGCCTGTAGTCGTCTTCGAAACGCCAGACAACTTGGCAATACCCGAAGAATACATCTGGAGCCGTCCCGCTCTGTTGGACTGGAAGATGAGAAAGCTGGAACTGACTGCCGGCTACCCCTCTCGCCGGGGTGGCAGGACAAAGGGTTCCGCTGCTGACTACAGTTTGAAATCGGTGCGTGATCAGGAGAGAGAAGCTGTCGGTCACGCCGAAGAAGTTTACAGGCGCTACGTCGCAAAGTGGAAACAGCGGTCACCAATGGCCACGCCCGTTTCTCCTCAGTAGCTCACCCAAAGACAAGAGCCGTGCACCTCAAGAAGCTCTTGTCAAATACATCCGTTAAATGCTTTGATCTGACTGTTTGAATTTTGGCAGGGCGACCAAACCGATTAAGCATTTTGTTCACCTCTCGAATGCCCGCTGCGTTGGTTCCGCTTTTGTCGATGACGATCTTGCTCGGGATTCCATTTGAAGACAGCGCTTTGGCAAAGAACCTAGCTGCCGCTGGACGGTTCCTCTGCTCAGACAGCATAAAATCAAGGGTATCTGCTGCCTTGTCGACAGCCCTGTAAAGGTACATCCAATTGCTGCGATCATCGGTGAAAGCTTCACAACCCACCTGTTGAGAGTGGCATGGTCCACCTGAACGCCGCGTTCCGCCAGGATTTCTTCTAAGTCCCGATACGACACCGTGTAACGCAGGTAGAAGTACACAGCGTACAAAACTGCATCCTTGGGGAAATGACAGCCCTTCAATGAGATCGTGCTCAAACAACATGTTCAAAACTGTTCGACGAGTACAAACCGAGGATCACGCACGCGCGTCAACTAGACCCCAGAGGTTGCGACACATCTTTTTTTGGGTGCTAAGCCAGCGCTGTTGGCATATATTGTAGTTTATGCAAGTGGCCAACACTACATATGCCTCAAATCACAACCGACTGATCTTCGACTGTAAACATCGCAACGATGCTTGCGCACTAGGTAAGTTTGACGTTCGGCGGGTCGGCGGGGTAAGCGCGACGCTCCCGGCGCCGCCTGTTTTCGACAGAACGGAGATACATGCCTAAGCAGATTATGTCCATAATCGATATGTTGAGAAACTTTATACTTGGCTTGACAGCAAGCTTTGATATGCCGGTTACCCCGTTCACGCCATGGCCCGCGCCCTCCGGTTCAGCTTGGACAGTGGATTTACCCGACAATGTCACTCAAGGCCCCTACCCTTTGCGCGGCAAAACAAAAAAGGCGCCGAAACCTTTCCGACGCCTTCACCTGACTTGCTAGTTCGTGATCTTACCCGTGGGTAAGATCATCTTCCTCGGGAAGCGCATCAAGCAGCGCGGCAATTGCTGCCTCCAGTTTGCTTCGATCAACGCGGGTAAAATCCAGATCATACCGCACCTCGATCCTTCCACTAGAAGCAGCACATTTCGCGATCCCTGCCCTGCCCGAAACCTGAAAAGTTGTTTTCGCGCGGCGTGGTTTACCTGCACTGGCGGCCTCCGTCTTCTTCAAGGACACAGCTTCTGGCTCACCTAGAAATGACCTCAGAATTGCGACTTCACGCGCGCCATCCCGATCAGGCTCGCTCTTCAGTGCCTCGCTTACCTGGCGAACCAGACCTGGCGTCGCGTCAAATTTGCGCTTTAGCTCAACACCCACGTTTCGCGGAATGTCGTTCGGGTGGGTCAGAACTTTGTCCAGCATCAGCAGCAAACTGGCAAAAGACCGAATATAGCTGCGCTTTGTGTAGCTGGCAGATTTGAACAGCGTGGACACCGCCTTGTCGACATCGGGACAGTCATTCGCAGGGTCTTCGGAATATGCACGGGCGAGGGCACCCATTTCCGCAAATGAGATATCCTTTCGGATCAGGTTCTCGTCGACCATACGCCGATAACTGTTGTCCAGATTACCCGCATCAGAAATCCCCGCTGGAATTCTGGCGTAGGTTTCGTCACCGGTCTCATCGTACAAGGCACGATAGGCAGACAAACGGCGCATGCCCTGGATCAATTCATACAGCCCGTCCGACCTGCGCTCCAGGCGGATCGGGTTGGACAAGCCGATCTCCCTAATAGAGTCCTTAAGTTCATCCAGTTCTGGATCGGGACCGGGTTTGCGATCTCGTGTCAGCTTTTCCGTTACAACGTCGTTCAGCACCACTCGTTCTGTCACCAAACCTTCGGCTCTCAGCCGAACCAGTTCGTGTGCAAGACGATCGTTTTCTGCACGGATGGATTGCTCTGTCGATTGTTGATCACGCAAAGCGTCGGCATTTTCCGAAATTGCAGCGGCCATTGGGCCACGTCGTTTTTCGAAAACTTTATCCGGCACCTTACCAACAGGAATGTCATCCATAGCCGGTAGATCAATATCGAACATTCTCCGCTTGCGGCTCATGCGTCATCCTCCACCTTGTCCCAGGCCGATAACATTACGCCCCGGAATTCCTCATACACATTGTCGAAAGTTGAGCGGGCGCGCCGCCAGGTTTCGCGAGTCATCTCGCGGTAGTCCATTTCGTAGACGGAGCTCAGAAAACGTCCAGACTGCTCCACCGCACGGGTCATTTCCACCGGGTGCTGTGCGACGTGCTCGCCAAATACCTTCTTAAAGGCATCAAACATCGCCAGATGCAGCGCATTGCCCGGTTCATACCGCGTCAACAGGAACCGCAACTCACAGAAGGTTTTCGGCAACCCAATCTTACCCGTGGGTAAGGTTTTGTCGAACCCATAAGCCAGATCTTCCAACGCTTCTGCTAATTGTCCGATGAACGATGTGGTCGAGTCATATTCCCAATAGCCAGGACCCGAAGGGATATAAAGCATGTCTGCGGCAAAGACCGCGTTCATAGACTGGTATCCGATTGCGGGCGGGCAATCGAACAGAATGAGGTCATAAGCGTCATCCGGAATCTGATCCAGATACCGTGACACCGCCGCAAAGAAGGACCATTCGGGATTCAGGTGCCGGTACTGGGCCGACGCAAATTCAACAAAGGCTGCGTTCGCACAGGAAGGTATAGCATCGATCGTCGACCAGGAGGTCTTCTTGATGAAATCAGCAATTCGCAGATCGCCCAGGCCCATATCTGTTATCGCGGGCGGCAACTCCCGGCGGGGCAGGGCGGTTCCCGATTCTGCAGCGGCGGGGCGGTTATTCATGCGTTCTGTTTCACGAATGAGGTCACGCGCCATGATCCCCCAGACCGTATAATCTTCGGCCACATCTGTCAGCCCCATCGAATGGCTTAGTGTTGCCTGAGGATCGAAATCCACCACAAGGACCCGATACCCATCCAGGGCGGCTGCATGGGCAAGATGCAGCGCCACGGTCGACTTTCCCGCGCCACCCTTGAAGTTTGCGACAGCCGCACGAATGGCGCGCTTGCCTTCAGGGCGAGGGGGCATCAGTGACTTACGATTAATCTTGAGCCGTCGCCGAAGTTCGTTCACCTCTTCCAGGCTGAACCAGCGCTGACGCCCGTCGGGCTCAACTTCGCCACCGGGCAGGGACGGATCGGCCGCAAGCTTTCCGCGAAAGGTTGACTGGTTCACCCGGAAAATCAGTTCGGACACTTCCCAGCTGGAGAACCGGCGGAGCGTTTTCTCCATCTCAGGGCTAAAGGTCTGCTGGCGAATCCACCCCTGCAACTTGAGGGACTGATTGCGCAATGCGTTCAGGTCTTCGTGCGTGTACATGCCTCGGGTCTCTTAGTTTGGAACGTAAATTTCTGCTCGTTTCCTATTTACGCTTGATTTGCACTTTACGCAAAAGAAATTATGATGAGAGTGCGATCTTACCCGTGGGTAAGAAAACAAGGCCTTAAACCGTACGAAGCGATTCGGTAGACCCAGTGATTGCCAATAGGCCAGGAGGGCCCCCAGCGACCAGTATATAGGGGGACGTTATGGCCGGCACTGCCACATATAGGGGGACACTAAGGGCCCATAAGGGGACGCCCTGTATGACCCCCATCACCAATACTTCACCAAATTTCTTTTCGTTTTTTAAGTTTGAACTGCGCAAGATCTCGCGATGTTCCAGTCTTTGCTTGACAGAATCGAAGCTTTGGACGCTAATTAGACCAAGATGACGAAAAGCGTTGGCAAACGGCGCGAGATTGGCGGGACACACCCGCCAGAGGCAGACTGAGCGGTGAGAACGGGTATGCAACTTGCGAAACCGGTCGGGCGAAATGCGCCGGCTTTGAAATATGATATACTATCTGCTCTGACCGTTCATGCGCTGTCAGGCGACAAACACCGACAACGAAGTATTTTGCGTATCATTGCGTTGATTACGACCCGGTATAACTGGCGCAACAACGAATTATCCATTGGGCGGGAAGAAATTTCGCGCCTGTGGGCAGTGAACGAAAGAACCGTAAAGCGCGAAATGTCCAGATTTCGCACATTAGGTTGGGTAACGGTAAAACGGCCCGCTGCGCGGGGTCGTGTAGCCGTCTACGAGATCGATCTGAAACAAATCCTGATTGACACCGAAGAGGTGTGGCCTGTTATCGGATCGGACTTTCAAGCCCGGATGACTGACGTGCCGGAACTCGAAACCAATGTCGTACCCTTTGCAACCAAACCCAGTGCCCCTGACAGCCTAGCTGGGGATGTGTGGTCGCAGGTACAGGCGATTCTACACGGGCGCGATCCGGAACTGTGGGCAAGCTGGTTTCAACATCTGTCCGAAGCTGAAAGGGCAGGGGGGCGTGTTGTCCTTATCGCACCGTCACGATTCATGGCCGATTATATTTCGCAGAAGTGGTCGGCGCGACTTCTGGCCGCCTACAGCCGTATTGATCCGGGCATCAGGACGGTTCGCGTGGACGCAGCCGAGTAACTGTCTTCGGCCTTGTTGCCCAATTGACATTCAATCGCACAAGTCGGATTTCGTTGTTCTTGACGTTCTTCAGCAATGTGCCAAGAACTTGGACACAGGTATCCAAATCATCATGACTGACACCTTGAACCAGATTGTTATACAACTCGTTCACTGTAGGAGCCAATTTTTCGAGCGCTACCTTGCCAGCAAACGTCAACCTGACCGTCCGGATGCGTTGATCAGTCGAATGTTTGTTACGTTCAACCATGCCCCTGCCAGCACCTGAAACCATCACCCCGATGGATCACAGGCCGATGATGCACTAACAACCAACTTGGACCAGTCAAATGAGGCTGCTGAGGGGCATGGAATCCGAGCGACGCATCTGCCGCGCGTTCGGACAACTCGCATCCATACAGCGGCACACCCCGTAAGGTTGTTCCGGCAAGGACATGTAGTTAGCCGACATGTTCAAGCTGACCCGTCAGCACTGTTGATATGGCTATCGTAGGATCGCCGCATCAGGTAGGCCCAAAAGAGCCAAGCTCAATTCGCCAACCCGGCTTCCCGAAGATCTCCAACAAACCTTTCAAGATCGCGCTTTTGTAGGTTTTCGAATGCCAGACAGGCGCGCGCGCAGGTCATGTCAGGGCGTTTTTCTTTGCTCTGGCGGATCATTTCTTTCGCCTGGTCTTTGGCTTTCTGCCGTATCAGTATTGCCGCCAATACATACCGACCGAATGGTTCAACGGATTTGCCCTCTAAAGCTGTTCTCGCACAAGTTTCTGCCTGATCAAAACTGTCGAGCACATAAAGGCAAAAGGCCTTGGCCAACAGTTTCACCTTGAAATAAGGACCCGATGGCCCAAACCGGGTTGCGGTCTCGAAATGCACTAGCGCTAGCTTCGCCTGCCCGTTTGCGAGATGCGCATATCCAAGAACCAAATGAGCGTTTGCCGCACTTGGGTTGAGTCTAACGGCAAGCTTTGCCTCCGCAATAGCGGCATCGTGTTTGTTGAACTGCGTGTAGGCACGGGCAAGACTGGCATGCGCAAAACTGCTTTGTTCATCCAACGCCACGGCGCGCTCTGCGTGATACAGCGCGCGTTCCTTGGCCTCAGTTCGATTATCAACCTGAACGAAGAACAGTTTCCGAAGTTCGGCGTTTGCCATCACCGCGTGCGCAAGTGCATAGTCTGGTGCGATGTCTATGGTTTTGTTCAGAATATCCCTTGCCTTCTGAGTATCTTCATCGGTGAATTTGAACAGATGCCACAGTGCTTTCTGAACCCTGTCCCAAACGTTGACCTCGCCACGTTTCAGCCGGGCTTGTTCGCGCAAGTCGAACCGTAACTCCCAATCTATGTTCCCGACAACGGCTGATGCGATTTCCTGCTGCAAGGAAAAGACATCTTCTGTCTTGTGATCGAGGCGATCGGCCCAAAGATCATGCCCGGTCGATGTATCTACCAGATGGGCAGTCACGCGAACGCGCTTATCGTCATAACGTACTGTGCCCTCAACCAAATAGTGAGCCCCGAGACGTTGCGCTATCTCTTCTCCGACCAAAGAAGCATCCTTGAGGAGCTTGGTGGAGGTAGGTGAGACGACCGACAGCCAATCCACTTTGGCAAGTTCGGTCACAAGTTCATGGTTGATGCCAGCCACAAACCCGTTGGTGTCGCTTTGCCCACTAATGCAGTCGAAAGGCAGCACTGCGACAACCGGTTTTTGCGGCGCAGGAAGCTGGGTGATCATCTGATCAAACAGACGGTCTTTTTCTGCCGGAGGATCGGTTCTTGGTGCAAGTGTTTCGGCCTCAGGATGAGAGTCAGACAATGGTTCCTGTGTTGCCGGAAAACGAAACACAGGACCGTGCCTGGGCCATTCAACATTGTTGAGCGTCATGTAGTCTTTGAGATTGTGAGCTGCATACAAGAATGCGTGGCTGCGCGCACCGACGCTGAGGTTCTTGTGTGCGAAATTCAGGCCTACTGCGACACGGGCCAGCAAGTATTGGCTTTCCATAAAGCTGAGCCGGTGGCTTTCGTGGCGCTCAACCCAACTCATAGCGCCTCGCCGCAGAGTTCTGACAAACTCGACAATGCCGACGTCATCCTGCCAAAGCCCTAATGTGTGGTGTTTTGAATGAAAGAGGCCAAGGTCATCAAGGATCGCATCCCATTGGGCAGGGACGCAGTTACCGCGCCGCGCCAAGAGGTATGCCAACTCGAAATAGGCATGATCGTAAAATAAGAACTGCTTGTCTTCGTACAGTGCCAAATCGATCAGAAAATAATCTGGATCGCGGCTTTTGTGCGCTTGAACCAGTACATTGTACCCATGCAGATCCCCGTGCACTCGACCTTTTGCCGCTCTTATGCTCAACCGGCTTGGAAAGTGCTCGTCACAGGCAAAAGCCAGTGGGTTCGGGTACCAATGTCCTTCAAACATCAGACAACGTTCATTCGGGTCATGACCGCAAATACCCGAAAGGAAGTGATGAAGCCGACCTAGCTTAGGATCCAACCTATAGCCGAGCCATCCCGAAAGCAGATCCCGAGGCGATTGCAAACCGGGCGCCATGCTATAATCAACGTTCCAATCATCAAGCAGGCTTGTCGACAGCCGCTCAAGTACGTTCAAGGCCAGTTCGTAGCCACAATCGTTCCAGGGAAGTGAGTACTCAAGCCCCTGTGCCACAACGGTGGAAAGGATCGCAATCTTACCGTCGTGTTCCAATGAGTGGACGATGCGGGCCAGATGTCTTGATCCAAACGCGGGAACTGCTTCGAACGCCTCCCGGTGCCTTTTGTTTTCGGCTTTTTCTCTCCATTCCGGATCGGGAAGAGCGTCGAACTTAAGAATGGCCTGACCGCTGAACGCGTCGCATGTAATATCAACAATGTAGACAAGGGCACCTGACTTGCCAGCGCTGAGCTGACGGTGAAAATATATTTCATCCTTTACTGACCACTTGTCAGATACCAGTGGCAGAAGCTCGATATACGCTTCAGGCCATGAGAGATCATAAATAGCGGGCACTAACTACACTCCGCGGAATTACGGCCAAAGACTGTGCAAATCTGTAAGGCGGCGCCGTTTTGTGACATGATACACAAGCAATAGCGTGAACCAAGGCGTTTAAGCTGACCGGTCAGAGCTTTCCGCGTGACGGCTTGATCCGCAATTGAACCCGAAGGGCCGCGCTATACATGAAGGCCCGCTTTACGAAGAAACATCGATGCGATTGAGCACCTTACGCACTTCGGGCCGGTATCGGTCATCGTTGTGCGGGACCAGCCACTGATCGTGCTGAAGCTCCTCAATCTCGGGTGATGTCTGTGTAAGTGCACAAAATCGCCTGCCCGGCCAGCGCTGGATCAAGCGCGTTGCGTGGACTGGTCACCTCGATACAGTCGCCAGCGCCGGCGCTGGCGTCGACCCTGCGCACTTGAAAATCCTTGGCCTAATCCAAGCCTACGGTTTTTACTGTCGTTTGTTGGTTCCACTTTTGCATTCGATAACAACTGCAGTTTGACACGTTTGATGCCGATGGGGCAGGAGCCATCCATCTTGTCTACTATGGGTTGAGCAGCCCTATCTGACTGGTCCAGTTTGATTGTTAGTGCATGATTGGCCTGTGATCCATCGGGATGATGGTTTCCGGAGCCGGTGGGCG
>NZ_JBQFYB010000027.1:0-12629 GCF_056541275.1 Ruegeria sp. AI2
AAATTCTGTTTAACGCGGGATATCGCGCACAAGGCGGTGACCCCAATCCCTACATTGGATTTGCCCTCAGTCACAGGTTTTGAGCCGCACGAAGCGCAGCCCGATCACTGGGTGCCATGCCGCAGCCGCCAAACCCGCCAGCACGATCAGCGTCGGCACCGAACCGCTCGCCAGCACCCGGTCATACACCTGTAGCATGAACAGTGATCCGGTGAGCATCAGGAGATTGATCGGCAGGCTGAGCAGGCCAACACCTGCGAGCGTAGAACGGAGTGCCTGAAGGCACTCCGCAACAAGCCCGTCCTGGGTGCGTGATTGCGACACCATGCGTTGTGGTCTTTACGCGTAAAACCGGAAGTCGTCGGAGGACAGGTCCGACACGACCACATTCTTCAGGACAATGCTGTTGTCCGTATCCAGCGTGATGGTCGTATCGGTGCCGTTATCCGCCGCGCTGTTCAGGACGTCCGCATAAGATGTCAGGTTGGTGACACCCCTGAACTCGATGATATCCTCCGTCGCAGCACCAGCCGCAAAATCGGTTATGATATCCTCGCCAAAACCGGGATCAAAGACGAAGGTATCGTCCCCCGAGCCGCCGGTCAGGATGTCGTTGCCTGTGCCAGCATCCAGACGGTCATCGCCAGCGCTACCATACAGATAATCATCGCCCGCGCCGCCGTTTAGGATGTCATCGCCAGCGGTGCCGGTCAGGATATCATCACCAGCGGTGCCAAAGATCGGTGCTTCGTTTCTTCCGCGAACAACAACTGAAACCGTTGCGGTGCTTTCACCGCCATTGCCATCTCTGACGGTATAGGTAAATGTATCCGTCAGCATTTCGCCCTCTGCCAGGGCCTGAACAGCCTCTGCGCCGGTCGGATCATAGCTGATGGTCCCATCGGTGTTCAGCGTCAGGACTGCTCCATGCGCGCTTTCGGCAGAGACCGCTGTCACCGTCAGTGCATCTCCCTCGGCATCGCTGTCATTGACAAGAAGACTGGCTGTCTCAATCAGGGTGACAAAACCTTCCGAGATAATATCGGAACTTTGTGTAACACCGGCTGCATCGAAAATACGGGCCTCCATGGTCCAAGCAGACGAAGCGCCGTACTGTTGGTCATTAGACTCCCAGGTGACCACAAAATCGCCATTGGCGAGCGCTGTAACCTTCGGGTTTCTTTGAGCGCCATCGATGATTGCATTGACCAGAAATTCACTGGCGATCTCCCCGCCGTTCGCATCGAAAATACGGGCCTTGATAGCAGTATCGTAAGAACCGTCTTGCGGGTCAGTAGCCTCCCAGGTAACGACGAAATTGCCATTCGCGAGTGCTGTAACACTAACGCCATGCTGCCAGTCGTCAATGGCATTGAGAGGTTCATTGACTTTGAGGAGGCCGCTGATGTCCCCGCCATTCGCGTCGTAAACACGGAAATAGCTGTCAGAACCACAAAGATCGTTATTGCAGGGTCCAGTCGACCAGCTTGCGACGAAATTGCCATTGGCGAGCTCTGTAACACTTATGATGTATTGATAGAACCCGTCGACGACGTTCAACCTGCCGCTGATCCCGACGCCATTCGCATCAAAAACGCTTGCGTTAGTCTCTAAATATCCGTTATCTTTATGCAGCCAAGTTACGATGAAATTGCCATTAGAGAATGCTGTAACACTCGGCGAACGTTGGAAAGCCCATTCTTTAATGACGTAGAACTCACTGACAATCTCAACGCCATCTACGTCTACAATACGTGCCTTGATGTCAGTAAAGTGAGATTCATCAGGGGATTCCCAAGTTTCGACGAAGTTGCCATTGGCGAGTTCTGCGACCTTCGGGTCGCTTTGGGTGCCATTGGTAAAGTCATTGATCAGGAACTCACTTGCGTCAATTGTACTTTCTGCATCAATAGTATTTTCAACCTCGCTATCATCAGCCGCGACAGGTGCATCGTTTCTTCCGTGAACAACGATTGAAACCGTTGCAGTGCTCTGCCCACCATTGCCGTCTTCAACCGTATAGGTGAAGGTGTCGATAAGTGTCTCGCCCTCTGCCAGAGCCTGAACAGCATCTGCGCCGGTTGGATCATAGCTGATGGTCCCGTTGGTATTCAGCGTAAGGGCGGCCCCATGCGTACTCGCGGCAGAGACCGCTGTTACCGTCAGTGCATCCCCTTCAACATCACTGTCATTGGCCAAGAGGGTGGCGGTCTCAATCGAAGTCACAACATCTTCGTCGATCGGCGTGGGACCTTGCGCAACACCGTTTGCATCGAAAATACGCGCCTTGATGGCCCAATCAGTGTCGCCTTGCTGCCCGTCAAGAGAATGCCAGGTGACGACAAAATCACCATTGTCGAGCGCTGTCACATTTGGAGTGCCTTGAATGTCATTGGTAAACTCATTGACGAGGAATTCACCGACAACCTCACTGCCACTCGCATCGAAAATACGCGCCTTGATGGCCCAGCCATCATCACCTTGCTGCCCATCATCAGATGCCCAGGTGACGACAAAGTGGCCATTGGCGAGGGCCGTAACATTTGGGTCGCGTTGCGTGCTATGGGTGAATTCATTGACGAGGAACTCACTGACGATCTCAACACCGTTTGCATCAAAAATGCGCGCCTTGATGGCCCAATCAGTATCGCCTTGCTGCTGGTCTTCAGACTCCCAAGTGACAACGAAATGGCCATTGGTGAGCGCTGTAACAATCGGCTTGATTTGCCAGCCATTGGTAAATTCATTGACGAGGAACTCACCGACAACCTCACTGCCACTCGCATCGAAAATACGCGCCTTGACGGCATAACCGGATGGATCGCCTTGCTGCAAGGCGTGAGAATGCCAGGTGACGACGAAATGGCCATTGGCGAGAGTGGTAACGCTTGGGTCCCGCTGATCGCCATTGGTAAATTCATTGACCAGGAATTCACTG
Organism: Ruegeria sp. AI2; assembly: GCF_056541275.1. Taxonomy (NCBI): domain Bacteria; kingdom Pseudomonadati; phylum Pseudomonadota; class Alphaproteobacteria; order Rhodobacterales; family Roseobacteraceae; genus Ruegeria; species Ruegeria sp. AI2. Next base: position 2,939 of record NZ_JBQFYB010000027.1, read on the forward strand.
ACGATCTCGCCGCCCTCCGCATCGAAAATACGCGCCTTGATGGCCGTTGGAGACGTATCGCCTTGCTGCTGGTCTTCAGACTCCCAAGTGACAACGAAATGGCCATTTTCCAGTGCTGTTACACTCGAGATGAATTGACCGTTATTAGTAAACTCGTTGACCAGGAATTCACTGCCAATCTCACTGCCATCCGCATTGAAAACACGCGCCTTGACAGCATATCCGGATGGATCGCCTTGCTGTTGGTCAAAAGACGACCAGGTGACGACAAAATGGCCATCGGCGAGCGCCGTGACACTCGCGTTCAATTGCCAGCTATGGGTAAACTCGTTGACCAGGAACTCACTGACGATCTCAACACCCTCTGCATCAATAATACGCGCCTTGATGGCAGAAGAAGAAGCATCGCCTTGCTGCCCATCACGAGAGTCCCAGGTGACGACAAAATGGCCATTAGTCAGTGCGGTAATACTTGGAGTCTTTTGTCCGGTGTTGGTAAATTCATTCACGCGGAGTTCACTCGCGCCAATAAGATCATCTACCGCGATCGGTGCATCGTTTACAGGGGGAATCTCAAGGGCAAAGCTATCGCTTGCTGTGCGTGACCCATCGCTGGCCGTCACCGTCACACTCAATGTACCATGGAAGTCCTGCGGCGGTGTGCCCGAGAAGCTCCCCGCAATGGCATCAAACACCAGCCAGTCCGGCAGCGCCGCACCATCCGTCAGTGTCGCACTCAAGGTCAGTGCATCGCCATCCACATCCGTGAACGCATTGGTTGGCAGTGCAAAGCTCACAGCTTCATCTTCCGCTGAAGAGTGATCGGACAATGCAATTGCTAAAACGGGTGCATCGTTTCTTCCGTGAACAACAATTGAAACTGTTGCAGTGCTCTCCCCGCCATTGCCGTCCTCGACCGTATAGGTAAATGTGTCGATAAGTGTCTGCCCAACTGCCAAAGCCTGGACAGCATCCGCGTTGGTGGGATCATAGCTGATTGTCCCGTCGGTGTTCAGCGTCAGGGTCGCGCCATGCGCACTCGTGGCAGACACTGCTGTCATCGTGAGCGCATCCCCGTCGACATCGCTGTCGTTGGCCAAAAGCGTGGCGGACTCAATCAGGGTCACAACATCTTCTGTGATCGGCTCGGGACCTTGAGCAACACCGTTTGCATCGAAAATACGCGCCTTGATGGCATAACCAGACGTATCACCTTGCTGCCCGTCGTTAGACATCCATATGATGACAAAATGGCCATTGGCGAGCACTGTCACGCTCGGCGCAATTTGAGTGTCATTGGTGAATTCATTGACCAGGAATTCACTGACAACCGCATCGCCATTCGCGTCAAAAATACGCGCCTTGATGGCCCAGCGATCATCGCCTTGCTGCCCATCATCAGACGCCCAGGTGACGACAAAATGGCCATTGGCGAGGGCCGTAACATTTGGGGTATCCTGATTGCCATCAGTAAATTCATTGACCAGGAACTCACTGACAACCGCATCGCCATTCGCGTCCAAAATACGGGCCTTGATGGCAGAACCTTCGGTGTCGCCCTGCTGCCCGTAACCAGACTCCCAGGTGACGGCAAAATGACCATTGGCCAGTTCTGTAACGCTCGAATTCCATTGAGAGTCATTGGTAAATTCATTGACCAGGAACTCACTGACAATCTCATCGCCATTCGCATCGAAAATTCGCGCCTTGACAGCATAACCAGATGGATCGCCTTGCTGCACGGCATAAGAGTGCCAGGTGACGACAAAATTACCATTTTCCAGCGCTCTCACACTTGGGTTCCGCTGATCGTAATCGGTAAATTCATTGACCAGGAACTCACTGACGATCTCAACACCCTCTGCATCGAAAATACGCGCCTTGATCGCAGTTGGAGACGTATCGCCTTGCTGCTGGTCTTCAGACTCCCAGATGACGACAAAATGGCCATTGGCAAGCGCTATCGCACTCGAGAACGCTTGATCGCCATCGGTAAATTCATTGACGAGGAACTCACTGGTGATCTCACCGCCGTTCGCATCGAAAACACGCGCCTTGACAGCATAATCAGATGGATCGCCTTGCTGTCGGTCAATAGACGACCAGGTTACGACAAAATTACCATTTTCCAACGCTGTCACACTCGGAATCAATTGCCAGCTATCGGTGAACTCATTGACCAGGAACTCGCCGACGATCTCAACACCATTCGCGTCAAGAATACGCGCCTTGATCGCAGAAGAAAAAGCATCCCCTTGCTGCCCAGCATCAGACGTCCAGGTGACGACAAAATTGCCATTGGCCAGTGCGGCAATACTTGGAGCATTTTGTATGGTGTTGGTAAATTCATTCACGCGGAGTTCACTCGCGCCAATAAAATCATCAGCTGCGACAGGGGCATCATTGACCGGTGTGATCTCAAGCGTAAAGGTCTCGCTTGTTGCAAGTGAGCCATCGCTCGCCGTCACCATGACGTTCAATATGCCGTTGAAGTCCTGGGGCGGTGTGCCCGAGAAACTCTCCGTAGCCGCATCAAACACCAGCCAGTCCGGCAGCGCCGAACCATCCGCAAGCGTCGCACTCAAGGTCAGCGCATCGCCATTTGGATCCTCAAATGCATCCTCTGGCAGCGCAAAGCTCACAGCCTCATCTTCTGTTGAAAACTTGTTGACCAATGGAACTCCCAAATCAGGCGCATCGTTGGCTCCAATGACCTCAAGGGAGACTGTTGCGGTGCTCTCCCCGCCATTGCCGTCGCTGACTGTATAGGTGAAGGTATCCGTCAGGGTCTCCCCCTCGGCCAGATCCCGAACAGCTTCTGCGTCTCTTGGATCATAGCTGATCGTCCCATCGGTGTTCAGCGTCAGGGTTGCGCCATTCGCGCTTTCGGCAGAGACCTCTGACACCGTGAGGGCATCCCCGTCGACATCGCTGTCATTGGCCAGGAGGGTGGCGATATCAATCGAAGTAACAACATTTTCTCTGACAGGAGTGGGGCTCTGCGCAACATCATCAACCGCGACAGGAGCATCGTTGGTTCCGTGCACAACAACTGAAACACTTGCGGTGCTCTGACCGCCGTTGCCGTCCTCGACGGTATAGGTGAAGGTATCCGTCAGGGTCTCGCCCTCTGCCAGGGCCTGAACAGCGTCTGCGCCGGTTGGGTCGTAGCTGATTGTACTGATCGTATCGGTGGTGTTCAGGGTCAGGGTTGCCCCATACGCACTCGTGGCAGACACCGCTGTCATCGTGAGCGCATCCCCCTCGACATCGCTGTCGTTGGCAAGAAGGGTGGCGGTATCAATCAGGACGACAACATCTTCTGTGATGATATTCGGACTTAGAACAACAACATCATCAATCGCGGCAGGCGCATCGTTTCTTCCGTGCACAACAACTGAAACGCTTGCGGTGCTCTCCCCACCATTCCCGTCCGCGACCGTATAAGTGAAGGTATCCGTCAGGGTCTCGCCAACTGCCAGCGCCTGCGCAACCGCAGCACCGGTGGGATCGTAGCTGATGGTCCCGTCAGTGTTCAGTGTCAGGGTTGCCCCATATGTGCTTGTGGCCGACACCGCGGTCACCGTGAGCGCATCCCCCTCGACATCACTGTCATTGTCCAGAAGCGTGGCGGTCTTAATCAGGGTCACAGCGTCTTCGGTGATGATGTTGGAGCTTTGAGCAACACCATTTGCATCGAATATACGGGCTTTGATGGCCCAATCAGAAGTATCGCCTTGCTGCCCGTCTCTAGATTGCCAGGTGACGACGAAATGGCCATTGGCGAGGGCTGTAACACTTGGCTCGGTTTGAGTGTCATTAGTGAATTCATTGACCAGGAATTCACTGACGATCTCGTTACCATCCGCATCAAAGATGCGGGCCTTGATGGCAGAGCTGGAAGCATCCCCTTGCTGCTCGTCTCCAGTCACCCAGGTAACAACGAATTCGCCATTGGCGAGGGCTGTAACGCTCGGGCTGATTTGACTGTCATTGGTAAATTCATTGACCAGGAATTCACTGGTGACCTCAACGCCATTCGCATCAAAAATACGCGCCTTGATGGCATAATCAGACGTATCAACCCGCTGTCCTTCTCCAGACTGCCAGGTGATGACAAAATGGCCATTGGCAAGTTCTGTGACGCTCGGGTTGAGCTGCCAGTCATTATTGAATTCATTGACCAGGAACGCACTGACGATCTCACCGCCATCCGCATCAAAAACACGGGCCTTGATGGCCCAATCGGACGTGTTACCTGGCTGCCCGCCTTCAGACACCCAGGTGACGACAAACTGCCCATTGGCGAGGGCTGTAACGCTCGGTTGAGCACCATTGTTGAATTCATTGACGAGGAACGCACTGACGATCTCACCGCCATCCGCATCAAAAATACGCGCCTTGACAGCCCAATCGGGCATGTCGCCGTGCTGCTGCGCATGAGACATCCAGGCGACGACGAAATGCCCGTTAGCAAGTTCTGTGACGCTCGGGGCGCTTTGACTGCCATCGGTGAACTCATTGACCAGGAATTCGCTCTGGTCAACAACATCATCCACTGCAACAGGCGCATCATTGGCTCCGTGCACAACGATGGAAACCGTTGCGGTGCTCTCCCCGCCATTGCCGTCACTGACCGTATAGGTGAATGTATCCGTCAGGGCCTGGCCCTCTGTCAGAGCCTGAACAGCGTCTACGCCGGTTGGGTCATAGCTGATCGTCCCATCGGTGTTCAGCGTCAGGGCTGCGCCATGCGCACTTGTGGCAGACACAGCTGTCACCGTGAGCACATCCCCGTCGACATCGCTGTCATTGGCAAGAAGCGTGGCTGTCTCAATCAAGGTGACAGCATCTTCGGTGACAAGATAGGGGTTTTGGGCAACACCGTTTGCATCAAAAATACGGGCATTGATCGCAGAACCGGACGTATCGCCTTGCTGCCCGTCATCGGACTGCCAGGTGACAACAAAATCGCCATTGGCAAGGGCTGTTACACTCGCGTTGCCTTGAAAGAGATGGTTAAATTCATTGACCAGGAATTCACTGACGATCTCGTTACCATCCGCATCAAAGATGCGGGCCTTGATGGCAGAGCTGGAAGCATCACCTTGTTGCCCGTCATAAGAGTGCCAGGTGACGATGAAATTGCCATTGGCGAGGGCGGTAACACTCGGGTCGTGTTGGCCGTTATTGGTAAACTCATTGACCAGGAATTCATTTACAATCTCAACACCGTTCTCATCGAAAATACGGGCCTTGATGGCCCAATCAGTATCACCTTGCTGCCCGTCGTTAGACCTCCATGTGACGATGAAATGGCCATTGGCGAGCGCTGTGACGCTCGGGCTCCCTTGAGTGTTAGCGGTGTATTCATTGACCAGGAATTCGCTGACAATCTCAGCTCCACTCGCATCAAGAATGCGGGCCTTGACGGCACCCCCAGACGTATCGCCTTGCTGCTGGTCATCAGACTCCCAGGTGACAACAAAACGGCCATTGGTGAGGGCTGTCACACTCGATGACTCTTGCTTGCCATCAGTGAACTCATTGACCAGAAATTCATTTACAATCTCAACACCGTTCTCATCGAAAATACGGGCCTTGATCGCAGAACCAGACGCATCGCCTTGCTGCTGGTCATCAGACGTCCAGGTGACGACAAAACTCCCATTGGCGAGGGCTGTCACACTCGAGAACGCCTGACCGCCATCGGTAAACTCATTGACCAGGAACTCACTGGCGATCTCACCGCCATTCGCATTAAAGATGCGGGCCTTGACGGCAGTACTGGAAATATCGCCTTGTTGTCCGTCAGAAGACTGCCAGGTGACGACGAAATCGCCGTTGGAAAGCGCTGTAACGCTCGGGCTGTTTTGCCAGTCACCGGTAATCTCATTGACCAGGAATTCGCTGACAATCTCAGCTCCACTCGCATCAAGAATGCGGGCCTTAATGGCAGAACCAGACGCATCGCCTTGCTGCTGGTCATCAGACTCCCAGGTGACAACAAAATGGCCATTGGTGAGGGCTGTAACACTCGATGACTCTTGCTTGCCATCTGTAAATTCATTGACGCGGAATTCACTCGTGCCAACAATATCATGACCTGCCACAGGTGCATCATTGGCAGGTGTGATCTCAAGCGCAAAGGTGTCGCTGGCTGAAAGTGACCCGTCACTGGCCGTTACCGTGACACTCAATGTGCCATTGAAGTCCTGGGGCGGTGTGCCTGAGAAGCTGCCGGAAGCCGCATCAAACACCAGCCAGTCCGGCAGGGCCGTGCCATCCGTAAGTGTCGCACTCAGGGTCAGCGCATCGCTATCCACATCCGTGAATGCGTTCGCCGGCAGCACAAAGCTCACGGCCTCATCTTCCACGGAAGCCTGATTGGACAATGCAAGTGCCACAACAGGGGCATCATTGGTTCCGTGCACAATGATCGAAACGGTTGCGACGCCCACACCGCCATTGCCGTCATCGGTCGCATAGGAAAATGTGTCGATAAGTGTCTGGCCCTCTGCCAGGGCCTGAACATCAGCTGCCCCGGTGGGATCGTAGCTGATGGTCCCATCAGTGTTCAGCGTCAGGGCTGCACCATGCGCACTTGTGGCAGAAACCGCTGTCACCGTGAGTGCGTCCCCGTCGACATCGCTGTCATTGGCCAGAAGCGTGGCGGTATCAATTGAGGTGACAACATCTTCGGTGATCGGAGTGGGACTTTGCACAACATCGTTAACTGCGACAGGTGCATCGTTGACAGGGGTAATCTCAAGCGCAAAGGCATCGCTTGCTGAAAGAGACCCGTCACTGGCCGTCACCAGTACATTGACCATGCCATTGAAATCCTGCGGCGGTGTGCCTGAGAAGCTCCCTGCAACCGCATCAAACACCAGCCAGTCCGGCAGGGCCGTGCCATCCGTAAGTGTCGCACTCAAGGTCAGCGCATCCCCATCCACATCCGTGAATGCGTTCGCCGGCAGCACAAAGCTCACGGTCTCATCTTCCACGGAAGACTGATCAGGCAATACAATCGCCACAACAGGCGCATCGTTGGCTCCATGAACAACCACGGAAACACTTGCGGTGCTCTCCCCGCCATTACCGTCCTCGACCGTATAGGTGAATGTATCCGTCAGGGTCTGACCCTCTGCCAGGGCCTGAACAGCGTCTGCGCCGGTTGGATCATAGCTGATCGTCCCGTCGTCTGTGTTCAGCGTCAGGGCCGCGCCATGTGCACTCGTCGGAGACACATCCATCACCGTCAGCGCATCTCCATCCACATCGCTGTCATTGGCCAGAAGCGTGGCGGTCTCAATCAGGGTGACAACATCTTCTGTGATAATCTTGTGACTTTGAGCAACACCGTTCGCATCAAAAACGCGGGCCTTGATGGCGAGGTCCCCATCGCCCTGCTGTCCGTCATGAGACTCCCAGGTGACAACAAAACCCCCATTGGCGAGGGCTGTCACACTCGGGTTCTGTTGCCAGCCATTGGTGAATTCATTGACCAGGAATTCACTGACAACCTCATCGCCATTCTCATTGAAAATGCGGGCCTTGATGGCAGTACCGGACGTATCCCCTTGCTGCCCGTCCTCAGACATCCAGGTGACAACAAAATGGCCATTGGTGAGCGCTGTAATACTCGGGTATACTTGCCAGCTATCGGTGAATTCATTGACCAGGAACTCACTGACAATCTCATCGCCATTCTCATTGAAAATACGGGCCTTGATGGCAGAAGCGGACGCATCCCCTTGCTGCTGGTCATGAGACCCCCAGGTGACAACAAAACCCCCATTGGCGAGGGCTGTCACACTCGGGTCCTCTTGCCAGAAGTTGATGAATTCGTTGACACGGAACTCACTGACAATCTCATCGCCATTCTCATTGAAAATACGAGCCTTGACGGCAGACCAAGACGTATCCCCGTGCTGTTGGTCCCAAGAATGCCAGGTGACGACAAAATGGCCATTGGCGAGCGCTGTAACGCTCGAGTATAGTTGCGCGTCATTGGTGTATTCATTGACCAGGAATTCACTGACAATCTCATCGCCATTTGCATCGAAAATGCGGGCCTTGATGGCAGAACTGGACGTATCCCCTTGCTGCCCGTCAAGAGAATGCCAGGTGACGACGAAATGGCCATTGGCAAGGGCTGTCACGCTCGGCCAGCCTTGCATGTCATGGGTAACTTCATTGACCGGGAACTGACTGACAATCTCATTACCATCCGTATCAAAAATACGGGCCTTGATGTCAAAACCAGACGGATGCCCTTGCTCCTGATCATTGGACGGCCATGTGACGACGAAATGGCCATTGGCGAGCTCGGTAACGCTGGGGGTCAATTGACTACCATTAGTAGACTCATTCACCAGAAATTCACTGACAATCTCCACACCATTCTCATTGAGAATACGGGCCTTGATGGCAGTTTCAGACGTATCGCCCGGCTGTCCATCATCAGACTGCCAGGTGACGACGAAATGGCCATTGGCGAGAGCGGTAACACTCGGGTCGCTTTGAGAGCCATCGGTGAAGTCATTGACCAGGAACTCACTCGGATCAACAGTATCATCAGCCGCGACAGGTGCATCATTGACCGGGGTAACATCAAGCACAAAGGTGTCGCTGGCCGAAAGAGACCCGTCGCTGGCCGTCACCATCACGTTGACTGTTCCATTGAAGTCCTGGGGCGGTGTGCCCGAGAAACTCCCCGCAACCGCATCAAACTCCAACCAGCCAGGCAGGGCCGCACCATCCGCAAGCGTCGCGCTTAAGGTCAGCGCATCGCCATCAACATCCGTGAATGCATTGGCCGGTAATACAAAGCTCACAGATTGATCTTCTGCTGAAAACTGATGAGGCAATGCAAGTGCCAGAACGGGTGCATTGTTCATTACGGTCATTCCTTTATCCAATTCAAGCTGTGAGCAATTGAGATGATCTCATTTGCATGCTGTACATGTGAGTGATGAGTGAAAACCTGTTGTTATTGTACTGGCTAACGTTCCAAAGTTTTACTGATTGGGTTCCGCTGCGCGATTGACCGCGAATACGTCCAGCCAATTCGTCCCGCATCCAACACTGGATCCAGATCGCTGAATTGGAAAATACCATGATTCTATATTTGAATAGGAAAAGGCTATGGTGGGGTCTGCACCTGTCAGACTGTTACTTTGTCAATACGGCCTGAGCAAACAGTCGCCACAAGCACCATTATCGCACCAGAAGTCTGCAATGGTCTTCTGGTCAGGGCGAGTTGCCCAGTCAACCACATCAGTTCGACGTTCCGCCCTGCATTACGTTCTAACCAATGGCCGTGCCTGGCTCACCCAAACACTGACCGCTATCGCAAACGGGCATAAACAGTCCAACATCAGCAGCCTGATGCCCTGGAATTACGCCACAGACCTGTAATCGGTGCACCGCCTTCACTTTATCCTGAAAATGACGCAGAAATCTCAGCGGCCCAATGCATGTACCGGCTGCTGTTCTCCGCCGTCCCTGAGGCCCTGGTTCAGACCTGCATCGTGCATCTGGTGCGCTATGCACTGCGCAGCTCTCTCGGCAGATGAAGTGGCCGAAACATCTGCCCGTGCGGCTCAAAACCTGTGACTGAGGGCAAATCCAATGTAGGGATTGGGGTCACCGCCTTGTGCGCGATATCCCGCGTTAAACAGAATTT
>NZ_JBQFYB010000028.1:0-9980 GCF_056541275.1 Ruegeria sp. AI2
ATCAAAAGGCATCCTGGCCCGCACACAGGCCTGGCGCAGCAGGTAATCCACACAAAAACTCAATATCCCCGCAGATCACATATCTGCGGGGAGAGGTAGCCGCGGGGAATCGGACCAGTTTTTAAGGTGGATAGAATGATGAGAGAGACAACCCAGAATGGCTCGAGAAAGAATCGCTCTCGTGAATTCAAAGCCAAGGTCGCGCTTGAAGCGATCCGTGCGGAAATGACGCATGCTGAACTGTCGAAGACGTACGGTGGGTCGTGTCGCAAACTATTGGTCCGGATTGACGAGCATATATGCAGCGACGTTTGTTGTTTGCGTTTTGCTCTCCAACAAGTTTCCGCATGATTTCTTGATAGGCTGTCATTTTCCCAGGAATGCAAGCTTGTACGCAGATTTCTTCTACCTACGGTACACGGTTTCCTATCAGGGCCTTGAAGAGATCATGGCTGAACGCGGTATGTGAGCTGACCACGCCACATAGAATACGTAGATTGCGAAGTACTCGCCGATAGTTGCTGCTCGTACGCAATCAAAGAAGCGTCCAACTCAGAATTCCTGGCGTTTAGACGAAACCTATATTCGTGTGCGCGGGAATTGGAAGATCGCTATCGCGCAGGTGACAAAGCGGTAAACACCCTCGATTTCCTGCTTTCCGAACGGCGAAATCGTCCAGCAGCGACCAATTTCTTTGCTAAAGCACTGTCGTCAAACGAAATCCCAAACAAAATCGTAATCGACAAGAGCGGTGCCAATGCAGCGGGCATTCGAGAAATGAACAAAGTCCTTAATCGGTTCGGTTGCCCCGCCAAAGTACAGACGATCAGGTCAAAGCATATAAACAATATGATCGAGCAGGATCACAGATTCATCAAACGACGCATGCGGCACTTACGTGGGTTTAAGTCGTTCAGATCAGCTTCAGCCACACTGGATGGCATTGAGGTAGCCAACATGATCCGGAAGAATCAATTCGCCATTGATGCGACCTCTGGCTTTCGGATGTCTGCTGAGATCGCAGAATAGCTGCGTCTGGCATAACGCTGACTTTGGTCCATCGAAAAGTTTGCGACACAACCCAGTCGAAATGGGATCTGGTCTTAGCCATAGCCCAAGCAATGCTTAACGAGATCATATTTCTCAGAAGCGTCGTTGATTTCTAAGATTACAAAAAGGATGCGCCCATTTGGGTAGCGACCCTCGAAGTGCCTAATAGAGGATCTCGATATGACGATTGAAACGACGGATACGCTGGTTGTTGGCGGAGGACAGGCCGGTATCGCGGCGAGTGAGCATCTGAGCAACAACAATGTCCCGCATATCGTGCTGGAAAAGAACCGCACGGCCGAAGCGTGGCGCACTGGCCGCTGGGATGCGCTGGTGGCCAACGGCCCCGCTTGGCATGACCGCTTCCCGAACATGCTGTTTGACGGCAACGATCCTGATGAATTTGTAACCAAGGACCGGTTTGCTCAGTACCTGGTTGACTATGCTGCCATGATCAAGGCGCCGATCCGGGAAGGTGTCGAGGTGCTGGAAGCAACCCGCCAGCCCGGCAAGGGCGGTTTTCTGGTGAAAACCACCGCGGGTGAGATTGAATGCAACCGCATCGTTGCGGCCACCGGCGCGTTCCAGCATCCGGTTTTTCCGCCAATCGTACCAAGCTCTGAAGACATCGAACAGATCCACTCCTTCAACTACAAGAACCCTGAACAACTGGCCGATGGCGCCGTCATGGTTGTGGGCGCCGGGTCGTCCGGTGCACAGATCGCGGACGAATTGAATCGCGCGGGCCGCAAAGTGTTCCTGTCGGTTGGTCCGCATGATCGCCCGCCGCGTCGATACCGCGGCCGTGATTTCGTTTGGTGGTTAGGTGTTCTGGGCCTGTGGGACATGGCGGCACCTGCACCGGGGACTGAACACGTGACCATCTCAGTTAGCGGTGCCTATGGCGGGCGCACCATGGATTTCCGCCGTCTGGGCAACGAAGGCGTGACCCTGACTGGCCTGACAGAAAGCTATGCCGATGGTATTCTCAGCTTCAAGGGCGACCTGCGGGAAAACGTGGCCAAGGGCGACGCAAACTACATGGAAGTTCTGGACATGGCTGACGCATATGTCGCACGCACCGGTATCGACCTGCCGGAAGAGCCCGAAGCCCGCGCTGCACATCCCGATCCGGACAGCCTTGCAAACCCGCTGAACAGTATTAACCTGGCCGAAGAAGGCGTGAAAACGATCATCTGGGCAACCGGTTTCCGTCAGGATTTCAACTGGCTCAAGGAAGACGCCTTTGACGAGCGTGGCGCGCCGATCCACCAGCGTGGGGTTTCCAAGGCACCTGACGTCTATTTCCTGGGTCTGCCCTGGCAATCGCGTCGCGGTTCGTCTTTCCTCTGGGGTGTTTGGCATGACGCCAAATACGTGGCCGACCAGATTGCGATTCAATGCTCTTACGCCAAATATCAGGGCGAAGCTGCCATCATCGCTTCAGCCGCAGAATAAACCAACAAAAGCAGGACACCGAAATGGCGCACACACGCATTCGCAAATTCAACACGTCGGACACGTATCCCGAACAGAATCTGGACAACGACCTGTGTCAAGCTGTCGTCACCCAGGGTGGCAAAACCGTCTATCTGCGCGGTCAGTGCCCGCAGAACCTGGATGACGCCGTCAATATTGACAGCCATGACCCGGCCGAACAGACCCACAAGGTCATGCAAAACATCAAGCAGCTGATCGAAGAAGCCGGCGGCTCGATGGAACATCTGGTAAAGGTTGTCGTCTACATCACCGATGTCCGCCATCGCGAAGCGGTCTACCGCACCATGGGCGAGTATATCAAAGGTGTGCATCCCTGCTCGACCGGCCTTGTCGTGCAAGCTCTGGCACGGCCGGACTGGCTTGTCGAAATAGACGGAACCGCAGTTATTCCCGATTAACTTGGGATGACCGGGCCGCTCTGGCTCCTTTCTCCTCTTGCTCAGAGCGGCCCGGTTTGGAATTTCTTCACAGGAGTCGTTCATGACTTTTTCTCTGGTTGCGCGCTGTCCCGACACCGGAATGTTCGGGTTGGCGATTTCGTCGTCTTCACCGGCCGTCGCCGCCCGCTGCTCGTTCGCGCGTGCAGGTGTTGGCGCTGTTGCCTCGCAGAATGTCACCGATCCCAGCCTTGGCCCGCTCACGCTGGATCTGATGGAGCAGGGGTTGTCAGCAGCCGACGCGGTGGCAGAGGTCGTAAAGCGAGGTAAGTTCATCGAATACAGGCAAGTTCTGGCGGTTGACGCAAACGGGACGACAGCAATCCATTCGGGTCCAAACTCGTTGGGCATCTGGACACAGGCGCAGGCTGAAAATGTTGCATCTGGCGGAAATCTTCTGGCCAATGACACCGTGCCGCAGGCGATTGTCGATGGGTATCTTGCAGCATCGGGTCATATCGGTGATCGCCTAATCGCGGCCATGCGCGCGGCGCTGGCTGCAGGTGGCGAGGCTGGTCCGGTGCATTCCGCAGGCATGAAGATCGTTGACAAGGTCAGTTGGCCGGTGGCGGATCTGCGTTGCGACTGGACCGAAGACTGCCCGATCGAAAACATCGCCACCGCCTGGGACATCTACAAACCGCAGCTTGACGCCTATATCCAGCGCGCGCTTGATCCGCGCGAAGCACCTTCATACGGCGTGCCGGGCGACGAATAATCAGGGAGTATCCGAATGCCGGACCATTCACACGAAGACTGGAAGACCCGTGCCGCAAACCTGAAAATCAAGGGTCAGGCCTTTATCAACGGCAAATTCGTCGACGCCGCGTCAGGTAGGACATTTGATTGCATCAACCCGGCAACCGACGAAGTTCTGGCGCAGGTTGCCGAAGGGGACGCGGCTGACATCAACCGCGCCGTTGAAGTTGGCCGTGCTGCATTCGAAGACGGGCGTTGGTCGCGTATGGCCCCTGGTGGCCGTAAAGAAATATTGCTGAAACTGGCGAACCTGATCCGCACAAACCTGGAAGAGATGGCGCTGCTGGACAGTCTGGATATGGGCAAGCTGGTCAACGACGCCGTGACCATAGATGCCCCGGGATCGGCGCATTTCTTCCAGTGGTACGCCGAAGCCATCGACAAGATTTATGACGAGGTTGCGCCAACTGCGCCGGGTGATCTGGCGCTGGTCTCTCGTGTACCTTTGGGGGTTGTCGGCGCGGTGACGCCCTGGAACTTCCCGCTGGACATGGCAACCTGGAAAGGGGCCGCAGCGCTGGCTGCGGGCAACTCGGTCGTGTTGAAACCTGCCGAACAATCGCCCCTGTCGGCGTTGCGCCTTGCTGAGCTGGCGGCCGAAGCCGGTGTGCCCGACGGGGTCTTCAACGTGGTACCCGGTTTTGGCGCCACGGCTGGCCGCGCGCTGGGTCTTCATATGGATGTCGATTGCCTGGCCTTCACGGGCTCAACCGCGATCGGCAAGATGTTCATGCAATATTCCGGCCAGTCGAACCTGAAGCAGGTCTGGCCTGAAACCGGCGGCAAAAGCCCCAATCTGGTTTTCGCCGACTGCGAGGATCTGGATACGGCAGCCGACATGGCAGCATTTGGCATCTTTTTTAATCAGGGCGAAGTGTGCTCGGCCAACTCACGCCTGTATGTTGAACGCTCGATCAAGGACGCATTTGTCGAAAAACTGATCGCGCTCGCCACCAACATGCAGCCCGGCGACCCGCTGGACCCAGCGTCGAAAATGGGCGCAATCGTGGACAGAAAACAAACGCAGGGGATCATGCGGTTTGTCGAGGAAGGCAAAAAAACCGCCAATCTGGTTGCAGGTGGTGCGCAGGTGACAGTTGCGGGCAAAGGCAACTTTATCCAGCCGACAATCTTTGACGATGTTTCGCACGACAACCCGTTGGCCCGAGACGAGATCTTCGGCCCTGTCCTGTCAGTTATTCCGTTTGACTCAGAAGACGAAGCGGTGGCGATGGCCAACGACTCGATCTATGGCTTGGCGGCCTCGGTGTGGACGGATAACCTGAGCCGCGCGTGCCGGGTATCCGACAAGTTGATGGTGGGTACAGTGTCAGTAAACACTGTCGATGCCCTCTCGGCGCAGACGCCTTTCGGGGGTATGAAACAGTCAGGGTTTGGCCGGGACTTGTCCTTGCATTCTCTTGAAAAGTATACTGCTCTGAAAACGACGTGGATCAAATACAAGGCCTGATCCCGACCATCAAAGGGGCCCGCACTTGCCGATCAGATACACCTTGCGCCAGCTTGAATACTTCGTAGCGGTCGGCGAGGCAGGCTCAATCGCGGTTGCCTCTGAAAAGGTCAACGTATCGTCGCCGTCAATTTCGGCGGCGATTTCTCAGCTCGAGAAGGAATTTGGGCTACCCCTGTTCGTTCGGCAGCATGCACAGGGTTTATCATTGACCCAGGCCGGCCGGGCGATGCTTGACAAGGCACATACCGTTCTGCGCGAAGCGGAAGGTCTGATGGATTTGGCTGGCAATATCGCGGGGGTTGCGCGTGGTCCATTGAATGTCGGATGCCTGTCGACATTTGCTCAGCTGATCCTGCCCAGCATCCGGCGCAAGTTCGAGGATGCCTTCCCCGAGGTGCGCGTTCGTCAGTACGAATTGAACCAGGCCGATATATTCAGCAATATTCGCAGGGCCGAAATTGATATCGCGCTTACGTATAATCTGGATATTCCTGCCGACCTTCGCTTTGTCTCGCTGGCTGAATTACCGCCCTACGCAATGGTTTGCGAGGGCCATCCGCTTGCCAAGCACCCGTTTGTATCTGTTGAGATGCTGGCCGATTATCCGATGGTGCTGCTCGATCTGCCCTTCAGTGCCGATTATTTCCTGTCCTTCTTCCAGAAGATCGGCAAAAAGCCGTTCATTGCCGAGAAAACAAAGGATATGGCGGTCATGCGCAGTCTGGTTGCGAACGGGTACGGATTCGGGTTGGCCAATGTCAAACCCCTGAACAACTTATCGCCGGACGGAAAACCGCTGCGCACCATTCCCCTGTTGGGCGATGAGCGCCCGATGCGTCTTGGACTACTGATGGCCACAGATGCCGAGAACACGATTTCGGTCAAATCGTTTATCGCCTACTGTACTGACTTTATTAAGGAAAATGCCTTGCCGGGAATCGAAGGCAAAGTGAAGTAAGCGCACCGACAATTAGCCGAAACCTAACCGTTGATTTCGCAAGCCCAACTTTCGGGCGGTGCAATTACCTGTATCTTGCTTGACAAGTCAGGAGCGAAGGAGGCGAAATTGCGCGACCCACGTTACGATATCTTGTTTGAACCGGTGAAAATCGGGCCACTCACGGCAAAGAACCGGTTTTATCAGGTGCCGCACTGCAACGGTGGCGGGTATCGTGACCCGTCCGCTGCGGCTGAGATGCGCGGTATCAAGGCCGAAGGCGGTTGGGGTGTTATCTTCACCGAGCAGTGCGAAATGCATCACACATCGGAAATCACCCCGTTCATCGAACTGCGCCTGTGGGAAGATAAGGACATCCCGCAATTGCGCAAGATGTCCGAGAAAATGAAGACGCATGGCGCGCTCGCTGGTATCCAGCTGGCCTATTCCGGCATCAACGGTCCGAATCTCTACACCAAGGAAGTGCCGCTGGCCCCCTCGGCGCTTCCGATCCGGACCTTTACCAACGATCCGGTTCAGGCGCGCGCGCTGTCGAAATCCGATATCCGCGATCTGCGCCGTTGGTTTGTGAATGCGGCGAAACGCTCGAAAGAGGCAGGCTTTGATCTCATCAACTTGTACGGCGCTCACGGCTTTGGCATTTTCCAGCACTTCCTGAGCCGCGCCACCAACCAGCGTTCGGACGAATATGGCGGCAGCCTGGAAAACCGCGCGCGATTCAGCCAGGAAGTGATCGCTGATATCAAGGATGCTGTGGGCGACACGATGGGTATCGCCCTGCGCGTCAGTCTGGACGAAACCATTGGCGAACTTGGTTTCTCGAACGCCGAGGTGCGCGATTATATCGAGATGAACAAAGACCTGCCGGATCTTTGGGATCTGGCGCAAGGCACTTGGGAAGATTGCTCGGGCCCGTCACGGTTCAAGGATGAATCGGCGCAGGAAAACCTGGTTCGCGGCATTCAGGAACTGACCGACAAGCCAATTGTAGGCGTGGGCCGCTTTACCTCGGCCGATACGATGGTCAAGCAGATCAAATCCGGCGTTCTGACTATGATCGGCTGCGCGCGCCCCTCGATCGCCGACCCGTTCCTGCCGAAAAAGATCGAGGAAGGCCGGATCGACGATATCCGCGAATGTATTGGTTGCAACATCTGCATCACCGGCGACATGACCATGTCGATCAGCCGTTGCACCCAGAACCCCACGTTCATGGAAGAATGGCGCAAGGGCTGGCACCCTGAACGGATGAACCAGAAGGGCGATAGTGAAAACGTACTGGTCGTGGGCTCTGGTCCTGCCGGTCTGGAAGCGGCACGCGCCCTGGCCGAACGCGGTTACGACGTGGCGATTGCCGAAGCCACCACCGTTCTGGGTGGTCGCGTCGCGAAAGAGCGCAAGCTGCCGGGCCTCAGCGCCTGGGGCCGCGTTCTGGAATATCGGGAATACCAGATCAGCCAGAAGCCGAATGTCGAAACCTATTTCGAAAGTGAACTGGATGCCGAAAGCATTCTGGAGTTTGGCTTTCAGAACATCTGTCTGGCCACCGGCTCCACATGGCGTCGCGATGGTGTCGCGCGTCAGCACATTGTGCCGATGCCAATCGCCGAAGGGGCCAAGATCTATACCCCGGACGATCTGATGGACGGAACCATTCCCGAAGGCCGTGTCGTGGTTTACGATGACGACCACTATTACATGGGCGGCGTTCTGGCCGAATTGCTGGCCAAGAACGGGGCACTGGTTACGCTGGTGACGCCTTCGGCCTATGTCAGCGACTGGACCAACAACACGCTGGAACAGATCGCGATCCATCCGCGTCTGGTCGAGGCCG
Organism: Ruegeria sp. AI2; assembly: GCF_056541275.1. Lineage (NCBI taxonomy): Bacteria > Pseudomonadati > Pseudomonadota > Alphaproteobacteria > Rhodobacterales > Roseobacteraceae > Ruegeria > Ruegeria sp. AI2. Next base: position 8,013 of record NZ_JBQFYB010000028.1, read on the forward strand.
GTGTCGACATCGTGCTGAATCAGGGCATCACGGAAATCCATCCTAATCACGTCGTGTCGAATTGTACCTATACCGACCGCACCAGGCGGATCGAGGCGGATGCCGTGGTCATGGTCGCCTCGCGTGTGGGCAACGACCAGATTTTTGAAGACCTGATGGCCCGCAAAGGCGACTGGGCCGATGCGGGGATCAAGACCGTCAAACTGATCGGTGATGCCAATGCGCCAGGGCCCATTGCCTGGGCGACATATGCAGGTCACCGCTATGCGCGTGAACTCGATACGCCGGATATCGGGGATGATTTGCCGTTTCGCCGTGAAATCACGGAACTGGCTGTCGACTGATATGACGCAGACCCTGGATATTCTTGATCGGCTTGTCGGGTTTGACACGGTCAGCGCCAAATCCAACCTCGAACTGATCGATTATGTCACTGACTATCTGGCGGCGCGTGGGTTTTCCGTGCGCCGCATTGATGATCCAACCGGCACCAAGGCGGGAATTTACGCGGAAACCGGCCCGGTGGGTCCGGGCGTGTTGTTGTCCGCCCATACCGATGTCGTACCGGTCGAGGGCCAGCCCTGGACTCGTGATCCGTTCCACCTGACCCGTGAGGGTGACAAGGTTTACGGGCGAGGCACCACCGACATGAAGGGCTATGTCGCGTCGATACTGGCGCTGGCGGACCGCGCGACCCAGGTCAAACTGGGCGAACCTTTGAAAATCGTGCTGTCCTATGACGAAGAGGTGGGCTGCGTTGGCATTCAGCATATGCTGGACCAACTCAAGCCAATGATCGGCCGACCGCGCGCCTGTTTCGTGGGTGAGCCGACAGAAATGCAGGTGGCGGTTGGCCACAAGGGCAAGGCGGCCTTGCGCGCCACCTGCTATGGGCAAAACGGCCATTCCGCGCTGGCACCCCGGTTTGTCAACGCGTTGCATCTTGCATCTGATTTCCTGGCCGAATTGCGCGCGCTTCAGGATGATTTCGCCTTTAACGGCGCGCGCGACGCAGCTTATGCCATCCCCTATACGACGGTTCATGTTGGCAAACTCTCGGGGGGAATGGCGTTGAACATTGTTCCTGATCGGGCGGAGCTGACATTCGAATACCGCCACTTGGCTGTTGATCGCGCCGAGGACCTGTTCGACCGCATTCAACAAGCAGCGGATCGTGTGGCGAGACCCTATCATGCGGCTTGGCGCGGGGCTCGGATCGACGTTGAACAGTACAACGCCTATCCCGGACTAGACGTCAGGGACGACGATCCGGTGGTTACCTATGCCCGAAAACTAGCACAACGCACCACCACCACCAAAGTTGCCTTTGGGACAGAGGCGGGGTTCTTTGAGAAGCTTGGCGTTCCAACCGTGGTGTGCGGACCGGGCTCGATGGAAGGTCAGGGGCACAAGCCCGACGAATACCTGTCGCTTCAGCAATTGGCTGAATGTGATGCGATGATGGAGCGTATTTTGAACGACCTGATAACATGAGGACCAATGCACGTCTTATAACCCCCTATCTTCAGAACATGAAACGAGATGCATTGGATTTGTGGGGCAGCCCTGAATCAATTGGTTCGGAGACGATTGAGGGCGAGATCAAATGCGCAGGCAGTTTCGACATAAGTAATCCGGACGCGCCTGTGTTCGGTGGCCAATATAGTGCTACGCGCGGCAAGTACCGGGTCACTTACAGGTTCCACGAACATGCCACTTTGCTAGATGGTGAAGTGGCCTGACCAATGAGGCGCCGGCGAAACCGTAATCTATGGGCCGGGCGACAGCTGGATCATCGAAAAGGACATGCCGGTTGTGTGGGCATCCGCACGGACGAGGCGCGCAAATCCTACATCGCCGTTACCGTAGACGTTTAAGCCCCTCAGCGCATAGGGAGATTGCTTTGAAGCTTGAGGTGGCTTTGAGGGGATTGAATTGAAAAAGGCCCGCTTGGTTGCGGGCCTTTGG
>NZ_JBQFYB010000029.1:0-2500 GCF_056541275.1 Ruegeria sp. AI2
TGGTTGCGGGAGCAGGATTTGAACCTGCGACCTTCAGGTTATGAGCCTGACGAGCTACCGGGCTGCTCCATCCCGCGTCAGAGTCAGATTTGTTTTCATCGTGTTAGAGAGACTTGGGGATTTTGCTAGGTTTGGCGGTGACCTACTCTCCCGGGGCTTAAGCCCAAGTACCATTGGCGCGGCAGTGCTTAACTTCCGGGTTCGGGATGGGACCGGGTGTTTCACTTGCGCTATGACCACCAAACCGAGGAAAATCCCCACGTCGCTGTTTTTGCGGAGCAAAAAAGCGACGGGCAGGAGGCAGCGTATTCGCGAAGCGGATGCGCGGTCCTGCACGGTTGTGTTAATCAGATCAACGTTGTCCAACTCAAGGTCAGTGTATGCTTTTGGTGATTTGTCTTTCCATTACTGGATCAAATCAAGCCTATCGGGCGATTAGTACCGGTCAACTGAACGCATTACTGCGCTTACATCTCCGGCCTATTGACGTGGTGGTCTTCCACGGCCCTCAGGGAGACCTTGTTTTGAGGGGGGCTTCCCGCTTAGATGCCTTCAGCGGTTATCCTGTCCGATCATAGCTACCCAGCACTGCCGTTGGCACGACAACTGGTCCACCAGTGGATCGTTCACCCCGGTCCTCTCGTACTAGGGGCAACTCCTCTCAAGTCTCCTACACCCACGGCAGATAGGGACCGAACTGTCTCACGACGTTCTAAACCCAGCTCACGTACCTCTTTAAACGGCGAACAGCCGTACCCTTGGGACCTGCTCCAGCCCCAGGATGAGATGAGCCGACATCGAGGTGCCAAACACTGCCGTCGATATGGACTCTTGGGCAGTATCAGCCTGTTATCCCCGGCGTACCTTTTATCCGTTGAGCGATGGCCCTTCCACTCGGGACCACCGGATCACTATGGCCGTCTTTCGACTCTGCTCGACTTGTCAGTCTTGCAGTCAGGCTGGCTTCTGCCATTGCACTCAACGAGCGATTTCCGACCGCTCTGAGCCAACCTTCGCGCGCCTCCGTTACGCTTTAGGAGGCGACCGCCCCAGTCAAACTACCCGCCACGCAGGGTCCCGGATCCGGATAACGGACCGCGGTTAGACATCAAGAGTGCGAAGGGTGGTATCTCAAGGGAGGCTCCACAGGTACTTGCGTTCCTGCTTCAAAGCCTACCACCTATCCTGCACATCACAATCCTGATGCCAGTGCGAAGCTGTAGTAAAGGTGCACGGGGTCTTTCCGTCTAACCGCGGGAAGCCTGCATCTTGACAGGCAATTCAATTTCGCTGAGTCGATGTTGGAGACAGCGGGGAAGTCGTTACGCCATTCGTGCAGGTCGGAACTTACCCGACAAGGAATTTCGCTACCTTAGGACCGTTATAGTTACGGCCGCCGTTTACCTGGGCTTCAATTCAAGGCTCTCACCTCTCCTTTTAACCTTCAGGCACCGGGCAGGCGTCAGACCCTATACGTCGTCTTGCGACTTCGCAGAGCCCTGTGTTTTTAATAAACAGTCGCCACCCCCTGGTTTGTGCCCCCAGCCCCTAGTTGCCTAGGAACCGGGCCTCCTTCTCGCGAACTTACGGAGGTATTTTGCCGAGTTCCTTCAACATCGTTCTCTCAAGCGCCTTGGTATGCTCTACCAGTCCACCTGTGTCGGTTTAGGGTACGGTCTGATGGAGGGCTATTTCCAGGAACCACTCAGCAGCCCAATCAATCCGATAAGATTGAACTACACCTGTGATCCGTCACATCCTCCTGGCCTAGGAATATTAACCTAGTTCCCATCGCCTACGCCTTTCGGCCTCGGCTTAGGGGCCGGCTTACCCTGCTCAGATTAGCTTTAAGCAGGAACCCTTGGACTTTCGGCGAGAGTGTCTCTCACACTCTTTGTCGCTACTCATGTCATCATTCTCACTAGTGATCTCTCCACCGGATCCCTCACAGGCCGGCTTCATCGAAAGAACTCGATCCGTCATTACACCTCGCTGCTGTTACACAACACAGATGCAAATACGGATGAGTTCTATGTCACACTACGCTCTGCTACCATGCCTTACGGCATCCTAAGCTTCGGCTCATGGCTTGAGCCCCGTTACATCTTCGCCGCAGGACAACTTGTTTAGACCAGTGAGCTGTTACGCTATCTTTAAAGGATGGCTGCTTCTAAGCCAACCTCCTGGTTGTTTTGGTCGTCCCACCTGCTTTCCCACTTAGCCATGAATTGGGGGCCTTAGCTGTAGGTCAGGGTTGTTTCCCTCTCCACTACGGACGTTAGCATCCGCAGTGTGTCTGCCATCTAGTACTCCCGGGTATTCGGAGTTTGGTTAGGATCAGTAAGCCTGTGGGGCCCCATTACCCATCCAGTGCTCTACCCCCCGGGGTATTCGGATGACGCTCTACCTAAATAGATTTCGCAGAGAACCAGCTATCTCCGAGTTTGATTGGCCTTTCACCCCTAGGCACAGCTCATCCCGATCCTTTTCAACGGATGTG
>NZ_JBQFYB010000030.1:0-6096 GCF_056541275.1 Ruegeria sp. AI2
ACCGCTACCGTCCGCTTTCACGCGGACCTTCACATTGTAGTCAATCACGCGTTTGACAGGTACCAGTACCTTCATTGTAGCGCTTTCTCCTCAAAAAACGGCAAGCCGCGAAGGCGACTCCACCAATGCTCTCGTCGGACTTGATAACGTCTGCTGCACCCGCAAAACAGAGCAAAATCGTCACGTCGTCGCGTCGGGACGTCGCGTTTTGCAGTTTTTTACCTTGAGGCACGCAAGATTGTTGCCCGCATTGCACTTATTTTCAGGGAAATATTCAGCGGTTTGCGCCGGGAACCCACAGCACGTCGTCCTTGCCATCGTTATTTGCGCACCGGGCCGCGACGAAAAACCAGTCACTTAGCCGGTTGAGGTATTTGACGGCCACATCGTTAACCGGTTCCATATTCGTCAACTCGACCGCCAACCGCTCGGCGCGACGCGATACGGTGCGGCACACGTGCAAATGCGCGGCCAGCCGCGAACCGCCCGGCAGGATGAAGCTGCGCAGCGGTTCCAGTGTTTCGTTCATGATGTCAATTTCGGCTTCCAGCCGGTCGATCTGAGCGGATACGATTCGCAGCGGTGGATAGTCCGCTTCGGCATCCTTCTCCATTTCAGGACGGCAGAAATCAGCGCCAAGATCAAACAGGTCGTTCTGAATCCGCGACAAGGCGGCATCGACTTCGCCTTCGGCCTCGGTACGGGCCACGCCAACAAAAGAATTCAGCTCGTCCACTGTTCCGTAGGCGGCAACGCGGCCCGAATACTTTGCCACACGCTCGCCATTGCCCAGAGCGGTTTTGCCATCGTCGCCGGTGCGCGTGTAGATTTTGTTGAGCACAACCATTACTGTACCCCTTGCCCGCGTAGATAGACGTATAGCACGATCAAAATAACGGCGATGAACTGAAAGAGGATACGCAGGCGCATCATCTTGTTGCTTTTCTTAGCTGCTTCCATGCCGCTTTTGCCGAAATTCGCGATGCCCAGGGCTAACACAACGACAACCGCCGCCATGGCCAGAAGCAGAATGACCATTAAAGGGTCCATTTAAAGTCACCGTCCGGTTTTTTCGATTATCCCCATCTAGCGTCAAGGCGCCGAAAAGCGAACGGGAAATAACGTCTCAGATATCCGAAAGGATGCGGTCCGTGGCTTTTGTGGGCAGAATCCGGCGCAGAACCCCTGCGACATATGTCGGGGTGGTCACATAGTAGCGTGGTTTGGGGCGGCGCGCCTCGACCGCATGGGCCAGCTTGTCGGTGACAGCAGAGGCGGGCAGTTCGAACCGGTCAGGCGCACTGTTTTCGTATAGTCGCTTCAGCAGCGAACCTTCGTATTTTTCCCGCAGGGCCGAGTTCTCCCAGTCGATGTATTTTTCGAACACCGGGATTGCCTTTTCCCTGAGCTTTGAGGTGATCGGGCCGGGCTCGATCAAAACGACCTGAATGTCTGTATCCCGCAGCTCCAGCCGTAAGGTGTCGGTCAGCCCTTCGATGGCGTATTTGGTGGCCACATATGCGCCGCGCCAGGGGAAGGCAACAAGACCAAGTACCGAGGAACATTGCACGATCCGGCCGTGACCCTGTTCCCGCATGACGGGAATAACCTGTCGGGTCAGCTCGTGCCATCCAAAGACATTGGTTTCAAAGATATGACGCAGAGCGTCTGTCGGGACGTCTTCAACCGCACCGGGCAGCCCGTGCGCGCCGTTGTTGAACAGTGCGTCCAGTGTTCCGTCCGTTGCCTCAAGTACATATGACAATCCCGAGGAAATGCTGTCGCGGTCTGTATAGTCGATTCTTGGGCTTTCAAACCCTTGCGCGCGCAGGCGGTCACAGTCGCGCTGCTGTCGGCAGGATGCAAACACACGCCAGCCTCGCGCACGCATTCCGTGTGCTGCGTCCAGCCCAATGCCCGACGAGCATCCCGTAATAAGAATCGATTTCTGCATGTGCCTTCCGAAGCTGAACTCCGCCAAAAGCTAGGGCGGGGTTTGCAGCAGGGCAATGACGTCCGGGCGTCAGTTTGATGTTTTCCGGACAAGTGATGCTGAAATCCACCCAACCTGTTGCGCGGGCAACACGCGCAGGCGCAGCCAGCCGGTGCCGGAATCGCTCAGGACCTCGACCCTTTGGCCAAGCGCGGCCTTGCCGATGATGGGATAGATCGTGCCGGGGCCATCGCGCAGATTGACCCGGGTGCCCGAAATCTCGCGGATGTCGGTCTGGGCCTCGGCAGGCGAGGGCAGTTCGACTGCGGGCAACTCGGCGTCGGTGACCACCTGCTCCAGTGCGGTCACACCCTGTTCCAGTGATGCCAGAGTCAGGGTCACGCTTTCGTCTTGAAACAGCGAGGGATTGGCTTTCAGGCCAGCCGCGACCTGCGAGAGGAGGGCCTTTGTTTCGGTCTCACCCAACTGGGTTACCGCCTCGGCAACAGGTGGAACCACCAGTGCGGGTTTGACGGCGGCACGGGTGACCAAATCTTCGACAGGTGCAAGTTCAACGACCGGGGCAACCGGTTCGGCCACTACGGCCACGCGTTCCGGTTTGGCAGGGCGCACGCCGCGCGGTTCAAAATCAGGGCCACCGCTCATCACGTAAAAGGTCCAGCCGAGCGCGGCAAAGGTAACAAGTATCAGGCGCGTCATGGCGCTTCCCCCAAGGCAATCGTAACATCAACAAAAGGCAGCAAATCAATTGGTGAGATCTTAGCATATTTTGGGTGACGAGTCGAAAAATGGGGGAAAACAACACGGTGTCTCCCCCTGTTGCAAAAAGCACGACTTTTCCCCAGCAATTTATGTGCTGTTCGCTTTACCAAGGCGCACTTGCGTCGTATCACATCATATATGAACGATACGATCGATGACCCCAACATGCAGGCCCCCACAGGTGGGGGCGAGGTGGCGGAACCGCTGCGCCGCGCGATTGGTGAGCGGTATCTGACCTATGCGCTGTCCACCATCATGCACCGGGCGCTGCCCGATGCGCGGGACGGGTTGAAGCCGGTTCACCGCCGAATCCTCTACGCGATGAGAGAGTTGCGACTCAGTGCGACCGGAGGTTTCCGGAAGTCTGCCAAGATTTCCGGCGACGTGATGGGCAACTACCACCCGCACGGCGACGCCGCGATTTACGACGCGATGGCGCGTCTGGCACAGGATTTCAACGTCCGCTATCCGCTGGTCGACGGGCAGGGGAATTTCGGCAATATCGACGGCGATAACCCGGCGGCCTCGCGCTATACCGAAGCGCGGATGACCATCGTGGCAGAGGCGCTGCTGGAAGGGTTGAACGAAGACGCCGTTGATTTCCGCGACAATTACGACGGCACCCTGACCGAACCGGTCGTGCTGCCCGCACAGTTCCCGAACCTGCTGGCCAATGGCGCAAGTGGTATCGCGGTGGGGATGGCGACGAATATCCCGCCGCACAACATCTCGGAACTCTGCGACGCTTGTCTGCATCTGATCAAGACGCCGGACGCGCGCGACGACACCCTGTTGAACTACGTGCCCGGCCCTGACTTCCCAACCGGAGGCGTGATTGTCGAGCCGCCCGAGAACATCGCGCAAGCCTATCGCACCGGTCGTGGTTCGTTCCGGCTGCGCTGCAAATACGAGGTTGAGGATCTGGGGCGCGGCCAATGGCAGATCATCGTCACCGAGATTCCCTATCAGGTTCAGAAGTCCAAGCTGATCGAGAAGATCGCCGAGCTAATCCAGACCAAGAAAATCCCGATCCTTGCCGATGTACGCGACGAATCCGCCGATGACATCCGCCTGATCCTCGAGCCGCGCTCCAAGAACGTGGACCCTGAAGTGCTGATGGGCATGCTTTATCGCAACTCGGACCTAGAGGTGCGGTTCAGCCTGAACATGAACGTGCTGATTGACGGGGTGACGCCCAAAGTCTGCTCGATGAAGGAAGTGCTGCGCGCTTTCCTTGATCACCGGCAAGAGGTGCTGATCCGCCGCTCGCGCCACCGCATGGCCAAGATCGACCACCGGCTGGAAGTGTTGGAGGGCTTTATCGTTGCCTTCCTGAACCTCGACCGTGTGATCGACATCATCCGCTATGACGACGACCCCAAAGCCGCGCTTATGCGCGAGGATTGGGGGATCGACCATATCCGCGCCACCAGCGAGGCCGACTATGTCTCACCCAAACCGGGCGAGGGCGAGTTGTCCGAGGTTCAGGTTGACGCGATTCTCAACATGCGCCTGCGCAGCTTGCGTCGTCTGGAAGAGATGGAGCTGGTCCGCGAACGTGATGAGTTGATGCTGGAACGCGCCAACCTCGAAGACCTGCTGGCCGACGAAGGCCTGCAATGGGCCAGGATTGCTGAGCAGTTGAAAGAGACGAAAAAGACCTTTGGCAAAGATTACGAAGGCGGCGCACGCCGCACGCGGTTCGCCGAAGCGGGCGAGGTCGAAGAAGTGCCGCTTGAGGCGATGATCGACCGCGAACCAATCACGGTCGTTTGCTCTCAGATGGGCTGGATTCGCGCCATGACCGGTCATATCGACCTGACCCGTGAATTGAAGTTCAAGGATGGCGACGGGCCGCGCTTTATCTTCCATGCGGAAACGACCGACCGGTTGCTGGTCTTCGCTTCGAACGGGCGGTTCTATACTGTCAGCGCGGCCAACCTGCCTGGCGGGCGGGGCATGGGCGAACCCCTGCGCCTGATGGTCGACCTGCCGAACGAGGCTCGGATCATCGATATCTTGATCCACAAGCCGGGGCGCAAGCTGCTGGTGGCTTCGGATGCGGGCAACGGGTTTATGGTGCCCGAAGATGACGTGCTGGCGCAGACGCGAAACGGCAAGCAGGTGCTGAACGTCAAGGACAACGAAACAGCAGTGATCTGTATACCGGTCGAGGGCGACCACGTTGCAATCGTGTCCCAGAACGGCAAGTTCCTTGTCTTCCCGATCGAGGAATTGCCCGAAATGACCCGCGGCAAGGGCGTGCGCCTGCAAAAATACAATATGGCACGCGGGCGGCAGGGGACGCTGGAGCTGGATGGCGGTCTGTCTGACATCACCACCTTCAACTGGGAGGAAGGCCTGAAATGGTCCATGGGGGGCGACAAGACCCGGCATGAGGCAGATATGTCCCAATGGCTGTCCAAGCGCGCCAGCGTAGGGAAAAAAGCGCCCTATGGTTTCCCGCGGGACTATAAGTTTTCGTGATCCGGCCCCGGTTGCGGTAGAAATCCACCGATACGGCTTGGCACAACCCGTATCGGTGCGCTAGACCAAAGAAAAACAGGCCTATCGAGACGAGATATGTTGCGCATTCTGACCCTGATCACCGGATTGGCCCTGATGGGCGCTTGCACCCAGACACAGGTTTATGAACCGCCCGAGTCACTGGGGGAATTCAAGCTGCGGGTCAACTACGCCTTCGCTGACAAGGCCGTGCAAGGGCCAGTGTCGCGCGACGCAACGCCCGACGAATGGACGAAGGCCATCCAGAATGCGGTCGATATTCGTCTGGGCCGTTATGAAGGCACGCAGGAATACGACATCGGGATCAGCCTGGAAGGCTACATGCTGGCGCCTCCGGGAATCCCGATCATCTACAATCCCAAAAGCACCGCGATTGTGTTGGTCAACGTCTATGACGTGAAGAAAGAAAAGTTTCTGGCCAAGGGAAAGCAGTTCCAGGTGCTGGAAGACACGACCGGAGGCAGTGCGCTGAAAGGGTCGGGGCACGAGCGCACCAAAGAGGAACAAATGGCCGGTCTGTCATTGAAAATTGCCGACCGGGTAGAAGAGTGGCTGGCTGAAGAACATGAAGACAAAGGTTGGTTCGAAAAACGGCCAGACCTGATCCAGCCCCTCGATTCCACCGAGGTTACGCAAAATCCGGCGGGATAAGCGCATTTCCCTCAGGATGTGCTTGATTTTCCCCTTTGAACCAAATATCTCGCGCGCGCAGATAGTAACCCGGGACCAAGGGTCCCCCAAATCGCAAAAGGGCGCCTGAGGAATGGCAAAGGAAAAGTTTGAGCGTAATAAGCCGCACGTCAACATCGGCACGATTGGGCATGTTGACCACGGCAAGACGACGCTGACCGCAG
>NZ_JBQFYB010000031.1:0-6043 GCF_056541275.1 Ruegeria sp. AI2
CATCTGCAACCATCAGGGTCTGCCCTGCGAGGGCCTGGTTGAGGGCTGGCGCCAGGGCGCCGCTGGCGACGATGCCCGTTTCGGCGAGAGGGATCACTTCGCCCTCGATGGTGTTCCCCTGGTAGACAACAAGCTCACCCATAGGAAGCATGGCGTTGGCCAGATTAAGGAGACCCTGCCCGTAGACCTCGTCTACACCCGGCTCACCGAGATCTTCGGCTGCCGCGAACATAATCTCAGCGATTACGGGTGCTGTCAGGTGTGGCCACTGGCTCTTCAATACGGCATAGGCGCCAGTGACATAGGCGGCTGCAATGGATGTTCCGTTCAAGTGAGTGAAGCCGTTGCCGTTGGGGATGATAATGACACCTGCGCCTGGCGCAGCGAGGCAAAAGTGCATTGCGACGCCACAGTGGTTGGAGGAGTGCCATAGGCTCTTGTCTTCACGGACAGCAACGACGGCGATGAAGTAACCGAGATAATCGTCCAGCACGACCGGAATGCCTGCAGTGACTGAGACGTCGGGCAGGCCGCCGTTGCCTGCGCCAAAAACGGTCATCAAGTCTTCGGATTTGGCTCTATTCAGGGCGGTGATGGTTTTGTCGCCAAGAAATTCTTTGAGATTTTTGCTATTTTCGTCCGGAGTTTCAGTTGTGAAATCCGTGATTGGCATTTCGACGATGAAATCATCGACAATTTTGGTTCGAACCCAGCTGTTGTTCATGACATGCGCACCAGCGTCAATTGCGCGGTTTATGGCATCAGCCCATATGCTCTCGATCGGAATCGTAAATTCGGTGTAGTCGCCCCGTTTTCTTATTCCATTGAAGATGACAAGCTCGGATTCAAAGGCAACGCCGTGCAGGCCTTGACCGTTTTTCCTGCCTGCAGCGATGTTGGCAACATGCGTGCCATGACCGGAACGGCCATGACCGTCAGGTTCAGAAATATCGTCGGGGTCTCCGACAAAGTAAGAGTGGCTGTTCTCAAAGTCGATTTTCCCTTCGAATTCTGGACTGTCGATATCAATACCTGTGTCCAGGATTGCAATCTTTATGCCCTGTCCTCGCCAGCCTTGAGCGTATTTTTCATCGGCTCCAATCAGAGACAGAGCATAGTTTGCGTTGAATTCTTCGGTCCGGAAGAAAGCGGGATTGTCCGGACCGGGGCCTGGGTTGGGACCGGGGCCTGGGTTGGGACCGGGGCCTGGGTTGGGACCGGGGCCTGGATTGGGACCGGGACCTGGGTTGGGGCCCGGGTTTGGAGTGCCGGGACCTGGGCTTGGATTTGGACTGGGGTTTGGAGAAGGTGATGGGCTGGGACCTGGGTTTGGAATACCGGTGCCTGGATTTGGGCCGGAGCCTGTCTCAGAGTCTCCACCACCACCGCCTGCGAGAGAAGCTGCAAGCCCAACTGCGGCGAGCCCAAGGGCGATCGAACCAATTCCGAAGGTCTCCCCTGTGCTTAGCTCCGAAAGGGAAAAACTACGGATGTCTGGTGCCCGGTCTAAGGTTTGGTTGAGGTAGTCCTCCATAATCGCTGGTCGGCTCAGGAGGATGTACTTGCGTGCATCCTCGAAGGTTGATGGATCGCGCGCATGCTCACTGACGAGGAATTGCAAGGCCTGTTGATTTGAATAGGAGGTGAGTTGATCCGAGTAGATACTCGCCGCGACGGAGGTGGCAAAGGTGACAATGGCCGTCGTGGTCAGGGCTAACGTCTTAAACAGGCGCATGATGATTGCTATTCTTTAGCTGTTAGATTGTAACTGCTCGGTTGCGACCGCGCGCCGTTGATACCGATGAACCGCCCGACCCACCCGGCTCGCAAGTAACAAGCTGAATGTATTGCGGATATTGAGGATTGCTGACCGATCATTCGGTAGGCGGGCCATTCGTTTCCTGCCCAACTTTAGAACCCAGTTACTGTATTGTGAAATACTCCGATCCTATGTTTGAATAGACATCGGCTATGGTGCGGCCTGCGCACGCCATGAGATCAGTGGCAGGAGCTTCACCACCTCAACCCAGACGAAAAGACCGAGCGATTGAAGCCGGATCAATCCAAATTAAGGCGGTCCGAAATCCAAAATAATTCGATCCGGTCTACCGCCCTTGAAGACCCAGGATTCAGATAGCTCAGGATGCGCATAGATACCCGCGAGCGCCCAGCCAAGCGCGTAATCCTTTTCCACCACGTGCGGGGTAAGGCCCTGCGTACTGGCAAGTCCAAGGATTTCGCGCTTATCGATCATGCGGGGCGTCCTTCATCCAGCTATCCGGCACACGCAAGCGCCAACGTGTGATGAGACGCGGACACTCCAAAGACGGGTCCAGCTTGGCATGCCCCTTGGTGAGATGCTTGCGCGCTTTGCGGGCAACTATTCCGCCCTTTTCGTGGCGTTCAGCAAGAAAACCGAGCCGCTTGAAGACCGCGCCGTTTCCGTGGCGCAAAGCGTAGTCGATCAACAGATCAGGGTTGCAATCAGGCCGCTGTAGGTAGCGATCAAAACACTCCGAGACATGTTGAATGCCCCCGCCAACCCGGGGATCATCGAGCATATCGATGATTGTGCGGTTAATATCAGACACCGGAATACGGGTCTGGCCACGCCAAACCGTTTTCGTCCCGAATATCATCTCATTCTTGATGTGCTTGAGTGTAAAGACCGCACCCTGCCGCTCGACTGTCCGGCCGGCAACCGAGCGGGCCGTAAACACAAGAACATCGCGAAATATCTGTTCGGTGAGGTCCCAATGCTCGGCAGCGGTCCGTCCCCCAATGTAACATGGCTCAAATAGCGTCGGCACAAGAATCCAAGGGTCCTGCAAGACCTGCCTCGCATCGAGAAGATCAAGCTGAACAGGTACATATGCCCCGCTACCAACTCGCCTGAGCCAGCCTTGGGCGGTCCATCTTGAGAGTAATTTCGCGGCCTGGTGACGGTCGATATCCAAAGCTCGCACTGCATCGTCAATACGCACGACATCCCCTGAAGCCTGAATGACTGTAGTGAGGCGGGCGCGCCCGCGAGCCAGCGGTGGTCTCGAATCGTTCATACTACATTAGAGTACACAAAATTCTCGGAAATAGCGAATTTCTATCTAAGTATAGTACTATACTTCCGGTATATACCGCATACCGGAATTCGCGAATTTCATGAATTTTCGCCTGCAAAATATAGCGGCCAGATTTCCGGAGTCGCAAGCAATTCCACATTTGAATGGCCGCAATCCAGACTCTTGGAAGGAGCAATCGCGTTCGCAGCGAATGACTGGAGTCCGCCGATGGTGTTGAAGAACTCTGTGTTGCAGTGCGGCAAGTCGTTTGATTCACTTGATTTATCGAGATTGGGAGGATCGGGCGATGATGGGCATTCAAAAGGTTGAAGCGCAGCTGTTCTATGAGTTCGATTTGGACGCACATGTGCCGCCTAATCACGTATTGAGAGAGATTGACCGTTTCCTCGACATGGGCGACATGCGGGAGAGGCTGAAGCCCTTTTACAGCCACACGGGCCGCCCTTCGATCGATCCCGAGCTGATCGTCCGGATGCTGGTGATTGGTTATGCGATGGGCATTCGGTCCGAACGACGACTGTGCCAGGAGGTGCATCTCAATCTTGCGTATCGCTGGTTTTGCCGGCTCGGTTTGGAGGACAAGGTGCCGGATCATTCATCGTTCTCGCGGTGCCGCCATGGCAAGCTTCGGGAAAGCGACATGCTGCGCCATATCTTCGAGGCGACGGTGGAGCGCTGCCTGAAGGAGGACCTCGTGTCAGGCGAAGGCTTTGCTGTCGACGCCAGCCTGATACCGGCGGATGCCAACAAAGCCCGTTCCATTGCGGCTAAGGACTGGAGCGAAGACGTCGCTCGAGCTGCGGGCAATCGCGCGGCCAGAGAGTACCTTGAAACGCTAGACGATGCGGCCTTCGGTGCAGCCTCGCCGGTACAACCTAAGTTCGTCGCCAAGTCGGATCCGGCAGCTCAGTGGACCCGAGCTGAGGAAAGTCGTCCCTACTTTGCCTATGCCACGAACCACCTGATCGACACAAAAAGCTCAGTCATCATGGATGTTGAAGCCACGCGGGCGATCCGACAGGCCGAGGTGGGTGCCTCGCAAACAATGCTGGATCGCACTGAACAGCGCTTCGGCATCCGGCCGGATTGGCTTGCCGCGGACACGGCCTATGGATCCAGCGACAACTTGGGGTGGCTGGTCAAGAAACGCGGCATCATCCCCTTCATTCCAGTGATCGATCATTCGAACCGCAAGGACGGCGCATGGACCCGTTTTGAGTTTGAATACGACGAGGCCAACGACCAATACATTTGCCCCGAAGGTTTCGCATTGAAGCAGTTCCGCCGGAATTACTCCGATCCCAATCGCGACAAGAACATCCGCGGCACCCGAAAGTATCGCGCTCTAAAATCCGATTGTCAGGGGTGCCCATCGAAAGAGAAGTGCTGCCCCAATGCGATCTGCAGATCGATCAGCCGGGAAGAGCACGAGGACGCCCGGGACTTCGCGCGATCGAGCCGGAAGACGAAAGCCTACAAGGTCAGCCGTGACAAACGGAAGAAAGTTGAGATGCTCTTCGCGCATCTGAAACGCATCCTGAACCTGACCAGGTTGCGATTGCGCGGCCCGAACGGGGCAAAAGATGAGTTCCTGCTCGCTGCCATCGCACAGAACCTCAGAAAGCTCGCCAAGCTCAGGCCCAGGACCGCCCAAACGGAGGCCATGGGATGATCTGACCCGCCAAATCAGCCCATTTGCGAGACGACTGGGCCAGCGTCCGGACCAAACAACTCGCGCTGGTTCTCCAGCGATAATCTGGCAGTCAATTGCACCGAGTTCTTCAACAGAATCCGCCCAATTTGACAGAAATAACAACGAGTTGAAAGCACCGAGGGTCGCTGCCTGATCATGATCCGAGTGCCCCGGCGTTAGAGCATGGGAGTATGCCATGAACGTGATCTTCAATCCTGCGCTTGCGCTGAGGGTGCTGGTCTCGCCAATGGTGCCAAGCCCGGTGGGTTGGGATACCCCGCAGGGATGGCGTGGGCGGTGCGAGCATCGGCGGCCTTGTGCAGCCGGTCCGCAGCGGTGAAGGGCGCGCCATCAAGGGCATGGGGCGCGGCAAGGGAGACCAGCTCCTGGACGGTTTCGGGAACGGCCATCCTCAACTCTCTCCCGCCATCCATGCGGCAGCGGTCTCGACCACGCGCTCATCGAGTTTGTCGATGCCCTCATTCTCCATGAGGCGGGCGCAGGCATCGGCCAGGGCCATCGCTAAGCGCCAGTTGCCCCCCGTCTTTCTGAGAAAGGCCGTGGCGCTCTTCTGAGTGATGCTCCCGAAGCGCGGGGCCAGGACATAGGCGGCCATCTCGCCCGCCTCCTGCACCGGCTGCATCACCACCTTCTTGGTGCCGATCCGCTGGCGGAACTGCTCCAGGAACACCCGGATTTGCGGGTGGATGAACTTTCTGGCCAGCAAGTCCGTGCCCGCGATCACCAGCCCCGCGCCGCCGATGTCAGAGATCGAGCGCAGCATCTCAAGGGTGGGCCAGCGCAGGTGATTGGCCTCATCCACGATGATCAGCTTGCCCTCGGTCCCCTGCCGGATGAGGCGCTGGATCAGGGTGTTGGATGTGCCGCTCGCATCGATGGGATATCCGGCCTTGGCAAAGGCATGCGCCAGCTCTTGCAGGCAGGTCTTTTCCTTCATGCCTGCCCAGGCCTCGATACGAATGGCCCCCAGCGTCTCGGCCAGCCAGTAGGTCGCCGAGGTCTTGCCGGTGCCCGGATCACCCGTGATCTGACCCAGGCGGCTGTATTGTGGCACGGACATCACCGTTTCGCACATCATGCGCGCCCGGCCCGCCATCTCCGTTTCGACGAAGCTCCTCAATCCTCTTCCTCCGCATATGTGAAAGTCCTGACCACCTCGGGGGTCGGCGGTTTCCATTGTTCAATGGGTTTGCGCGGCTCGGTATTGGCGGCCTCGGCCAGGGCCTTTGCGCGCGCCTCGGCATCCATG
>NZ_JBQFYB010000032.1:0-4348 GCF_056541275.1 Ruegeria sp. AI2
ACCAACAGAGGAAAACCATGAAACGGACGACATCATTTTATTCGGCATTGGCGGTCGGTTTACTGACTGCGACGGTTGCGGCATCGGAGACGGAACTGACAGTTTACACCGCCGTTGAGGCGGAGGATCTGGCGAGGTATGCAGAGACGTTCAACCAGAGTAACCCTGATATCAAGATCAACTGGGTTCGGGACTCGACGGGGATCATCACCGCGAAGCTGCTGGCTGAGCGGGACAACCCACAGGCGGATGTGGTTTGGGGGTTGGCGGCGACCTCTCTGCTGCTGTTGAAATCCGAAGGGATGCTGGAGCCTTATGCCCCGGCTGGCGTAGACAAGCTGGATGCGAAATTCGTCGATGGTGACAACCCGCCTGCCTGGGTTGGCATGGACGCCTGGGTTGCCTCGGTTTGCTACAACACGGTTGAGGCGGAAAAGGCCGGGCTGAAGCCGCCCACTTCGTGGAAGGACCTGACTGATCCGATGTACAAGGATCAGGTGATCATGCCGAACCCGAATTCCTCTGGCACGGGGTTCCTTGATGTGTCCAGCTGGCTTCAAATGTTTGGCGAAGAAGGTGGCTGGGAATACATGGATGCGCTGCACGAGAATATTGCGCGCTACACCCATTCCGGCTCGAAGCCTTGCAAACTGGCGGCGGCGGGCGAGATCCCGATTGGTATCTCTTTTGCGTTCCGTGGGGCGAAGTCCAAAGCTGATGGTGCACCGCTGGAGATCATTGTGCCTTCGGAAGGCGTCGGCTGGGACATGGAAGCAACCGCAATCGTTGCCGGTACCGCAAATCTGGAAGCCGCGCAGAAGCTGGTGGACTTCACCGTCACCAAAGAGGCCAACGAGATGTACAATACCGGCTATGCGGTCGTGGCGTATCCCGGCGTTGCAAAACCGGTTGAACACTTCCCAGAAGGTCTTCTGGATGCGATGATCAACAATGATTTCGAGTATGCCGCCAACAATCGCGCGGCAATCCTGAAGGAATGGCAGTCTCGCTATGACGGAAAGTCTGAAGCGAAATAATTCCATTGGCAGGAGGGGCTTTTGTGCCTCTCCTGCCCGCCACTCTCTTGTTCCCACCAACACAACCAACTCACCCGGCGCGCACCGGCCAGGATCGGTCGTGCCCGAGGTGCAGATGTGAGGACCTCTCCCGTGCTTCAGAAAACACCACCCGGTGAACTGTATCTCAGCATCCAGAATTTGTGGAAAGCGTTCGGCAGCTTTCTGGCACTCAAGGACATCTCTCTTGAAATCAAAGAAGGTGAATTCATTTGTTTCCTTGGCCCGTCCGGCTGCGGCAAGACCACCTTATTGCGGGCGATTGCCGGGCTGGATCTGCAGACCAAGGGTACGGTTATGCAGGATGGCAAGGACGTCTCCAACCTGCCCCCGTCCGAGCGTGATTTCGGGATTGTGTTTCAGTCCTATGCGCTGTTCCCGAACCTGACGATCGAAAAGAACATCGCATTTGGCCTTGAAAACACGGGCCGCAGCAAGTCGGATATCGCGGTTCGGGTGAGCGAGCTGTTGAACCTTGTTGGTCTGCCGGATCAGGGCAGGAAATACCCGGCACAATTGTCCGGGGGCCAGCAGCAGAGGATTGCGCTGGCCCGCGCCATTGCAACCAATCCCGGTTTGCTGCTGCTGGACGAACCCCTGTCGGCGCTGGACGCCAAGGTGCGCGTTCACCTGCGGCATGAGATCAAGGAATTGCAGCGCAAGCTGGGTGTGACCACCGTGATGGTGACGCACGATCAGGAAGAAGCGCTGGCCATGGCCGACCGCATCGTGGTGATGAACCACGGGGTGATTGAACAAGTTGGATCGCCCACGGAGATCTACCGCGAACCGGCCAACCTGTTCGTGGCCGACTTTATCGGTGAAATGAACCAGATCCGATCTCAGGTCACCAAAGGCGGGCGGTTGAGCGTCGGGGAAAAGACCTTTGCCTGCCTCAGCCACACGTTCAATGATGGCACTCCGGTCATCGCAGCCATTCGTCCCGAAGACATCATCCCTCATGAAGCTGGTTATCTTGACACGGGCGGCAATCGGAACTGCATCGAGGTCACGCTTGATGAAATGGAGTTTCTGGGCTCGTTCTGGCGCTGTCGCCTGAACAACGAGCGGTTCGGATCTTCTGAACTGATCGCGGATTTTTCGATCAACGCCGTGCGTCGTCTTGAGCTGGAAGAGGGGTGCAGCATGGTGATCGAGCTTCCCGAGAACCGCCTGATGGCGTTTGACCTTCCGGAGGCTGCGGCATGAGCACGATGTCGACCAATCACGACACATTGCCTGTCGGGCCGGATATCAGGCCCAAGCTCAGCCGCGATGACATCCTGATGCGCGGAAGCATGATGGTGATCGCGCTCTATCTGATCGTGACACTGGCGCTGCCGCTTTACACGATGCTTTCCAAGTCCTTCTCGACCTACCGGGTCGAGCTGTCCCAGTATGAGTTTCAGGTCAGTGATGAAGCGGGTGTGTTTGACGGAACGATCCTGACGGCTGACGAACTGAACAGGCAATTGGGGGTGTATTCCGACACCGATCTGACAACCGGCTCGGACGGGCGTTTGCCGGTGACCGGGTTTTTTCCGGATTTCAGCTTTCGCAGCCCGGTCATGTACCAGATGCGGAACACGACGGAGGCCGGGCGCTTTCTGGTCGGGTCGACTTTGAACGAAGGCACCGATTGGGTCGAGCTTGATTCCAACACGTTCCGCCGGGTGCAGATGCGGCCGGTTCAAGCGCGGGGTCTGGGCAACTTCATCAACTACTTCTCAACCCCGGCCCTGTTCAACTCGATCAAGAACTCCCTTTGGATTTCGGTTGTCAGCACAATCGTTACGGTGACGCTGGCGTTCTGGTTTGCCTATGCGCTTAACCGAAGCTGCATGCGGTTCAAGGGGGTCTTTCGCCTGATCGCGATGGCGCCGATTCTGGTTCCCTCGCTGCTGCCGGGCATCGCGCTGGTCTACCTGTTCGGCAATCAGGGGATGATCAAGGAGTTGCTGTTCGGCGCCAGTATCTACGGCCCCATAGGCATCGTGATCGGATCGGTCTTCTTTACCTTTCCACACGCGTTCCTGATCATATCGACCGCGCTCGCGATATCGGATGCGCGGTTGTACGAGGCCGCTGTCAGCTTGCGCTCAACCCCCTGGCGGACATTCTGGACCGTTACCATACCCGGCGCGCGCTATGGCCTGATTTCCGCAGCCTTTGTCGTGTTCAATCTGGTGATCACCGATTTTGGCCTGCCAAAGGTGATCGGCGGCCAGTTCAACGTGCTTGCCGTGGATATCTACAAACAGGTGATCGGCCAGCAGAACTTTGAGATGGGCGCCGTGGTCTCGGTGGTTCTGGTCATCCCCGCAATTCTGGCTTTTGCCATCGACCGGATGGTTCAGTCCAAGCAGGTGGCGCTGCTGTCTGCGCGTTCGGTTCCATATCAGGCAACACCAAACCCAAAGACTGATCGCATATTCCTGATCTACTGCAGCTTGATCGGCCTGTTCATTGTTGGTCTTCTGGCCGTGTGTCAGTTTGCGGCGCTGATCAAGTTCTGGCCCTACGATCTGAGCCTGAGCCTCAAGAACTACCAGTTCGACAAGATGGATGGCGGCGGCTGGGGGTCGTATTTCAACTCGATCAAACTGGCTTTCCTGACGGCGGTGATCGGCACGACGGTTGTCTTCTTCGGGGCGTATCTGGTGGAAAAATCGAACGGCTTCAAAACCGGGCGGTCGATCTTTCAGATGTTCGCCATGCTGCCGATGGCCATTCCGGGCATGGTTCTGGGACTGTCGTATATCTTCTTCTTCAACAACCCGTCCAATCCGTTCAATGCGATCTACGGCACCATGGCGATCCTGGTGGTTTGCACGGTGACGCATTTCTATACCGTATCGCACCTGACGGCGGTCACCGCTCTCAAGCAGATGGATAAAGAGTTCGAGTCGGTGTCGGCCTCTCTCAAACAGCCAACAATGAAGCTGTTTGCCCGCGTGACGGTGCCGGTCTGCCTGCCTGCGGTGCTGGACATCTCGATCTATCTGTTCGTCAACGCGATGACGACCGTGTCGGCGGTTGTGTTCCTCTACTCACCCAAAACCACACTCGCGTCCATCGCGGTGCTGAACATGGATGATGCCGGGGATATCGCACCCGCAGCCGCAATGGGCATGATGATCTTCTACACCAACGCAGCCGCCCGGATCTTCCACCTGATGGCATCAAAAGGCATCCTGGCCCGCACACAGGCCTGGCGCAGCAGGTAATCCACACAAAAACTCAATATCCCCGCAGATCACATATCTGCGGGG
>NZ_JBQFYB010000033.1:0-4339 GCF_056541275.1 Ruegeria sp. AI2
GAGCATAAGCAGTGCCGCGAGAAGGCGGCGTTGTTTGATGTGTCGCATATGGGTCAGGTGATATTGCGGGGCGAGAATGTGGGCGAGAAGCTGGAAGCACTGTGTCCGCAGGCTTATGCGACGCTGAAGGAAGGCAAGGCGCGGTACGGGTTCTTCACCAATGCCGAAGGCGGGATCATGGATGACCTGATCGTGTCGAACGCGGGGGATCATTACTTTGTGGTGGTGAACGCGGCGCTGCGCCATCAGGACATTCCGCATATGCGCGACAATCTGGACGGGGTTGAGGTGACCGAGATCTTCGACCGCGCGCTGGTTGCGGTGCAAGGTCCCAAGGCCGAGGATGTGGTGGGCGCGCTCTGCCCTGCGGCGCGCGACCTCAAGTTCATGGAAACCACGATTGCCGACATCCTGGGTGTCGAATGCCGCATCTCGCGGCTGGGCTACACGGGCGAGGACGGGTACGAGATCTCGATCCCCGAAGACAAGGCGATCGAGATCACCCGGGCGTTCCTTGCGCATGAGGATTGCGAACCGGCGGGTCTGGGCGCGCGCGACAGCCTGCGGCTTGAAGCCGGTCTGTGCCTTTATGGCAATGACATCGATCAGAGCACCTCGCCGGTCGAGGCCAGCCTTGGCTGGGCGATGCAGAAGCGCCGCAAGGAAGAAGGCGGCTTTCCGGGTGCGGAACGTGTGCAGCGCGAACTGGCCGAGGGGCCTGCGCGCAAGCTGGTGGGCATCAAGCCCGACGGCCGCGCGCCCGCGCGTCAGGGGGTCGAGGTGCAATGCCTTGAGGGCAACACCATCGGTCAGATCACCTCGGGCAGCTTTGGCCCCACGGTCGGCGGCCCGGTTGCGATGGGCTATGTGTCCGCGGGCCATGGCGAGCCGGGCGAGAAGGTCAACCTGATCATCCGGGGCAAGGCGCAACCGGCACAGATCGTGGCGCTGCCCTTCGTCAAACAGAATTACAAGCGTTGAAGTCAGGAGAGAGACACCATGGCAACCTATTATTCCGAAGAACATGAATGGCTGGCGGTCGACGGCGACACGGCCACGCTGGGCATCACCAAACACGCGGCCGAGCAGCTGGGTGAGGTGGTCTTTGTCGAGCAGCAGGAAGTGGGCGACGAGTTCGAGAAGGATGGCGAGATCGGCGTGATCGAATCCGTCAAGGCCGCCTCCGAGCTTTACGCGCCGGTTGATGGCGAGATTACGGAAGTGAACGAGGCGCTGGCCGACAATCCCGGCGCGCTGAACGACGACCCCGAGGGCGAGGCCTGGATCTACAAGATCAAGATCGCCGATGCCGCGCAGCTGGAAGATCTGATGGACGAAGCCGGCTACAAGGCCTTCATCGGCTAAATCCGGCCCGGAGCCCCAGAGACCGGGGCTCCCTGCTTCATCTTTTTCCAAATACTCCCGCCGGAGGCTCCTGCCGTCTCCGCCGGGTCTGACCTATCCTTGAGGAGCGCTGCAATGGCCTTCAAACTGACCGATTACGAAGCCTATGACTTCGCCAATCGCCGCCACATCGGCCCGTCGCCCACCGAAATGCGCGACATGCTGCAGGTGATCGGCTTCAAGACGCTGGACCAGCTGATCGACGCCACCGTCCCGCCCGCGATCCGGCAGAAGGAACCGCTGGACTGGGGCCCGGCGATGACGGAACGCGATGCGCTCTTTCACATGAAGCAGGTGGCGGGCAAGAACAAGGTTCTGACCTCGCTGATCGGTCAGGGCTATTACGGCACCACCACCCCGGCGCCGATCCTGCGCAACATCCTGGAAAACCCGGCCTGGTACACCGCCTACACACCTTATCAGCCCGAGATCAGCCAGGGCCGGCTTGAGGCGCTGCTGAACTTCCAGACCATGGTCAGCGACCTGACCGGGCTCGATGTGGCCAACGCCTCGCTGCTCGACGAAGCCACGGCTGCGGCAGAAGCCATGGCAATGGCCAAGCGCGGCGGCCGGTCCAAGGCCAATAACGCGGCCTTCTTCGTGGATCGCAACTGTCATCCGCAGACCATCGCGGTCATCAAAACCCGCGCCGAACCCTTGGGCATCGACGTGCAGGTGGGCGATCCCGATCAGCTGGATGCAGGTGCCGTCTTTGGCGCGATCTTCCAGTATCCGGGCACCCATGGCCATGTGCGCGACTTCACGACCGAGATCGCGGCGCTGCATGAACATAACGCCATCGCCGTTGTCGCCGCCGACATCCTGTCGCTGGCGCTGCTGAAATCCCCCGGCGAGATGGGCGCGGATATCGCCATCGGCTCGACCCAGCGCTTTGGCGTGCCGATGGGCTATGGCGGCCCGCACGCCGCGTATATGGCGACCACCGACAAGCTGAAGCGCTCGATGCCGGGCCGGATCATCGGGGTCAGCATCGACAGCCGCGGCAACAAGGCCTACCGCCTGTCGCTGCAAACCCGCGAGCAGCACATCCGCCGCGAAAAGGCGAACTCGAACGTCTGCACCGCGCAGGCGCTGCTGGCTGTCATTGCCTCGATGTATGCGGTCTATCACGGACCCGACGGCATCAAGGCGATCGCGCAATCGGTGCACCGCAAGACCTCGCGCCTGGCCGCCGGTCTGGAAGAGGCGGGCTTCTCGGTCGAACCCGAGGTGTTCTTCGACACGATCACGGTCGAGGTCGGCCATCTGCAGAATGTCGTTATGGAGGCCGCCGTGGCCCGTGGCGTCAACCTGCGCAAGGTCGGCGAGACCCGCGTGGGCATCAGCCTGGACGAACAGACCCGCCCCGAGACCATCGAGGCGGTATGGGGTGCCTTCGGCATCGACCGCAAGGATGACAGCTCGAACAAGCAATACCGCCTGCCGGATTACGCGCTGCGCGAAAGCGCGTACCTGACCCACCCGATCTTCCACAAGAACCGGGCCGAGGCCGAGATCACCCGCTATATGCGCCGTCTGGCCGACCGCGACCTGGCGCTGGACCGGGCGATGATCCCGCTGGGGTCCTGCACCATGAAGCTGAACGCCACGGTCGAGATGATCCCGGTCACCTGGCCCGAGTTCGGCAACCTGCATCCTTTCGTGCCCGAAGATCAGGCGCAGGGCTACCATCAGATGATTGCGGATCTGAACGACAAGCTGTGCCAGATCACCGGGTATGACGCGATCTCCCAGCAGCCCAACTCGGGCGCGCAGGGCGAATATGCGGGCCTTCTGACCATCCGCAACTATCACTTCGCCCGCGGCGAAGGGCAGCGCAATGTCTGCCTGATCCCGACCTCGGCCCATGGTACCAACCCGGCCTCGGCGCAGATGGTGGGCTGGCAGGTTGTGCCGGTGAAATCGGATGACAAGGGCAATATCGATCTGAATGATTTCCGCGAAAAGGCGGAAAAGCATTCGGACCATCTGGCCGCCTGCATGATCACCTATCCCTCGACCCATGGCGTGTTCGAGACCACCGTGCAGGAGGTCTGCCAGATCACCCATGATCACGGCGGTCAGGTCTATATCGACGGCGCCAACATGAACGCCATGGTCGGGCTGGCACGTCCGGGTGACATTGGCGGCGATGTCAGCCACCTGAACCTGCACAAGACCTTCTGCATCCCGCATGGCGGTGGCGGCCCCGGCATGGGTCCGATCGGCGTCAAGGCGCATCTGGCCGAGCATCTGCCGGGCCACCCGGAATACGGCACCGCCGTGGGTCCGGTCTCGGCGGCACCCTTCGGCTCGCCCTCGATCCTTCCCGTCTCATGGGCCTATGTGCTGCTGATGGGCGGCGCGGGGCTGACGCAGGCCACCAAAGTGGCGATCCTGAACGCCAACTACATCGCGGCGCGGCTCAAGGACGCCTATCCGATCCTCTACACCTCGGAAACGGGTCGGGTGGCACATGAATGCATCCTCGACACAAGGCCGCTGGACGAGGCGGCGCATGTCACCGTCGACGATGTGGCCAAGCGCCTGGTCGATTCAGGCTTCCACGCCCCCACGATGAGCTGGCCGGTGGCCGGAACCCTGATGGTCGAGCCCACCGAATCCGAACCCAAGGACGAGCTCGACCGCTTCTGCGACGCCATGCTCTCGATCCGCGCGGAAGCGCAGGACATCATCGACGGCAAGATCGACGCGGAAAACAACCCGCTGAAAAACGCCCCCCACACGGTGCGTGATCTGGTCGGCGACTGGGACCGCCCCTACACCCGCGAACAGGCCTGCTTCCCTCCGGGATCCATGGGCGTCGACAAATACTGGTCCCCCGTCAACCGCGTCGACAACGCATACGGCGACCGAAACCTCGTCTGCACATGCCCACCAATGACAGAATACGAAGACGCCGCTGAGTGAAACC
>NZ_JBQFYB010000034.1:0-4274 GCF_056541275.1 Ruegeria sp. AI2
TCGTGGCGGCTGCAGTCTGAGGTCCGAGCGCGCCATCGACGGTGACCGGCTCCTGGAATTCACTGAGCAGTCGCTGTAGGATCTTCACGGCGTTGCTGCCTGCGTTCACATACATGTCGAAGACCGATGCTTGCAGCGGCTCGGGCAACAGGTTGATGCGCGGTTTCTCAAAATAATGGCGGATGAAAATATCAACGGCTTGGTCGCGTTTCAGCGCCCGGACATCACGTGCATCGACATCTCCATCGCGGTCCAGGTCCAAGCCCAATCGTCGCATGGTGTGAATGGTGACGCCGAAGTTTGTGGCTCCACCCGGATCATCAGGGTCATTCACATAGCCACCTTCGCGCGCAACAATCTCTTCCGCGATTTGTCTGACAGACTTCATCTCGTTTGCTCCGTTTGCTTGAGGAGGAACCTAAGCAATCGGGCGTTCGAGACGCGCCCCGACAGTTGTCGGGATCACTCGTCTTTGGCGCTAAAAGGGGAGTTTGGGTTCACTGTCGTCGCGCAGTGACGCGACAACACGTTCCACGGTTCTCGTGTGCACGTCAACCTCGGCAGCAATCTGGGCATGGCTGAGACCTTGATGCCATAGCGTCTCGATCCGTGCGCGCCGTCCACCAGCACCGCCGATATTGCCACAAGGTACCTTGAGCGTTCCATGCCCGAGCAGCTTGGAGAGTTGCTTGGCAGCCTCGACGCCTACGATCTGCGACAGTTCAGAACCAGGCTTGGGTGTCTTGGGCACATATACGGCCCGTCCGCCTCTCGCCTCTGCCAAGCGCACAGCAACCTGCTCGCTGATCTCCTCTGCGATCATGGCCAGCACACCCGGCAGATATGGCTTGAAGCTCTTGTTCATTTGCGCCGCCGTTGCCCTCGACGGGTGCGTTTCTTGACGGGTACGCAGGTTGTGACGGCTTTGCCCCGAAGCTTGTAAGTGACGCCATTCACAGTAACGCCGCTCGGATCGGGCAGTTCTTCGATAAACAGCGCGTCAATCTTGCGGCCGATCCGGCGGCGCAGGCGTTCGACATCAACCAGTAGAACGCGCTCGAGATACCGCACCAGGGCGTGATCCGTGATATGCACGACGGGTTTCTTCACCGCTTCAGCTCTACACCTTCACGGGCGCACCAGTCCTTCAGCGCATTGATGATCTGGCTGATTTGGCGATGGTCGCGCAGGGTGTCCACGTCGATCGGTACCGACTTCTGGACCTGTCACGGTTTGATGCCGCTCCTTTGATAGCATCTACTGCAGCAAAGGAGACTGACTATGGGACTGAAACGGACGGCCGAATTCCGGCAAGATGCGGTGCGTATCGCATTGACCAGTGGGCTAACACGCAAGCAGGTGGCTGATGATCTAGGTGTCGGGATGTCCACGCTGAACAAATGGATCACAGCGCACCGAGATACAGACGTGGTTTCCAAAGAGGATTTGAGCCTCGCTCAAGAGAATGAGCGACTTCGACGGGAGATCCGGCTCCTCAAGGAGGAGAGGGAAATCCTAAAAAAGGCCACCCAGTTCTTCGCGGGCCTAAAGCAATGAGATTTAGGTTTATCGAAGAACACAGAGCCAGCTTTCCAGCCAACCGGTTATGCGATGTCGTCGGTGTCAGCGCACGCGGTCTGCGTGCCTTCCGCAGCCGCCCTGCCAGTCGCAGACAGCGGTCTGATCTGGTCACGCTGGCGCATATCAAAGAACAGTCACGCCTCAGTTTGGGCAGCTATGGCAGGCCGCGCATGACTGAAGAGTTGAAGGAAATTGGTTTGGCTGTGGGGCATCGTCGCGTTGGTCGCCTGATGCGCCAGAACGGCATATCCGTGTTGAGAACACGCAAGCACAAGGTCACGACAGACAGCGATCACAAGTTCAATATCGCGCCCAACCTACTGGATCGGGACTTCACAGCGGATCAGCCGAACAAGACATGGGCTGGTGACATCAGCTATGTCTGGACCCGTGAAGGCTGGCTTTATCTCGCCGTCATTCTGGACTTGCATTCCCGCCGTGTGATTGGCTGGGCTGTTAGCAATCGGATGAAGCGAGACCTGGCCATCAGGGCGCTGAGAATGGCTATCGCCTTCAGATCACCACCGAAGGACTGCATCCACCACACGGATCGTGGCAGCCAATACTGTTCCCACGATTATCAGAAGATCCTGCGCCAACATGACTTCAAAGTGTCGATGAGCGGCAAAGGCAATTGCTATGATAACGCCGCCGTCGAGACCTTCTTCAAAACGATCAAAGCTGAGCTGATCTGGCGGCGGTCATGGCAAACCCGACGGCAGGCTGAAGCGGCCATCTTCGAATACATCAACGGCTTCTACAATCCGCGCCGCCGACACTCAGCACTGGGCTGGAAAAGTCCCGTCGCCTTCGAACGGAAAGTGGTTTAAACGAGCACTTGGAGCGGCACAAAAACGCGACAGGTCCAGATGGGGTCTGACACGATTGTACTGTCTAAGCCAGGTATTGATGACGATCTGAGCCTGTTTGGTGGTGTGGAACCATTCTGCGTTGAGGACTTCCCGGCGCAGAGTGCCATTGAAGCGCTCGTTGTATCCATTCTCCCAAGGTGATCCCGGGTAGATTTGGATCGGCTTAATGCCCACCTTTCTTAACCAGGTCTGCAGGGCCGTTGCGATGAACTCCGCGCCGTTGTCGGAACGGATGTGTTCGGGCTTCCCGTGCCGCAATAAGAGTGGGTAGAGCGCATCCAGCACGTCTGCGCTGTTCATCTTCGGCTTGACCGCTACGCAGAGCGCCTCACGGGTATACTCATCCAGCACCGTCAGCATCTTGTAGCTCTGTCCGTTGCTCAGCTTGTCGTGGACAAAGTCAATGCTCCAGATGTGATTGGGATGTTGCGGTCGGAGCCGGATGATCGAGCTGTCCTTGTGGTACAGCCGTTTGCGTTTCTTGTGCCGTTGTGGGAGCTGCAAGCCTTCTTCGCGCCATAGTCGTTCGATCTTTTTATGATTGACTGCCCAGCCTTCGACACGCAGCAGCTCGGCGACCTTGCGGTAGCCGTAGCGCCCATACCGTTTGGCCAATCGGATCATCGCCAGACGTAACGCCTCATCATCCTTTGGCGCTGCGCGGTATTGCAGCGTGCTCCGCGCCAATCCAATCACGCGACAGGTGCGCCGTTCAGAGGTTGCCAGCTTTTGTCGGGTGTGGACCACGGCCTGACGAAGCTGGTCTGCCGTCAGGCCTTTGGCTTTAGATAATCAAGGCTCTCCTTGAGAATGAGTTTGTCCAGTTCAAGCTCAGCCACGATTTTCTTGAGCCGATCATTCTCTTTCTGCAGCGCCTTCAGATTGGCCATCTCAGATCGTCCCATCCCACCAAACCGCTTGCGCCATGTGTAATAGGTCGCATCACTGACACCAGCCGTTCTGCACGCCGTCGCGACATCCGAACCAGATGCCAGGCCCAGCTCAATCTCGCGCAAAAGCCGCAGAATATCTTCGTCCGAATACCGTTTCCGCGCCATCAATCCCGTCTCCAAAACTAAGCCAACTGTGGCACAGTTTTAGGGGGCCAAGACAGACGTTTGAGGACCTTGCCGCCCAGGACCGCATTCTCTTGACGGAATAGCAGATGGTGGGCTTAAAAAGGCGAAGCAGCAAAAGGAGGCGCATAGCGAGATCGAAAGCCACCATCCCGGTTATCTCGGCAGCCAGGACACCTATTAACTCGGTATGGTCAAGGGTGTGGGGCGCATCTACCAAAAGACCTTCGTCGATACTGATGCCCGCGTGGAGATCTGCCAACTCTATACCGACAAGACCGCAATAACCGCCGCCGATCTGCTGAACGACCGTGTCATTCCCTTCTTTACCGAGCAAGGCATCAGCCTGCTTCGCGTCTTGACCGACCGGGGCACGGAATACTGCAGCAAGGTCGAGAGTCATGCCTACCAGCTTTATCTGGCATTCGAGGACGTGGATCATTCCAAGACTAGGGCGAACAGTTCGCAGACCAACGGCATCTGCGAGCGCTTTCACCTCGCCATCAAGGACGAGTTCTACGACATCGCCTTCCGCGAGAAGATCTATCGGTCGATGGGAGAATTGCAGACGGATCGGGACGCATGGCTGACCAAATACAACGAACAGTGCGCGCATTCTGGAAGATACTGCTACGGCGAAACACCTATGCAGACTTTCGGCTAAATGCTACACATTGCTGTGGACAAGACCATCAGGGCTTCCGAGCATTCGGACAGGCAACAACGCAATCTCATCACCGTTCGC
>NZ_JBQFYB010000035.1:0-3330 GCF_056541275.1 Ruegeria sp. AI2
TCGTTTTTGCCGAATTTGCGGGCGCGGGCTTCGAGGTCCTGGTCGTTGATCCAGCCCAATGTATGGGCGATTTCGTCGGGTGATCCGGTTTGCAGGCCTTGCCTGTCCTGAAGCGTGCGCACGAAGTTTCCGGCGTCCAGCAGGCTTGCATGGGTTCCGGTATCCAGCCAGGCGTAACCGCGTCCCATGCGGTTGACGCTGAGCAACCCGGCCTCAAGGTACATTTCAAGCAAGGTGACAATCTCAAGCTCGCCGCGTGCAGACGGTTTTACGGCGCGGGCCCGTTCAGGGGCAGAGCCGTCCAGAAAATACAGTCCGGTCACGGCGTAGTTCGATGGCGGCACTTGGGGTTTCTCGACAATCTGGGTGACGGCGCCAGCCTCGTCATAGGCCACGACCCCGTAGCGTTCGGGGTCAGCGACCCGATAGCCGAAGACAGTGCCTCCGGTCTCTTTGGCGTCTGCCGATTGCAGGATCTCGGGCAGGCCGTGCCCAAAGAAAATGTTGTCGCCCAGCACCATGGCCGAGGGGGCACCATCCAGAAAATCTTCCGCCAGAATATAGGCTTGCGCCAACCCGTCAGGAGAAGGTTGAACAATCCAGGTCAGGGACAGGCCCCATTGGCTTCCATCACCCAACAGGCGCTGAAACTGCTCCTGATCCTGCGGCGTCGTGATCATCGCGATGTCGCGGATCCCGGCCAGCATCAGCACCGAAAGGGGGTAATAGATCATCGGCTTGTCATAGATGGGCAAAAGCTGTTTCGAGACGCCCATCGTGATCGGATAAAGACGGGTGCCTGACCCGCCTGCCAGAATGATACCTTTGCGTTTCTTGCCGTTCCGGGTCGTCATGTGCCGAGCTCTCCAAGGTCTTCAAGTATGCTGTGCAGGCCCGCCTTCCAATCCGGACGGGGCACGCCCAGTTCCGTTGTCAACGTCGTGCAGTCCAGGCGGCTGTTCAGGGGGCGTTTCGCGGGGGTCGGGAATGCGCTGGACGGAATGTCTTCGACATTGCAGTCAATGCCGGCCTGATCGAAGATCTCGCGCGCAAAATCGGCCCAGCTGACATCAGGGCCACCGCTGCAATGGTAAATTCCGGTCTTTTCATCCGGGTTTGTCAAAAGAGCACGGGCCGCGCCGATACAGGCCTCGGCCAGTGCCGATGCCGGGGTTGGCCCGCCAATCTGGTCTGCGACGATCGTCAGGTGGTCACGCTCTTTGCCGAGGCGCAGCATGGTTTTGACGAAGTTATGTCCATGTGACGACACCACCCAAGAGGTTCGTATGATTGCATGGGGTCCGCCCGCCGCAATCACACCGGCCTCACCCGCCAGCTTGGTGCGCCCATAGGCGCCCAGCGGGCCGGTCGCGTGGTTGGGTAAGAACGGGGCCGTGCCCGCCCCGTCAAACACATAATCCGTCGAGACCTGAACAAACGGCAATCCGCGCCCGGCCGCAGCTTTGGCCAACGCCGTGGGCGTGGTTCCGTTGATCAGCAGGGCAAGGTCTTCCTCCGCTTCGGCCTTGTCGACGGCGGTATATGCGGCGGCGTTGATCACCGAATCCGCGTCGGTGTTGCGAACCAGGGCCGCGCACCCTTCAGGATCGGTAAAATCCGCCTTGTCGCGCCCAAGCGCTTCAACCGAGATATCCCCGCCACACCGGATCAGTTCCCGGCCCAGTTGACCGGTCGCCCCGAAGACCAGAAGTTTCACGCGCTGACCCCCAGCCGTTCGCCAACACCGGACCGGTTCTGTAAAGATCGCCACCAGTCTTCATTGTTCAGGTACCATTCAACCGTTCTGCGCAGACCTTCCTCTACCGTCACGGACGGGCGCCACTTCATTTCGCTGCGCATCCGCGAGGGATCGATGGCGTAACGCGCATCATGCCCGGGGCGGTCTGTGACAAAGGTGATCTGGTCCGCATAGACCCCCTGCGGTTTCGGGCGCAGGTCGTCCAGGATCGCGCAAAGCGTCTGCACCAGTTCCAGGTTGCTGCGCTCGTTCTCGCCACCGATGTTATAGGACCGGCCGACAGTCCCCTTTTGCACCACCAGCAAAAGTGCGTCGGCGTGATCCTCGACATACAGCCAGTCGCGGACATTCGAGCCATCGCCATAGATCGGCAGCGCCTTGCCCGCGATTGCGTTCAGGATCACAACGGGGATCAGCTTTTCAGGGAAATGATAGGGTCCGTAATTGTTCGAACAGTTGGTCAGCACCACCGGCAGGCCATAGGTCTCGTGCCAGGCCCGGACCAGATGATCGCTGGAGGCTTTCGACGCGGAATAGGGTGACCGCGGATCATAGGGGGTATCCTCGGTGAACTGGCCGGTGGGGCCCAGGCTGCCAAAGACTTCATCGGTCGAGATATGGTGGAACCTGAAAGTGTCCGGTTTTCCTTGTCCGGCCCAATAGCTGCGCGCCGCCTCCAGCATGTTGTATGTACCCAGGACATTGGTTTCGATGAAAGCCCCCGGCCCGTCGATGGACCGGTCAACATGGGATTCCGCCGCCAGGTGCATCACAGCATCAGGCGCATGTTGGGCAAACACCGCCTTCAGGGCTGCAGGGTCGCGGATATCTGCGTGAACAAAGGCATAGTTCGGGTTCTCTGCAACCTCGGCAACATTGTCGAGGCAGGCCGCATAGGTCAGCGCATCAAGGTTCACGACCTGATGTCCGTCCGCAATGGCACGCCGCACGACCGCGGACCCGATGAAACCCGCACCACCTGTCACCAACAGTTTCATATTCTATCCTTCGTAAACAAACGGGCTGTCAAAATCGGCCAGCGCAGGCGCAATCCTGTCCTTGTCGCTCAGCACCGGGTTCCCCTGCAAGGGCCAATCAATACCACAGCTGTCCCAGCGCACACCCCCATCGGCATCCGCATTGTAAGAGCTGGTACATTTGTAGCAGATTTCGGTGTCGGGCTCTAACGTCACAAAACCATGGGCAAATCCCGCCGGCACCCAAAGCTGCCGCCCGTTCTCAAAGCTGAGCTCGATGCCGAAAGATTGCCCATAGGTCGGTGATCCCTTGCGGATATCGACGGCGACATCATAAAGCGCGCCCCGGCCCGCGCGCACCAATTTGCCCTGCGCATGCGGAGGCGCCTGAAAATGCAGGCCGCGCAATGTCCCCACCGAGGACGACAGCGAATGGTTGTCCTGCACAAATTCCGGCAACACAACCCCAGCCTCCTCCAGACGCGCCTTGTTCCAGCTTTCGGAAAAAAACCCGCGCAAATCCCCATGCCGCTGCGGGCGAATAACCAACACACCCGACAACCCCGTCTGCTCAATCTCCATAACACCTAACCT
>NZ_JBQFYB010000036.1:0-3207 GCF_056541275.1 Ruegeria sp. AI2
CAGATGATCGCGGCGTACCTGTTGGAAGTCCACGACAATGACGTCGAATGGGACGTGGATCGGTTCGCTGTCAAAGGTGCGCCCGAGCGATTCAAGACCATGAAAGAAATCGCCTTCGCCGCATATAATCAGGCCATTCCGGGGCTGGAGCCGGGTCTAGAGGCGGTGAGCTACTATGATCCCCCGAACATGACCTATCCGTTCGGAGCTTATATCTGTGTCATGGAAATCGACGTGGATACCGGCGAATGGGAGGTTCGGCAGTTCTACGCGCTGGACGATTGTGGCACACGGATCAACCCGATGATCATCGAAGGGCAGGTCCACGGTGGCGTCACCGAAGCGCTGGCCATCGCGATGGGTCAGGAAATCGCCTATGATGAAATGGGGAACGTGAAGACCGGCACGCTGATGGACTTCTTCATCCCGACCGCGTGGGAGACGCCGAACTATATCACCGACTACACGGTGACGCCGTCCCCGCACCATCCGATTGGGGCAAAAGGTGTCGGTGAAAGTCCAAACGTGGGCGGTGTGCCTGCATTTTCGAATGCGGTGCATGATGCGTTCCGGCCGTTTGGGTTGGTGCAGAGCCACATGCCGCATGATCATTGGCGTATCTGGAAGATCGCCAATGGGCTGGGGATGCACGGGTAGTTGGGTTCGAACCGGCTGGCGCCGGTCCGATCAGACGGAGGGGGCCAGCCCCCTGGGGGGGATCGGAATTAATTGGAACGGTGAGTACGGTTTAAACTGGAACAGGTGGATGAAGGTCATCGCATGATAGCCTTGTTTTATTGGCGATGCGGGACGGCGCGGCAAAATCGGCCGTTCGGCAAGGATGGCCCGAACTAAACTGGACTATGCCGGATGATGCCGGATGTTTCCAAAAACGGCATTAACTCTCACCACTCACGCATGGATGCGACCACTCTGCCTTCCAATCGGACATCCTCTGGTGCCTCCAAATCCACAATGATCGGTGGGTATCGTGCGTTGGTGCTGATCAGCTGGAGCCTATTACCTGGCAACCGCTGTACGCGTTTAACAAACAGTTGCCCGTCATAATGTACGGCGAACATAAAGCCGTTGCGTGGCTCTTTCTGATCCGTGGCGATCAGGACGAGATCACCATCTGAGAGCTCTGGCTCCATGCTGTCGCCAGTCACGCGGATCACCGACAGATGATCCTCACTTAGCCCGCGCCGCTGAATGGAAGCCCGACTGTAGCTGTAGTAACCGGAGCCGACGTCGGCCTCCACTAGCGAATCGAAGCCAGCGGACGCCTGCGCATCGAAGTGCGGAATGGCGACAAACTCTTCAACACGATCATTGGGTTGAAGTGCCAAAGCTTGGTTCTCATGAGCATTTGCTCCGACACTCTCCGTGATCAATCGGGCGCCTCGCCCGGTTAGAAGCCACGTTGGTGATATGTCCAAATGCTCCGCCATTGCTGCTAAAAGCTCAGCGCTCACCTTCCTGGAGCCCGAGAGATAGTGCTGCATGGTTCGGTAGTTCGCTCCGATCTTATTGGTAAAATCCTGCAAACTCAAACCGCTAGCAGATACGGCCTCTTTTAGTCGCTCATTTATGTCCATTTGTTCTTATGTCGCTTGATTATAGGAGCATTTGGTCTTATTTGTGATATTACAACATACCGACGCACCCCAGCATTGCGAGGACACTATGTCAGCAAGAAGCAAGCCGTTCCAGCCCGGAGCGGTTCTATGTGAGATCATCGTTGGCGCATGTCGCGCCTCAGACCTCGGCGGGCGTGGGAAGCAGAACATCCACACCAGCACCACTCCCGTGGCTACCTGCGGACAATCTGGGGACGACACGGGCCAGGCGCGCCTCAAACGCCGGAAGCGCATGGCACCCCGCGATGCGGTGCTGAGCGAGGGAACGCGTCACGGAACGCGTCCCCGGTGCCGGAGAAGGGGCGGGCGCCCCGAGACGGTGGCGGTGTAAGCCATGGGGCAGGCATCGCGCAAATTCGAACTGGTTGAGGCCAACGCCTCGGGGTTGACCAATCCGCCGCTAGAAGCCGTTGGTCAACCTGTTGGTCAACCATTGGTCAACCACGAAAAATGGTTGCCGATGAATGACCTGGTCGAGTTGTCTGGGGTATCCAAACAGGCGGTCAGCAAAGCCCTGCAGTCGCGCAAGTGGCGCGGTGTCGATCTTCTTGTCAGAGAAGTTGAAATCGGGCGTGGCGGTGCTGGAGGTCGAGCACCTCAAGCGCATGTAGACCACTTACCCGCTGATCTGCGGGAGGCCTGGTATCTGGAGCGTGGCATCGTGCTCCACGCAA
Organism: Ruegeria sp. AI2; assembly: GCF_056541275.1. NCBI lineage: Bacteria > Pseudomonadati > Pseudomonadota > Alphaproteobacteria > Rhodobacterales > Roseobacteraceae > Ruegeria > Ruegeria sp. AI2. The sequence continues at coordinate 2,315 of NZ_JBQFYB010000036.1, forward strand.
AGCCCGATGTGGCGACCGGCGGCACCTGTCTTGTACCGGAGCAGGCCCACCAAACGGATGCACGCTTTGAGGCCGATCTGGCTTTGGCGCGGTGGCGGCAGGAGGTGATCCGCCCGGCCCTGGCCTTTGAGAAGGGCTCACCTGAGCGGGCGGCGGTGATCGAGGGCCTCACCCGGGAACCGCGCCTGTTCCCCAACGGGAAACGCAAGCTGATCTCCAAGCAGACGCTCTATAACTGGCTGCGCGACTATGAGGCCTTTGGTCTAAATGGTCTGGTCCGCAAGCGCCGCGCCGATCACGGCGTCCGGCGCCAGACGGTCACCCGCGCCTGGGATGCGTTTTTTGAGGCGCATATCGATGCGGCCACGCAGGCCGGGATCGGCGCGGACCTGACCACCTATATCCGGTCCCTCTGGGCAGCGGGGGAATGCGGCTGGCGCGCGATCTCGGAGAAATCCACCACCCGCCTGATCGAGATGAGCCGAGACCTGCGGGTCGTGCCCTTCGAGGCGCTGGAGCTGGGCCGGTGCGGCGACACCCATGCCAAGGGCACGCAGTTCGGCCTCTGTAATGTGAACCGCCGCCAGGTGGAGCATCATCGCCAATACGCGCTTCTCGCGATCAAGGACAAAGACAACGCCACCTTCCAGGACAGGTATATGCCCTCGATCCGGCGGGACTATGCCACGTTGCTGCCCCGCCAGATCGTGGTGGGGGACGTGCACCCCGTGGATATCATGATGCGCCGCGCCGATGGCACGGCGGTCTATCCCAAGGCGATTGCCTGGTACGATGTGGCCACCAATGAAATCCATATGACGTTCGTGCTGTTGCAGCCCGGTGAAGGCATCCGGCGGGAGCATGTGGCGCAGAGCTTCGAGGCGATGGTCGCG
>NZ_JBQFYB010000037.1:0-3127 GCF_056541275.1 Ruegeria sp. AI2
TTCACATCCCGCAATACGGTCCATGCTGCCTGTCACGTCGTGGATATCTTGCCCACCATCCTTGAAGCTACTGGATGTACGTATCAGAACGAAGTTGGGGGGCACGAAATTCAACCAATGCAGGGTGAATCCCTTCTTCAAGTGCTTTGTGGAAAAGAATGGGAACGGGAACAACCTATCTTCTTCGAGCATGAAGGAAACGCAGCAGTTCGTCTTGGACATTTCAAACTGGTGCGTCAGTATTCCCAAGACTGGGAGTTATACGATATGGCGGCTGATCGCACGGAACTGAACAATCTGGCCGGTATATCTCCAAAACTTGAGGAGGATTTGAAGGGTCAGTACCAATCATGGGCCGAACGGACCGGAGTATTGGATTGGGGGATTGCGCTCCCGAAACTACTGGACGCCTGGAAGATTGAGACTGCAGAGGGCTAGTCCCAGGCTTATTCTTTTTCCGGCCGATTGTGTTGAAAAACTCAAAAATGCAAGAGGTTCGAGTTTTCTGCGAACCGGCGATCCGTCGATAAAGTCCAAAGCCAATATCGATGACAGTTGTTGAGATGCCCTCTGACGGCCAGAGTCAGATTTTGGCCGAACCCTAAGCTGAATAATCCTACCGGGCTTCTACGAGAAATTTTGGACTCGAATCTGCGCAAAATCGGAGTTTTTCAACAGTATCGGCTCATTTTGCCAATTCGAACTTGTCGCAGAGAATGGCTGTTGCGAGCCCACAGCGGAACTGTCAAAAACTTGCTGCGCGTAAATACATCGTGCCAACCCGCTGCGCTGCCGAATAACTACTGCCGCAAGGCAGAGGGAATCTCGGTCATTCAGGCAGCGTGCAGAAAACTATGGACTATGCACTCACGCAGTGTGGATATTCTGTTGAAAAACTCTGTCTTGATCGAAGGCCATCTGGCTGATTCAATTCTCTTATTGAATGGGAGTTTGGATGATGATGGGACCAAAACAGGAAACTCAGGCTGAGCTGTTCTATGAGTTCTCCCTGGAGGAACATGTCCCGGACAATCATCTGCTGCGGTCGATTGATCGATTTGTTGACCTGAGTAGTATCCGCAATCATTTGGCGGATTTTTACAGTCATACTGGTCGCCCTTCCGTCGATCCCGAGTTGCTGATCCGCATGCTGCTGGTGGGCTATTGCTTTGGCATCCGGTCGGAACGGCGGTTGTGCGAAGAAGTGCACCTGAACCTTGCGTATCGCTGGTTCTGTCGCCTCGATCTGACTGATCGAGTGCCGGATCACTCTACCTTTTCCAAGAACCGCCATGGTCGGTTCCGCGAGAGTGAACTCTTGCGGCACGTGTTCGAAACGACAGTGGCGCGGTGCATCGCAGAAGGTTTGGTCAGCGGCCAGCGTATGGCGATTGATGCCAGCTTGATTGAGGCAGAAGCGACCAAGCAGTATTCAGCGTCACAAGAAGAATGGGATGCTGCACAGATCGATGCCAAGACCGCACCGCGCGCTGTTCGGGAATATCTGGAAACCCTGGATGAGGCCGCGTTTGGTGCTGCCTCGCCAGTCAAGCCTAAGTTCATTTCATATTCGGACCCTGCCAGCCAATGGACAGCGGCGCACAAGGCACCAGCCTTCTTTGCTTACTCTGATAACTACCTCGTTGATACAGATCACAGCGTGATTGTGGATGTGGAAGCGACCAGATCCATCCGGCAAGCCGAAGTGGGGTCGACAAAGACGATGCTGGACCGGGTGAAGGACAAGTTCGACCTCGTCCCCGACTGGATGATCGCCGATACCGCCTACGGCTCAGGCCCGATGCTCGGCTGGCTCGTGGATCGCAAGATCGATCCTTACATCCCGGTCATCGACAAGGCCGGACGCCCCGACGGCACCTGGACACGCACAGACTTCGAATGGGACGCTGAGCATGATCAATATATCTGCCCAGAGGGTCACGCGCTTAAACAGTTCCGCCGGAATTACTCTGATCCAAACCGGGGGCCGTCGGGCAAGGGCACAGCCCGCTATCGCGCCTTGAAAGAAGTCTGCCAGGTATGTCCGTCCAAACAAAGATGCTGCCCCAACGCTGATGCACGCAAAATCACCCGCGAAGAGCACGAAGATGCGCGCCAGGTCGCCAGAGATCTGGCCAAAACTGAAGAGTACCAGATTGCGATGAAGCTCAGAAAGAAAGTTGAGATGCTCTTCGCCCACCTCAAGCGCATCCTAGGCCTTGGACGGCTCCGATTACGTGGACCGTGCGGCGCAAATGACGAATTCCTCCTCGCCGCCACCGCCCAGAACCTCCGCAAATTGGCGAAAATCTTTCCCGCACCGCAGCAAACGCGAAACGCCTGACCAGAAAGGCGCTCGTGCCGTGCTCAGGTCACCCCATTCTGCGACTGCAACACGTTGTTTTTCAACAGAATCCCAACATAGCGGACTTTGGTCGCTGTGCAGCATTTTTGATAAACGGGCTGATAGTGTTGAAAAACTCGAAAATTCCGATCATGCATTTTCTCGCCAAATTCCATCGCGCCTGAAAAGTCACCCCAGTTTGGACGGAGAAGGCCATGAGCGCGCGGCACGACGGCAATGCCGTGCTTTGGCCGACCCCCTAGCTAAAATTTTCGACCGGCTTTCAACGGCTGGATTTTTCAACACCTTCCGTCAAAAATGGTGTTTTTCAACACTATCGGCTCGCAGCGGACATTCTCTGCTACAAGCCTGAATTGATAGATGAGCCCAAACCGGCCATCCGTCAAGGTCACGACGTGTGCAGCTGTGGCATGTCGCGATCCGCTGATTGCGGACATCCAACGAATATAGAGCTAAAGATTGAGTTGCGTCCCCAATTGTGCTGCTACTGGGCATTGAAGGTGAAGACTACATTCGCAAGGCGGTCTAGAATTCCTGCAGCAATTGGCTCGAATACGTTGAGTGGCAAAGTCCACGAAGAAGAAAGTGAAAAATGGGCAAGATTTCAGACTGTGTGTCACATTACATTAAGAACTGTCGGAATCGAACTCAAAGCGAGCAGGCCTACATCGCGGCTCCGACAACCCTAGTCGAAGCAATAGATCTTACCGCTAGTCTTCAGGATTCAAATGGCAAGAGACATTCCCATCAGCGTCGTATCCG
>NZ_JBQFYB010000038.1:0-2770 GCF_056541275.1 Ruegeria sp. AI2
GAAGCCCCAAGTTGGCCCTTTCGGATCATGTTGGCCGTCTCGATTCCTGCTAGTGTCGCTGCAGCTGAGATGAAGTTTTTGAAGCCAAGCATCGGTCTCATGAGCCGCTTGATGAACCGGTGATCCTGCTCGATAATGTTGTTTAAGTATTTTGATCTGACAGTGTCGATCTTAACCGGTAACTGTAACCGCTTGAAGATCTTGTTGACTTCTTTGATACCGGCCGCGTTGCTCCTGCTTTTGTCAATGGTGATCCGTTTCGGGATGCCATTGTTGTGCAATGCGTTGGCGAAGAACTTCTTTGCTGCTTTGGTATCTCGCTTCGCAGAAAGCATGAAATCAAGGGTTTTCCTGCTGCTTCAGGATCGCAATGATCTGCTCTTCATTAAACCGTGATCTCTTCATTCCGTTCGTCTCCTTAGTTGGGACGAACTCTACCTCAAATTGGAGGAGGAAACGGGTCTCAGGTCACGATGCTCTGCCCCCTGAAAACTGGATCGTTCGGAGCTGGAGTTTTCCGCTAAATTTCCCTGGCTGGGAGAGGAGCGGAATCGCATGAAAGCATCGAAGTTCACGGAGGCGCAGAAGGCCTTCATCCTGAAGCAGGGCGAGCAAGGCACACCGGTCGCGGAGATCTGCCGAAAGGCTGGGATCAGCCAGGCGACATACTTCAATTGGAAGAAGAAGTACGGCGGCTTGTTGCCTGACGAGATGCGCCGGCTGAAGGCGCTGGAGGACGAGAACACCCGGCTGAAGAAGATCGTGGCGGACCTGACGCTGGATCGGGAGATGCTTCAGGATGTCATTCGGCGAAAGCTCTGAAGCCTGGCCGTTTGCGCGAGATTGTCACCGGGATGTGCGTTGATTGGGGTGTGTCGATCCGGAAGGCTTGTGGGGCCATCTGCTTCGACACATCCACCTACCACTACAAGTCCCGGCGGACGGATCAGGCTGCCGTCGAACGGCGGATCAAAGAGATCGCAGAGACGCGTGTGCGCTATGGCTACAGGCGCGTCCACGTGCTTCTTAGACGGGAGGGTTGGGTGATCAACATGAAGAAGACACGCAGGATTTACAACGAGTTGGGCCTGCAGCTCAGGAACAAGCACCCCAAGCGCCGGGTGAAGGCAAAGCTCAGAGAAGACCGTCATGAAGCCGTCGGGCCTAACGATGTCTGGGCGATGGACTTCGTTCACGACCAGCTCGCCCTGGGTAGGAGGTTGCGCATCCTGACCGTCGTTGACACGCATTCCCGGCTCTGCCCTGCAGCCGATCCGCGCTTCACCTATCGGGGCGAAGATGTTGTGCAGACGCTCGAACGGGTCTGCGGGCAGATCGGCTACCCCAAGACGATCAGAGTCGATAACGGCAGCGAGTTCATCTCGCGGGACCTCGATCTCTGGGCCTACGCCAACGACGTTACCCTCGACTTCTCACGGCCTGGAAAGCCCACGGACAATGGCTTCATTGAGGCGTTTAACAGCAAGCTCCGGGCGGAATGCCTGAACGCGCACTGGTTCATGAGCCTTGCAGATGCCCGCGAAAAGCTGGAGGATTGGCGTCGGCACTACAATGAGGACAGACCCCACAGCGCAATCGGATACAACGTCCCGATTGCCATGCATTATCCCGATGGCGTCACCAGCCCGTCATCGTGATAGAGCCGGAAAAATCTAGCTTCTGGCGGTCCAAGGTTGGGGCTCAAGGCACAAGGCAAGTGGGCGCTGTCGCAGGGGGCGCAAATCCTACACGAGCCCCGCCAATTTCCAGAATACGGAACTCACTATGCCACCTATTGGCTCGACCCTCACGGCATTAAGCTTGAAGTTGTCTGCCACAGCAAAAGCGAAGACTAGTTTGACTACAACATCAAACTTGATCTCCGAAAGCGGCCATGGGTAAGCACGTGGTGAATGACGGTTTTGTCTGTTCTCTCGCCTTTCCAATCTGGGAAATCTAACGTCCGGTTTCTGCGGTCCACGACATGCTGCTCTAGCAAAATCACTCGTGCTAGCGGAGGTCCGGAAAGGGCTCGTTTCACCAATCGAAGCACCGGTTGGAGGACGACCGCACAGGTGCCCAAATCAACCGAAAACAGCTCGAGCTGCAGGAAGAGAGCATTCCTCTCCTTGCTTGCATTCATCCCAGTTCCAAAATTTCTTATCTTTCTGACGCGTTACCTTGAAGCTTTTAAATGCAGGACGAGTTTGTAAGACCTTAACCTTGTGAGTGTAGCCCTTCAAGTCTTCCAACATGTTTGAAATGCCTTTGCCGCACCTGTACCCGACGAAAACGCGTTTGAGCAAAAAGGTACTGTGGTCATCCTTCTGAAATGGAAGGAAATGGTGACCATCATCAAAAATGACCGTTTCATTGTCTAACGGAACTAATATCCGGTGCTCTTTTTCATAATCCCAGTCTCGTGATTTTGTACTTAATAGCTTTTCGATGTTGTCTTCATTCACCTTGCTATCATAATTGTCTAACGTAATTCCCTGGAACAGTTTTTGCTTCCGATACTTTACTTTGGTCAAAGTATCGAGTGTAACTTCGAACTCTAGGCAGGCTCCTTCATGTTTGTCGGCATAGTGCGCCCACATTGCTGGCGAGCGCCAGGTTTCGCTCAGACAAATCAGGCCTGCCATCTTTCCGATTTGGTTGAGAGCATCTTTGTGAGGTGATCGGATTTTCGGGTCAGATATGTCATAGGGAGCCAATTCGAACGGATCGTTTAGAGTTCCGAATCTCCCGAAACGCGACAACTTTACTC
>NZ_JBQFYB010000039.1:0-2456 GCF_056541275.1 Ruegeria sp. AI2
GGTCAGACTTTGACGGCTTGTAGTTCTTCGAGCAGGTCGAGGAGTTGATTGAGTTTTTCTCGTCCCATTTGTTTTTCGATGCTTTGGTAGATCTGCAGAGAGGTTCCGAGGTTTTCGGCGAGGATGTTTCGTCCTTCGTTTGTGATCTTCACCATTGTGCGTCGTTTATCGTGGCTGTCCTGGCGGCGTGATATTTGGCCTTCGGCTTCCATCGTGCGCAGGATGCGGGTGAGGCTTGGCAACAGCAGGCAGGCCTCTTTGGCAATCGAGCTTTGCTCCACTTCACCCAACTCGTCCAGCACGCGCAGGATGCGCCATTTCTGCTCGGTCAGTTGTATCCCCTGCAGCATGTCCCGGATGGGGGCCATGACGGTTTCGCGTGCGCGCAGCAAGGCAATCGGAAGGGCGCGCGAGGTGTTCTTGGTGTGGCTTTGTTCACTCATGACAGTCTTCTAATTCGCAGAGTCAAAAGATGCAAAGATTAACAAAGCAAGTTCTTGACAGCGGGGGCTCCAATTTACTAAACATGTTTACCATTGGAGGGAGCATATGCCACATTTTCACGTCGAGTATTCCGGCAATCTGGAAGACAGGATCGATATGAGTGGCTTGTGCGAATGCATCCGGGCCACGGCTGCCGGGATCAAGATATTTCCCCTGCCCGGTATTCGTGTCCGGGCCACGCGGGTCGATCACTATGCCATCGCGGACGGCAATCCGGCGCATGGGTTTGTTGATATCTCGATCCGCCTGCGCGCTGGCCGGACTGCGGATGTCAAACGGGACGCCACGCAGCGCATTTTTGAGGCGGTTGAGGCCTATCTGTCCCCCGCCTTCGCCGGACATTCCATCGCGCTCTCGCTTGAGATGCGTGACATTGACCCAGACCTTTCGCCCAAGACCGGCACGATCCGGGACCATTTGGACGCGACCAACCAGGAGACCTGATCCATGAGCGCACTGGGTACGAATATCGAGAAGCTGGCGGGCTTTCTGGTCCGGTTTAAGGAAACCGGCATCAAGAACCGAATTGCCGGTGAAGATCGCGACGGTTCCGCAGGGGTGTTCCAATCCACCTCCCCGGTTGACAGGTCGGTGATCTGCGATGTCGCCCGTGGCACAGCCGATGATATCGACGCTGCCGCCAATGCCGCCCACGCCGCATTTGCCGATTGGCGCGACATGCCTGCCACCGAGCGGCGCCGCATCTTGCTGAACGTTGCCGATGCGATCGAGGCCCGTGCCGAGGAAATTGCGCTGTGTGAATGCTGGGACACCGGCCAGACCCTGCGCTTTATGTCCAAGGCCGCGCTGCGGGGGGCCGAGAATTTCCGGTATTTCGCGGATCAGGTGGTCCAGGCGCGGGACGGTCAGCACCTTAAGTCGCCGACCCTGATGAACATCACCACGCGCGTACCGATCGGTCCGGTAGGGGTGATCACGCCGTGGAACACGCCGTTCATGCTGTCGACATGGAAGATCGCACCTGCTTTGGCTGCCGGGTGCACCGTGGTTCACAAACCGGCCGAAGATTCTCCGCTGTCCGCTCGCCTGCTGGTGGAGATCGCCGAAGAGGCCGGGCTGCCCAAGGGTGTGCTGAACACCGTGAACGGGTTCGGCCCCGATGCGGGTAAGGCGTTGACGGAGCATCCGTTGATCAAGGCGATCGCCTTTGTCGGTGAAAGCCGCACCGGCAGCATCATCACCAAACAAGGTGCCGATACGCTCAAGCGGATGCATCTGGAACTGGGCGGCAAGAACCCGGTTGTTGTGTTCGACGACGCCGATCTCGACCGGGCGCTGGATGCGGTGATCTTCATGATCTACTCGATCAATGGCGAGCGCTGCACGTCATCCTCGCGCCTGCTGGTGCAGGACACCATCAAGGACGCGTTCGAGGCCAGGCTGATCGAGCGGGTCAACACCATCAAGGTCGGTCATCCGCTGGATCCTGCGACCGAGATCGGGCCCCTGGTGACCGAGGAGCACTATAACAAGGTGACCTCCTATTTTGACATCGCCAAGGAAGACGGTGCGACTGTCGCCGCCGGAGGTGTCAAGGTGGGCGACACAGGGTATTTCATTCGCCCAACCCTGTTTACCGATGCCAATAACCAGATGCGTATCGCGCGCGAAGAGATATTCGGCCCGGTTCTGACCTCGATCCCATTCTCGACCGAGGACGAGGCGCTGCAGATTGCCAACGACACACCATACGGTCTGACCGGCTATGTCTGGACCAATGACCTGACCCGCGCCTTGCGGTTCACCGACAAGCTAGAAGCCGGGATGATCTGGGTGAACTCGGAAAACGTCCGCCACCTGCCCACCCCGTTCGGCGGCGTCAAAGCATCCGGTATCGGCCGCGACGGCGGCAACTGGAGCTTCGAGTTCTACATGGAACAAAAACACGTCGGCTTCGCAACTGGCCAACACAAAATCATGCAGCTCGGGAA
>NZ_JBQFYB010000040.1:0-2402 GCF_056541275.1 Ruegeria sp. AI2
GAATTGTTTGACAGGTTCGCCATTCTTGCGCGGCGTAAAATTCACATTTGAGCAATGGTATCTTGACAGATTAATATGCCAAGAAAAATCGATTATACCTTCAACGTCATAAGTCTGACCTATGGATGACCTTACATAAGAGTTTCGATGTGATCCGAGGGAGCCTCGTGTGGCAAGCTGATCAGAATAGAGAATAGACGGGGATAACCAGACGGTTCCTTTCCTTCAGTACAAACGCCCCAGTTCCCTGATCCTTTGCGGATAATCGTCTGGAAAACGCCAGATGACTTCGCCGGGTGCGCGCACCAATCCGCGCGCGGCGGGGTCTTTGTTGGTCAGCAATGACAGGAAAAGATCGCTGCTGGCCCATGGTGAAGACCGGAAGTACCAATGCCCGTTGCCAGTGCCCGCCTCTTCGGCATCCGTCACGTCGATGACATGCAGCCTTGGGGTCCGGGCCAGCTCCGTTTGCACCGCAGGCACTGCTTCGCCGGGCGGCGATGTCTCTCCGACGCGCTTGCGGCCAAAGACGAACCTAGACATCGCCAGCGCGGAATCCGTTTGCGACTGATAGATCGTCAGGTCCGTAACCGCATCGAGAAGACCGTCCTCGATAGCATGAATGAAATAAGCGCGATCCAGATCGCTGCCGATCAGGATGAGCTTGCCCAACCGCGCGTTTCCCTCGGCCCCCAAAGCAATTTGATAGGCGGCGTCAAATGCCAGCCTTGTCCCGGCACTGTAGCCAATCAGGTGGATGCGACGGGCATCGGTATGGGCCGAGAGAAAGGCAATCAGCTCGCGCAGATAGCGTCGCGACGCCAGCGCCGATTCCTGATCGCGGAAATAGGCCAGCGTACTTGGGGTTGCTGTCCAGTTGTAACTGATGAAAGCGCCCTGATAGCCCAGGAAATGTTGCAACTGGCTTGAGACCAGAGTGGAATAGTCGAAATCCACATTATAGCCATGAATGTAGATGAAAATGTCCTTGTTGGCCGATTGTGCCAATTGCGCATTGATTTGTGACGCAAAATGGCTGCCGGCGGCTTCGACTTCGGCACGGCTGGGTGGCGTATCCATGTAATTGATAGCGCTGAACGGCAGAATGCCGGTCTCGGTCACGCCCACCACCCGCAGCCTATAGTCCCGATCCCGCGCCGCGGCGAGCGTTATGCGCCGTGCATTTTCCCAGCTTTCAAGCGGCGGGTCCGACGCAACCTGCGCGACACCCGCCCGCAGCACGTGCCCCCGTGCGTTATTGTAGCTTTTCTGTGGGTCGTCCGGTTCTGCGGGCTGGCGGTCGGTTGCGTAAAACAGACGCGCCCGCGACTCGAAATTACCCTCGGTCACATCTTCGAACGGGTCAAGCGTGCCATTGGCAAAGACCGTTGGCGAAGGCATGAAGTCAATTTCATTGTAGGTTTTCGCCGCGCACCCCGTCAGGGTTATGAAGATAATTAGCCAAAAGAACCTATGCATCAGACACTTTACGCCCCAGAATTTCCGCCGCATTGAGATTTGCCGGCACGAGCTTTCAACCATTTTTGCAAATGGACCATCTTTGGCAAGCCTTAGAGGATGCCTGCGACAACGATGGCGGCAGATTGCGGGCCGGGACCGTGGATGATGCTGTCAGAGAGACGTTTGACGAGTTCGAGTAAGCGGCCACATTAACCAATGTTCGCCGATTTCGGGGTCGGCTTCTTGATGAGTCTTTCACAATGTGAAGCTACGCAAAGGCGCAAGGGACCATGTGAAAACGGCTATGAAACGGGCCAGATGTTCATCTAGGTGAAGGGCATGTGCGAATAGTCATGAACGTTTCCTGCACTGAAAAGGTTCGCACCAGAATTTTACCACTCTTGGCTGTCCGGCTCCCGCCGCAAGTTTGTGGGCTCCAAAAGGATGTTTGTTTGCTGTTTTTTACCTTGGCCTCACCCTATCCAGGGATCGAAGCTTCCAGAGAACCCGGCGCAATTCAGCGGTTTTTCGATTGGATGAAACTCCTCCAGTGCACTGCCTGTGCCCCAAAGTTAGAACGATTTGCGATCGTGTGGCTTTTTGTTGCTTTTTCTTGACCGGGCAAACGAATTGATACATTTTACCAAAATAAAACCAGAATGGAGCACAAATTATCACGAATATAGACCGTTTTTGTCGCTCCATACCGCCCTTGAGTCAGAGGTTTCGTCTCGGCGTAAGGATGTTTTCGGAGCGGCGGCAGTGCTAATAACGGAATGTCCTGTGCGGACTGGTTATGGTAACCTGAAATAGAAAGGTATCGCCCCGACAGTTTGCAGTTAACTGCACATTATTAGGGTGCAATTCTGTCAAATTGGCGGTCACTGGCTTCACTTGACCCAAAGCGCCTCGCAAAAGAAGGCACCCAACAAAAATGATCA
>NZ_JBQFYB010000041.1:0-2369 GCF_056541275.1 Ruegeria sp. AI2
CGGCGAAGACGGCAACGCCGAAGTCGAAGCCCGCGTCCGCGCCCAGGTCGCAGACCTCTGCAACCGCTTCCCTATCTACCCGAACCTGTAAGCCGAAAGGTCCCAACCATGAGCTTTCATCCAATTGAACAAGCCCCCGCCCGTCTGAACCGCAGCGAGCTTGCCGTGCCCGGCAGCCAGCCCGGAATGTTTGAGAAGGCCGCGAAATCGGACGTGGATGTCATCTTCCTCGATCTGGAAGACGCCGTCGCGCCCGATGAAAAGGAACAGGCGCGTAGGAACATCATTCAGGCTCTGAATGATATCGACTGGGGCAACAAGACCATGTCGGTCCGGATCAATGGTCTGGACACCCATTACATGTATCGGGACGTCGTGGATGTTGTCGAACAGGCGGGCCAGCGTCTGGACCTGATCATGATCCCCAAGGTCGGGACAGCCGCAGATGTATATGCAGTCGACATGCTGGTGACCCAGATCGAAGACGCCAAGGGGTACAAGAAACGGATCGGGTTCGAACACATCATCGAAACCGCGCTTGGTATGCAGAATGTCAGCGCGATCGCGGCTGCATCAAAGCGCAATGAAAGCCTTCATTTTGGTGTCGCGGATTATGCCGCCTCGACCCGCGCGCGAACCACAATCATCGGGGGCGTGAACCCGGACTATTCGGTTCTGACCGACCCGGATGCCGAAGGAGGCCGCCTGACCCACTGGGGCGACATGTGGCACTATGCCCTTGCCCGCATGGTGGTTGCGGCGCGCGCCAACGGGCTGCGCCCCATCGACGGGCCTTTTGGCGATTTTCAGGACCCCGACGGTTACAAGGCCGCCGCAAAACGTGCCGCCGTTCTGGGCTGCGAGGGCAAATGGGCCATCCACCCCAGCCAGATCGCACTTGCCAATGAGGTGATGTCGCCCTCGGATGCCGAAGTTACAAAGGCACGGCGTATCCTTGTCGCCATGGCCGAGGCCGAGGCAGACGGAAAAGGTGCCGTGTCTCTGGATGGTCGTCTGATCGATTATGCCTCGATCCGTCAGGCCGAAGTACTGGTTGAAAAGGCCAGTCAGATCGCTGCGGCCTGATCGCCTGCACCAAACCCGACCTGCGTGGGCGCAAGGTCCACGCGGGCTCGGTGCTGCGTTGACTGGTGGATCACGAGACCAACGCGAAAGGTTATCCGTGTTCCGGGGCGGCCGTCCCCAGAAATCGCTTGTTCCGAATTTCGTCCGGGCTGACGTCGAAGCTGCGTTGAAAGGCGCGTTTCAGCGCGACAGTCGATGAAAAGCCGGTCGCTGTCGAGATTTCGATCTGCGACATGTTGGTGAATTGTAAAAGGCTCTGCGCCCGCTCCAGCCGTAGCTCTTTGTAGGTCGACAAAAGTTTCGCACCGGTTTTGCTTAGAAACCTTCGCTGTAACTGGCGAGTCGAGGTCCTGAGCACATTGGAAAGTTCCGAGATCGTCAAAGGATCTTCGATGTTTTCCTGCATCGCATCCAGCGTGCGCATGACAAGCTGATCACCTTTTGCACGGTGCACCAGACGGGCGGCAAGCGTGCTGCCGTGCTTTTGTGTGGGTTCCGTCAGTCCAATGTATCCGCGCAGTATGTCCGCGATATGTTCCCCGTGGTCGATCGACACAAATTCTGACAGCAGGCGCAGCGCGCTTAGCCGGGTGGTTGCGCTATGGGCGCACCCGTCTGCGGCCAGATGCGTGCCGGTGCCACAATCTTCCAGCCCGCCCTCCAGTGCAGCGGCTGCGAAATTCGGGTGGACAGCAACGGTGTTCCGGCCTGTTCTTCCGAGTTGCGGCAGAAGCAGCACCGCGCCGCCGACCAGTACAACCCGTGAAGACAGGTTCAGGACCTGCGATACCCGGAATCTGCGCGAATGTGGAATGGACCAGATGTTCTCCAGATCTCCCCAGAAAATCGCCGTTCGTCCGGCCCAGTATAACGGTCCACCCGCAGGTTCCGAGCCAGCGACACGAAGGTTGACCACATAGGTGCAGTCTTCGGCCAGAGTGTTTAACGCCTGATAGAATTCGATGACCATTCCAGCTGACGCCATAGCCGCTTCACCGTTGAGAATGACATCAATATGTTTCAATCTTTCGGATGCCTCACGCTTCGTTCCAGACAGATTGGCGTGATCATTTGCGAGGACATAGTGTTTCATTGTTCCTCCGACGATTTGGGCGTGGCAGCGCCCCGATTGGTGCTGCCCTCAGGGTGTAAATCCGATCCGTCAGGCTAATTGACGGATCGGACAGACACGGGTTTCACTCAGCGGCGTCTTCGTATTCTGTCATTGGTGGGCATGTGCAGACGAGGTTTCGGTCGCCGTATGCGTTGTCGACGCGGTTGAC
>NZ_JBQFYB010000042.1:0-2246 GCF_056541275.1 Ruegeria sp. AI2
GCGGCGCTCCCGTGACGAACTTGTCCCATAATGCTTCCTTCCATTCCTGAGAAAGGATCGCACCATCAAACCATGGGATCAAACACCTAGGATGGCAGATTTTGCAAAATGGGTGGTTGCTGCCGAAGAATCCCTTGGATGGGCTCAGGGCGCGTTTCTGGACTCCTACGCGGCCAATCGCGCCCGCAGCGACCAAGCCGCTGTTGAGGCCAACCCGGTCGCGTTGGCAATTCTGTCACTGATGGATGGGCGGCAGCATTGGAGCGCGACAGCAACCGAGTTGAAGCAAACCTTGCCGGATCGCTTCCCGGCGCTGACAGAGGATAGCCAGAGCTTCCCCCGGTCTGAGGCAAGGTTCGGCGTGGCCCTGTGCAGGGTTCAGCCTGTGCTGCGGCGGCAGGGCGTGAACATCGCGTTTAGTCGGGAAGGCAAAGCCGGGATGCGGGTGATAGAATTGAGCAGTCGGTGAAAGTTCGTACTACAATTTTTTGGCTAACGCGCTTGATCCCTTGGGTCGGGCGCCTTTTTGTTGCTCCACCTATTGCGTTTGTCTGGTTCGACTTTCGTCTGCTACGCAGGACGGAACGGACACGCAACAATACACAAACCTTCGCACTCCCATTGGAGCCACATTTAAAACCAAGATGGGTAGCACTGCATTAGGTGCTGAACGTCCAATTCACTTTGAAATGCCTCCGGGTGGCTTTGCATCATTTCTTGAATAAATTCCCGTCGTTGTCGTGTCGCTTCATGGGTGTTCTCGCAGCACCGCGAAGGATCAGGGGTACGTTCAAACAGTTTGTGCAACAATCTGAAAGGTTTCCAAGTATCGAGTTGTGGGGTGATGTGCAAAGTCATTGTTAGCCACCTTGGTTCATGGGTTCTCCATTCAGGTTATTGGCCAGCATCACCTTCTGGTATCGTGCTTGAATTTGTGCTGTTCTACATAAATGCAGAGCGAGAATTGGAACTGGTCCGATGTACGCGTTTTTCTGATGGTCGTCAGAGAGGGGTCGACGCTGGCCGCTTCTCGCAAGCTCGGCATGGCCCAACCTACTGTGGCTAGGCGTATCGATGCATTGGAACATGCAGCCGGACTAGTTCTGTTTGAGCGTGACACCAGAGGCTTCAAACTCACGAAAAACGGACTCAATCTCGTCAAGAGCGCCGAGACGCTCGAAGCCGCAGCAAATATGTTTGCCAGACATGTAGGTGAATTGGCGGAAACAAAACCTATTCGTATCACTGCATATTCAGCGAACTTCTCGCCGCGAATGGTCGATATTGTCAATGAATTTTCAGCAAGTAACCCCGGCATAGCGTTTGAGTTCTTGCCTTCAGTGAGAGCTCTGGACCTTATGGCAGGTGAAGCAGATATAGCGCTACGATTGGTGCGGACTGAACCTGACCAAAATTTGATTTCAAGGAAGATTAGCGACGCGAAGTGGTCGCTGTTTGGTGGGAAAAGTTATGAGCAGGAATTTGGATTACCCACCTCATCTCGGGATTTGAAAGGCCACAGGTTCGTCACGTTCAAAAGAGGGGACGTCCCCAACGTTTTTCACCATTGGTTAGTGGAACGCATTGAGTCCCAGCAGATTGTGGCGACCTATAGCGAACTGGACTTAATGCATTCGGCAATCAGGGCGGGTCAAGGGTTGGGAATAAGCAACGTGAAGTTGCTTGAGTCGGACAAAACCCTCATCAGGTGCTTCGACGAGATCGAGGAGCTGTCAGCGCCACATTTGTTGTTGGTTTCACCAGATGCCTACCGACGTCCTGAAGTTAAAGCCTTTGTCAAATATTTCGCACCTCGCTATGCGGTAATTTTTAAGGAACGAGCCACCTAATGCTGAATGGAGCTGCAGCCGACGAGATTGCGAGTTCCCTTCTGTGATGAGAGTTGACATGGTCCACATTAGGCTCTGAGCCGACATTCGCGGTTTTGGCTGACGGTGCTGACAGTGCAGACGGAAACTGCGGGTTGGTTTTCATGATGGGGTAAGATTCGTCTTCAGGAAGCGTCAGAATGAGAACGCTTTGATAGCTGTTCTTTGCTCCGTAGCGTAGCACCGCAGTAGCACTGGCGGTTACGGCCCTGAACGCAGAAAGCGCCCCTTTGGGCGCTAAGTGCTTGATATCTGACTGGAAGTATTGGTTGCGGGAGCAGGATTTGAACCTGCGACCTTCAGGTTATGAGCCTGACGAGCTACCGGGCTGCTCCATCCCGCGTCAGAGTCAGATTT
>NZ_JBQFYB010000043.1:0-2235 GCF_056541275.1 Ruegeria sp. AI2
CTTCCCGGCGCAGATTGCCAATGAAGCGCACGTTGTATCCATTCTCCCAAGGTGATCCCGGGTAGATTTGGATCGGCTTAATGCCCACCTTTCTTAACCAGGTCTGCAGGTGTTTGATCACGAGCTGTTCGTTGAGTGGAACGACAAGCGCTTTGGCCCCTACCGCCCGACAGGTGGGCCTATCCCGCTGCATCGCTATCGCAAGCCCAAGAAAACACAAACACAGGCACGGGCCGACAGGATCGGAGATCTTGCGCAGAAGATCTCGGTGCCCAGATCGGCGCTTGCCGGGTTGGATTCAAGCCTGGCCAAAGCCGCAGACGTACTGCCGTTCGCCAGCCAGGCCTTTGTCGATCCGGATCCCTATGGAGAGTTCACCTATAGCAGCCGATTGGATGCGCTGCGCGGGGTCTCGGATTTGCTGCACAAGCCGCTGGCCCGCCTGACAGACGAGGATCTGTCGTTCGTGAATGATCTTGTCGACCGCACGCTCGACAAGACGGAAATCAAACAAGGAATAACTGCCCGGTTCTCGCCTAAGCGACCGGCCGCTGAAGAGGAGAGCGAGTAATGCTGAATGCCGAGATCATGGCGCGATATGGGCTGATCAAGGACTGGCGAGCTGCCGGATTCTATGAGACCGAGAACCATCGTCAGATCACCCACACCGTCCGGGCGGGCATTGGAACCGGACGCCTGATCGCTGTGACAGGCCCAGTTGGCATCGGCAAGACTGTGTTCCTGCACCGGTTGCAAGATGAAATTGCGCGCGAAAAGAAGGTCACTGTCGCCGAAAGCCTGTCGGTGGACAAAGCCCGCACGACCGTTCCGACGCTAATCTCAGCCCTGTTCTACGATCTCTCACGAGAGAAAGAACCAAAGATTCCAACCCAAGGTGAAAAGAGGGAACGAGAACTTCAGAAGCTGGTAGCCCGCTCCGGAAAGCCCGTGGCGCTGTTTGTCGATGAGGCCCATGATCTGTATGGAAAGACATTGATCGGGCTGAAACGCCTGATGGAAGTGATCGCGCGCGGCGGAGGCAATCTGTCCGTTATTCTGGTCGGCCATCCGAAGCTGCGAAACGACCTTCGCCGCCCAACGATGGAAGAGATCGGGCATCGCACTGATATCCTGCCCTTCGAAGGATTGGGGGAAGTGTCCCGAACCTATCTCGACTGGCTTTTGGACCAGTGTACCGAGGACGACGCTCCACTTGACGAGATTATCGAACCGGCGGCGCTGGACCTACTGGCAGAGCGCCTGACCACACCCTTACAGTTTGCCGAATATTTAAACCGGGCATTGGAGGCCGGGTTCCGCATCGGCCAGAAACCAATCACGCCGGATATTGTGTCGGCCACCCTGGCCCCCGACTTTGATGACTTGGAGCCACGTCTCACCCGGCAGGGCTATTCTGTGAAGGTATTGGCGGATCAGTTCCAGTCCAAACCTGCCGAGATCAAACGCTTCCTGAGCGGGCAGCTTGAACCCGCGCGGACCCGCGAATTGGCAGAGCGAATGCGGATGGCGGGGTTGTCGCTATGAGGTCATGTGGATGGTCTCACCCCACCGATCCCAGTCTCAGAAATGTGAGCCCGTCTCAATTATTCTGAGCCCGTTCTCAAATAAAGTGGTCCCAAATCGAATTATAGTCTCAAATAATCTGAGCCAGAAACAGCGATGATCTCGCGCCCAACGGATTATGATCTCAAGCCGCTACACATAGGGTTCAGGAATGGCTCATTTCGCGGTAATTTTCACACCGCAATTGCACGACTTTCACCAAATCTCACTCCCGCGTTCAGAGCCGGTGTGAGCGCGATCATCGGGCATGGATACAATCCGAATGCGGAGACTCTGATTGATGGCGCGATCGTCGACATCAACGGATTTGAGGCCGTAGTATCGGACGCAGCAGAGTGCAGTGACAAGTCAGTCAACTCGCATGATCGCAAATTCTGGCTTGCGATGCACAATCGCGACTATGACGATCACGCTATTGAGCACTACTGGGAACAGGCGGGCGAAGACGGTCATACTGCTGGCGAAGTCCTGAAAGCTTACGTGGATGCTCGCCGTGCTACAGGCGATTGGCAGTCTTTGGCAAACCACCCACGACGCGCCTCATTCGTTTGGGAGTGGATTAACTGTGCGAGCCGCGATGAGAGTGATGTTACAGAAGAAGAGCTCACGGCAATAAGCAAAGCGGCTCTGAAACATCGCCACGAAAACCAC
>NZ_JBQFYB010000044.1:0-2197 GCF_056541275.1 Ruegeria sp. AI2
GATACCGACGGTGCGTCTGGCGAATTGATCGAAGGTGCCCGCGGGCGTGTCGAACTGGGTGCAGAATATAGCAGCCAGTCCAACTATCTGCTCAGCAGTTCGGTGTTCTATGACGGCATCGGGCAATCGGGCTTCAATTTCTGGGGTCTTACCCTCGAATTGGATGTGAGATTCTGATCACGCTCGATCAGGACAAAAAGCAGCGGTCGACCTGTCTGACGTCAGCGCCAATGGGACAGTTTAGGTCGATTTGATAAGAGAGGGTTTCTGGCCCATCGTAACCGCCAAGGAGTGGATCTATGGACGCCCCCTGCGCAAGGTGTTTTTTGTGATGATGTTGACGGCATTGGATGCGTGAATCTATCCGGCCTTTGATTGAAGCATCTTTGCTCCTGGCCTCGATGGGATCCGCTGGTTTCAGTGCCTTCCAAGATGACCGGCCTTTCCTGGCCACCACTCCTTACAGGCTGTGAATTGCGGCCCCTGCCGTTACACCATCGTCTCGTCACCTCGCATTCTTAGAGCGCCAGTACTTTCCGGGCTGCCCGCTACGCCGCTTTGTAGCCTTCTCCGCTCCGCAAAATCGCCCAGGCAATGCGTGCTGTCTTGTTGGCGATAGCCACGAGCGTTTTGTTGTGACCTGCGCGTGCCAGCAAGCCCTGCGCCCATCTCGCGCGTTGATCATCACGATTGGCGATCCTGATCAGGACGGACCGGGCGCCGTGGATGAGCTGGCGCCGCAGGTATTGGTTGCCTCGTTTGCCTATGCCACCAAGCCGGGGCTTGCCGCCCGTCGTATATTGTCTGGGAACCAAGCCTATCCATGCCGCGAGTGCCCGGCCAGACGAAAAGTGTCGACCGTCATCAACGGCAGCGATCAAGGCGGTGGCGATCACAGGCCCGACGCCGGGGAGGGTTGCAAGACGTTTGCACCGCTCATCGGTCCGGCAGATCGCGATTAGCTTACGGTCGAGCTCAGCGACGTGTTTGTCCAACGCTTCGAATTCGGCGATAAGTGCGTTGAAGTTTTCCGTTGCCAGCGCTGACAACTTGGCCTCAGCGACGGCGTTTCTGATATCCTTTCGGAACCGAAAGGCACCGACTGGAATGACAACGCCATACTCCCCCAGAAGGCCCCGAATGTGATTAATCAATCCGGTCCGTTGTGTGATGAGACGATCACGTGTTCGATGCAGCATCTGCAAATCCTGTTGCTCCGTCGTCTTCACTGGGACAAATCGCATAGTCGGGCGCAGTGCGGCCTCATAGATCGCCTCGGCATCAACAGCGTCGTTCTTGGAGCCTTTGACAAACGGCATTACGAACCGCGGATGAACGAGGCGCACGGCATAGCCTTGCGCCTCAAACTGTCTGCCCCAGTGATGAGCGCTGGCACAAGCCTCCATGGCGACTGTTTCCGGGGAATACTCCTGAACGGCAGCGGCGAGTTTTGATCTGGTCACCTTCTTCGAGATTACCTCGCCCTCATTGGTGATTCCGTGGATGTGAAACGACTGTTTGCCTAAAT
Source organism: Ruegeria sp. AI2 (assembly GCF_056541275.1). NCBI lineage: Bacteria > Pseudomonadati > Pseudomonadota > Alphaproteobacteria > Rhodobacterales > Roseobacteraceae > Ruegeria > Ruegeria sp. AI2. The sequence continues at coordinate 1,529 of NZ_JBQFYB010000044.1, forward strand.
CAATCGCAAGTAACTGCATTCTGTGAACTCCTTCTGCTTGATACGTCTGCCGAAAACTATCGGCATCGGTGCAAGGGGCGTCCATTCCATAAGATGAGACAGAAACCCGGAACCAAGCAGAGCCACGGTGAGAAGGTCGTAAAGAACATTCGCCGTGCGACCCGCAAACAGTACTCCGCAGAAGAGAAGATCAGGATCGTGCTGGACGGCCTAAAAGGCGAGGACAGCATCGCAGAGCTGTGCCGTCGTGAGAGCATCGCGCAGAGCCTTTATTACAGCTGGTCCAAGGAATTCCTGGAAGCCGGCAAGAAACGTCTGGCAGGCGACACGGCCCGCGCGGCAACTTCCACCGAAGTGAAGGATCTGAGATGGGAAGCCCGTGATCTGAAGGAAGTGGTTGCCGAACAGGCTCTTGAACTGCGGTTGCTCAAAAAAAGCATGGTCGCGGATGGGGACGACGACGAATGAGTTATCCCGCATCCGAAAAACTGGAAGTCATCCGCCTCGTCGAAGGTTCGCATCTCCCGACCAAGCGCACTTTGGAGAAGCTGGGCATTCCGAAGACCACCTTCTATCGCTGGTACGACCGATATCTCGTCGGCGGCCCCGAGGCGCTTGAAGATCGTAGACCCACGCCGTCACGGGTCTGGAACCGCATTCCCACGCCAG
>NZ_JBQFYB010000045.1:0-1980 GCF_056541275.1 Ruegeria sp. AI2
GAGTGTTACACCGATGGTACCGTTGATCAGATACTCGCCGCGGGTTGACGACGCGAGCGTTACCGACCCGCTGCTCTCGATATTGGTTGTGACGTGGCCGGTGTGGCCGTCATTGTTCAGATCAGCGCCGTAAAAGGCCTCGACATCGACAACATTCGCGATAACGCCGGTCCCGCCAACAAATTGACCTGTAGCATCCGTGGTCCATTCAGCATACGACCCATTCGCGTCTTGCCACAGCACCTTGTAGCCACCGCCCGATGCCTCGGCCTGTATTGCCTGCCAGACGGAGCCCGAGTTTTGCACAACTACCTGACCACCATAAATCAAAGCAATATTCGAACTGCCACCATCCAGCACATAAACTCCATGGTTGGCAAGTTGCAACGTCGTTCCCTGAGTATCGATATCTGAAAGCTGCATCGCAGATTTGATATTCGACCGGGTATACTGCTGTAGCCCGTCAAGAAACTGGACCAACTCTACGTCGTCTGCAATCGTGAAAGTTGTGCGCGTGATGACATCCAAAAACTCGTACAAGACGCCGTTTTCAAAGAATAAATAGTTGCTTATCGCGCTAACGAATCTGACAGTGTCGGTTCCGGTTCCACCCGAAAACGTACCTGCGTTGCGCTGCACAACAGCCAGATCATTGCCCTGGTCCCCAAAGACCTGGTCAGCACCGGCACCTTGGGCCACAAAAATGATATCGTTGCCTTGGCCGCCATAGATGGTGTTGTTGTTGCTTCCGTTGGACAGCGAGTGAATGGTGTCGTTTCCGTCGTTCCCGCGCAAGACGTTCTGCGCAGCATTTCCGATAATGATATCAGCGCCCGACCCGCCCGACGCGTTTTCAATCACAACGCCGTGCGCGATTGTGAAACCACCTTTTACCCCAGCGGCAAAGGAAACCGCCCCACCGCCCGTGGCGGAATAATCCAAGGTGGCAGCCCTTAGGTCGATCTGTGCGTTCGAACTGCCAACATGTTGTATTGTGTCAATCCCGCCAGTATCCCAAATGGCCTGATACCCAGTTCCTGCGACGTTTGCAGAGGGAAGTGTGTAGGTATTGCCCCCGGAATTATATGAAGTATTCGCCCCATACATGGCCTGCAACGCGGCAATATCCAAAGCCCCAAGCCCCGTTGAACCACCGTACGTTGCGTTAAAGTGTAGCCCCCCGTTTTGTGAAGTCCATCCATCGTTATACGACATCACAGTATAGACACCCTGATTGAGGCCCGCCGCCCCAAACGAGTCGAATGGCGACGTTACACCGCTCAACACGGTTGTACCCAATCCGGTGTCATGAGGATGGCCCAACCCAAGGGCGTGACCTAATTCATGGACCAAAGTAGTAAAGAAATACCCGCCCGGATCACCGTTTCCGTTGAAAGAAGCAGTCCAGTATGACGTGTTGAACGCGCCATAGGATGTCCCGCTCGATGGCGAATAATGAAATCCGAGAGTTCGCGGGTTATCAAAGAATGAAGACGGCGCGAGAACCTCAACCAAGTCAGCGAAACCAGAGGTGACTTCGACAAAAGTAATGTTTGCAACGGCTTCTATTGCGGCCAGCGCCGCACGGAACTCCGCCTTATACTCTGATGACCAAGCCTGCGTATCAGAGAAGTGCCCGAAACTGTAGGAAATCACCGTCGTGGTCGACGGATTCCCGTCACCATATGCGTAGGTGCCCTGGATAGAGCTGAGCGGAGAACTTACGGAAGGTCTGGGGATTGTTGTAACGGTGGCCATTATTCTGTCTTAGAAATTTGGTGTTTTTGATTGCGCTGAAACTGCTCGAACAAAGTGTTCTTTTTGGGGCAAACGCATACTGGAGTGTCTCCTGCAAACTACAATATTAACGGCGATTCAAGGGTTACCTTCTAGGTGTTTGATCCCATGGTTTGATGGTGCGATCCTTTCTCAGGAATGGAAGGAAGCATTATGGGACAAGTTCGTCACGGGAGCGCCGCG
>NZ_JBQFYB010000046.1:0-1925 GCF_056541275.1 Ruegeria sp. AI2
AACACCCCTATGAAGATGACGACGGAAGAGGCCTTTGTTAAGGTTTTGCAGATGCATGGTATTGAACATGCGTTTGGGATCATTGGCTCTGCGATGATGCCGATTTCGGATCTGTTTCCGAAGGCTGGGATCATGTTCTGGGACTGTGCGCATGAGGGCAGCGCGGGGATGATGGCGGATGGCTACACCCGCGCGACCGGCAAGATGTCGATGATGATCGCGCAGAACGGCCCGGGCATCACCAACTTTGTGACCGCCGTCAAGACCGCCTACTGGAACCACACCCCGCTTCTGCTGGTGACCCCGCAGGCGGCCAACAAGACCATCGGTCAGGGGGGCTTTCAGGAAGTCGAGCAGATGAAGCTGTTCGAGGACATGGTCGCCTATCAGGAAGAGGTCCGCGACCCGACCCGCGTCTGCGAGGTTCTGAACCGTGTGATCATGCAGGCCAAGCGCGCCAGCGCCCCGGCCCAGCTGAACATCCCGCGCGACATGTGGACCCAGGTTGTCGATATCGACCTGCCCGCCATTGTCGAGTTCGAGCGCCCCTCGGGTGGCGAAAGCGCCGTGGCTCAGGCGGCCGAGCTGCTGTCGAACGCCAGGAACCCTGTCATTCTGAACGGCGCCGGTGTGGTTCTGGCCGAAGGCGGCATCGAGGCGTCGAAAGCGCTGGCCGAGCGCCTGGATGCGCCGGTCTGCGTCGGCTACCAGCACAATGACGCCTTCCCGGGCAGCCACCCGCTGTTTGCCGGTCCGCTGGGCTATAACGGTTCGAAAGCGGGGATGGAACTGATCAGCGAGGCGGATGTTGTCCTGTGCCTCGGCACCCGTCTGAACCCGTTCTCGACCCTGCCGGGCTATGGCATCAACTACTGGCCCGCGGATGCCAAGATCATCCAGGTTGACATCAACCCTGACCGTATCGGCCTGACCAAGGCTGTCAGCGTCGGCATCATCGGCGACGCCGCCAAGGTGGCAAAGGGCATTCTGGCCCAGCTGAGCGACACCGCCGGCGACGAAGGCCGCAAGGAGCGCAAAGAGCGCATCGCGCAGAAGAAATCGGCCTGGGCGCAGGAACTGACCTCGATGACCCATGAGGATGACGATCCGGGCACCACCTGGAACCAGCGCGCCCGCGCGGCCAAGCCCGACTGGATGAGCCCGCGCATGGCGTGGCGCGCCATTCAGGCGGCGCTGCCGAAAGAGGCGATCATCAGCTCGGACATCGGCAACAACTGCGCCATCGGCAACGCCTATCCGTCGTTTGAAGAGGGTCGCAAATACCTGGCGCCGGGCCTGTTCGGCCCCTGCGGCTATGGCCTGCCCGCCGTTGTCGGTGCCAAGATCGGCTGCCCGGATGTTCCGGTTGTGGGCTTTGCCGGTGACGGTGCCTTTGGCATCGCGGTGAACGAGTTGACCGCGATTGGCCGCGAGGAATGGCCCGCCGTGACCCAGATCGTGTTCCGCAACTACCAGTGGGGCGCGGAAAAGCGCAACTCGACCCTGTGGTTCGACGACAACTTCGTGGGCACCGAGCTGGACACCAAGGTGTCTTATGCCGGTATCGCGCAGGCCTGTGGCCTGAAAGGCGTTGTTGCCCGCACCCAGGACGAGCTGACCGCGGCGCTGAACCAGGCGATCGAGGACCAGAAGAACGGCATCACCACGCTGATCGAGGCCCTGATCAACCAGGAGCTTGGCGAACCTTTCCGCCGCGACGCGATGAAAAAACCCGTCGCAGTCGCCGGCATCAGCGCCGATGACATGAAGGCGCAGGGCGCTTAACCCCAGGACGAGGCCGGAGCACATGACCCTGACACCCGTCGAGCTGTTGCGGCAAAACGCTCCGGCCACCCGTCCCATAATCGCCCTCAGCGAAGGCAACGACCCCCGCATCACAAAAGGGGCCATCAACGCGCAGAGGG
>NZ_JBQFYB010000047.1:0-1923 GCF_056541275.1 Ruegeria sp. AI2
TTTTGGTTTTGGTTGCGGGTTTGGTGGTGAGGTCTTATTTAGCGTGTTTGGATGTTGGGATGGGTTGGTCTGCCGCAGGGTAGCATCAGCCCTTTTGGCGCGGCGGGATATGGGGTATCTGGGCGTGCGCACCGTTTCACGGATTTGGAGAACGCAATGATGAAGCGCGCCTGGAACAAGTGGCGATCGGGCTATATGGGCCGGCTTGTCGGTGAGAGCTTTTATGCGCAGGGCGGGCTTTACGGCGTTGCGATCCTGGCGATGATCGCGGTGGCGGTCACCACCGCCGGCTCGGCTTACATGATGGAATATATCGTTGATGCCATGACCAGCCCGGAATTGCGGGGATGGGCGCATGTCATTGCGCTGGGGGTTGTGCTTCTGTTCCTGACCAAGGCGGTGGCCTCGTATATTCAGGCCGTCTTTCTGGCGCGCGCGGGCAACCGGATTGTGGCCCAGCAGCAGGAGAAGCTGTACCGCAAGCTGGTCCGGCACGGGGTGTCGTTCTTTTCGACCAATGAATCATCGGATCTGCTGATGCGCACGACCAATGGCGCGCAATCGGCCCGGGGCCTGATCGATGTTCTGGTCACCGGGTTTGTCCGCGATGCCCTGACCCTGGTCGGCCTGATTGTGGTCATGGTGTATCAGCAGCCGGTCCTGTCGGTGATGTTCTTTGTGGTGGGCCCGGTTGCCCTTCTGGGGGTGCGGTATCTGCTGAAAAGCGTCCGCTCGATCATGCAGGCCGAGTTCAAATCGCTGGCCGAGATCATCCGGGTGCTGCAGGAGACCTCGGCGGGGATCAAGGTGATCAAGGTGTTTGCGCTTGAAGATCGCATGATCGACCGAATGGAGACCGCGATCCGGAAGGTCGAACAGCGCTCGAACGACATCGCCCGGCTGCAGGCCATTGCCAGCCCGCTAATGGAGTTTCTGGCCGGTCTGGCGGTTGCCGGGGTTCTCATTGTCAGCACGATGGGCATCGCGGGCACCGAACAGCCGACCGCGGGTCAGCTGATGTCCTTCATCACCGCTTTGCTGATGGCCTATGAACCCGCCAAGCGCCTGTCCAGGATGCGGGTCCAGATTGAAACCTGCATGGTCGGTGTCGGCATGTTGTTCAGCCTGCTGGATCAGGAGGACACGATGGTGGAAAGCCCCCGGGCCCGTGACCTGAGTGACGGCCCCGGACAGATCACGCTGCGCAATGTGACCTTTGGCTATCAGGGTACGGTGCCGGTGATCGACAACATGAGCGCCACTTTCGAGGCCGGGAAAACCACGGCCCTTGTCGGCCAGTCCGGTGGTGGCAAATCCACGTTGTTTGGCCTGATCATGCGGTTTTACGACCCCGATCAGGGCAGCGTCGAGATCGATGGCCAGGACCTGAGGGATGTCAGCTTTGCCTCGCTGCGGCGGAAAATCTCGTATGTCGGTCAGGACACGTTCCTGTTCTCGGCCTCGGTGATGGACAACCTGCGCTGCTCGGCACCCGAGGCGAGCGATGAAGAGGTGATCGCGGCAGCCCGGGCCGCACATGCGCATCAGTTCATCACAGACCTGCCGCAGGGCTATGAGACCCCGGTGGGCGAAAACGGAACCTTTCTGTCGGGCGGTCAGAAACAGCGCATCGCGATTGCCCGCGCCATTCTGCGCAAGGCCGAAATCCTGCTGCTGGACGAGGCCACAAGCGCGCTGGACGCGGAATCGGAATCGCTGGTCAAAGAGGCGCTGGACGCCCTGACACAGGATGTCACCGTCATCGTCATCGCCCACCGCCTGTCAACCGTGCTGGAGGCAGACAAGATCATCGTCATCCAGGACGGCGCTATCGCCGAACAGGGAAACCTCGACCAACTCATGCAGAAAAACGGACCCTTCAAAAACCTCTTCGACCAACAGTTCAATAAACACAAACAAAAA
>NZ_JBQFYB010000048.1:0-1825 GCF_056541275.1 Ruegeria sp. AI2
GCCCCTCAGCGCATAGGGAGATTGCTTTGAAGCTTGAGGTGGCTTTGAGGGGATTGAATTGAAAAAGGCCCGCTTGGTTGCGGGCCTTTGGTGATTGTGGGGCTCAGATCCCGGGCTGTGGTCAGCCGAGCTTTTCGGTCAGCTCAGGGACTGCCTGGAACAGGTCGGCAACCAGTCCGAAGTCGGCGACCTGGAAGATCGGGGCTTCTTCGTCCTTGTTGATCGCTACGATGACCTTTGAATCCTTCATGCCCGCAAGGTGCTGGATTGCGCCCGAGATGCCGACGGCGACATAAAGATCGGGGGCAACAACCTTGCCGGTCTGACCCACCTGCCAGTCGTTCGGGGCATAGCCCGAGTCCACAGCGGCGCGCGATGCGCCAACCGCGGCACCCAGCTTGTCAGCCAGAGCTTCGATCAGCTTGAAGTCGTCTTGCGAGCCGACACCACGGCCGCCCGAGACAACAACGCCAGCCGAGGTCAGTTCCGGACGGTCGCTTGCAGCCACTTTGTCTTCGACCCACGACGACAGGCCGGGATTGTCGCCGACCGAGATGGTCTCGACCGCAGCCGCGCCACCTTCGCCCGCCGCATCAAAGCTGGCGGTGCGGATGGTGACGACCTTCTTGGCGTCGTTCGACTTCACGGTCTGGATCGCGTTGCCCGCATAGATCGGGCGCTCAAACGTCGAGCCGTCAACCACACCCGAGGCATCCGAGATCACCATAACGTCCAGCAGGGCCGCGACGCGCGGCATCACGTTCTTGGCGTCGGTGGTCGCGGGGGCCACGATATGCTCGTACCCATCGGCCAGACCCACGATCAGCGCGGCGGTCGATTCCGCCAGGCGATGACCCAGCGACGCGTCTTCGGCAACCAGCACCTTGGACACGCCGTCGATCTTGGCGGCAGCCTCGCCGGCAGCGGCGGCCGAGCCACCCGCGGCCAGAACGGTCACGTCACCCAGCGCCCTGGCGGCGTTGACGGCCTTGGCGGTGGCGTCCAGCGCCAGTTCGCCATTGTTGACTTCGGCAAGCAGAAGTACAGCCATTACACAGCCCCCGCTTCTTTGAGTTTCGAAACCAGCTCATCCACCGAGCCAACGATGATACCAGCGGCCCGTGCCGGCGGTTCTTCGGTCTTGACGATTTCCAGGCGCGGCGTGACGTCGACGCCGAAATCGGCCGCGGTTTTCTCGTCCAGCGGCTTTTTCTTCGCCTTCATGATGTTGGGCAGCGACGCATAGCGCGGCTCGTTCAGGCGCAGGTCAACGGTCACGATGGTCGGCATCTTGACGCTGATGGTCTGCAACCCGCCATCCACCTCGCGGGTGATCTTGGCACTGTCGCCTTCGATATCCAGTTCCGAGGCAAAGGTGCCCTGCGACCAGCCCAGCAGGGCCGACAGCATCTGACCGGTGGCGTTCATGTCGTTGTCGATCGCCTGCTTGCCCGCCAGAACGATGCCGGGCTGCTCTTCCTCGACCACTTTGGCCAGGATCTTGGCAACCGCCAGCGGCTCGATATCGGTATGCACATCATCCGTCGCAACAACCAGAATCGCCCGATCAGCCCCCATGGCCAGCGCGGTCCGCAGCGTCTCCTGCGCCTGCTTCACTCCAATCGAAACGGCAACAACTTCGTCTGCCTTGCCAGCCTCTTTCAGGCGAATGGCCTCTTCAACCGCAATCTCGTCGAACGGGTTCATCGACATTTTGACATTGGCGAGATCAACACCGCTACCGTCCGCTTTCACGCGGACCTTCACATTGTAGTCAATCACGCGTTTGACAGGTACCAGTACCTTCATTGTAGCGCTTTCTCCT
>NZ_JBQFYB010000049.1:0-1809 GCF_056541275.1 Ruegeria sp. AI2
AACCACCAGCTCCTGAAGCCATCATTCCGATGGATCAGAGGCCGATCATGCACTAACAATCAAAATGGACCAGTCAGATGAGGCTGCTCAATATAATGCTCCTGCATGTTTGCTTTGTGACAAACTAACCAACGCTGTGGAAAGCCTGTCTTTTGATCGACCTGCTGGTTGAGCTAGTCGAAGTGGGCAAACACGGGGAAAATACTGTCTATGCAATCTAGAAGAAGTGAAGCGGATGCGATCGGGTCAATAGACCTGCCCATTGGGGTTCTGCACGGAATTCAGACCGAGCGTGCACGGCAGAACTTTCCGATCACCGGCGTGCCGTTGTCACATTTTTCCAGCATCGTCGTTGCCCTGGCCATGGTCAAACAGGCCGCCGCTCGGGCAAATTCCGAAATTGGTGGCATTGAGACGCAAAAGGCAAAAGCGATAGATGCGGTCTGCCAGGAAATCATCGGCGGCAAGCATCACGAACACTTCGTGGTGGACATGATTCAGGGTGGCGCAGGAACTTCGACCAACATGAATGCCAATGAGGTCATTGCAAACCTCGCCCTAACAAAGCTGGGTTATGCCCCCGGAGAGTACGAGCATCTCCACCCCAATGACGATGTGAACCACGGTCAGTCCACAAATGACGTGTATCCGACTGCCGTCCGGCTTGCTGTACTTTTTCATGTCGAGCCGCTTTGCGCCGCGTTAAAGGGGTTGCAATCTGCATTTGAAGATCGCGCCTGGGCCTTCGCCGACATCGTTAAGGTCGGTCGAACCCAATTGCAAGACGCAGTGCCCATGTCTCTGGGCGCCGAATTCAGAGCTTTTGCCGTCACCGTCGGTGAGGATATTGATCGAATCCGCGAAATTGGGCGATTTCTAACGGAAATCAATCTTGGTGGTACTGCAATTGGCACCGGTGTGAATGCCGAAGTCGGCTATGACACGCGCGCCGTTGCCCACTTGGCAGAGATTTCGGGCTTTGACCTCAAACACACCAGTGACCTGATCGAGGCCTCTTCCGACCTGGGAGGATTCGTCACCTTTTCGGGCATTCTCAAACGTCTGGCTGTAAAACTGTCGAAAATCTGTAACGACTTGCGGTTGCTGTCTTCTGGCCCGCGTGCTGGACTGGGTGAGATTACATTGCCTGCAGTACAGGCCGGGTCTTCCATAATGCCCGGCAAGGTCAACCCAGTCATCCCTGAAGTGGTCAACCAAATTTGCTATCAGACCATTGGAAACGATCTCGTAGTGACGATGGCCTCAGAAGCAGGTCAGCTGCAGCTGAATGCGATGGAGCCCGTCGTTGCCTACAATCTCCTGAAGTCGCTGAAGATTCTGATCAATGGTACGAAAGTCCTGACCGAGAAATGTGTTCTCGGTATCGAAGCGAACGCGGATCGCTGCAAGGATCTGCTGGATAACAGCCTAGTTCTTGCCACCGCACTTGTTCCGTATCTGGGGTACGATGCCACTGCGCGCGTTGCCAAACATGCTTTGGCCACCGGCGCATCAATCCGCGATGTTGTTATCGAAGAAGGGTTGGTCCCTGAGAGCGAATTGGACAAGATTCTATCTCCGGTGGCAATGCTCGACAGGGCGGTGCCCTCATGAACCGGTTCTATCTCTCTCGTATATAGCCATTAGCCCGCAACTTGTTGCCTGGTGCGAAGGGGTATCCGAGGCCCCTCTCGGAGAAAACTAAACGACGTATGAAAAGGAGAAAGCGCTACAATGAAGGTACTGGTACCTGTCAAACGCGTGATTGACTACAATGTGAAGGTCCGCGTGAAAGCGGACGGTAGCGGT
>NZ_JBQFYB010000050.1:0-1765 GCF_056541275.1 Ruegeria sp. AI2
ACTATCTCTTCCGGCTTCGGTCGCTTGTTTGCCATTCTTAGTCCTCCGTTTCCTAAACATAGCGTCGGACCAGTTCAGTGGGGGAGGCTCAATTTATCAGGCGTTCGACAGCGGAGTTCGGTAAAACCGCATCAGGCGATTTCGCCCGCAACTCGGGCATCAGTGCATGAAATCACGCTGACAAATGAATGAACGTCCGCTATTCGCGACATACGAACCAGCGGTTAATGCGGACGCGAAGTTAGTAGAAGTTCGCCGTCGTTCATTCCTACGCCTCCAATCACTTCAACCAGGAAAGATCGCTAGCCAGCAGAGATGCCTTCTGGCTAATATGCACCGTCACTCTCGCCGAGTGGCGCGAACTTGGTGCGGCCTAAAAGGCAAGTCTACGAGCCTAGCCGAGACTGGTTCGAACCGGCTGCACAGTATCCATCGATACACTTATTGATCCTTGTCAAGATTTGAACGAGCAAGGAATGGTACAGTCAATGGTAATTCAGGGCTGAAGCGCTTGAGAAGACTACGAGTGACCGTATTACGTTGCGCGGGACCGCAGTGTATTCGGTGGCAAAAGGCAAGATTGTGCTGGAAGAGTTCTTTATGTTGCCGAAGTAAGAAGAAAGACCAACAATATTGTCTCTTCGTTGGTTTAAGCCGTGCGCACGGCTCTTGGGCGAATTGAAATTCCAGACGGAGGTCGGGAATGCAATACAGAACAGTGGCATATTATGTAGGAGTTGATGTTGACGACGCGTCGATTTTGGAATGCGCTGAAACTGCCCGTGATCAGAACAGTCACTTGATTTGCGTGTTGACCGTGGACCTACCCAACCTGCCTTACCTAAAGTATGGATCAAACAGGTTTGTTGAGGCGGGTCTCCCTTCAAACTGGTTGGATATTCTTGACGCAAAAAATGCCGCCTTGAAGTCCCGCGCCACGGAAGTTGAAGCGCTTCTGGTCGGGCAGAGCGTATCTGCAAATGTAATAACCTTTATGGGATCTGGAACAGAGCTACAGCATCTTGTGGCTGGCCAAGCCAATAGCTCTGATATCGCCTTTCTAGACGCTGAGTTGCGAAAAGAACCCGATTTGTTTAGTAAGATCGCGTACGGAGTATTGTTCCATTCGCCGGTCGCCTTGATGATAAATGGAGATCCGTTTGCCCAACGCGACTGCATTTTTTTGGCATGGAATGATAGCCTGCCTGCGTCTAGGGCTGCGCATTTAGCTTTACCCATTCTTCTGGCGGCCAACGAAGTTGTGATTGGGTGTTTTGATTTGCCGTCGCTTGATGACGCAGAAGGTCAATTGCCCGGAACTGGCTTAGCTGGATGGCTCAGCCATCACGGTTGCACCGTGACCGTGTCGCAGTTCACATGCGGCGGGAATTCAATAGAACACTGCATTCAAGAACGCGCACAAGAACTGGGGGCCGACCTCGTTGTTATGGGCGCTTACGGGCGTTCCCGTATGCGTCAGTCGGTATTTGGAGGAACGACGCAAGCAATGTTGGAGCAGACAAGGTTGCCAGTTCTGTTCGGGCACTGATGAAGAGAACTGACGACTGTGATTTGCTGGGATAGGTAGCTCTATACGTTTGTCGGTTAATACGGTAACAGCCAGTTGTTATTGGGTACTCGCTTGAGGTTAAAGCTGATTTTTCGGACCGGATCCTGAGCAGCCCTATCTGACTGGTCCAGTTTGATTGTTAGTGCATGATTGGCCTGTGATCCATCGGGATGATGGTTTCCGGAGCCGGTGGGC
>NZ_JBQFYB010000051.1:0-1675 GCF_056541275.1 Ruegeria sp. AI2
GCCACTTGTTTTCAGGGAAAAAGGGTCAAAAACACGCCAGAAGCTGGAAGTTGAGGCCAGAAAACAGGGCGTTACGCTCAAGCCTGCGATTGTGGCAGAAGGCCGAGAGGCCGTCCGGGAACTGGTCGCCTCGGGTGCCGGGGTCGGCTTTGTCTCTCAGGCAGAATACGTGCGCGATGACCGCCTCCGACAGATCAGGCTGAAAGGTATCAACCTGCAGATGGGCGAAAGCCTGATCTCCCTTTCACAGCGGCGCGACGTAAAAATCATACGGGCCTTCATGGATCTGGTGAAACAGGCAAAGTCAGAAAAACCTTAGGCGTCGAATTATGCGGCGTAGTCTGAGCCTCCGGTGGATTCACAAACGAAGTGCAAATTCTGTACTAAAACAGAGAGTTGCATGGAGTATGAAGAATGGGAAGCCGCTACTGTCACCTGAAACTGGGCGAACGACGTAAGCTCGCAAAGTGGCTGGAAGCAAAAATGCCGGTCGCTGAGATAGCCGATCGGTTGGGTCGTAACCCCTCTACGATCTACCGAGACATCAAACGGAACCGATACACAGATACTGAGATCCCAGAACTCAACGGATATCACGCGGTTGTCGCTCAGGACAAATACGAGGCGCGCCGCGCGATCCATCGCAAGATGATCGTGCATCCAGACCTCAAGGAAGCCATCGAAGATCGACTCAAGGCTGGATGGTCGCCCGAACAGATCGCAGGCCGGATGCGGCTTGAACGCCATCCGATCCGTGTGAGTCACGAGACGATCTATCGGTTCGCCTATTCCAAGGATGGCCGCGAGGAACAGTTTTACCGCCATCTCCCTGAGCATCGCAAACGCCGCCGGCCACGTGGCTATCGCAGGTACAACCGGACCCACATCTTTGACACGCAGAGCCTGTCTCACAGGCCCGAGCGCATCGCGGACCGCACTGAGTTCGGCCACTGGGAATGTGATCTGATGATGTTTCGCAAGGAGTATGGGAAAGTCAATGTGACGTCTCTGGTCGAACGCGTCAGTCGCTATGCTGTCGTGATGCGCAATGAGGATCGCCAGTCCAAGCCGATCATGGAAGCGCTGATCCAGGGGCTGGCTCCCCTGCCCGCCGATGCACGTCAGTCGATCACCTTCGACCGTGGCACCGAGTTCTCGGCCTGGAGGCACCTCAGGGCCGGGATCGGCGCGGATGCCTGGTTCTGCGATCCACAAGCGCCGTATCAGAAAGGAACGGTCGAGAACACGAACAACAGGCTGCGGAAGTATCTGCCTCGCTCAACCGAACCGACGGCGCTGACAAATCGATATTTGAGGTCGATTTGTCAGCCCCTCAATTCGACCCCCCGCGAGTGCCTCGGCTACCAAACGCCTGCAGAAGTCTTCGAAGCCAAGCTGATGGAGATCCAGAACCGTTTGGAATAAAAGGACATATCAAGAACTGCACTTCAACATGAGTTCACACCAAAATCCCTCACTCCGGCTGCCAGTCATCGTCGAGCGAGGATTGCACTCCGCTTTCTGTAATTGAAGCATTGTGCGTGGCGGTTTCGGTACCCATTTCTGTACCGTCCCCAGACATGTAGGCCTGCGCGAACTCGGTACGCTTGAACACGGATCCATCAAGTTCGATTGTGGTGCGATCCTCTGCCGTCGCGCGTGTCACAGAGCCATC
>NZ_JBQFYB010000052.1:0-1643 GCF_056541275.1 Ruegeria sp. AI2
CATGGTCATGCGATGCTACCTGAGCAAATCGCCTCTTGGGTTGGTTTTCTCATTTCACCGGCAGGGGATGTTTCCAGTGGGAATGTGATTATTCTGAACCAAGGGCGCGACGTCAGATAATTCTTTGGCGCGACATCACTTTCCGAAAAAATGGTCCAAGGGGTGGGATCAGCTGTAGACTTCTGGTGCTTTCTTCAGATCAGGCCACTGCTTTGGACAATGCCCATAGATTACAAAGGCATCTCGCTCGGATGCCAGACGCATCAACCTGTCTGCGCTGGCAATTGCTGCATCTTCGTCCCAAGACCCGGCAAACTTCTCGTCGATTTCTGCTGGTCGGGAAATCGCATCACTGGTCAATAAAATCGCCCCCGACGGAAGATCGACCTGCATGAGGAAATTACATTTTCAAGGCCTTTTCTTTCTTTGCATCGCTGGTTTGGCTCCTCGAATATGCTCACTCCAGTGGCATCGACTTGCATACGGTGGGCGTGTTGCCCGAACCAAATTTCCGTTCACGTTCCCGGAATGGAGCCGCCTTGGTTGGGACCAAACTTCTACAGGGTTTGTGAAGACCATCAATCTTCTCGGTCACTCAACCATCCGGCGTTGCGCGTTATTCTGAAGTTTTGGTATCCCGTTTTACACCTCCGCCTTCAGAACCGCGCCAGACGGGACAAGTCCCGTTTCCACGTATCGCCACAAAGCCACGATGAGCTTGCGGGCAAGAGCCACGATGGCAACTTTCTTTCTCATTCCCGGGCGCTCGGCGGTGTATTTCCGGAACCAGCGCGCAAGGGCACTTTGTGGTTGGTACCGCAGCCAGCACCACGCCAGTTCGATCCCGAGGGTTCGGGCCGGTCGGTTTCCGGCTTTGCTGATGCCCTGGCTTCGCTCCACGTCGCCGCTGGAATAGGGGCTGGGCGTCAGGCCGAGGTAAGACGACAGGTGTCGCCTGTTCTTGAACTCCCGGCCAAACACTTCGGCAGACAGAAGCATCGCGCTGTGCCGTCCAACGCCACGCAGCCCTTCGAGCAGCACGGCCTTTTCGTGTTCCGGGAACTGTTCAGATTCAGTCGCAAGGGCTTCGTCGCGTTCCTCTGCCAGAGCCTTGATCATGTGGTTCGCCAGCTCCAAGCGTTCGAAGGAACGGACGACCTCGCGCATCAGCTGAGGTGGGAAAGGACGGCCATCAGCACTCTCGAGGCCTTCCAGTCTCTTGCGCCATGTCACCATCGCCGGATTGATGTGCCGAACGCCTTGAAGGGCGAGCAGGGCACGAATGCGATTGATGTGGCCAGTGCGTTCGCTCATCAACCTTTTGCGTTCTCTGTGGAAGCGCTTGGCATCTTCTTCGGCAACGGTTGGAACACGCACCGTGCGGAACGCCTTTCGATCACCGGAGGAATAGTTCTTCAGCAGAACGACCATGCCTTCGGCGTCGACGCGATCTGTTTTGACCCTGCGGGCTTTACGGTTCACGAGGAAGCTCGTGGGATCCACGACCAGCGTCTCGATCCCTTCGTTGGACAGAAGCCGCTGAAGCCAAAAACCATCGTACCCGGTCTCAAAGCAAACGACAGGTCGTTGATCCGCTCCGCAAAGCTCCGTCGCCTCCGCAACAGTCGTTCGAACCAGATCGA
>NZ_JBQFYB010000053.1:0-1628 GCF_056541275.1 Ruegeria sp. AI2
CAATGTCTCGAGCCACCTGGCGGGCGTCTTCTGTTTCTTCGCGGCTGATCTTGCGGGCATCCGCGTTGGGGCAGCACTTGGTTTTCGATGGGCAGACCTGACAGACCTCTTTCAGAGCGCGATAGCGAGCGGTGCCCTTGCCCGTCGGACCGCGGTTGGGGTCTGAGTAGTTGCGGCGGAACTGCTTGAGGGCGTGACCTTCGGGACAGATGTATTGGTCATTCTCAGCATCCCATTCGAAGTCGGCGCGGGTCCAGGTGCCGTCATTGCGACCGGACTTGTCGAACACCGGGATATGCGGCGCAATCTTGCGATCAACCAGCCAGCCCAGAAGTGGGCCGGTGCCATAGGCGGTGTCCGCGATTAGTCTCTCCGGATGCAGATCGAACCGTTCCTTTACTCGGTTCAACATGGTCTTGGTCGATCCGACCTCAGCCTGACGGATTGATCTGGTGGCTTCGACGTCGATGATAACTCCGTGATCTGTATCGATCAGGTAGTTGTCGGAATAGCTAAAGAATGCAGGGCCTTTGCGGGCTGCGGTCCATTGGCTCGCCGGATCGGAATGCGATGTGAACTTGGGCTGAACCTCGCTGGCAGCGCCGAACGCAGCCTCGTCCAGCGTGTCGAGATACTCGCGGACGGCGCGGGGCGCGTCGGTCGGATCAACGGTTGAGGCGTCCCACTCTTCCTTCGGCGTTGAGTTCTGCTTGTTGGCATCGGCTTCGATCAAGCTTGCATCGATGGCCATACGCTGACCGCTGACGAGGCCTTCCTCAATGCTGTGTGCCACGGTCATCTCGAACAGGTAGCGCAGCAGTTCGCTTTCGCGGAACCGCCCATGCCGGTTCTTCGAGAATGTGGAATGATCCGGCACACGGTCGTTCAGATCGAGCCGACAGAACCACCGATAGGCTAGGTTCAGATGAACCTCTTCACAAAGCCGCCGCTCGGACCGGATCCCGAAGCAGTAGCCCACGAGTAGCATTCGGATAAGCAACTCGGGGTCAACCGAGGGGCGTCCAGTATGGCTGTAGAACTCCGCCAGATGCGACCGGATGCTGCCAAGATCGACGAACCGATCAATCGAGCGCAGCAGGTGATCTTGCGGGACATGATCTTCCAGCGAGAACTCGTAGAACAACGCCGCCTGCGCTTCCTGCCTCGGTCCCATCATCGCCAATTCCTCCCTACAGGACGAATTGAATCAGCGACTTACCACTCAATCAACCAAGAGTTTTTCAACGAAATACGCCGATTCTGTGGAAAAACAACGTGTTGCGGACGCAGAAAGTGGTGTGCTGAACCGAGCGCGAGTGCCTTTCTGATCAGGCTTTACGTGTTTGCTGCGGTGCGGGAAAGATCTTGGCCAGTTTGCGGAGGTTCTGGGCGGTGGCGGCGAGGAGGAATTCGTCGTTTGCGCCGCATGGGCCACGTAATCGGAGCCGACCCAGGCCGAGAATGCGTTTGAGGTGGGCGAAGAGCATTTCCACCTTCTTTCTGAGCTTCATTGAGATGTCGTACTGGCGGGTCTTGGCAATGTCTCGAGCCACCTGGCGGGCGTCTTCTGTTTCTTCGCGGCTGATCTTGCGGGCATCCGCGTTGGGGCAGCACTTGGTTTTCGATGG
>NZ_JBQFYB010000054.1:0-1204 GCF_056541275.1 Ruegeria sp. AI2
GTGCACGACTTTCAGTCGTGCACGCCAAGGTGGTGATGCAACCTGTCGAAAGCTGGATCGCGACCAAGGGTCCGCTGTCAGCTGATCTGCATCGGGTGACCAGCGACGAGACTCTCAGCAATCTGATCAACCTGGCCATCGACGATGACAGCCCGATCATGGTGACCGATGCGGGCTCGGACGTTGGTGTCATCACGCGTGCGGATCTTCTGCGCACCGTAATCGAAGGGACCGAGGTGTCATGAAGGACGAAAATGTAAACCCGCTGGAAGACACCGAAAGCGAAGCCGCACTGGCCTATGCCGAGGAACGAAGGGACAATATCCGCACTTTTGTGCGAACCAGCCCCGACTACTACATTACGAATTTCGACAAGGTTGGCGCGTCGGCCCGCTTTACCCCGACCTTCAACTCTTTCGCAGGGCTTTTTGGCCCGATCTGGTTTGGTGCACGCGGGCTTTGGTCCTGGGCGCTGTGCTTTCTGATTGTCGAGGCAATTGGCTTTGTCCAGATCGCACGCGGCTTGTTTGGCGATCTCGCCTCTGACGCCATGGCCCGCATTGCCTCGATTGAGGGCACTTTGGAGCTGCGTAAACAGCAATTGGCCGCAGCGATCGAAAGCGGTTCAGACCGGGTGGATGCCTTTCAACGCGCAGTCGACGGGTTGGAAGCCAATATCGGCGGCATCCGGGCCGAAGCCGAAGCGCTGGCTGAACAAGGTCCGACAATTGCCCTAACCGGCCTCGCAATCTTGTTGGTCGTCAAAACTGTCGAGGCCATTGTCGCGAACTGGGCGCTGGAAGCCCGGTTTTCGGAATGGCTGTCAGATCGGTCAATCCGCTCTGGCATGCCGATGTCTCAGATCGGATTTAGTGCAGTGTTCATGATCCTGATCGTGGCCGTCGCGATGGTCAATTACAGCTTTCCGGGGCGGTTCGCGATCCTCAGCGATTTCCCGACCGACCCCGAGCTTCGCTTGCTCTGCATCGCCGGGGTTGAGGCGTTCTTTAACTGGGCGGTTCTGAATGGCGAAGCCCTGTTCGACGGCATTACCTACGGTATCCGTCTGATGCTGGACGCGCTGGAACTGATCTTTGTCAGCACGCCATGGATCGTCATCGCCGCGCTGATCATCCTTTTGACATGGCTCACGGCGGGCGTTCGCATGGCGATTTATTCCGGTGCATTCCTGGCCTATATGGGC
>NZ_JBQFYB010000055.1:0-1273 GCF_056541275.1 Ruegeria sp. AI2
CGGATTTTTCACCCAGTCCTTGTCGGACCGCGATCCTGAGCTTTTTGGCTCGATCCGGTCTGAGCTGGGTCGTCAGCGCGACGAGATCGAGCTGATTGCGTCCGAGAACATCGTCTCTGCCGCCGTGATGGAGGCGCAGGGTTCGGTGATGACCAACAAATATGCCGAAGGTTACCCGGGCCGGCGCTATTACGGGGGCTGCGAGTTTGTTGATATCGCCGAGAATCTGGCCATCGACCGCGCCAAGCAGCTGTTTGGCTGTGGCTTTGCCAATGTGCAGCCGAACTCGGGCAGCCAGGCCAACCAGGGCGTGTTCCAGGCGCTGATCCAGCCCGGCGACACCATTCTGGGCATGAGCCTGGATGCGGGTGGCCACCTGACCCACGGCGCGCGGCCCAACCAGTCGGGCAAGTGGTTCAACGCCGTGCAATACGGCGTGCGCCAGCAGGACAACATGCTGGACTATGATCAGGTCGAGGCGCTGGCGAAAGAGCATAACCCCAAGCTGATCATCGCGGGCGGTTCGGCCATCCCGCGTCAGATCGACTTTGCCCGCATGCGCGAGATCGCCGACATGGTCGGCGCCTATCTGCACGTGGACATGGCGCATTTCGCCGGTCTGGTTGCGGCGGGCGAGCACCCCAGCCCGTTCCCCTACGCGCATGTGGCGACCACCACCACACACAAGACCCTGCGCGGCCCACGTGGGGGCATGATCCTGACCAATGATGAAGATATCGCTAAGAAAGTGAATTCGGCGATCTTCCCCGGCATTCAGGGCGGCCCGCTGATGCATGTGATCGCGGCCAAGGCCGTGGCCTTTGGCGAGGCGCTGCGCCCCGAGTTCAAAAGCTATATCCAGCAGGTCGTGACCAATGCGCAGGCGCTCAGCGATCAGTTGATCAAGGGCGGGCTCGACACCGTGACCCACGGCACCGACACCCATGTGGTGCTGGTCGACCTGCGCCCCAAGGGCGTCAAGGGCAACGCCACCGAAAAGGCCCTGGGCCGGGCGCATATCACCTGCAACAAGAACGGCGTGCCGTTTGACCCGGAAAAGCCGACCATCACGTCGGGCATCCGCCTTGGCAGCCCCGCCGGCACCACCCGCGGCTTTGGCGAGGCCGAGTTCCGCCAGATCGCCGACTGGATCATCGAAGTGGTCGACGGCCTGGCCGCCAACGGCGAAGACGGCAACGCCGAAGTCGAAGCCCGCGTCCGCGCCCAGGTCGCAGACCTCTGCAACCGCTTCCCTATCTACCCGAACCTGTAA
>NZ_JBQFYB010000056.1:0-1145 GCF_056541275.1 Ruegeria sp. AI2
CTTCCCACGGGCTGGCCTGGATACGGGCGTCTTCGAGCCCAAGCGCCTCGTCGAGCGAGGCCAGACGTTCATGGGTCTGGCGATAGGTCCGGTGTAACTCGAGAAACGCGCGGGCTAAAGCCGGCGCATTGGACGCGGTCAGGCGCAGATCGGCCAGCGGGGGCAGGGCGTCTGCAAAGACAGGGTCCGCCAGCGCTTCGCGCATATCCGAGACAAGCCGTTCGCTATCGCCCGTGCTGAGCTCGGTCACATCCATACCGAATTCCTGTGCCAGCGCGAGGACAACCGTCGTCGAGATTGGACGATTGTTGTTCTCCATCTGGTTCAGGTAAGGGAGTGAAACGCCGAGTTTCGCAGCAAATTCCCGCTGCGTGAGGGTCAGGCGCGTGCGCATCTCGCGCAGCTTTGCGCCAGCGTAGAGCTTTTGGGTGGCCATAGGCGTGCCTTTGCAACTATTCAACACGCGTAAGCTAACTTTGCAAACCCTGATGGGCAAGCCGTGTTACAGTCCCAATTGCCGTTCGCGCCAGATGACTGCACTGATGGCTGCGATCGCCAAGACGGCCGTTGCCAACATCAGCCAAAGCAGTGGCATCGCACCCGTTTCGACTGTTAAGAGAGCGCCGGCTAACGCGCTCAGCGCGGCGCCCCCGCCCAGCATGATTGCTCCGCTCAGGCCGGATGCGGTCGCAGCCAGATGCGGGCGCACGGACAGGGCACCCGCAGTCGCGTTTGGAATGGTCATGCCATTGCCCACCCCAACAAATGTCATGAAGCCAAAAAAGATAAGCGCCGATCCATAGCCCGCCAGAAACAGTGCCGCTGATATGGCAACGCCAAGCGCGTTCATCCAGCATCCCCACAGCACCATCCTGTTCACACCAAAGCGAACGGAGTATCGCCCGCTGACGAAGTTACCAACAAAGTAACCGACAGCCGGAGCACCGAAATAGATCCCGACTTCGGCAGCGCTCAGGCCAAACATTTCGGTGCCGATAAACGGCGCACCCCCGAGATAAGCAAAGAAGGCCCCCGAGGAAAACGCCGAAGACAGCGAGTATCCCCAGAACCGCGGTGACATTAGCAGCTCGGGATATTCTCTGAACTGTTGCAACAGCGTCTTACCACTTTTGGCCGCTGTTTCC
>NZ_JBQFYB010000057.1:0-1229 GCF_056541275.1 Ruegeria sp. AI2
ATGGCAAAGGAAAAGTTTGAGCGTAATAAGCCGCACGTCAACATCGGCACGATTGGGCATGTTGACCACGGCAAGACGACGCTGACCGCAGCGATCACCAAGTATTTTGGTGACTTCAAGGCGTATGACCAGATTGACGGCGCGCCGGAAGAGAAAGCCCGCGGCATCACCATCTCGACCGCGCACGTGGAATACGAGACCGACGCGCGCCACTATGCGCATGTCGACTGCCCCGGCCACGCTGACTACGTCAAGAACATGATCACCGGTGCCGCTCAGATGGACGGTGCGATCCTGGTTGTGAACGCCGCGGACGGCCCGATGCCGCAGACCCGCGAGCACATCCTGCTGGGCCGCCAGGTTGGCATCCCGAAGATGGTCGTGTTCATGAACAAAGTTGACCAGGTTGACGACGAAGAGCTGCTGGAACTGGTGGAAATGGAAATCCGCGAGCTGCTGTCTTCGTATGAATACCCCGGCGACGATATTCCGATCATCGCAGGTTCGGCTCTGGCCGCGATGGAAGGCCGTGACCCTGAAATCGGCGAGAACAAGATCCGCGAGCTGATGGCGGCTGTTGATGACTACATCGACACCCCCGAGCGTGCTGTTGACCAGCCGTTCCTGATGCCGATCGAAGACGTGTTCTCGATCTCGGGCCGTGGTACCGTTGTGACCGGCCGTGTCGAGCGTGGCGTGATCAACGTTGGCGACGAGATCGAAATCGTCGGCATCCGTGACACCGCGAAAACCACCTGCACCGGCGTTGAAATGTTCCGCAAGCTGCTGGACCGCGGTGAAGCGGGCGACAACATCGGCGCCCTGCTGCGTGGTGTGGACCGTGACGGCGTTGAGCGTGGCCAGGTTCTGTGTAAGCCGGGTTCGGTGACACCGCACACCAAGTTCGAAGCCGAAGCCTACATCCTGACCAAGGAAGAAGGCGGCCGTCATACTCCGTTCTTCGCGAACTACCGTCCTCAGTTCTACTTCCGGACCACTGACGTGACCGGCACCGTGACCCTGGCGGAAGGCACCGAGATGGTCATGCCCGGCGACAACGTGTCGTTCGGCGTTGAGCTGATCGCCCCGATCGCGATGGAAAACGGCCTGCGCTTTGCGATCCGCGAAGGCGGCCGCACCGTCGGCGCCGGCGTCGTGTCGAAAATCGTAGAATAATCCGTAGGCCGGGCTTTAGCCCGGCACATCGGTGAACAAACGAAGGCCGCTCC
>NZ_JBQFYB010000058.1:0-1217 GCF_056541275.1 Ruegeria sp. AI2
TGAGCAGCCTCATCTGACTGGTCCATTTTGATTGTTAGTGCATGATCGGCCTCTGATCCATCGGAATGATGGCTTCAGGAGCTGGTGGTTTGTAGCCCAATGCACTGTGGGGCCTTTTTGTGTTGTAGTGTTTCCTCCACTCTTCGATCAGGATTTGCGCTTCGCGCAGGCTGTAGAATACCTCGCCGTTGAGAAGTTCATCCCGCATCCGCCCGTTGAAGCTTTCGCAATATCCGTTTTCCCAGGGTGACCCTGGCTCGATGTAGGCGGACTTCGCGCCGACGGCGGTGATCCAGTCCCGAACAGCCCGTGCAACGAACTCAGGGCCATTATCCGACCGGATGAATGCCGGAGCGCCGCGCAGGATGAACAGGTCTGTCAGAGCATTGATCACATCTGTCGAGTTCAGCTTGCGCTTCACCTTAATCGCCAGACATTCCCGGCTGTGCTCATCAATAATGTTCAGCGTCCGAAAGACCTTTCCATCATCTGTCCGGCAATGCACGAAGTCATAGCTCCAGACATGGTTCCGATACTCGGGCCTCAGCCGAACACATGATCCGTCATTCAGCCAGAGCCGCCCCTTCTTCGGTTGTTTCGTTGGAACCTTCAGCCCCTCTCGTCGCCACAGCCGTTCGACACGACCATCGCTCACGGACCAGCCTGCATCTCTCAGCAAAGCCGCGATCCGCCGATAGCCGTAGCGGCCAAACTGTCTGGCCAATTCGCTCATGTCAGCAACCAAACGATCCTCATCGGCGCGGCCTTTCGGGATATGCCTTTGTGTGGAGCGGTGCTGCCCGAGAACCCGACAGGTCCTGCGTTCCGATACTTTGAACTGGCTTCGAACGTGATCGATACATGCGCGACGGCGAGCGGGGCTTAGTAATTTCCCTTTGCGGCTTCCTTCAGGATTAATTTGTCCAACGTAAGGTCAGACACAGCTCTTCTGAGCCGTTCATTTTCCTTTTGAAGTCGCTTCAGCTCCTTCAACTGATCCACACCCATTCCGCCATACTTCTTTCGCCAGCGATAATAGGTTTGTTCAACAACACCGATCTGTCTGATTGCATCCAGACGGGACATGCCTTGCCCCATCAACACCTCAACTTGCCGTAACTTCGAAACTATCTCTTCCGGCTTCGGTCGCTTGTTTGCCATTCTTAGTCCTCCGTTTCCTAAACATAGCGTCGGACCAGTTCAGTGGGGGAGGCTCA
>NZ_JBQFYB010000059.1:0-1217 GCF_056541275.1 Ruegeria sp. AI2
TGAGCAGCCCTATCTGACTGGTCCAGTTTGATTGTTAGTGCATGATTGGCCTGTGATCCATCGGGATGATGGTTTCCGGAGCCGGTGGGCGGTAGCCTAATGCGCTGTGTGGTCTCTTGGTGTTGTAGTGCTTCCTCCATTGTTCAATCAGGATTTGTGCTTCCCGCAGGGTGTAGAAGATTTCGCCGTTGAGCAGTTCGTCCCGGAACCGGCCATTGAAGCTTTCGCAGTATCCGTTCTCCCAAGGTGAGCCAGGCTCGATGTAGGCAGTTCTGGCACCGACGGCAGCGATCCAATCCCGAACCGCCTTTGCAACAAACTCGGGACCATTGTCGGAACGTATGAAGGCGGGAGGGCCTCGCAGGATGAACAGGTCTGTCAGAACATCGATCACGTCTATCGAGTTTAGCTTGCGCTTCACCTCGATCGCCAGGCATTCCCGACTGAACTCATCGATGATGTTCAGGGTCCGGAAGACTTTGCCATCATCTGTCCGGCAGTGAACGAAGTCATAAGACCAGACATGGTTCTGATACTCAGGCCGCAGCCGCACGCATGATCCATCGTTCAGCCAGAGCCGCCCCCTCTTTGGTTGTTTCTGCGGAACCTTCAGCCCCTCCCGTCGCCATAGTCGTTCGACACGGCCATCGCTGATCGACCAACCTGCCTCTCTGAGCAAGGCCGCAATCCGACGATAGCCGTATCGACCATACTGCCTGGCCAGTTCGATCATGTCGGCAACCAACCGATCCTCATCGACACGGCCTCTCGGGATGTGCCTCTGTGTGGACCGATGTTGTCCCAGCACGCGGCAGGCCCTGCGCTCAGACACCTTGAACTGGCTGCGCACATGATCGATGCAGGTGCGACGACGAGCGGGGCTTAGTAGTTTCCCTTTGCGGCCTCAGTCAGGATCAGCTTGTCCAAGGTCAGATCCGACACAGCTCGCCTCAGACGGTCATTCTCCTTCTGGAGCCGCTTCAGTTCCTTCAATTGATTCACGCCCATTCCCCCGTATTGCTTGCGCCAACGGTAATAGGTTTGCTCAACAACGCCGATCTGTCTGATTGCATCCAGACGGGGCATGCCTTGCCCCATCAACACTTCAACCTGCCGCAACTTCGAGACAATCTCTTCGGGCTTCGGTCGCTTGTTTGCCATTCTTGGTCCTCCGTTTCCTAAACATAGCGGTGGACCAGTTCAGTTGGGGAGGCTCA
>NZ_JBQFYB010000060.1:0-1099 GCF_056541275.1 Ruegeria sp. AI2
CGGTGATCTATGGCGGGTCGTTTGATCCGAAATGGGTGACGATTATGGTGGCGGTGAACCTGCAAACCTCGTTCCTGACGCCGCCGTTTGGATTTGCGCTGTTTTATCTGCGTGGCGTTGCACCAAAAGAAGTGACCACGGGTCACATATATCGAGGGATCATACCGTTTGTGGTCATTCAGGTGGTTGGGATTTCGATCCTGTGGTTCTTCCCTACGATTGTGACGATTGTACCCGATCTGATCCCGAACTGATCCGGAACGGTTTTATCAAAAGACCGGGGGCCACGGCAGGCCTCCGGTCTCTCTTTTTAAGGTGTGTGTTTTGCGTGGGTCAGTTCGGCAAACGCGCGTTCGGCGTCGTGGTCGATTTCGAGATGCGCCAGATCGCTTATACCTGCGTCAGGATCATCGAAAACGGCACGATCCAGCTTGCCGACCTTGTCGGCCACAATCGTCGTGACAACCGCGTCACCGGTGACGTTGACCACGGTGCGCATCATGTCGAGAATCCGGTCAACCGCCAGAATGATCGCGATGCCGTCCAGCGGCATGCCCAGCTGGTTCAGAACCATTGCAAGCATGACCATGCCCACACCCGGAACCCCAGCAGTACCGATCGAGGCCAGGACCGAAATAGAGATGACGGTCAGATACCCGCCGAGACCAAGGTCGATGCCATACACATTTGCCAGAAAGACCGTGGCGACGCCATGCATGATCGCCGTTCCATCCATGTTGATTGTCGCGCCCAAGGGAACACCAAACGAGGCGACAGAGCGGTCCACGCCCACCCGCTGGGTCACGCACTGCATGCTCGCCGGGATGGTTGCGTTCGAGCTGGAGGTCGAGAATGCAAAGACCTGCGCGGATCGCATTTTCCGCAAAAATGCCAGCGGGTTTAGCCCGGTGAAAACATAGAGCAACGCCATCAGCGTGACGCATAAATGGAACACCAGGGTCAGGCTGATCGTGGCCAGATAGCCAATCACAGGGGCAAACAACTCAAAGCCCTCCAACGCAAATGTCCGTGCGATCAGACAGAACACGCCAATCGGCGCAAAGGCCATGACGATCTCGACGATTTTCATCGCCAGTTC
>NZ_JBQFYB010000061.1:0-1081 GCF_056541275.1 Ruegeria sp. AI2
CGCAACCTGCGCACCACGTCAAATTCGATCGCGCATGATCTGCGTTCACCGCTATCCCGCCTGCGTCAACGGGTCGAGGCCCTGTCCGATCCGGGCAAAAATGATCTGGACCGCGAAGTGGACATTGCCCGCGCCACCGGGGAAATCGATCACGTTCTGTACGTGTTGGGTCAACTGACCGAGATTTCCCGTGCCGAGGCCGGACTGGGACGCGAACAGTTCGAACCCATGGATTTGCGGCAATTGGTCAGCGATGTTGTTGAGTTGTATGAGCCTGTTGCCATGGATCAGGGGATCCAGCTTGAGATTTCCGGACAGGCCGAAGCCATACCGTGCCATCGCCCGCTTTTGTCACAAGCGCTCTCCAACCTGCTGGAAAATGCCATGCGCTATGCGCCGCAGGATACGACCTTCACGGTCTCGATTTCCGATAACGGTCCCTATACCTGCCTGAGTGTCCGCGACCGCGGTCCCGGTGGGCCGAACGAGGAACTGCCGCGCCTGCAAATGCCGTTTGTCACACTTGATCCGGCCCGAACCGAGAAAAACGCCGGGCTGGGCCTCGCATTGGTTGCTGCCATCTCACGCATGCATGGCGGCAGATTTGTCGCGCGCAATTGCGACCCTGGCCTCGAGACAACCATAATGCTGGCGCGACGTCCCTAAGCCGGAAGTCCCGCAGTCGCCATCGTCTTGTTTTTATACCGTTTATCGTCCGTCACATCCGACCCGAACCAGGTGGGCGGAGCAAAGTTTATTGCCTCTGCCTCTGATGTGAACTCGACCTCAACAAGGCGTAAGGACGCCAGATTGCCGAGAAACACATCCAGTTCAAAAACACGCCCATCCGGCAACTGACCGGTATAGCGTTCTTTTTCAACGCGGCGCCCTTCTGTTTCCGGCCAAAAGGTCTCGAACTGCGCGGCACTGACTTCCGCCTCTCGTTCCACACGAACCAATCCGCTGCCACCTTTGAGGGTCAGATAGTAGCGTTCGTTTTTCTGCCGCAGCCGCAGTTCGGTCGAATCGTCCGGTGCGGTCAGATAGCCCTGTCGCACGATAGCCTTTTGCGCGGTACTCA
>NZ_JBQFYB010000062.1:0-979 GCF_056541275.1 Ruegeria sp. AI2
ATCTGCAATACACTCCGCGAAAGCGCGCGCTGCGTGTGGCATGCAATCAGGCAACTGGGCCATCAGGTACCCTTTTCTTGTGATCCCAAACACACCATCGATTTGGTCCTGTTCCCAGACGAAAAAACGCGTGGAATGGTCTGAGTCCCCGAAGCCGACGCCATGCGCCGCCAGATTGCTGCGTAGAAACATTGATGTTTCGGGATACGCGGCCAAAAACGCCTCGATCGCCGGAGCGTCGGCAGCAGTCGCCTCTCGAATCCCTCCCAATCCCCCAAGGCCTGCAGCCTCATAGTCAACACCGCAACCGCCGCCGTATCAGCACGCAGGATACGGGGTCCAAGACTGACCACATGTGCGAATGGTAACGCCGTCAGCCGGTCCCGTTCCCTACAAGAGAAACCCCCTTCGGGACCTATGAGAATGGCCCACGGTCGATCTTTGTTATTGCTGGCCAGCCTAAGGCTCGAACCGACTTCGGCCTCATTACAGAACATCAGTTGGCGATCCTCGGGCCAATTGTCTAAGACCCGGTCCAGCTTTTGGAGATCCGCAACCTCGGGCACGAAGGTCCCGCCGCACTGTTCGGCGGCCTCAACGGCGTGGGCTTGCAACCGGTCCTGCCGGATGCGCTCGGAATTGGTGAACTCGGTCTGGACCGGTAGTATCCGCGCCGCGCCCATTTCCGCCGCCTTTTCAACGATGAAATCGGTACGCGCCTTTTTGATCGGCGCAAACAGAAACCACAGATCGGGCGGTAGCTGCAGCGGCTTGGTTTGATCGATAGAGTGCAACACCCCGCCGCGCTTGCCGGTCTCGGCAACCTCTGCCAGCCATTCGCCATCATGCCCGTTGAACAGCGCGACATGGGCGCCAACCGACAACCGCATGACGCCGAACAGATAATGCGCCTGTTCGCGCGTCAAAGGAACCGATTGCCCCGGACCCAAAGGGTGCTCTACATACAGTCTGATCTTTG
>NZ_JBQFYB010000063.1:0-960 GCF_056541275.1 Ruegeria sp. AI2
GCATCCGGTCAAACCGTGCGCGTTCGACGTTCAGGATTTTTCCACGCAGTGGCAGAACGGCCTGGGTCAGCCGGTCACGCCCGGTCTGAGCTGAGCCACCCGCCGAGTCCCCCTCAACGAGGAACACTTCGGTCTTGGACGGATCTTTTTCGGAACAGTCTTTCAGCTTCCCGGCCAGATAGTTCACATCCATTGCCGTCTTGCGACGGGTCAGTTCACGGGCTTTCCGGGCTGCTTCGCGGGCCAGAGCGGCCTCGATGATCTTGCCGACAATGATCTTGGCCTCATTTGGGTTCTCTTCTAACCATTCGGCCAACTTCTCATTCATCAGACTTTCAACTTCCGGGCGCACCTCGGAACTGACCAGCTTGTCCTTGGTCTGGGATGAGAATTTCGGGTCAGGCACTTTGACCGACAACACGCAGGTCAGACCCTCGCGCGCATCATCGCCGGTGAAACTGACCTTTTCCTTCTTCGCGATGCCGCTGGACTGTGCGTAGTTGTTGATCGTCCGCGTCAGGGCACCCCGGAAGCCCGCTACGTGCGTACCCCCATCGCGCTGGGGGATGTTGTTGGTGAAGGGCAGAACCGTCTCGTGATAGCTGTCATTCCACCACATGGCGATTTCAACGCCGATCTCATCCCGTTCGCCCTTGATGTAGATCGGTTCCGGCATGGCCGCCGTTTTTGAGCGATCCAGATACTTAACGAACTCCTTGACGCCGCCTTCGTAGAACAGCTCGGTTTCCAGGCGTTCCGCCGGACGTTCGTCGATCAGAATGATGCGCACGCCCGAGTTCAGGAAGGCCAGTTCGCGAAGACGTTTTTCCAGCGTCTCGAAAGAGTATTCCAGATTCGAAAACGTGTTGGTCGAGGCCAAGAATCGCACCTCGGTCCCGGTGCGGCCGCCAGCCTCGCCCACAACTTTCAGATGCTCCGCCGTCTCGCCACCTTCAAAGC
>NZ_JBQFYB010000064.1:0-1034 GCF_056541275.1 Ruegeria sp. AI2
AAGGCATACGGCGCGAGCATGTGGCCCAGAGCTTTGAGGCGATGGTCGCGGAATGGGGCCTGCCCGAGATGCTCTATCTCGACAACGGGTCCGAGTATTCCTGGGATGCGATGATCGGCGGGTTCACCCAGCTCTCCAGACTGACGCAGGGCGGGCTCAAGGTGTTTGATCTCACCGGTGATCCGAAGGTCGCAGCGCGCGTGGCCGAGGGCCGTGAAGCCGTGGTGCGGTCGATGCCCTACAATGCGAAGGGCAAGCCGGGCATTGAGGGTGCCTTTGGCAACATCGAGCAAGTCTTTTTCGCCACAATCCCAGGCTGGACCGATGGCGACCGCATGAACAAGAAGACCCACGCCAAGGGCAAAGACCCGGTGGCCTTCGATGGCGATGCGAGTGCCTTTCTGGAGACCGCTGGCAAAGCCTTGGAGTGGTATCACAAGCGCCCTCAGCATGGGCGGCTTGCAGGCATGAGCCCCAATGAGGCCCTGCGCAATTTCATTGATCAGGGATGGGGCAAGACCACACTCTCGCACCCCGAGGTTCTCGCCCTCGCCTTTGCCGAGGAGGTCGAGCGCATGCCGGATCGCGGGCGGGTGAGCTACACCCCCCGCCGTGGCGAGACGATCTATTTCTACGACGATGCGCTCCTGGGCCTCACCCACAAGATCACCCTCCGGGTGCCCGCCTTCAATCCCGCGTTTGTGTTCTGTTTCGCCAATGGTGAGTTGATCTGCCAGGCCTTCCCGGAGCGCACCTTTGGTGTCCTGGATGATGCAGGCGCTCGGGAGGTCAACCGGCGCGGCAAGGCCTTCCGCCGCCAGATCGCTGAAAAGCGCAAGCATGTGGCCCTGTTGTCGCTGACCGAGGAAACCGAGCGGCACATCGCTCATATGCCCGATGCGCCGGAGGCCCCGGTGGCTGCAGTGGTCGATGCCGGGATCATCGACCGCATGGTGCGCATGGATGCCGAGGCGCGCGGAAAGGCCCTGGCCGAGGCCGCCAATACCGGAGCGCGCAAACCCATTGAACAAAGG
>NZ_JBQFYB010000065.1:0-1019 GCF_056541275.1 Ruegeria sp. AI2
CCTCTCGCCGAAACGGGCATCGTCGCCAGCGGCGCCCTGGCGCCAGCCCTCAACCAGGCCCTCGCAGGGCAGACCCTGATGGTTGCAGATGCGTATACGCGCGGATTTGAGCTTGCTGCCAGTGCCCTGGTCTCCGAACTCAAGGCGCCAAGACCCCGCCTTGCGATCACAAGGGAAACAAAGGTCAGCGACAGCCTCACACTCATGCGTTCAGATCACGGAACAGGTCTCCGTTTTGATGGGGATGTGTTCTCCTATGAGATAACTCTCGGCGACATAGATCCAGACGCAGATCCATTTGGACAGCTTCTGACAGAAGACTACTCATTCAGGCACAAGTTTGAACTCACACAAGCGCTGGCCCTTATTACTGACCACGCGGTCGGATCATCCACGGGCTCCTTCTCAAGGACCAGCATAGGGCTTGAAGCAAAAGACAAAGATGGGTCAGGCCTTTCTGCCCAGTTCGGCCTCATAGAAGAAAACGGCACAGTCCTTGGATCCCGCTTTATGGGAGCCGCGGGTCAGGACGGACGCAGCTCTACCTCGTTCTTGGAAATATCCGGATCTGTTGCGGTCGGGCAGGGCACGCT
Source organism: Ruegeria sp. AI2 (assembly GCF_056541275.1). Classification (NCBI taxonomy): domain Bacteria; kingdom Pseudomonadati; phylum Pseudomonadota; class Alphaproteobacteria; order Rhodobacterales; family Roseobacteraceae; genus Ruegeria; species Ruegeria sp. AI2. The sequence goes on from NZ_JBQFYB010000065.1 coordinate 594, forward strand.
CCTGACGGTATCGGGCACGCAAAGCAGGACAGATTTCAAACAGGCAGGCCTGGTCACTGGCGGCAAAAGTCTGACGGGGCGTGCCGGCAGCGTCTCAATCAGCAAGAAACGCTTTCTCGGCAGCCCAGGCACGATGCGCTTGTCGATATCCAGTCCGCTCCAGATCTCCTCTGGTGAGATTTCAATCGACCTCCCCCGGGACAGGGTTGCAGCAGTGGCCGGTCAGGAAAGCACGGGCGTGACAAGAAGCTCTCAAACTGTGCAGATTACATCTTCAGTGCGGCCGATAGATATTGGCCTGACCTATCAGCTTGCTTCAGAAGCGCCCGGACCGGAAATTCTGTTTAACGCGGGATATCGCGCACAAGGCGGTGACCCCAATCCCTACATTGGATTTGCCCTCAGTCACAGGTTTTGAGCCGCACG
>NZ_JBQFYB010000066.1:0-954 GCF_056541275.1 Ruegeria sp. AI2
CTAAATCCGCGCGCTGTCCGGGCATCAACCTTCCCCTGTCGGTCAGACCCAAAACCTGCGCCGGGCCGGACGATATGAGGTCCCATGCGCCCGCCAAGTCCAGCAGACCGCTTTTGGCCAGCATCAACGCGGCGCGACGCGGGCTGGGGTAATGGTAGTCGGACGCCAACGCATCACACAGACCCATCGCGATCAGGTCCACTGCACTGGCATTGCCCTTATGCGATCCGCCCCGCACCACATTGGGTGAGCCCAGAATGATATGATCACCAGCAGCACGAGCCGCTTCGGCAACCTCCAGTGTTTCCGGAAACTCGGCAATGGACACGCCTCTCTTACGCCACCATTCACGCGTGTCCGCCGTCGCGTCATCATGGCTGCCCAAGCGCACACCCAGTCGGAGCAGGTCTGCGCACAGGGCTTCGACGGCAGCGGGCACCTCGTCCCGGCGCGCGTGCATGGTTTGCAACATCTCAAGATGCGCTTCGGGACTGCGCCCGGCCTTCAGGGCTTGTCCTGTCAGACGGGGGGGCGTGCGCCCCTGTGCCAGCCGGTCATGTGGCAAATGGTCGTTGAAAACGACATAGGGCACCTGCCACCCGACGATCCGGTCTGGCAATCCGTCATAGTCATCCAGCATATGGGTTTCAAAACGCAGTTGCGGGATAAGATCGGTGACGACCGTGCCCCTGACCGAAGCGATTGCTCCAAAGACCTGCGCAGCAAATTCAGGTCCGCGCACACCGCCTTCCCAACTGTGGAACTGGGCCAGAACGGCGGTGGTAATCCCGTTTGCGGCCAGTTCCGCCTCAACGGACAGGATACCTTCGGACATCTGTTTCATCGCGCCCCTGCGCGGCGCAATATGGCGTTCGAACCCGTCGCCATGAAGGTCCACGATCCCAGGCAGAATGAGATATCCGGACAGATCGATCCGGCGCCCTACCCGATCCT
>NZ_JBQFYB010000067.1:0-915 GCF_056541275.1 Ruegeria sp. AI2
CTTGCAGGACAAGGAAAAGGCGCTGGAGATCGCCGATCAGGCCATTGAGACACGATTAATGGCTTTGCAGGAGGCCGAAGAAAAACTGCGCGCCACGCTGGTCATTGCCGAGCAGGCTGCTGAAACCGACCTGACACAGCTAACGGATGTGTATCAGAATATGAAGCCTAAAGACGCAGCCGCACTGTTTGAAACAATGGACCCGACCTTTGCCGCCGGATTTCTGTCGCGCATGCCTCCGGATGCGGCGGCTGGTGTTCTGGCCGGTCTCAACCCAGAGGCTGCCTATACGATCAGTGTTGTGATGGCGGGCCGCAACGCCAACGCGCCGGTGGAATGACGGTCATGGTCTTTAATCCCCTTTTCGATGTCGCCGGAGGTTTCAGATGATCGGGTTGTTTGGAATTGTCTTCATTTTTGTCATGGTCTTCGGCGGGTATCTTGCAGCCGGCGGAAAGATGGCGATCATTCTAAAGTCTTTGCCTTTCGAGATCATGATCATATGCGGGGCTGCGGTCGGGGCCTTTCTGATCGCCAATGACAAAAGCGCGATCAAACATACCATCAAGGATATGGGGAAGATCTTCAAAGGACCGAAGTGGAAGCCCGAAGACTATCGCGATCTGCTCTGCCTGTTGTTTTCCCTGATCAGGACTGCGCGAGCGAACCCAGTTGACCTGGAACAGCATATTGAGGAGCCGGAAAACTCGTCTCTGTTCTCGATCTACCCCAAAATTCAGGCGGACAAAGAGGCGGTAGACCTGATTTGTGATACGATGCGGTCGGCAGCGATGAACTATGACGACCCGCATCAGGTCGAGGAGGTTCTGGAAAAACGGATGGAGGCAAATTTCCATCATGCCATGCATTCCAGCCACGCGTTGCAGGTTGTCGCGGACGGCCTTCCTGCATTGG
>NZ_JBQFYB010000068.1:0-888 GCF_056541275.1 Ruegeria sp. AI2
CCACCCGGCGCCCGATCGGAGATCTGTTGTACCAGTTCTTCGTGAACCGCAACATTCTTGGCGGTGATGTCCAGAATTTCCCGGCGATCCAGGACCACTACATAGGTCTCAATAGCGGCCAGCGCGGTGGCCGCCGCAGTTTGCAGCTGATCGCCGCGGCTTTCCAGGACACGTGCCCGCGCCGCAGTCAGATCACCCGACGCCGCTCCGCCGTCATACACCAGCTGCGACACACGCAGGTAGGGCGACACATCGGCAGCGTCCGAGGCGATCCGCTCTGACCGAGCGTTCACGCCCAACGCCACCTGGGGCAAAAACGCGCCCCGGGCCGCATCCTCGTTAGCGGTGGCAATGTCCATTCTGGTGCCGCTTTGGGCCAGTGTCGGACTCGTTTCCACTGCGGCACGCACCTGCTTGCCAAATGTGCTTTGAAGGAGGGTTTCGGAGGGCGCAGTCGCGCCAGCCCCTGCTGTTCCGCCCGCAAACGAGGCTTCGACCAGGGACAGATCCGGTGTTGGCGCGCAGGCCGTGATTTGGGTTGTAAGACACACTATAACCAGCCCTCGAAAGATACGCTCACATATCGGCATGGACACCCCCCAGCCTCTGGAACTTGTATGTGTTTTCGGTGTCCCGGGCATTGGCCATCGCCTTCAGAAACTCTGACGTGGTCGAGATGCCGTGTAAGTGGTCGGGCTGCGGCGTCACAGCGGCAGGCCGTTGCGCTTGCGTCAGCCATGCGCTGTGCGACAAAGACACCTGATGAGCGTGGATCAGGCGCAGGGCGCCACTGTTTGCAAGACCCGCACTTTGAGACTGGGAAAGCCCGTCGAGAACGTTCGGATCTATCCCCTTGAATCCAGGGGGAAAACGACAGCCCTGATGCTG
>NZ_JBQFYB010000069.1:0-860 GCF_056541275.1 Ruegeria sp. AI2
TCTTGGCTTGGATCTGCGCCAGATGGTCCCGTGCGACCCGCTTGACATCGGCGCTGGCGCGGGTCTCATCCTCGTACAGCGCCAGCAGAGTTCGGCAGTCTTCTATCGTGAACCCCAATGCGCGGGCGCGCCCCAGAAAGTTCAGCTTGTGGACATCCTGCTCGCGGAACCGACGATACCCGTTTTCGTCGCGCTGCGGTTTGATCAGCTTGATGTCTTCGTAGTACCGGATGGTTTTGGCAGGCAGGCCGGTGCGGGTGGCGACATTTCCGATATTCATGCGTGGACCTCCCCGGTCGCGGTCTCAGCGGTTTCCGGGACGCTCGCGCGTATGCGTCGCAGGCGCAGGGCGTTCGACACTACAAAGACACTCGACAACGCCATAGCCCCGGCGGCCAGTGCCGGTGACAGCAGGTGGCCGCCGAAGGGGTAGAGAACACCAGCGGCCACAGGGATCAGCAAGACGTTGTATCCAAACGCCCATCCCAGGTTCTGGCGGATATTGCGCATGGTCCGGCGGCTGATCTCGACCGCATTTGCCACGCCGCGCAGATCACCCGACATCAGGACCACGTCGGCCGTTTCAATGGCGACATCCGTTCCTGTGCCGATGGCAATACCGATATCGGCAGATGCCAGCGCTGGCGCATCGTTGATCCCATCGCCGACAAACGCCAAGGTCCCATACTCATCGCGCAGTGCGTTTATTGCGTCCAGCTTACCATCCGGCAGCACGTCAGCGGTCACATGATCGATGCCCAGCCGGGCCGCCAACGCCTGGGCCGTGCGCGAGTTGTCCCCCGTGACCATGGCCAATGTCAGGCCCATCTCGTGCAGTCGCGCCAATGCCTCAGGCGTGC
>NZ_JBQFYB010000070.1:0-809 GCF_056541275.1 Ruegeria sp. AI2
AAGTTCTGGGTAGTTGGGGGGCGGGTCCAGCTTGTTCAGGTCGACCGAGACCGCTCACGCGGACATGTTCAAATGATCCATGACAGGGATTATAATTTCATCGCCAAAGAGCTTTACTTCGAAACGAGCGAAGACACCGAGCCCCGGCCGGAACGATTTGGGGATATGGTCACGATTGCCGAGGCTGTTGGACGGCGTGTCGAATTCGCTCGCGTGGATCTCTACTCGGTCGGAAGCAAGGTTTACATGGGTGAAATCACGCTTTGCCCGTTTGGAGGCAAACGGCAAATGCGCACGCCAGAGTTGGACACTCAGTTGGGCGATGCCTGGACGGGCACGCGATTGTTTCCGAACTAAAGCAGCGCAGGGTTACTCGACGGGTATGTCCTGGCGCAAGTTACCGGTCGTCTTGTCAAAGATCAGGATACGGTTGTCGTCAGTCACCACGGCATACCAGTTGTTGCCAATCGTGACGGCCTGAGCGCGCGCGCCATCGGGCAATTCGACCTGATCGGGCAGGGTTGGGGTGCGGTCCGATAGTCGGATGACAATCAACGCAAATGTCACTAGAACCCCGCCAATCATCAGCGCGGTCAGCAGCATGACCATGCGCCGCAGCAGGCGAAGCTGCGGCGTTTCCTGCGGTTCCTGGGGTTCGGAAGGGACAGTCATGGGCACCCGCCAGATTGAGTTTCAGATCGCGGCCGCTCCGCCACCCCGCCTTGATAAGGCGCTTTCACGGGATGTGCCAGCAGCAGAGGCCCTGTCGCGGACCCGTTTGGTGCGGTTGATCGAAGACGGTACGGTGC
>NZ_JBQFYB010000071.1:0-800 GCF_056541275.1 Ruegeria sp. AI2
CCCAAAGGCGAAAGATGGGTTTTTCTTTCGCCCTCAAACAGCTTTTTACCCAGATGATCTTCCAACTGCTTCAACGTCATCGACACGGCAGATTGCGTGCGACCCAGACGGTCAGCGGCTTCTGCCAAGTTGCCTGTCTGGGCAACCGTGCAAAAGCACCGCAACATTTCGATCTTGATGGACATGTTTCAGTTTTCCTGAAATTCGGTTAATTTATTTTAGTTTGACTGATGTCAACTGCAAAATCCATCCTACTGAAAATCGAGAAACTACCACCGGGGTTTTATGTGACCAAATTGAATCTGATCGCCGGCGAATGGCTGGCGGGCGAAAGCGAGATCGAAAACCGCAACCCGTCAGACCTAAGCGATCTAGTCGGCACCTATGCGCAGGCCAGTGTAGATCAGCTTGCGGCGACGCTGGATCGGGCGCGCGCAGCACAGGTGGAATGGGCCGCCTACCTGCCTGAGCGCAAGCAAACCGTTCTGATGAACATCGGAAATGAGCTCATGGCCCGTGCCGACGAACTGGGCATGCTGTTGTCGCGCGAGGAAGGCAAACCGCTGGCCGAGGGCAAGGGAGAGGTATACCGCGCCGGCCAGTTCTTTACCTATTATGCCGCCGAATGCCTACGTCAGATCGGTGAGAATGCAGACAGTGTTCGCCCCGGCGTCGAGATCGATGTCCGCCGTGAAGCGGTTGGCGTCGTGGCCATAATCAGCCCTTGGAATTTCCCAACCGCGACGGCGTCTTGGAAAATCGCACCCGCTCTGTGCTACGGCAACGCCGTTGTGTGGAAG
>NZ_JBQFYB010000072.1:0-792 GCF_056541275.1 Ruegeria sp. AI2
CAGGTGTGTTGACCGTCGGCAGCTGGCCCCAGCAGTTGAAATCCTTGCGGTTCAGAACCCCCTTGGCGCCCAGCCCCATGACAAAGTCGCGCTTGCTCTCGTCCGAGATGACACCAATCGCGTTCGCACCCGCCGTGTTGATCAATTGGATCGCGTAAGACCCCAAGCCACCAGAGGCCCCCCAGACCAGAACGTTCTGACCGGGCTTCAGATCATGCGGCTCGTGACCAAACAGCATCCGGTAGGCTGTCGCGAGGGTCAGCGTGTAGCAGGCTGCCTCTTCCCAAGTCAGGTGTTTTGGGCGAGGCATCAACTGCTGAGCTTGTACACGGGTAAACTGACTGAAGGACCCATCGGGTGTTTCGTATCCCCAGATGCGTTGGCTGGGCGAATACATCGGATCACCACCGTTGCATTCTTCGTCGTCGCCATCGTCCTGATTACAGTGAATGACAACCTCGTCGCCAACCTTCCAGCGCTTTACCTTGTCGCCCACCGCCCAGACAATGCCAGACGCGTCCGAGCCGGCGATGTGATAAGGCGCTTTGTGGCCATCAAACGGGCTGATAGGCTGGCCCAACGCAGCCCATACGCCATTATAGTTTACACCGGCAGCCATCACCAACACCAGCACCTCATTGCTGTCCAGCGTCGGAACATCCACCACTTCCTGCAGCATCGCGGTGTTTGGCTCGCCGTGGCGTTCCTTGCGAATGGCCCAGGCGTACATTTGCTTGGGCACAAACCCCATGGGCGGGATCTCTCCCATCTCATAGAGGTCTTTTTCGGGTG
>NZ_JBQFYB010000073.1:0-789 GCF_056541275.1 Ruegeria sp. AI2
CGACGCCGGCGCCGACGGTGCGGCCGCCTTCGCGGATGGCGAAGCGCAGACCGTCTTCCATCGCGATCGGGGCGATCAGTTCGACGCTGAAACCAACGTTGTCACCGGGCATGACCATCTCGGTGCCTTCGGCCAGGGTCACGGTGCCGGTCACGTCCGTGGTCCGGAAGTAGAACTGCGGACGGTAGTTCGCGAAGAACGGGGTGTGACGGCCACCCTCTTCCTTGGTCAGGATATAGGCTTCGGCTTCGAACTTGGTGTGCGGGGTCACCGAACCCGGCTTACACAGAACCTGGCCACGCTCAACACCGTCACGGTCGATCCCGCGCAACAGGGCGCCGATGTTGTCGCCCGCTTCACCGCGGTCCAGCAGCTTGCGGAACATCTCAACACCGGTGCAGGTGGTTTTCTGGGTGTCGCGGATGCCGACGATTTCGATCTCGTCGCCCACATTGATCACGCCACGCTCGACACGGCCCGTGACAACGGTACCACGGCCCGAGATCGAGAACACGTCTTCGACCGGCATCAGGAACGGCTTGTCAACTTCACGCTCAGGGGTGTCGATATACTCATCAACAGCCGCCATCAGTTCCTTGATCTTCTCTTCGCCGATTTCCGGGTTGTTGCCTTCCATCGCGGCCAGAGCCGACCCTGCGATGATCGGAACATCGTCGCCGGGGTATTCATACGAAGACAGCAGCTCGCGGATTTCCATTTCCACCAGTTCCAGCAGCTCTTCGTCGTCGACCTGGTCGACCTTGTTCATGAACACGACCATCTTCGGGA
>NZ_JBQFYB010000074.1:0-771 GCF_056541275.1 Ruegeria sp. AI2
GATCATTGCGGAACACTCAATGTGCCAGCCGGGCCGGCCAAAGCCCCACGGGCTGTCCCATCCCGGTTGATCTGAAACGGACGGCTTCCATAACACAAAGTCGCGGGGGTCCCGCTTCCAGGGGGCCACCTCAACCCGTGCGCCCGCGAGCATTTCATCCGGGTTTGCACCTGAGAGCTTGCCGTAGTCAGGAAAGGCTGGGATGTGATAGAGCACATGGCCTTCCACTGCATAGGCTTTGCCCTCGGCGATGAGCCCTTCGATCATCTCGATCATCGGCCCAATATGCGCCGTTGCATGTGGCTCAATATCAGACGGGGCAACACCCAGTGCAGCGAGGTCTTCGTGATAGGCCTCGGTGAACTCTGCCGAGATCGCGCTACAGGATACGCCTCTTTCAGAGGCCGCTGCGATGATCTTGTCATCCACATCCGTGATGTTGCGGGCGTAGGTGACCTTCGGCACCTGTGCGCTGAGGACCCTTGCCAGAACATCAAACACCACGGCAGGCCTGGCGTTGCCGATATGGGCGTAGGAATAAACCGTTGGCCCGCAGACATACATCCGCGCATGTTCGGGATGATTTGGGGAGAACGGCTCGACCTTGCGGCCCATGGAATTGAAGAGGTGCAGCATCCGTCAGACCTGCATCTCAACCGTTTCGTGCATCATACCGTCGGTGGCCGTCTCGACCTCATTTGGTTGCATTCGGAGCATGTTCAGGCTTGCGTCAAGCTCCTCCTGATTCATGTTTCGCGCAATTACGACGAC
>NZ_JBQFYB010000075.1:0-766 GCF_056541275.1 Ruegeria sp. AI2
TGTGTCGGTTCTTCTTGTCGAACAGAACTCCCGCATGGCGTTGTCGATCTCGAACCGTGCCTATGCATTGAGTACGGGCAGTGTTGTCATCGAGGGTAACTCCAAGGAGTTGCTTCACGATGATCGCATCAAGGCCGCCTATCTTGGCGGCGATGTGTAGGAGCGTGGCATGAAACTTTTGCTTATCAATCCCAACACCACCGTGTCGATGACCCGAAAGGCCGAAATGGCGGCCCGCAAGGTGGCACGCCCCGAAACAGAACTGATTGCCACGAACTCCAAGTCTGGTCCCCCGAGCATCGAAGGCTTTTACGATGTCGCGATCTGCGTGCCGGGACTGCTTGAGGAGGCACAACGGCACCGCGAGGTCGATGCGATCGTCATTGCGTGCTTCGACGACACAGGTTTGGACGCCATGCGGTGCACTTTTGACGTGCCTGTGATCGGTATTGGTGAAGCTGGGTTTCATGCAGCCGCGATGTTGGCACACCGGTTCTCTGTCGTGACGACGCTAAGTCGGTCCGTGGCAGGGATCTCCGACAATCTCAAACGATACGGATTGGAGTCAAAATGCGCGAGTGTACGTGCGTCAGATATCCCGGTCCTAAAGCTGGAAGAGAATGATCCCGTTTCGATTGATCAGGTTCGGTCCGAGGTCGCGGCGGCCATCGAACAGGACAATGCCGAGGCCATAGTGCTTGGCTGTGCGGGAATGGCTGACTTGATGTCGCAGCTTTCCGACGAGTTCGGTGTGCCGATAATAGAC
>NZ_JBQFYB010000076.1:0-747 GCF_056541275.1 Ruegeria sp. AI2
ACGATGCTTTTCCCGTTCACACGGCTTGTGCATATGCTCTCAGGCTTCGCGGCGCCGTTTCGATATCTCGCACGCTCGGGCTATCAAATCGTGCGCTCGCGCAGACACGAAGCGCTGGGAACGCCGCGCAACATCCTGACTGCAGCCGCCAAGGCCAAGGCAGTTGGTCCAATAAGCAATCCTGCGGAGTGAGCCCGGTGAAAGCGCTTTTCCCTGATCTCGTCGTCAATGGTGAAACGGTACCGTCTGCCCGGATTGCGGCAGAGACGCAAAATCATGACAGCCCAAAAGGTAAGCCAGGCATTGCTTGGCGCAAGGCCGCCAATGCGATTGCAGTGCGCACCTTGCTGTTGCAAGAGGCGCGTAAGCGGCGGATCGAAGCGCAAGTTCAAGAGGTGAGCCCTGGAAAGTTTGAAACAGACGAGGAGGCCCTTGTTCGGGGCCTTCTCGAAGAAGCTGTGCTGGTATCACGTCCATCCGAGACATCTGTTCGTGCCGAGTGGGAAAGAGACCCGGAGCGTTTCAGGTCCCCGCCTTTATGGGAGGTGTCTCACATTCTGGTTGCCTGCGACCCCAGAGATGAAAATGCGCGCCAGGCAGCACATGCTCGGGCGGTTGATCTGACAAAGCAGGCTTTGGAAAATTCCAACGGCTTTGCCAAGCTGGCATCCCGTGAAAGCGACTGCGGCTCAAAAGAAAGCGGCGGAGCATTGGGCCAACAGAGTCCCGGCGATACGGTTCCTGAAT
>NZ_JBQFYB010000077.1:0-733 GCF_056541275.1 Ruegeria sp. AI2
GGCTCATCGGCTATCGCCACAGTGTTTATACACGCGCGGTGCGAATGGCTTTGGCGGAACTGACGCTGGACTATAACTGGCAGGACGTGGATCCGTTTCAGGACCAAGTTGCCAATCATCCGTTTGGGCACGTGCCGGTGCTGGAGACGCGCGATCTCCGCATCTACGAGACCTGGGCCATTCTGACCTACCTTGAGGCGCGGTTTCGAGACTCTGGACCCAACGACCACACCGCCAAGGCACTGTATCTTGCGCGGGCGGCTCAGGTGGCCAGCATGGTGAACGCGTATGCCTATTGGCCATTGGTACGACAGGTCTATGCCCATGCTGTGTTTGCTCCGGCAATGGGCGAGGTGCCAAACGACGCTGAGATTGCCGCCGGGTTTGCGCAAGCGGATCGCGTGCTGGACGCATTTGAAGAGGTTGCGGAAGAGGCCGTTGTGCTCAACGGCACACGCTTTGGGCCTGCCGACTGGATTCTGTTTCCGATGATCGATGCGTTTCGTCGCGTGCCGGATGCCCGGACCATGCTGCAATCCAGACCAAAGCTGAACGAGTGGTGGACGGTCTTGTCCGAGCGACGCAAGGTATCGGATACATTTACAGCGCTGGATGGAGGTCCGAAGGGGTCAGTAAAAAAGGCGACTAGGTGATGGATCGTCCGCAGCTCAAGGAGGGGTCTTGATGACGGAACGCGTGGAGATATTCGAAGTTGGGCCGCGTGACGGTTTGC
>NZ_JBQFYB010000078.1:0-705 GCF_056541275.1 Ruegeria sp. AI2
GCATGATGTCGCAAGCGCGTTCCCAGGACGGGTGTGTTGCGGAGTGCCTTCAGGCCCTCCGTTCCACGCTGCTAGGCATTGGCCTGCTCAGCCTGCCGATCAATCTCCTGATGCTCACCGGGCCCCTCTTCATGCTGCAGGTGTATGACCGGGTGCTGGCGAGCGGTTCGGTGCCGACACTGATGGTGCTGGCTGGTTTGGCGGGCGGCATGTACATGTTCTATGGCCTCCTCGAGGGCATCCGCTCGCGCGTGCTGTTGCGCGTCGGTCAGCATCTCGATGCACAGCTGTCTGCAACAAGCTATGAATGCTCGATCGCGCTGCCGGTTCTGATGGGCCGCAAGGCGGAAACACTTGATCCGGTGCGCGATCTGGAAACCGTGCGGCAATTCCTCGTTGGACCCGGGCCAACAGCGATCTTCGATCTTCCCTGGATGCCGGTTTATTTGACCATCATCTATGTCTTTCACCCGACCCTCGGACTGGTTGCCATTGGGGGGGCGGTCTTCATTTGTATCCTGATCGGCCTGAACGAGATCGCATCCCGGAAACCGTCGGCAGACGCCAACCGACATGCCGTTCAACGCGCGGCCATTGTTGAACAGGGGAGGCGGAATGCCGAGGCCGTCCGGGCCATGGGCATGACCGCAACGCTGAAAGAGCAGTGGGAGGCGATCAATGGCACCTTTCTCACCAAACAGCGGC
>NZ_JBQFYB010000079.1:0-653 GCF_056541275.1 Ruegeria sp. AI2
TCTCGATATTGGTTGTGGCGTGGCCAGTCTGGCCGTCATTGTTTAGATCAACACCATAAAAGGCTTCGACATCCACGACATTGGCGATGGTAACACCGCCTTGGTATTGTCCCGAAGCATCCGTGGTCCATTCGGCATATGACCCGTTGGTGTTCAGCCACAACACCTTGTAGCCACCGCCCGACGCTTCGGCCTGGAGTGCCTGCCAGCCCGTCAAGCTGTCTGGCCCAATTGCTTTGCCGTTGAGTGTTACACCGATGGTACCGTTGATCAGGTACTCGCCGCGGGTTGACGACGCGAGCGTTACCGACCCGCTGGTCTCGATATTGGTTGTGGCGTGGCCAGTCTGGCCGTCATTGTTTAGATCAACACCATAAAAGGCTTCGACATCCACGACATTGGCGATGGTAACACCGCCTTGGTATTGTCCCGAAGCATCCGTGGTCCATTCGGCATATGACCCGTTGGTGTTCAGCCACAACACCTTGTAGCCACCGCCCGACGCTTCGGCCTGGAGTGCCTGCCAGCCCGTCAAGCTGTCTGGCCCAATTGCTTTGCCGTTGAGTGTTACACCGATGGTACCGTTGATCAGATACTCGCCGCGGGTTGACGACGCGAGCGTTACCGACCCGCTGCTCTCGATATTGGTTGTG
>NZ_JBQFYB010000080.1:0-633 GCF_056541275.1 Ruegeria sp. AI2
CCAAGGGCATATCCCTGTATCTTCTTGGGAAAAAAGAACGAGATGTTCGACATGGACGAGGAAAAGTTGCCGCCGCCGATACCAGAGAGGAACGCAAGGATTTGGAACCACCAGAGTGGCGTATTCGGATCCTGAAGCGCGAGCCCGGTCAGTGCTGCGGGAATCATCAGCAAAGCAGTGGTGAAGAAAATCGTGTTTCGACCGCCCGCGATCCGGATGAAGAAGGTCGATGGGATGCGCAGTGTCGCCCCAGTCAGGCCCGCGATAGCGGCCAGTGTGAACAGCTGCGAGTTCTCAAACGCAAAACCGAGATTGATCATCTGAACAGTGATGATTCCCCAGTACAGCCAGACGGCAAAGCCGCAGAGCAGCGAAGGTATGGAAATCCAGAGGTTACGGTTCGCAATCCCCTTGCCGGAAGAAGCCCAGAAGGCCTCGTCATCTGGCGCATAGTTTGTGAGGTCTCTTGCCATTGAGGTGTCTCCTAGTCTTTGGCATTGGCCGGTCAGCCCGCATGAGCCGACCGGCAATCCAGTCTTACTCGGCCGGTTGTTGGCTGCTGTTTGATCCGATCCGCGCCAAAGCGGTCTTGAGATCATCGAGGTCCTTGAAGCGGGCTGTGACGGTGAAACC
>NZ_JBQFYB010000081.1:0-626 GCF_056541275.1 Ruegeria sp. AI2
CATGTCGGCCATATCGGTATTCTGGGGCTGGATCGCGCAGGCGTCGAAAACTACCAGATCACTCTGGGGGGTGATGGCACCGAAACGGCTGCAATCGGCGATCGCACCGGTCCGGGCTTTGCCTATGACGAAATCGTACCCGCCGTCGAACGCATCGTAGACGCGTATCTAGAGCAACGTGATAGCGCAGAGGAGACTTTCCTGGAAACCTACCGCCGCGTCGGTATGGCTCCGTTCAAGGCCGCCCTCTATCCCGAGGCTCGGGCGAATGCCGCTTGACCTGATCCAGACGGAACTGGGCCGGGACAGACGTGAACTGACCGAAAAGGTCAACGCGCTGAACGCCCGGTTCCGCCACCACAGTGCACATGATGTGATGCATGGCGCGATTGAGGAGATTGACGCGCTTGCTCTGGTTTCCAGCTTTGGGGCGGAATCGGTGGTTCTGCTGCACATGGCGGCGGTTGTCGACAAGGCGACACCCGTCCTGTTCATCGACACGCAGATGCTGTTTGCCGAAACGCTGGCATACCAGCAAGAGGTCAGCGAGCGGCTGGGCCTCAGCAATGTTCACATCATCCGGGCGGATGAGGAGGACATTGAACGCGAAGACCCCTATGGCGCAT
>NZ_JBQFYB010000082.1:0-623 GCF_056541275.1 Ruegeria sp. AI2
GGTCTTCATCAAGTTCCGCCACATTGATCGCAATCCCGTTCTTTGTCCTTCTTGGTGAGATCCTGGTGCGTTCTGGCGTTGCGACCCGCACCTATGCCGCGCTGGATCGCTGGGTCAGTTGGCTGCCGGGTGGTCTGGTGCACGCCAATGTCGCGACTGCCACGATGTTTTCGGCCACATCGGGATCATCTGTTGCGACCGCAGCAACTGTCGCCACAGTAGCCATGCCTCAAGCGGAAAAACTGGGTTATGACCCCAAACTCTTTTCCGGTGCTATCGCTGCTGGTGGTACGCTTGGCATCATGATCCCGCCGTCGATCAACCTGATCGTCTACGGTTTCTTGACACAATCCTCGATCCCGCAACTGTTCCTGGCCGGTCTTATCCCGGGGCTTGGGTTGGCGCTGGCCTTTCTGGTGATTACAGCCATCCTCTGCACGATCCGCCCTGAATTGGGCGGGAACCGCCGGGTGTTCCCGTTCCTTCAAATGGCGCGCGCGCTCGTTGACCTTGTACCGATCCTGATCCTTTTTGCTCTTATTGTGGGGTCGATCTATCGCGGATGGGCCACACCAACTGAGGCCGCGGCCGTTGGCGTCGCAGGCGCATTGCTGATCGCGCTG
>NZ_JBQFYB010000083.1:0-612 GCF_056541275.1 Ruegeria sp. AI2
GCACCACGCAGGCTTTCAGCCAGTCCAACCGGTACAAAGAGCTGGACACAGACAGGGAGACCGGCGTCATCCGATCCAGAGACCATGCGTTCAGTCAGGATGGTGGGTTGGCGGTTCTGTTCGGCAACATTGCCCGCGACGGCTGTATCGTGAAAACCGCCGGTGTCGATGAGAACATCCTGAAATTCACTGGTTCAGCCTATGTCTGCGAAAGCCAGGATCAGGCGGTCAGCGACATTCTGACGGGCAAGGTCAAAGAAGGCGATGTCGTTGTGATCCGGTATGAAGGGCCAAGGGGCGGGCCGGGGATGCAAGAGATGCTGTACCCGACATCGTATCTGAAATCGAAAGGTCTGGGCAAAGCCTGCGCTTTGCTGACGGATGGCCGCTTTTCAGGCGGCACCTCGGGCCTGTCGATCGGTCACGTATCGCCGGAGGCCGCCGAGGGTGGAGAGATCGGACTTGTCCAACACGGTGACAGGATCGAAATCGATATTCCAAACCGCACAATCCACCTGGCCGTTTCAGACGAAGAACTGGCGGCGCGGCGCGAAATTCAGGACGAAAAGGGCTGGGTGCCGGGCAAGCCCCGCAAACGAAGGGTGTCTACCG
>NZ_JBQFYB010000084.1:0-603 GCF_056541275.1 Ruegeria sp. AI2
TGTCAGAGCACGCCGAGCGGGATCACCTGATGGAAAGGCTGTTGGCGGCGGAAAAACGCAACATCCGGCACTACGGATATGGAATCAAGGGCTTTACCCTTTCAATGATTGAAACGGCTATCGAGGTTACCGAAGACCGTGTGCCGGCCCATGTGATCCGGCAACTGATCGAAGCCGGCCAGGAGATGTTGGCGCATCCGATTGAGCTGTTGCCGCATGCGCGCGCCGCAATTGAGGCCGTTGCCGAAACTCATCAAGTCGTCCTGATCACCAAAGGGGACTTGATTGATCAGGAACGCAAGCTCGCCCAATCGGGGTTGGGTGATCTGTTCGACTGGGTCGAGATTGTTTCGGAAAAGACACCGGTCACCTATCAATCGATTTTTAGCGCGCGCGGCGGCGGGCCGGGATCCGCGATGATGGTGGGCAACTCGATGCGCTCTGATGTGGTTGCTCCGATTGCGGCGGGCTGCTGGGGTGTGTACGTGCCGCACGGTCTGGTGTGGGAGATTGAACAGGCGGAGATACCTGTCGGAAACCCACGCTTTCGGGAACTGAAGGATTTGGGCGGGTTGGCGGAACTCGTTGAAAAGCTGAGTTGAT
>NZ_JBQFYB010000085.1:0-603 GCF_056541275.1 Ruegeria sp. AI2
GGTTTTGGGCGACTCGTTCATCCGGGGCACCTTGTCTGACGAAACCGAGACGATCCCCGCTTTTTTGTCACGATGGTCGCAGGATTCGCATTTCGTAAACCTGGGCACAGGGGGTCACGGAACCCTGCAACACGCGCTGACCTATGATGAGTTCAAGGACGAGATTCCTCATGACACGGTGCTGCTGTTTGTCTTCAACCGCAACGACCTGATCGACAACGTCCGGTTCCGCAAATGGCAGGACAACCCGGGCACCCGCAATCACACGCCGACATTCACCCAGCGTTTGAAACGCGGCTTTGCCTCGCTTTACGTGGGTAAGCTGTTGCTGATGTTCAAAACGCAAATGTTCGACCGGAACCTTTTGCCATCCGTTCCAACCGAGACGGAACAGACGCTGTTTTTTGAATCCATTCGGTCTCTGTCCCAGGCCGCTGCGGCCAATGGCGCGCGGCTGATCGTGTTTTCGCTGCCCGACATCTCGGAATTTGTCGGCGAAGACAGGATCACCTTTCGCGAAGATCCTGTGGGATACAGCGATGAGGTCCGCGATCTGATCGATCAGGCCGCGACAGAAAATGGTTTGACTTGGCTGGATTTGAA
>NZ_JBQFYB010000086.1:0-596 GCF_056541275.1 Ruegeria sp. AI2
CTCGGTTAACCGCCTTCGTCGCTTCCTGGAACGAGGCCATAACTGATGAGTACTTGGCTAACTTCATCCGCCATATCCAACTGGTCGGCGGTATCAAACATTTCTGTAACTGAGTCTTCATACCAACTCGCAGTCGCTGGCTCGCTCCGAAGAAGCCGAACTGCGGAATCAACAGATTTAAGATACTCTACCCTCCAGTTCGGTGCCGCACGGGACGCATGTAAGTCAGCAAGTGAAACGTATACATACGACGTAGGCTGGTTCGAGGACTGTTCTATACCGTCCGTGATCGCATCTATTAAGTCATCATAGTAACCTAAGCTGGCATACCGATTGGCAACTTTCTTAGCGCGAAAAAAAATCTGCTGCGATTCTTGACGAGGAAGCTGGCGAATGACCTCGAGCATTTCAGCCCAAGCATTTTGCCTGACATTGGCCGGAGATACCTTCACGGGAACAAGTTTATTGTCCTTCATATCGTAAGAAACGCCTGTCAAGGCTTCACGCTCCAGGCGCATTGCCGAGTGGTGAAGGCTGGTCTGAAACCACTCCGCTAGAATTGCTAATTTCAGGGCCTCGTCCATAAACCCGAGACG
>NZ_JBQFYB010000087.1:0-591 GCF_056541275.1 Ruegeria sp. AI2
CGGCTGACGGGAACTTTAGTTAAAGCATCTACGCCGTCAAAATAGCATGTGCCGTTGTCCTTGTGCCGCTCGAAACTGGAAACGTGTTTTGGGTTCACAAGGTAACTGCGATGCGCGCGTAGAAAACCATCGGGTTTCAGCCGTGTTTCGGCTTCGGTGATCGACCACGGGCAAAATAACTTCTCGGCCCCCATGTAGAGGACAGTATAGTGCCCTTCGGCCCGAACGGCTGCGATGTCACCTGCCGGGCTAAAAAATGTCTGACCCTCACGCTCGAACGGTATACCCGCCCGCAGCTGAGCCGGTGCCGCCTGTTCGGGTTCCGACGTTTCGGATGTTGCCTCGTCCTCGGTCTCAACGCCAAAAAACGTCACCCCTGTCAACAGGAAGGCAGCGCAGATCAGGAAAACCGACACCGTGACACCCATGGCCAGCACCTGGTTGTTCAGTGCTGGCCCGGCTCCACCAGTGTTGTCGCTGGCGACAAAGTCGGTCAGGCCCGTTGCCACAAAGTGCATGGTAAACACCGCCATTCCGAAACAGACCGTTCCAAGCAGAATGTTGCGCTGTGTTCGATTGTCATAGGCCACC
>NZ_JBQFYB010000088.1:0-584 GCF_056541275.1 Ruegeria sp. AI2
AGGTTGGTTAATGCTGCGAACATTTTGTCCAAAAGGGCTGTTTTGTTTCCAGCAGGATACGCACAAATGTGATGAGAAAAAGGCCGCCCAGTTGCGGGACGGCCTTCTTTGGTTCGATGGTTGGGCTTTCGGGTCTCTTTGGGGCTGGCAAGTCCCGCTGCCAGGCAAAACAACTCGATAGTTCTGATGTCCACCTTGGCGTTAGCTCGGCAACCGGCCCCGGGATCAGATCAGGCGCACCGTTTCAGGGTAACAATCCTGTCCGCTTGCGGTGTTTTCTGTCCTTTAGCCGAATCGATTTGGTGATCCGCGTTCGTGGGAAAATCGCACAGAATCGCGTCTCGCATGTCATCAAGATCACCACTGTGCAGAAGCCGTGAGCAGTTACTAGCAAACTGAGTACCAAACATGTTTCATCCTTTCGTTCAGCAGCAGTGGGCAATCGAACAGGACGCGCGGCAGTTTCTGCCCGTTCAGATGTGAGCTTCCAAATGTGCGCCGTACCGCGCCACCACCGTGTTTGACCTGCTACGGTTTCTCTTCACGACTGAAGGTAGACTGTGATTTTTTCCTCAAAGTGGTCC
>NZ_JBQFYB010000089.1:0-580 GCF_056541275.1 Ruegeria sp. AI2
GCGCCGCGGGATCGTAGTCACCTGACCCGCCTCAAGCCGTTCGAGCATGAGCGCTTGTTGAAAGTTTGGCGGAGGTTCTGGGGTTACCTGATGGCGCGATTGACCAGGTGCCGGTGGTGTTCCAGGATCTGCAGGTCCGGCCCATGAAGATCGGCATCTTCCATGATCTGGTTGAAAGGTTCGGGTTGCAAGATCGAGACGCGCAAAAGCAACTCCGCTTTGTTCTGCGCGTCTATCTAGCCCGCAAGCTTGCCTATCACCGCGCCTTGCTTCAGCACAAGCATCGCTATGACCTCGATGGCAATCCCGCCGGCGAAATCTCAAAGGACGAAAAGGATCATGCCCATGCCCAAGTCAAGCATATCTGGGAGAAAAGAAACAAGGCTAACCGCGTTTTAAAACTGAAATGAAACGAACAAGAAGCGTAAAACGGCGTTCCGCTGAGATCCGATGGCTGGCGAAGCGAGTAAAGACAGGGACAGTTTATCTGATGGTAAGCCGCGACAAACCGGATCTGTTCAAGATGGCTGTGTCGCAAACTCTGGCGTCGTTCAGAGCTATCGCATTGGCAGGCGGTTGT
>NZ_JBQFYB010000090.1:0-568 GCF_056541275.1 Ruegeria sp. AI2
CTTCACCGAGCGGCTCTATCACCTGTTTCTGCCCTCGGTCACGGTCGCGTTATACACCTCTGCCGTCGTTATGCGGAACCTGCGCAGCGCCATTGTCGAGGTTCTGGACGCAGAATATGTGCAGTTCGCACGCGCCAAGGGCCTGCCGCCACGCCTGATTATGGGCCGACACGTTCTACGCAATGCGCTGATTTCAACAGTGACTCTGCTAGGGCTTTCCATCGGCAATCTGATGAGCGGCACTTTGGTCACCGAAACCGTGTTTGCCGTTCCCGGTATGGGCCGGCTGATGCTCGAGGCGATCTTTGCCCGTGACTACCCCCTGATTCAGGGCCTGACCCTGACATTTGCGGTTTTGGTATCCGTCGTCTTTCTGATGACCGATCTGTTCCAAAGCAGACTTGATCCAAGGATGCGCCTGCAATGAGTGACGCGACCTTCAACAACCGCATGAAACCCGCCACTTTTCTTCAACGCGCCCTGCGAAAGCCCGGCTTTGTCGCTGGCTGCATCATCATCGGGTTCTCGGTTTTGCTGGCCCTGTTCCCGGCGGCCTTCGCGCCCTATG
>NZ_JBQFYB010000091.1:0-568 GCF_056541275.1 Ruegeria sp. AI2
GGGCCGTCCGCACCCATCTGGATCAGCGTGGCTTCGGGCAGCGTGTCACCTGTTGAAATCATTGTTTTGCTCCTGTCGATTGGATTTGCAGAGTCAGTCCCAGCCGCAATATAGGTGTGCAGACAAAAGTAACCACGGGAATTCGACAGGGTGGGAGAAACATGAGCCATATTGTCGTGATCGGAGCCGGGCAAGCGGGTGCCTCGCTGGTCGCCAGGTTGCGCAAGGACGGGTTCGAGGGGGACATTACGCTCGTTGGGGCCGAGCCGCACCTGCCCTATCAGCGCCCGCCCTTGTCCAAGGCCTACCTTTTGGGCGAGATGGAGTTGGAGCGTCTGTTTCTGCGACCCGAGAGCTTCTACGCGGAAAACAACATCACATTGCGCCTGGGACAGCCGGTGACTGCGATTGACCCACAGGCCAAGACGGTGACGGTGGGTGACGCGGTGATCTCTTACGATCAACTCGCCCTCACCACAGGCTCGCACCCGCGCCGATTGCCGGCGGCCATCGGCGGCGATTTGGATGGTGTCCATGTGGTGCGCGATCTGGCCCATGTTGATGATAT
>NZ_JBQFYB010000092.1:0-564 GCF_056541275.1 Ruegeria sp. AI2
CGAAGGCCGGTATCGCCTCGTTCTTCGCTTCGCTTATCACGCTCAGTACGGGTGGCTCCACCGGTCGGGAAGGACCGGTGGTGCATATGGCCGGTGTTATTTCCACATGGGTCAGCAATCGCATCCATGCCGACGGAATAACCGGGCGGGATTTGTTGGGTTGCGCTGTGGCGGCCGCCGTTTCGGCCAGCTTTAACGCTCCCATAGCAGGCGCGCTTTTTGCGCTCGAGGTGGTGCTGCGCCATTTCGCCGTGCACGCATTTGCTCCAATTGTGATTGCGTCAGTCGCAGGAACGGTGATCAACCGGCTTGAATATGGCGATGTGACTGAATTTAGGCTGGATACACCGGGTTCGTTGCAGTTCTACGTCGAACTGCCCGCATTCCTCATCCTCGGACTTATCTGTGGCGTTGTGGCGTTGGTACTCATGCGCTCGATCTTTTTTGCCGAGGATATCGGCAACCATGTTCAGAACCGTTTGTCCCTGCCGCGTTGGCTGCGCCCGGCAGTATCGGGGGCAATGCTGGGCCTGCTGGCCATCTGGTTCCCGCATATCATCGGTG
>NZ_JBQFYB010000093.1:0-562 GCF_056541275.1 Ruegeria sp. AI2
CCCCACAACCTGGGAAGAAGTCGCGGCCATGGCCGATGGTTGGGAGCACGAGGGCATCTCGCCCATGGCGCTTTACTACAACAATGACGGCAACCGGCAGTCCTTGTTCATTTGGCTGAACTTCCTATGGGGCGCCGGCGCCGAGGTGTTCAACGAGGATGGCACCGCTGGTTGGACAAGTGAAGCGGCGCTTAAGGCGACAGAAGATTACATTGCGCTGTTGACCGAAAATGGCGCGGCCAACCCGAACTCGGTGGCCTTTGTTGAACAAGATGCGCGCCAGAGCTTCATGCAAGGCAACTCCGCCATGATCCCGGGCTGGTGGTGGTTCTATTCCGCCTTTCTCAACCCTGAGACCTCGACCCTGACCGAAGATCAGGTCGGTTTTGTTGGCATGCCGTCTTACACTGGCACAACCCGAACCTACGCGATCTCCATGCCGTTTGGTATTTCGCAGTATTCCGAAAACGAAGAAGCGGCCTGGGAGTTCCTGAAATGGCTCTCGAACCCCGACATGGACAAGGCCAACGCCATCGAGCGTGAGGTTGCGGGTGAACGGATC
>NZ_JBQFYB010000094.1:0-560 GCF_056541275.1 Ruegeria sp. AI2
CAATCTCTTCGGGCTTCGGTCGCTTGTTTGCCATTCTTGGTCCTCCGTTTCCTAAACATAGCGGTGGACCAGTTCAGTTGGGGAGGCTCAGGTGCATCAATCGTGGATAGCGGACAAGGCTCGTACGCTCTCGCAACCCGTTGGTGAACTGTCAAATCGACCACACTGGCCTTAGCACTGGGCGCTGTCGGATTTGAGGTCGCGCAGCATGACGGCTTCCTCATCGTAGAAGTAGGAGACACAGAATTGTCACTGCATCAAGCTCTTGAACAACTACCATCAAATGAGGCGATGGACTTGTTTGCTCATTCGCCAAACTTGATATTTGAAAAGTTTCATGGATAACTGACGGTGGATTTGCTCGTGCGGGACGCACTTTCGTCACGCGTTCAAGCTGAGTGTCTTCGTGATGTATGTGCACACCTTGTGCATCCCAACAATCTTGCCTCCTGAATTGGTTCCATGCGCCTGAGCCTCCCCCACTGAACTGGTCCGACGCTATGTTTAGGAAACGGAGGACTAAGAATGGCAAACAAGCGACCGAAGCCGGAAGAGATAGT
>NZ_JBQFYB010000095.1:0-533 GCF_056541275.1 Ruegeria sp. AI2
CTCGACGCGTTTCGGCTGGCCCCTTCGGTGGGGCTCAGCGAACCCTGGCGCGTGATCCGCGTCGATAGCAACGCCGCACGCGACGCGGCCCTAAGGAATTTTCAAACCGCCAATGCCAAGGCGTTAGATGGCTATTCCGGTGAGAAGGCAAAGCTTTACAGCGAGTTGAAGTTGTCCGGGATGCAGGACGCCCCGGTGCAGCTGGCCGTGTTTTGCGACGATGCCACCGAAAAAGGCCAGGGTCTGGGCGCAGGCACAATGCCCGAGATGCGGCGGTATTCGGTCGTGTCGGCGATCACACTGTTCTGGCTCGCTTTGCGCGCAGAAGGTTTGGGCTTGGGCTGGGTGTCCATCCTTGACCCCGACCAACTTACCCGTGATTTGGACGTGCCCGAGACCTGGCGGTTGATCGGGTATTTCTGCGTCGGCTGGCCCGAAGTATTCTCGGACACGCCGGAACTGGAACAGGTCGGCTGGGAAAACCGAAACGAAACTCTGCCCATCGAGGTGAGATAGGCACATGTTCGGTTTGT
>NZ_JBQFYB010000096.1:0-528 GCF_056541275.1 Ruegeria sp. AI2
CGGCCGGTTTGGCAAGACGACGACGTTTGGTGGTGGAGACGCGCGTATCCGCGACCGAGATCGGGACATCGATATGCACAGGGCCGGGGCGCGGTTGGTTGGCCAGCGAAACGGCCTTGTCCGCGACAATGTCGGCGCCTTCTCCCGTCATCAGAAACGTCCCCTTGGTGATCGAGCGATACACTTGGCTATGGTCCATGACCTGATGTGTATAGGTCAGTGCTTCGTCAGCATCGACACAACCGGTAAGAACAATCATCGGAACCCGATCCTGCAGCGCATTGGCCACCACGTTGATCCCGTTCATCGCGCCGGGCCCAAGAGTTGCAACAAGGATGGCAGGTGCGCCATCGCGATGATGAACGGCCTCGGCCATGAAACCTGCCGCGTTTTCGTGTTTGGTCAGGTGAAACGCGATCCCAGCCTGTTCCAGCCCAACCAACAGCGTCAGAACCTCGCCTCCCGGCATGCAAAATGCAGGGCGGCATCCGGCCCCATACAACGGCTCGGCCAACAGATCAGCGGCGC
>NZ_JBQFYB010000097.1:0-527 GCF_056541275.1 Ruegeria sp. AI2
GGCATCGACGCGACCGACGCCATTCAGGTCTCGGCAAAGACGGGGCAGGGCATCCACGAAACGCTCGAAGCCATCGTACAGCAGCTGCCCGCGCCGCAGGGCAATCTCGACGCGCCGCTCAAGGCGATGCTGGTGGATTCGTGGTATGACGCCTATCTCGGCGTTATCGTTCTGGTCCGCATCATGGACGGCACGCTGAAAAAGGGGATGCGGGTCAAGTTCATGTCAAACAACACCCTGCACCATGTCGACCGCGTTGGCGTCTTCCGCCCCGAGATGGAGATGGTCGACAGCCTTGGCCCCGGTGAGATCGGCTTTCTCACCGCCTCAATCAAACAGGTCCGCGACACCCGAGTTGGTGACACCATCACCAATGACCGCAACGGCAGCGAGGACGCGCTGGACGGCTTCAAACCCGCGCAGCCGGTGGTGTTCTGCGGCCTCTTCCCCGTCGACAGTTCCGAATTCGAAGAACTGCGCGATGCGATCGACAAGCTGGCGGTGAACGATGCCAGCTTCAGCTTCGA
>NZ_JBQFYB010000098.1:0-525 GCF_056541275.1 Ruegeria sp. AI2
GCGCACAAATTCTAAGATGCTGACACCATATTCAGACTTAAACGTCCGCTGCAGCGACCGGCGGTTGCGGCAGAATTTGTCCTCAAGCTGCCCTGTGGTCAGATCGCAACTGAGGTTGTCGAGAATATACAGCCGCATATCTTCGGCCTTGCGGCGACCATCTACCTGACCGGCCATATCCAAACGATGGCTGTTTTTCTCCTCTGACATATTGCGCAAGACTTCGATGCCTTTGGACATGCGGTACAATCCCAATTGCTGCTGGCTGTCTTCGGGCGGTGGAAGTATGATCTGGGTTGCCAGGCGAATAATGCGCGCGCTCGGGGTCCACAAAGTGGCGGAGTATGTGTCGATCTTTGGCATAGCCGGGATCATCGCCGGTACAGAAGAGACGGCGTCTTCTTCGACATCGACTTCTGGCTGAAACTGACTGAACCAGTCCAACTGCCCCGCGATGGCAAGTTTGCGTAGTGGTGCCCCAGATGACTCCAGATACTGCACCTGCGCCGTGGACCTGTCGGCAAT
>NZ_JBQFYB010000099.1:0-521 GCF_056541275.1 Ruegeria sp. AI2
CCGCAATTGCTGCAAGCCAGCCGCAAGAAACGCATCGCCGCCGGTTCGGGGATGGAGGTCAGCGACCTGAACAAACTGCTCAAGATGCACCGGCAGATGTCGGACATGATGAAAAAGATGGGCAAGATGGGCAAAGGCAAGATGCTGAAACAAGCCATGAAAGGCATGTTCGGCAAAGGCGGCCCCTCACCCGAGGAGATGGCCGCAGGCATGGACCCTAAAGCGCTCGAACAGGCGGCCAAGGCGATGGGTGGACGCGGCGGTCTGCCTGGTATGGGCGGCGGTATGACCCTGCCCCCGGGTCTCAGCGGTTTTGGGAAGAAAAAGTAACGTGACCCTTGCGCCCACCATATCCACCACGCGCCTAACGTTGCGCCATCACCGGCTTGAGGATTTCGAGCCGATGGCGAAGCTGTTTGCGACCGATTGGGCGAAGTACATGGATGGGCCGTACTCGGCGCAGGACCTTTGGTCGATGCTGGGCTCGGACGTGGCCAGTTGGCAGTTTCTTGGGTTTGGCG
>NZ_JBQFYB010000100.1:0-512 GCF_056541275.1 Ruegeria sp. AI2
CCTGCCGCCAATGTCACCGAAAACAGCGCAGCCACCGCTGCACGGAAGAATGTCATGAGAAGGTCGAGCCTGCCTGCGGATTACTTTGCAGCGATTGTCAGGTCTTCGAGCAGATTATTCAACACCAGAAACTCACCGGTGTGCGAACAGTCCGGCAAGCTCAGCGTCAGATCGCGCGAGCGCAACCTGCGATCGGACCGCAGCTCCAGCGACTGAACGCTCAGGGTCTGACCACAATTTGCGTCAGTTACCTCGGCCTCGACGGTCAGCGCGATTGAACCGGATCGGTCATTCTGCCCAGCGGGGAAAGAGTATACTTCGACGTTTTGAGCATCCTCAAAGCCGACTCGGCCCAGATTGACGACATTGCCGATACCCTGCGCCGATTGCCCGGACCAGACGTGACCGTCTCCGCCGTAACTGGCTTCAAATTCCAGCGCGTGTATCTGCAGGTTTGTGGCGCCGCTCCATTGCAAAGCGACGCGGTGGTATTGATCGATATCAGAGATGTG
>NZ_JBQFYB010000101.1:0-503 GCF_056541275.1 Ruegeria sp. AI2
TCCGACTGAAATTATGACCAAAATACGGCGACCCTGCCTCTACTTTAAGGCGAAGTGTTGCATATTAAATAATTAATTTTAAATGAATATTTTACTCCACATGGTAGCGACTGATTTCTGTTGCACTTGTTTGAGGAATGCCCGAGAGCGCGAATAAGCGCGAACTCCCCTCAGGAGCCTCACCCAAATGCCAAAGAACACTTTTATTATCGCCACCTTCTTCACAATAGCTCTGTCCACCCAGGCTGCTGCCACGGGTGACCCGGCAAAAGGCGAACAACTCTACAATCGATGCTCATCCTGCCATGCCATCATCAAGGATGGCGAGGTTCTGGTGAAAGGTGGAATCACCGGGCCAAATCTCTATGGCGTCATCGGACGTGTTGCCGGATCCGAAAACGACTACCGCTATGGCAGTGAACGTCTGCCCATCGGCATGTTCACAGATGACATGATCCGCGCAGGTGAGGAAGGCCTTGTCTGGACCCAGGAAAACATCGCGG